>NZ_JBVHVI010000002.1:481735-668328 GCF_055564915.1 Streptomyces sp. NPDC028928
GCAAACAACACCCCCACCGCTACCCACGCCGACTCCAAAAAAAACCCACCCCCCCCCCCCCCCCCCTCCCCTCCCCCCCCCCCCCCCGCCTTTTCCCCCCCCCCCCCCCCCCCCCCCCCCACACCGACGGGGCGGTACCGAGTGACCGGCCGCCCGCCCGTGAGGCCGGTCCGAGTGACCGGCCGCACACCCGAGGGACCCGGTTTGACCCCCTCGGCCCTGCCCCGTAACCTTGACCGTCGGCGTGTCCACTGAACACGCCACATCCCCGTAAACCTCTTCCTCCCGGGCGCAAGGCGGGCCGGGAGAGGTCGCCCGTGGTGTTCCCGGGCGACTGGCCTGCGGGGGTGCCGTTTCTTCGAGCGAAAGTGAGATCCGCGTGTACGCCATCGTGCGCAGCGGTGGTCGCCAGCACAAGGTTGCTGTCGGCGACATCGTTGAGGTTGACAAGATTTCCACCGCCAAGGTTGGCGACACGGTCGAGCTCTCGACCCTGCTCGTTGTCGACGGCGACTCCGTGACCAGCGACCCGTGGGTGCTGGCCGGCATCAAGGTCCAGGCCGAGGTCGTGGACCACCACAAGGGCCAGAAGATCGACATTCTGCGCTACAAGAACAAGACCGGCTACCGCCGTCGGCAGGGCCACCGCCAGCAGTACACGGCGATCAAGGTCACGTCGATCCCCACGGCTGCGAAGTAAGGGACTGAGGAGAAATGGCACACAAGAAGGGCGCATCGTCCACCCGGAACGGTCGCGACTCCAACGCCCAGCGGCTCGGCGTGAAGCGCTTCGGCGGTCAGGTCGTGAACGCTGGTGAGATCCTGGTCCGCCAGCGCGGCACCCACTTCCACCCCGGCGCCGGTGTCGGCCGTGGCGGCGACGACACGCTGTTCGCCCTGCAGGCCGGTGCGGTGGAGTTCGGTACCCACCGTGGCCGCAAGGTCGTGAACATCGTTCCGGTCGCCTGAATCGTCTGATCACCTGATCGCCTGATTCAGCACCGAACGCTTTCGCGAGGCGGACCTCACTTCCCGATCGGGAAGGCGGGTCCGCCTTTCGCGTGTTAACACAGGTAAAACCCGTCATCTTTCTGGAGGCACCCCACCATGACCACCTTCGTGGACCGCGTCGAACTGCACGTCGCCGCGGGTAACGGAGGCCACGGCTGTGCCTCCGTCCACCGTGAGAAGTTCAAGCCGCTCGGCGGCCCCGACGGCGGCAACGGCGGCCGGGGCGGCGATGTCATCCTGACCGTCGACCAGTCGGTCACGACGCTGCTCGAATACCACCACTCCCCGCACCGCAAGGCCACCAACGGCAAGCCCGGCGAGGGCGGCAACCGCTCCGGCAAGGACGGCCAGGACCTGGTCCTGCCGGTGCCGGACGGCACGGTCGTCCTGGACAAGGCGGGCAACGTGCTCGCCGACCTGGTCGGCCACGGCACCTCGTACGTCGCCGCGCAGGGCGGCCGGGGCGGCCTCGGCAACGCGGCGCTGGCCTCCGCCCGCCGCAAGGCCCCCGGCTTCGCGCTGCTCGGCGAGCCCGGTGACGTCCAGGACATCGTCCTGGAGCTGAAGACCGTCGCGGACGTGGCCCTCGTCGGCTACCCGAGCGCCGGCAAGTCCTCGCTGATCTCCGTGCTCAGCGCGGCCAAGCCGAAGATCGCCGACTACCCGTTCACGACGCTGGTCCCGAACCTGGGCGTGGTGACCGCCGGCTCCACCGTCTACACCATCGCCGACGTGCCCGGCCTCATCCCCGGCGCCAGCCAGGGCCGCGGCCTGGGCCTGGAGTTCCTGCGGCACGTGGAGCGGTGCAGCGTGCTGGTGCACGTGCTGGACACCGCCACCCTGGAGTCCGACCGCGACCCGGTCTCCGACCTCGACATCATCGAGGAGGAGCTGCGGCAGTACGGCGGCCTGGACAACCGGCCCCGGATCGTCGTCCTGAACAAGGTGGACGTGCCGGACGGCAAGGACCTCGCCGAGATGGTCCGCCCCGACCTGGAGGCCCGCGGCTACCGGGTCTTCGAGGTGTCGGCCGTGGCCCACATCGGTCTGCGCGAGCTGTCCTTCGCCCTCGGTGACCTGGTCGCCCGGGCGCGCGCCGCCAAGCCGAAGGAGGAGGCGACCCGGATCGTCATCCGGCCCAAGGCCGTGGACGACGCCGGCTTCACCGTCGTACGCGAGGAGGTCGGCGGCGAGCCGCTGTTCCGGGTGCGCGGCGAGAAGCCCGAGCGCTGGGTCCGCCAGACCGACTTCAACAACGACGAGGCTGTCGGCTACCTCGCCGACCGGCTGGGCCGCCTCGGCGTGGAGGAGGAGCTGATGAAGGCGGGCGCCCGCGCGGGCGACGGCGTCGCCATCGGCCCCGAGGAGAACGCGGTCGTCTTCGACTGGGAGCCGACGGTCATGTCCGGCGCGGAGATGCTCGGCCGCCGTGGCGAGGACCACCGCTTCGACGAGCCGCGGCCCGCGGCACAGCGCCGCCGGGACAAGCAGGCGGAGCGGGACGAGGTACTGCGGGAGTACGACGAGTTCGACCCGTTCGAGTAAGGCGTCGGTTCGGCCCCTTCAGAGGGGCCGACCGCATCTGACGGTGCGGCACGCGGCGGATCACGGTCCGCCGCGTGCCGCTTTTCTGTGCCCACGACGTCGCTCGGCGGCTGATCCCCGCTCAGGAGCGGCACGGCGTTGCGCCTCCCTGCGGTAGGACGCATTCCGACCTACCGTCACATCCGTTGCGGCGTCACGGTGTTCTGGTGCCGTGACGCTTCTCCTGTTGTCTCCCCACTTGTCATGCTCGCGATGGGCATGGTTCAGCAGGCGGACCGTCCGGCCATGGGAACTTCCGCATGTCCGACCCACCTGTCCAAGTGGCCACTGTGGCAAAGGGAGTCAGCGCATGACCGCACCATCGCCCGACCGCCGCCGCTTTCTGACCGCCGGGGCCGCCGTCCTCGGCGCCGCGGCCTCCGCCCAGCTGTGGCTGCCCGGCACCGCCCGCGCCGCCGGAACCCCGCTCCCCGACGGAGTGTTCACCCTCGGCATCGCCTCCGGCGATCCGCTGCCCGACGGCATCGTGCTGTGGACCAGACTCGCGCCCGACCCGCTGAACGGCGGCGGCATGCCCGACGCGGTCTTCCCCGTGGAGTGGGAGATCGCCGAGGACGAGCGGTTCCGCCGTATCGCCCGCCGCGGCACCGCCGAGGCCCGCCCCGAACTCGGCCACAGCGTCCACGTGGACGTCCGCGGCCTGCGCCCGGACCGCCCGTACTGGTACCGCTTCCGGGCCGGCACCCAGCTCTCGCCCACCGGCCGCACCCGCACCGCGCCCCACCCGCGCCGGCGGGGCGGCTCGCTGCGCGTCGCCCTCGCCTCCTGCCAGAACTGGCAGCACGGTTACTTCACGCCATACGCCGATATGCTCGCCCAGGACCCCGACGTCGTGCTCTTCGTCGGCGACTACATCTACGAGTCCGCGCCCTCGGCGACGGCCGTACGGCGGCACGAGGGCAAGGGCGAGCCGTACACCCTCGCGCAGTACCGCAACCGGTACGCCCAGTACCGCACCGACCCCGACCTCGCCGCGATGCACGCGAACGCCCCCTGGGTGGTCACCTTCGACGACCACGAGGTGGACAACGACTGGGCCGCGGAGATCCCGCAGGACCCGGACAAGCAGCCGCACGACAAGTTCGTGGCCCGGCTCACCGCGGCCTTCCAGGCGTACTACGAGCACATGCCGGTACGCGCCACCGCGGTCCCCACGGGTCCGCACATCCAGATGTACCGCCGGCTGGAGTTCGGCAGGCTGGCCCGGCTCAACGTGCTCGACACCCGGCAGTACCGCAGCGACCAGGCCACCACGCGGGAGGGCGCCGAATCGCCCTCGATGACCATGCTCGGCGCCGAGCAGAAGCAGTGGCTGCTCGACGGGCTGTACGACTCCCCGGCCCGCTGGAACCTCATCGCCTCGCAGATCATGATGGCCGAGACCGACCTGCTGCCCGGCGACGGCAAGCTCTGGTACTACGACGCCTGGGACGGCTACCAGGTCGAACGCAACGCCCTGCTGGAGGAGTTCGCCGACATCCGCAACCCGGTCGTGCTCAGCGGCGACCGCCACCTGACGATGATCAGCGACCTCAGGACGGACTACGCCGACCCCGACTCCGACGTGGTCGGCGCCGAGTTCGTCGGCACCTCCATCTCCAGCAGCGGCGACCAGGACCAGGACGCCTTCCACAAGCAGTGGGACCCGCTGATGGCGGACAACCCGCACTGGAAGTTCATCGACGCCCACCGCGGATACCACCTGTTCGACATCCGCCGCGACGGCATCGACGCGAGGGTCCGTGCCGTGGACACGGTTCTCAAACCGCAGGCGAGCGCGAGCAC
This sequence comes from Streptomyces sp. NPDC028928, assembly GCF_055564915.1. Taxonomy (NCBI): domain Bacteria; kingdom Bacillati; phylum Actinomycetota; class Actinomycetes; order Kitasatosporales; family Streptomycetaceae; genus Streptomyces; species Streptomyces sp. NPDC028928. The sequence continues at coordinate 486,137 of NZ_JBVHVI010000002.1, forward strand.
GCTGGTGACACTGCGGGTGGAGTCGGACGAACCGGGTGTGCGGATCGTCTGACGTCCGGGTACGCGCCGTGGGACTCACCGCGGTCCCACGGCGCTCTCACGTGAGTCTCAGGTGAGCCTCTTACCTTCCGTTGACCATGGCTGCTGGAGCAGGTACGGGCCACCGGCACACGGACCTCGGTGATCAGCAGCGAGTTCTTCGCCGACGCCCCCGACGACGCCACGATCGCCCGGTCGTGGAGGCGCTGCTCGGACTGCCCGGGAATCTCCTGCCGCCGGTTCCGGACACCGCGAATCGGTCACTCACCCCGGCCGAGACCGAAATGCTGCGAAATCTTAATGTTGAATTCCGCGGCAATGACCTCCCGGACGAGCTGTATTCCCGCCTTGTCCGAGGCGGAGCCGTGCCGCATATGAAGAACACGTGCAGCCCCACGTCCCGCGACGTGAAGATCCCGACGCCCCGCCGGGCGCTCGAGGCGGCCTGCGCCGTCGGTGCGGAGATGTCCGGCGGCGCGGCCCCCGCGCGCGGCGTTCACCAGACGCCGTCGAAGGAGCTGGTACGGGTCCTCGGGCACCGTTGTCCGAGGCGGCTTCGGCGCCGCTGAATCCCGCTCGCGGACACCTGTGGACTTACTCACAGCAAATTCACGGGCGTTCACACCGCCCGCCGCCAATCACCAGGAGTGCAAGGTGAATGACAGGTAGCGCGCACATATGCAGCGGAGGTCACTCACCTTGCACTGCGGTTACCGGAAGTGGGACCATTTCACGGTTCCCTGTCGCCCCAAGGTAGGTCACCTGTGTCCCAGCACATAGCCAAGCCCCGTACCACCGCAGTGATCCTGGCCGGTGGCACCGGTCAGCGGGTGGGTCTGTCGATCCCCAAGCAGTTGCTGAAGATCGCCGGCAAGGCAGTCATCGAGCACACCCTGACCACCTTCGAGAACGCCGACTCGATCGACGACATCATCGTGCTGATGGCCCCGGGCTATGTGCCGGACGTCGAGAAGATCGTCGCCAAGGCGGGCTTCACCAAGGTGAAGAAGATCATCGAGGGCGGCTCGACGCGGAACGAGACCACCGAGCGCGCCATCGCCGCCCTCGGCGAGGGCCTGGCCGAGGGCGAGGACCTCAACGTCCTCTTCCACGACGCCGTACGCCCCCTGCTCTCGCAGCGCGTCATAGACGACTGCGTGGCCGCGCTGGACCGCTACCAGGCCGTCGACGTCGCCATCCCGTCCGCGGACACCATCATCGTCACGCGCACGCACGGCGAGGACGGCGAGTTCATCACCGAGATCCCGGACCGCTCCCGGCTGCGCCGCGGCCAGACCCCGCAGGCCTTCAAGCTGTCCACCATCCGCCGCGCCTACGAGGTCGCCGCCGGCGACCCCAACTTCCAGGCGACGGACGACTGCTCGGTGGTCCTCAAGTACCTGCCGGACGTGCCGATCCACGTCGTCGCGGGCGACGAGTACAACATGAAGGTGACCCAGCCGGTCGACGTCTTCATCGCCGACAAGCTGTTCCAGCTCGCCTCCACCGCCGCCCCCGAGCAGAACGGCGAGGAGGCCTACCGCGAACTCCTCACCGGCAAGACCGTCGTCATCTTCGGCGGCTCCTACGGCATCGGCAAGGACATCGCCGAACTCGCCGAGTCCTACGGCGCGAACGTCTACGCGCTCGGCCGCTCCACCACCGGCACGCACGTGGAGAACCCGGAGGAGGTCGACGACGCGCTGTCCAAGGCGTACGCGGAGACCGGCCGGATCGACTACGTCGTCAACACCGCGGGCGTGCTGCGCATCGGCAAGCTCGCCGAGACCGACAACGCCACCATCGAGGAGGCGCTGAAGGTCAACTACCTGGCCCCGGTGCAGATCGCGCGCTCCTCCTACAAGTACCTGGCGGAGACCAACGGCCAGCTGCTGCTCTACACCTCCAGCAGCTACACCCGCGGCCGCGCCGAGTACTCCCTGTACTCCTCCACCAAGGCCGCCATGGTGAACCTCACCCAGGCGCTGTCCGACGAGTGGGCCGGCGACGGCATCCGCGTCAACTGCATCAACCCCGAGCGCACCGCCACCCCGATGCGCACCAAGGCCTTCGGCCAGGAGCCCGCGGGCAGCCTGCTGTCCTCCGAGGCCGTGGCCCGTACCTCCCTGGACGTGCTGCTGTCGGAGCTGACCGGGCACGTGATCGACGTCCGTCAGCAGGACCCGACCGCGGGCGCCGCGAAGGCCTCCGGCTTCGAACAGGCGCTGGCCGCCGTGCTGGACCGTCAGGACGGCGTGTAATAATCAGAGGTAATTAAGACTTTGGGAATTCAGGCCTCTGCGGGTACCCGTTCACCGGGTATTCGCAGAGGCCTGTATCCGTACCCCACCCAATTACCGGCCTCTCCCGGCATTTCTGAACAAAACCGGCACTCCCCCTCCCAGAGCAGGTTTCTCCGTGATATCCACCGCTATTCGCGTCGCCCGGGTGGGCAGCGCGGCCGAGCTTGCCGCGGCGGCCCTCGTGATGCTGGGCTTCCCCGCGCTCATGCTGGCCGCGCTCGTCCCGAGCGTTCCCGCCTTCGCGGCCCTGGCCGCCGTGACGTACCTGGCGGACCACTATCTGCACCGCAAGGGCAGCTACCTGATCAACCGCCTCAGCAAGGTCCGCGCGGGCCTGTCGATCCGCTTCCTGATCCGCCAGCTGCTGCTGGTCCTGCTGCTGGCCCGGCTGTCCCTCTCGGACGACCTGATCTTCTACGGCGCGGTCGCCTGCTTCATCGCCTTCTACGGGCTCCAGGCCCCGCACGGTGCCCTGGTCACCCTCATCCGCAACCGCCGCCGGATGCCGGTCGCCACCCGCAACATCGACCTGAAGTCCCGCATCCGCATCCCGGACGCCCCGCCGCGCGGGCTGCTGCACCGCTCCGCGGAGAAGATGCTCCACCTCGACCTGTTCGCGGTCGCCGGCATCCTCGTCTCGGCCGAGCTGGGGTCGGCCGGGTTCGGCTTCCTCGGTGTCGGTCTCACCCTCGGCGGGGGCATCGGGTACATCCTGCGCCTGCTGCCGTACGTGCGCGGCCGGCGGATCCCGCCGAGGGCCGACGTCGTCCTCGCCGCCGTCGACGACTGGCTGGCCGCCTACAAGCCCGAGACGGTCCTGTACTTCTCCGGCTCCAAGGACTCCGCGTACCAGGTCAACATGTGGCTGGAGACGATGGAGCAGCTGGACACCCGGCCGCTGATCATCCTCCGCGAGCGCGTCATCCTGAACAACCTCGCGCCCACCACGGTCCCCGTCATCTGCGTGCCCGGAGGGGTGCACCTGATGAACCTGGACCTGTCCACCGTGCGGGTCGCCCTGTACGCGGCCAACGTCGGCAAGAACATCCACCTGCTGCGCGTGCCCACCATGAAGCACGTGTTCATCGGCCACGGCGACAGCGACAAGCTGGCCAGCGTCAACCCGTACAGCAAGGTCTACGACGAGGTGTGGACCGCCGGCCGGGCCGGCCGCGACCGCTACGCCATCGCCGACGTCGGCGTCCGCGACGACGACATCGTGGAGGTCGGCCGCCCGCAGCTGGCGCCCATCCAGAGCTGGCAGGGCGTGCCGGAGGGCCGCATCCCGACCGTGCTGTACGCGCCCACCTGGGAGGGCTGGGACGGCAACCCGGGCAACACCTCGATCGTGCTCGCCGGCGAGAACATCGTGAACAAGCTCGTCGCGGCCGACCCGCCGGTCCGCGTCCTGTACAAGCCGCACCCGTTCACCGGCACCGTCAGCAAGGACGCCAAGGCCGCCCACCAGCGCATCACCGCCCTGGTCGAGAAGGCCGCCGCCGAGCGCGCCACCGACCCCCGGTTCACCGCCGACAGTGCCGCCATGGACCGGGCCAAGGCCGAGCTGGCCCGCATCGAGGCCCGGCTCGCCGAGCTGGCCGGCACCGGCGGCAGCAAGGGCGACGAGGCCGAGGCCACCCGCGACGGCATCGTGGACGTGCACCGGCACGAGGAGATCGCCCGGCTGCGCGCCGAGTGGAACGACGCCTACTGGCGCTCCTTCCCGTCGTACGAGCACCGCGTCATCACCGGCGCCGAGCCGCGGCTGTACGACTGCTTCAACGTCTCCGACGCGATGGTCTCCGACATCTCCTCCGTGGTCTCCGACTTCATCGCGAGCGGCAAGCCGTACGCCGTCACCGACTCCGGCGAGCTGGGTTTCGAGGAGTTCAAGCGGCAGAACACGGCCGTGCGCGCCGCGGTGATCCTGTCCAACAGCGCCGCCGAGCTGGGCGGTCTGCTGGACGCCGTGCGCGACCCGTCCGCCGACCCGCTCGCGGACGCCCGCAAGGAGCTGAAGCAGTACCTGCTCGGCCCGGACGAGCCGAAGTCGATCGACCAGTTCAACGCCGCGGTCGCCGACCTCGCCCTGAAGGCCGAGGCCCGCAACGTCGGCCAGCAGTCCCGGCTGGGCGCGGCGAACGCCGACGCCGCCGAGGCGGCCGAGCTGACCAACGCGGTCCCGGGCCAGCGCACCGCGTCGGCCGGAGAGACGGACGGCGTGAGCGCGGGCTGACCTTCCCAGCGTGATCACCGGGCCCCCGAGGAGCACTCCCCGGGGGCCCTCGCCGTGCTCCGTTCACCCTCAATCCAGGAATCTGTGTGATGTGTACCACTTATCACCCTCGGTGGGGCAACCGCTTGCCCCAGGTATCCGTCTAACAAATTGCGATTGAGGTGATACGGGGGAAATATTCCGTGACTAGGGGGAACAGTGACCGTCGTGACGCAGCCTGATGTCAGTGTGATCATCGGGGCGTACGAAGCGATGCCGTACCTGGTGGAGTGCCTGGCATCCGTCGAGGCACAGACCATCGATCCGGCGCGCATGGAGGTCATTGCCGTGGACGACGGCTCGACCGACGGCACCGGCGAGTACCTGGAGGAGTTCGCGGCCCGCGCCCCCATGTCCGTCACCGTCATCCGCCAGGAGAACTCCGGCGGCCCCAGCGGACCGCGCAACGTCGGCCTGGGCAAGGCGTCCGGCCGCTACGTCTTCTTCCTCGACGCCGACGACCGGCTCGGCCCCGAGGCCCTGGAACGCATGATCGCCATGGCCGACAAGAACGGCACGGACGTCGTCCTCGGCAAGGTGGAGGGCGTCAACCGCAGCGCGCCGAAGTCCATGTGGGGCAAGACGCTCGACCGGGCCGACGTCTTCACCTCCAACATCAAGTTCACGCTCAGCGCGCAGAAGCTCTTCCGCCGCTCCCTGCTGGAGCAGCACGGCATGCGCTTCGACGAGTCGCTGTTCACCGGCGAGGACGCCCTGTTCACGCTGGAGGCCTACCTGCGCGCCAGCGGCGTCTCCGTGGTCGCCGACTACACCTGCTACTACCTGGTCGGCCGCGACGACGGCAAGCAGGTCACCAAGACCGGCAGCTACACCCTCCGCTTCGACTCCGCGCGCGCCCTGATGAAGCTCATCGCCGACATGGTCCCGGCCGGCGAGAAGCGTGACCTCCTCATGGTCCGGCCGTTCCTCATCACGCTGCTGCCGCAGTTCGGGCCCAAGTTCCTCACCGACAGCGAAGAGGTGCGCCGGCACAAGTTCGAGCTGGCCAAGCCGCTGATGGACGCCTACTGGACGCCCGGTGTGGCCCGCCGCCTCAAAGTGAACGAGCGGCTGCGGCTGCACCTGGTCGCCATGCAGCAGCCCGAACTGCTGCTGGACGTCGTCAAGTTCGTCAAGGCGAAGAAGCAGGCCGCGGCCGTCCTGGAGAAGCGCGGCACCCGCCTGTACCTGATCTACCCGCACTTCCGGTCCAGGACGGCCCGCATCCCGGACGAGATCTACCTCGCCGACCCCCGCGAGGCCCGCGCCTTCCTCGGCTACCGCGAGGCCGCCGCCAACTCCGTCACGCGCCGCGCCCTGCGCAAGGCACGGCGGATCCTGCGGCGCGTACTGCCGGGGAAGGGCTTCGGGGCGGCGGCGGCCTGAGCGAGCCCTGTCGGGTGCGACGAGGACCCCGGGCGGATGTGCCCGGGGTCCTCGTGCCGCCGGAGGACTACTGCTTGCCCGCCTGGAGCGCGCGCCGAAGGGGCCGGCCCACCACGCGCCGCGCGCGCCGGTAGACGGACGCGGCCGGGGCCGGCACCGCCGCCGCGGCCTTCTGCTTCACCTTCTGCGCCTTCGCCAGCTCCCGCCGCAACTGGGCGTTGTGCTGGCTCAGTTCCGTCACCTGGCTCTGCAGCCAGCCGAACCGGGTGCTGAGCGAGGCGAGATCGGTGTCGTTCCACGGCCGGACACCCGGCGGGAAGGACAGCGCACGCATCCTCTTCTCGAAGGCCGCCCCGCCGTCACCGTGCGTGAAGGTGTTCCGCAGCCCGTTCTTGTCCAGGAACCGTACGAACCGGTCGAAGCGCTCGGCGTGGCCCCCGACCAGCCCGCTCAGATCGGCCTGCTCGTACAGCCGGGCCGGATCCGCCGCCTCCGGATCCTTCGCGACCTTGTCCAGCCGCAGGTGCGGGATCTCGAAGTACCGGCACAGCTCCAGCGTGCGCGAGTCCCCGCACAGCACCGTCGCCGGCGTTCCCGCGAGCAGCGCCGCGATGTTGCCGTGGATGCGCGAGCCGAAGGAGAAGTCGAAGTCCCGCAGGTCGTCGATCCACGTGACCGGGTCGACGTACACCCGCACCTTGCCCTCCCGGTACATCGGGTGGTCCGGGTGCGTCGGCATCGCCGTCACCAGGGCGTTGGGGTCCGTCAGGTCCCGCCAGTGCAACTGCCGCGCGTCGCTGATGTTCTGGCCGATGAAGCACAGGTTCGGGTAGCGGGCGTGGGTGCGGCTGATGATCCGGTCCAGGCCCTGCTTCTGCACCGCGCTGTGCGAACCGTTCACCGCGATCCGCGCGTCCGAGGTCAGCTCCGGCAGCCGCTTCCGCACGTCGAGGTCACGGCCGTACAGGAACAGCGACGGGCAGCCGATGACCTCCACGTCCCGGAAGCCCATGTCCCGCAGGTACTGCTCGGTGAACTCGCCGCGCACCCCGATCGAGGCGCTGCGGTCCAGCACCGCCGCGCAGAACTCGCGCACGGACTGCTCCATCGGCTTCAGCCGCGCCGGGTCGTAGCTCAGTCCGGTCTGCGCGCCGACGCCCAGCACCACCACGGGGATCCGCAGCTTGCTGATCAGCCGGGTCATGCGCTTGAGCCGGCCCTCGAAGGACGGCCGGAAGGCGTTGGCCAGCGGTACGACGAAGGCGTCGTACTCCTCGTTGATCCGGGCGGCCGCCGACACGTCGGTGCCGATGCCGTTCGAGACGACCTCGGTGCCCGGCGCTTCGAGGATCTTGTGCGCGGCGTCGCTGAAGATCAGGTTGCCGGCGTTGGTGGCGATGACGTCCCGGTGGAGGGCCTCCTCCAGGGAGAGGACGTCGTACGGGCTCTTGCCCGACCGCAGCAGGATGCGGTTCACGGGGGGAACAGTAGGTGACACAAACTTCAACATATGTTGGTGAGACATTTTATTTCTACAGGCAACCAACACAACTTTTTTGCCGTACGCAAATGGTGAGCGAACGACTACGCACCGCCTGTCCGGGAGGTGGACCGGCGCGCACCAACCGATCCACTTCGCGTAGATTGCCGGACAGGCAGCCGGAACGCGCGAGGGGACAGAAGGCACCGTGTCAAGGGCAAGGCAGGCCGTGGGCGAGGCCCGCAGGATCGTCGTCAAGGTGGGCTCCTCGTCGCTGACCACCGCCGCGGGCGGCCTGGACGCCGACCGCGTCGACGCGCTCGTCGACGTCCTCGCCAAGAGCCGCAGCGGCGGGGAGCGGGAGATCGTCCTCGTCTCCTCCGGCGCCATCGCCGCCGGCCTCGCCCCGCTCGGCCTGCGCCGCCGCCCCAAGGACCTGGCCCGCCAGCAGGCCGCCGCCAGCGTCGGCCAGGGCCTGCTCGTCGCCCGCTACACCGCCTCCTTCGCCCGCTACGGCGTCCGCGTCGGCCAAGTCCTGCTCACCAGCGACGACATGAGCCGCCGCGCCCACCACCGCAACGCCTCCCGCACCCTCGACAAGCTGCTCGCGATGGGTGCCTTCCCGATCGTCAACGAGAACGACACCGTCGCCACCGACGAGATCCGCTTCGGCGACAACGACCGCCTCGCCGCCCTCGTCGCCCACCTCGTCCACGCCGACCTGCTGGTCCTCCTCTCCGACGTCGACGGCGTCTACGACGGCGACCCCAGCAAGCCCGGCACCTCGCGGATAGCGGAGATCAAGGGCCCGGAGGACCTCGCCGGCGTCGAGATCGGCAGCGCGGGCAAGGCCGGCGTCGGCACCGGCGGTATGGTCACCAAGGTGGAGGCTGCCCGGATCGCCGCCGCCGCCGGCATCCCGGTGGTGCTGACCAGCGCCGTCCACGCCGCCGAGGCCCTCGCCGGCGGCGACACCGGCACCTACTTCCACCCCACCGGAAAGCGTTCCGCCGACCGCCTCCTGTGGCTCCAGCACGCCTCCACCCCGCAGGGCGCCCTGACCCTGGACGACGGCGCGGTGGACGCGGTCGTGAAGCGGCGCAAGTCGCTGCTGCCCGCCGGAATCGCCGCCGTGGAGGGCGAGTTCAGCGCGGGCGACCCCGTCGAGCTGCGGGACGCGACGGGCCGCGCGGTGGCCCGGGGGCTCGTCAACTTCGACGCCAAGGAGATCCCCCGGCTGATCGGACGTTCGACCCGGGAGCTGGCGCGGGAGCTGGGCGCCGCGTACGAACGCGAGGTCGTACACAGGGACGACCTGGTGCTCCTGCATACCTGACTCTCGCAAAACAGCTCGTAAAACAGGGCGTAAGGAACGCCCCCGGTGGGGGACGTTCCGTAAAACCGCCACGCGGAGCCCGGAGGCCTGCTCAACTTTGTCTCGGGGACATGTTGATAGGAACACGTTCCGTCAAGGGGTCATGCGAGCCGTACGAGCCAGTGCGAGCCAGTGAGCCATGCGCGCCATGCGAGCCATGCGTGAAGGAGGCCGTCGTGAGACGAGTGCGCCCGGGGGCGGCGTCCCGCGGTGCTCTGACGAGCGTCGCGGCCGGGGACACCTATGAGGGGCCCAAGGACCTGCCCAGGCTGTGGCACGTCACCCTCAGCGTCTCCGGGGAGAAGGTCCCCCTGCCCGAACTGCGGCGGGCCCTGGAACAACTCGCCCACGACCACCCCTTCCTGCTGACCAGCAGATACGCGACCGACCACGCCGAGATCCGGTACTGGGAAGAGGCCCGCGACCTGCACGACGCCGCCGCCGTGGCGCTGCGCCTGTGGGGCGAGCACCGGCAGAGCGCCGGCCTGCCGCCCTGGGAGATCGTCGGTCTGGAGGTCATCGACCGCGAGACCTACCACCAGCGCATCGCCGAGGGCTACGGACCGCCACCGGCGACACCGGTAGGGGTGCACCCGTTCTGACCCGGAGCGGGCGAACCGGCCGGGGGAGGGGCTGGCGGCCTCGACGGGGTGGCGTGCGGGCGCCCGGCGGAGGCCGGGAGGCGGGGGCCGGTGCGGGGGGTTGGAGCGCGGGCCGAGGCACGGGCTGCGGCGGGGCCGGGGCGGAGGTCGGAGGTCGGCGGCCGAGGTGGGGGCTGGACGAGGGGCACGGCACAGCCCGGGCGGAGGCTGGAGCGAGGGCCGAGGCACAGGCTGTGGTGGGGGCCGGGCCGAGGTGGGGGCTGGCCGAGGGCCAAGACACAGGCCGGGGCGGGGGCTGGAGGGCGGGCCGAGGCACAGGCCGCGGAGAGGCCGGCCCACCGGCCGGGGCCGGGGCGGGGCTGGAGCGGGCGGAGGCCGGGGGCCACGGGCCGGGGCCGGGGTGGAGCGAAGGCCGCGGGACAGGCCGCGGCGGGGCGGGGCTGGAGCCAGGGGCGAGGCGCGGGCCGGGGTGGCGGGTCGCCCCTTTTGGGGTGGACCGGGGTGTCTCGGGGTGTGGGACGTCCGCTGAACCGCCGCGTCCCGCGCACTACCCTTCCCTCATGACCACGCTCTCTCCGTACGACTCGATGTCCCCGGTCACCCAGGCCGCCTACCGGGCCAAGGCCGCCGCCGCCGACCTCGCACCGCTCCCGCGCGCGGTGAAGGACGACGCGCTGCTCGCCATCGCCGACGCCCTGGAGGTCCGGACCGCCGAGATCGTCGAGGCCAACGCCAAGGACGTGGCCAAGGCCCGGGAGAACGGCACCAGCGAGGCCATCGTCGACCGGCTCACCCTCACCCCCGAGCGGGTCCGCGCCATCGCCTCCGACGTCCGCGACGTCGCGAAGCTGCCCGACCCGGTCGGCGAGGTCGTCCGCGGCTCCACCCTGCCCAACGGCATCGACCTGCGCCAGGTCCGCGTCCCGCTCGGCGTCGTCGGCATCATCTACGAGGCCCGCCCCAACGTCACCGTCGACGCCGCCGCCCTCTGCCTGAAGTCCGGCAACGCCGTCCTGCTGCGCGGCTCCGGCTCCGCCTACGAGTCCAACACCGCCCTCGTCCGGGTGATCCGCGACGCCGTCGGCGGCGCCGGCCTGCCCGCCGACGCCGTCCAGCTGGTGCCGGGGGAGAGCCGCGACTCCGTCCGCGAGCTGATGCGCGCCCGCGGCCTGGTCGACGTCCTCATCCCGCGCGGCGGCGCCTCCCTGATCCAGACCGTGGTCAACGAGTCCACGGTCCCCGTGATCGAGACCGGCACCGGCAACTGCCACGTCTACGTCGACGCCCAGGCCGACATCGACACGGCCGTCGAGATCCTGATCAACTCCAAGGCCCAGCGGGTCAGCGTCTGCAACGCCGCCGAGACCCTCCTCGTCCACCAGGACATCGCCCCCGAGTTCCTGCCGCGCGCCCTGGAGGCCCTCGCCGAGGCCGGTGTCACCGTCCACGCCGACGAGCGGGTCATGGCCTACGGCAAGGACTCCAAGGCCACCGTGGTCGAGGCGACCGCCGAGGACTGGGAGACCGAGTACCTCTCCTACGACATCGCCGCCGCGGTGGTGGACTCGCTGGACAAGGCCGTCGAGCACATCCGGCTGTGGACCTCCGGCCACACCGAGGCCATCGTCACCACCTCCCAGCAGGCCGCCCGCCGCTTCACCCAGCTGGTCGACTCCACCACCGTCGCCGTGAACGCCTCCACCCGCTTCACCGACGGCGGCCAGTTCGGCTTCGGCGCCGAGATCGGCATCTCCACCCAGAAGCTGCACGCCCGCGGCCCGATGGGCCTGCCGGAGCTGACCAGCACGAAGTACATCGTCACCGGCGACGGACACGTACGCCGCTGATCCGCTCACCCGCCCGGGTGACCCGACCGGGGCGCGGCCGGTGTCCTGAACGCCGTCTCACCAGGCAGACGAATTTCCATACCGTCTGCCCAAATTGACCCCCCAGGTCTACTCTGGACCCGTGCCGGAGGACGTGGGGGGCACGCCGTTCCCTGACGGCTGGGAGCCCGACGACGACCACGACCACGGGGTGTCGGACGAAGAGTTCGCCTCCGTGGTCTTCGACGAGGCCTTCGTACAGGCGGCCACGGTCCATGAGCCGACCGCCGTGGAACGCCTCCTGGCCGCCGCCCAGGCCAGAGCCGAGGCCTCCGAGGCGGAGGCCCGCCGCGCCCACTCCCGAGGCGAGCGCTACGACGACGGCTACGGCCCCGACGGCACCGAATTCGGCCAAGATCAGGACGATGACGAGCCGGACGACGCCTACGTCCTCGGCGACCGCCACGGCGCCTTCGGCCCCTACGGCAAACAGGTCCGCTGGCACCGGCCCGTGGCCTGGGTCCTCGCCGTCGTGATGGGCATCGGCATGGTCGCCCTGGCCTTCGCCGCCGTCTACCGGGGAAGCTCCTCGGGCACCCGCGACCGGGTACCCGCGCCCGCCTCGACCGGCCTGGAACAAGGCGGCGCCTCCGCGCCCGGCACCCCCGCCGACCACTCCCGTCCGGCCGTCTCGGCCATCCCGCACTCACCCTGAACGCCCGCCCGCGCCTGGTGAGAACCTGTCAAAAGTTGTCGCACAGGGGGGCGTTTACCCGGGCTCCGCGAGACCTACTCTGAAGGTATGGGCGGGCCTGGAGACCCACCGGAGGGGACACCCGAGGGCGGCCCCGGAGGTGCGGAGGACGAATACCGATCCGTCGTCTTCGACGAGTCGTTCGTCCGTGCTGCCCGACTCCAGGAGTTCTCCGCCAAGGAGCGGATGGCCGACCACACGCCCGCCGTCCGCCGCCGCCCGGCCCTGCACCGCGGACTCGGCCGGCAGGCCCTGATCCTCGTCCTGCTGATCGCCGTCGCCTTCGGCACCGCGATCTACATGGGCGTCCGCCACCCCTACAGTTCCCCGCAGACCCGGCGGCCCGTGGAGTCCCTGCGGATCACGGTCATCCCGCTCGCCCCGCAGGCCAAGGTGCCCGGCGCCACCGACGCCGAGAGCCTGTACGCGCGCAGCCCCGCCGCCCCGTTCGAGGTCGGCGCCGAGGGCATACCGCTGCCGGCCTCGCGCAGCACCGCCCACTTCTCTGACAGCCAGGTGGTGACCGCCCTCACCACCGTCAAGGAGTACATCGTCCGTTCCTCGCTCCACCCCGAGGTGCTCACCGGCCGCGAGGTGCGCCCCGCCCGGTCCCTGATCGACTCCGACCAGCTCGACCAGTTCGACCAGAGCTTCGACCACCCGGCGGCGGACGGCCGGCACGCGCCCACCGGCTGGGTGGTCCGCATCGACCCCGCCCGGGCCCAGCTGGCCGACGACCGGATCCGCGTGTTCGGCTCCCTGGGGGTCACCGAGGCCGACTCGGCGACGCTGGAGGTCACGGCCGACCACACCTTCGTCTACGCCCTGCGCCCCACCGGCGCCGTCTCCGACGCCCCCGCCTCCCTCTTCACGGTCCGCCGCGAGCTGATCTTCCACCTGGACCGCGACGACCTGCGCACCCACCAGGTCCGGCTGATCACGTCCTACGTCCAGGCAGGCCCCCTGGCCTGCGCCGAGGACTCCGCCGCCTACCTCCGCCCCCTCCTGGCCGGCCAAACGGCCCGCTCGGGCGCCCCCGCGGGCACCAACCCCTACGAGACCGACAGCCCGACGGCCCTGTGCGGGACGCTGGCCACGGGGGCTCAGCCGAAGGTGTGAGGGTTGTCGAGGCGGCGGGTGGTGGGCGGTGCCGGCGGTGGGGCTGGGACGCCGGCGGGGTGGGGACGCGGCGTTGAGGGTGGGGACGCGGCGTTGAGGGTGGGGACGCGGCGTTGAGGGTGGGGCGGGGCTGAGCCCGGCCCGGTGCGCGCGGCCGGCTCTCGCCTCGCTCTCGGCTACTCCTCGTCCCCGCCCGGCGTGTCCCCCTTGGCCGGTGGCGGGCTCCGGAAGCCGTCGAAGCCTCGGCGGACCCGGTCGCCGAGGTCGCCCGCGCCGCCCGTGAGGTCCGTGACCAGCTTCATCAGCGGGTCCTTGGAACTCTTCACATCGCTCGCGTAGCTGGCCGCCGACTCGCGGAAGGAGTCGCTGACGGAGGTGTCCTTGTCCTCGTCACGCCGCGGGTAGTGGCCGTCCATGAGCCGCTGGTAGTCCCGGGACTCGGCCCACTTCTTCAGCTCGGCGGCCCGCACGGTGGTGAACGGGTGCGAACGGGGCAGCACGTTCAGAATCTTCAGCACGGAGTCACGCAGATCGCCCCCGGACTCGTACTCCTCGGCCTGCTCCAGGAACGCGTCCACGTTCATCTCGTGCAGATGGTTGCCACCCGCGATCTTCATCAGGCCCCGCATCGAGGCCCGGACGTCCTGGCCCACGAGCAGCCCCGCCCGGTCGGCGGACAGCTCCGACTTGCGGAACCACTCCCGCAGCGCCGTGATGATGGCCATGATCGCGAAGTTGCCCAGCGGGATCCAGGCGACCTTCAGCGCGAGGTTCGTCAGGAACAGCAGGATGGTGCGGTAGACCGAGTGCCCGGACAGCGCGTGCCCCACCTCATGGCCGATGACCGCCCGCATCTCCTCCTCGTCGAGCAGCTCCACCAGCCCCGTGCTGACCACGATGATCGGCTCGTCCAGCCCGATGCACATCGCGCTCGGCTGCGGGTCCTGCGTGACGTACATCGGCGGGACCTTCTCCAGGTCCAGGATGTAGCAGGCGTCCAGCAGCATGTCGTGCAGGTGCGCGAACTGCCGCTCGGAGACCCGCACCGAGTCGGACAGGAACAGCAGCCTCAGGCTCCGCTCCGGCAGCAGCCCGCTGAGCGCCTTGAAGACGGTGTCGAACCCGCTCAGCTTGCGCAGCGCGACCAGGGCCGAGCGGTCGGCCGGGTGCTCGTACGCGCGCGAGGAGATTCCCGGGAAGCGCCTGCGCTGCCTGCTCGGCACCCGCTCGTGCCCCGTGTGCTGGTGGCCGTCGTCGGACATGTCTTCCCCCATGTGCGTGTGAGTGCCCCACTGTGCCCCCGAGGCGGGGCCCAGCCTAGGCGGAGATACCGTGGACGGGCAGTACACCCGAAGGAGCCCCCGCCATGGAGCACCACCCCGCAGCCGCCCGGCTGACCGAGGCCGCCGCCAGCGCCGTCCAGCAGCACGGAACGGGAAACCTGCTCCGCATCGTGCTGATCGTGATGGTCCTCGGCTGTGTACTGACCGCCTGGTTCCTGCTGCGCGGCTACAAGCGGAAGGACGACTGACGAGCGGGGAAAGTTCCCCACCGCCGGGCGGCGGGCGATCCCCGCCGCGCGAGAGCCGCCGGCGCCCTCCGTCCCCAACGGCGGAGTCGGCGTGATCGCCGCCGCGCCGCCCGCTTACGATGAGCCGACATCTTTATTCCGCCCACACGCGATAGGTCCTGCCGAAGATGAGCTTCCACAGCGCCGCAGCCCAGTTGGTCACCCTTGCCGCCGAGGGCGGGGAGCACGGCGGAAACCACAACAGCCTGAACCCGGCCGTCACCGGCGGCGGTGCCCTGATCATCCTGCTCCTGCTGCTGTGGATCACCACGCGCTTCAACCGCGACCGCTGAGCGGGGACCCCGTCCCCGGCCGGAGGTCCGAGACCGGGCCGGTAGGGTCTGCACGCATGGGAGAGCAGGACATGCCTACCGGTCCGGCGCACAAGACCGCCGACGACACGGTGAAGCACCCGCAGTACGGACCGGGCCACGGCCCCGCCCTCACGGGCAAGCGGCGCCTGGGCGTCATGGGCGGAACGTTCGACCCGATCCACCACGGGCACCTCGTGGCGGCCAGCGAGGTCGCCGCGCAGTTCCAGCTGGACGAGGTGGTGTTCGTCCCCACCGGCCAGCCCTGGCAGAAGTCCCACCGCAAGGTCTCCCCGGCCGAGGACCGCTACCTGATGACGGTCATCGCCACCGCCGAGAACCCGCAGTTCTCCGTCAGCCGCATCGACATCGACCGCGGCGGCCCCACCTACACCGTCGACACCCTCCGCGACCTGCGCGCCCTCAACCCCGACACCGACCTCTTCTTCATCACCGGCGCCGACGCGCTCGGCCAGATCCTCACCTGGCGGGACTCCGAGGAACTGTTCTCCCTCGCCCACTTCATCGGCGTCACCCGACCCGGCCACCACCTGGCCGACCCCGGCCTGCCGGAAGGCGGTGTCTCGCTCGTCGAGGTGCCGGCGCTCGCCATCTCCTCCACGGACTGCCGTGCGAGAGTCGCCAAGGGAGACCCCATCTGGTACATGGTGCCGGACGGAGTCGTGCGCTACATCCACAAGCGCGAGCTGTACCGCGGCGAGTGAGCCGAGAGGGGCACCGGTGAACGACCGATACGACGCGGGTGACGCAGGCTATGGCGCCGGCCCGTACGAAGTCGTCGGCTACGACGAGTACGGCCGGCCCGTGTACGGGCAGGTCCCGGCCCAGCAGGCTCCCCAGGCCCCGCAGGCCACCTACGACCCGTATACCCAGCAGCAGGGCTACGGCTACGACCCCTACGCCACCGGCCAGCAGCAGCCGGCCCCCTCCTACGGCTCCGCCCAGCAGCCGCCCGCCTACGACCCCTACGGCTCCCAGGCCCCGTACGACCCGTACGCCACCGGCACCCAGGGCGCCACGGGCTACGACCCCTACGGGCAGGCGGCGAGCAGCGGACAGCAGCCCCGGGTCGCCGAGCAGACCGCCTACATCCCGCAGCAGGCCGGACCGGCGGAGGACGCGCGGGCCCCGCGGGAGACCGAGGCCGCCCCGAGCGAACCGGAGTACCACACCGAGCAGTTCGCCTTCGTGGAGGAGCCGGACGGCGACTCCGAGGACGTCATCGACTGGCTGAAGTTCACCGAGAACCGCACCGAGCGCCGCGAGGAGGCCCGCCGCCGCGCCCGCAGCCGGATCATCGCGCTTTGCGTCGTCCTCGCCCTCGTCGCGGCCGGCGGTGTCGGCTACCTCTGGTACGCCGGAAAGCTGCCCGGCCTGTCCTCCTCCGACGGCATCACCGGCAGCGGCACGCCGGTCGCCGCCCAGAAGCGGGACGTACTCGTCGTCCACCTGCACAACACCGCCAAGGGCGGCACCTCCACGGCGCTGCTGGTCGACAACACCACCACCAAGCAGGGCAGCACGGTCCTGCTGCCCAACTCCCTCGCGCTGACCGGCGACGACGGCTCCACCACGACCCTCGCCAAGTCCGTGGACGACGACGGTTCCTCCGGCACCCGCGACCAGCTCGACACGGTCCTCGGCACCAGCATCCAGGGCACCTGGCGCCTCGACACCCCCTACCTGCAGAACCTCGTCGAACTCGTCGGCAACATCGAGGTCGACACCGACACCGACGTGCCCGACCCGGACGCCAAGAAGAAGGGCGCCGCGCCGCTCGTCCACAAGGGCCAGGACCAGACCCTCAGCGGCAAGATGGCCGTCGCCTACGCCACCTACCGCGCCGCCGGCGAGTCCCAGAACGCCCAGCTGGCGCGGTTCGGCCAGGTCATGCAGGGCGTGCTGCGCAAGATGTCCTCCGACCCGTCGTCCGCCACGACCACCGTGCAGACCCTCGCGCAGATCCTCGACCCGCCGCTCACCGACAAGGACCTCGGCGCCTTCCTCGCCAAGCTCGCCGACCTCGCCAAGAGCGGCGACTACAAGACCGCCCTGCTGCCCGTGCAGGCCGACGGCACGCTCAGCGCGCAGACCAGCGACAGCGTGGTGAAGGACATCCTCGGCGGCACCGCCAAGAGCCCCGACGCCGGCTCCGCGGTCCGGGTCTCCGTGCAGAACGCCACCGGTGTGAAGGACGACACCGAGAAGGCCCGCGTCGTGCTCCTCAACGGTGGCTTCACCTTCCTGGAGGGCGGCAGCGCCTCCGGCACCCAGGCCGCCTCGAAGGTGCTCTACGCGGACGCCGCCGACAAGGCGAACGCCACCGAGGTCGCCAAGACCCTCGGGCTGCCGGCCGGCTCCGTGACCAAGGGCAGCGTCTCCTCCGGAGCCGACGTCTCGGTGATCCTCGGCAGCGACTACAAGCCGTCCTCCTCCTGACCCCGGGCCGCCTCCCCAGCGGGAGCGCGGCCGGGGTGCACCCCACGTGCTGCCGTAATCACGTGGGGTGCGCCGGGCGGTCCGTGAGACCCTTGATGTCAAAAGTCCGCCGACGGAAAGCCATGTAGTGACCGCCACCGACCGTTCCCTTGAGCTCATCAACACCGCCGCCCAGGCGGCGGCCGACAAGCTCGCCCATGACGTCATCGCCTACGACGTGAGCGACGTGCTGTCGATCACGGACGCCTTCCTGCTGGCATCCGCGCCGAACGACCGCCAGGTCAGGGCCATCGTCGACGAGATCGAGGAGCGCCTTCTGAAGGAACTCGGCGCCAAGCCGGTCCGCCGCGAGGGCGACCGCGAGTCCCGCTGGATCCTGCTCGACTACGTCGACATCGTCGTCCACGTCCAGCACAGCGAGGAGCGGGTCTTCTACGCCCTTGAGCGGCTGTGGAAGGACTGCCCCGAGCTGGAGCTGCCGGCCGACGCCAAGGCCACCCGCGGCAAGGCCGAGGAGCACGCCCGGGCGCAGGCCGCCGAGGCCGACCAGGAGCCGGGCGGGGAGTGGTGATGAGCGCCACGGGTGAGGTGACCGACCGCAGGGTCCGGGGCCGCCGCATCATCCTGTGGCGGCACGGCCAGACCTCCTGGAACGTGGAGCGCCGCTTCCAGGGCACCACGGACGTCGAGCTGACCGAGACGGGCCTCGAGCAGGCCCGGCGCGCCGCGCGGCTGCTGGCCTCGCTGCGGCCCGACGCGATCATCTCCTCGGACCTGCAGCGGGCCGTGCACACGGCCGCCGAGCTGGCCGCCCTCACCGGCCTCGACGTCACCCGCGACGAGAGTCTGCGCGAGACCTACGCGGGCGTCTGGCAGGGGCTGACGCACGAGGAGATCATCGCCCGCCACGGCGAGGAGTACGCCGCCTGGAAGCGCGGCGAGGCGGTGCGCCGCGGCGGCGGCGAACTGGAGACCGAGGTCGCCGACCGGGCCGCCCCCGTCGTGCTGCGGCACGTCGAGAAGCTGCCCGAGGACGGCACCTTGGTCGTCGTCAGCCACGGCGGCACCATCCGCACCACCATCGGCCGGCTCCTCGGCCTGGAGGCCCGGCACTGGGAGAGCCTCGGCGGCCTCTCCAACTGCTGCTGGTCCGTGCTCGGCGAGGGCGCCCGCGGCTGGCGCCTGCTGGAGCACAACGCGGGCACCCTCCCGGAGCCCGTCCTCGGCGACGACGACTGACCGTCCCGAGGGCCCCCGACCCCGGATTTCACTTTCTGGCAGGTCACAGGCTAAAGTTCTTCTTGTTCGCCCCGCCGAGCGGGAAGAACGCAAGGGGCTATAGCTCAGTTGGTAGAGCGCCTGCATGGCATGCAGGAGGTCAGGAGTTCAATTCTCCTTAGCTCCACTGATCGACACTCTGTTGAGTTGTCAAAGATCGGTGATGAGGATCCCGTCCCCGCAGGGGGCGGGATTTTCTGTGTTCAGCTGTGGATGATCTCCTCGGCCTCCTCGTCCTCGTGTGCCGGCGGCCACAGCCGCTCTCTCCGCTCCCGCAGCAGCGCGATCTTCGTCCGCGCGTCCTCGTCCTCCGGGCTGTAGACCACGATCCGGCACTCGGGCATCCCGTCGATGGACAGCGACTGGGAGGTCATCCGCATCTCGCCGACCGCCGCGTGCCGGAACGTCTTCACCCGGGGACCCGGAGGCACCACCTCACCGCTCGCCCACAGCTCCGCGAACCAGGGGCTCGCCGCCGACAGCCCGCGTATGAACTCCTCCCAGGCCGGCTCGCCCACGTGTCTGCCGTAGGACGACCGCAGCGTCGCCACCATCAGCGGCAGCTCCTTCTCCCGCCGCACCAGCGGACAGACGCCGTCCGGCAGCGTGAACAGCGTCCACAGCACGTTCGGCAGGCCGGTCCTGACGGTCTCCGGCACCAGGAACAGATCCTGGTAGGCCGCGTTGGTGGCGAGGACGTCGTACCGCGAGTTGTAGACCACCGCCAGCATCGGGTCCAGGGCGTCGACGATGCCCTGCACCGCCGGGCTGATCTGCCGGATCAAGCCCTCCGGGTCGGGCTCGAACGGCACCTCCGCCAGCCGGTACAGATGCTCCCGCTCCGGCGGGTCCAGCCGCAGCGTGCGCGCGACCGCGTCCAGCACCTGCGGCGAGGCGTTGATCGGCCGGCCCTGCTCCAGCCACGTGTACCAGGTCACGCCGACGCCCGAGAGCTGCGCCACCTCCTCCCGGCGCAGCCCGGGCGTGCGCCGGCGCAGGCCCGGCGGCATTCCCACGTCGGCCGGTGTGACCCGTGCCCGCCTGGTGCGCAGGAAGGCTGCCAGCTCCGGCCTGCGCCGCTGTGTCCTCGTCCCCATCGCCATCCCCCGTCATCCCCCGTCATGCCCCGTCGTCCCGTCTCATCGTCGGCACGCGGGGCCGCTCCTGCCAGGTGCTGCCAGTACCAGCATCGGCGGGCACTCGGCACCCGTACCGACCCGTCGTCACGCTCGACGCCATGACGACGACATCCCGGACCGGTCCGGGCACCGAGCCCGTTCCGAACCCTGCGATCAGTGAACCATCCGCCACTGACAGTGACATCCCGGCCGTCGGCCGAGCCGCAAAACCCGTCACGGAAAGTGAGGCACCCGCCACTGACAACCGGCCTCGGCTGCTCCTCGGTCTGCTGCTCGCCGCCCTGTTCATGGCAGCCCTCGACGTCTTCATCGTGAACGTCGCGGCCCCCACGATCGGTTCCGACCTGCACGCCTCGGGCTCCGACCTCCAGCTGGTGATCGCCGGCTACACCATCACCTACTCCGTGCTGCTGATCACCGGTGCCCGGCTCGGTGACCGGCTCGGGCACGGCCGCGTCCACTTCGCCGGACTGGCCCTGTTCACCGCGGCCTCGCTCGCCTGCGGACTGGCGCAGGGCTCGACCGAGCTGATCGTGTTCCGGCTGGTGCAGGGCGCCGGCTCGGCGCTGATGATCCCGCAGGTGCTCAGCCTCATCCAGCGCACCTTCACCGGAGAGGCCCGGGCGCGGGCGCTCGGCGCCTACTCGGCGGTCCTGGCCGTCGGCGCGGCGGCCGGGCAGGTCGCCGGCGGAGTGCTGGTCAGCGCCGACCTGTTCGGCGCCGGCTGGCGGCCGGTGTTCCTCGTCAACGTGCCGGTGGGCGCCGCGCTGCTCGTGCTGGGCCGCCGGGTGCTGCCCCTGGGCGCCGCGGGCGGGCGGGAGCGGGCCCGGTCGCTCGACCTGCCCGGACTGGTCCTGCTCGGCGCCGCCGTGTCGCTGCTGACGGTGCCGCTGGTGCTCGGGCAGGAGGAGGACTGGCCACTGTGGTCCTGGCTGTCGCTGGCCGGAGCCGTGGTGCTGTTCTCCCTGTTCTGCGGCTACGAGTCCCGGCTGGCCCGGCGCGGCGGTGCCCCGCTCATCACGCCCCGGGTGCTGCGTCACCCCGGCATCATGAAGGCCGTCTTCCGGATCCTCGCGGCGATGTCGGTCAATGCCGGCTTCCTCTTCGCGCTGACCCTGCACGTCCAGGGCGGCCTCGGCTACAGCGCCCTCAGGGCGGGACTGAGCTTCGCACCGACCGCGGCCGTCTTCGGCGCCGTCAGCCTGACCTGGCGGAAGTGGCCGGCCGCCTGGCAGCGGGCGCTGGCGCCGGCCGGGTTCGCGCTCACCGCGGTGTCCGTCGCCGTGGTCGGGCTGGCCTTCCACGGCGGCGGTGACGGGGGAGCGGCTCTGTACGCGGGGTACGCGGGCACGGGTGCCGGGCTGGCGCTCGCCTTCAGCCCGACGCTCACCGGCGCGCTGGCCACCGTACGGCCCCAGGACGCGGCGGATGCCAGCGGTCTGCTGGCGACGGTCGCGCAACTCGGACAGCTGATCGGCGTGGCCGCATTCGGCACACTGTTCCTGAACCGGCTTGAGTCGTTCGGGGCGCTGCGCGCGTATACCTCCGCGGAGGCGTTCTCGGTGAGCGCCTGGGTGCTGGCCGGAACGGCTGCCGTGGGAGCCGTGTCCGGACTGGTACTGAGGCGTCGCTGACCGTATTGCTCCGGCCGTGGCAGAATCAAACGGCCGGAAGGGGGCGCGGCCCGACGGGAGGGAGTAGCGATGCCTGCGAGCATCCTTGAGGAGGTCGGCCACCTCCTCGGTGCGGCGTTGATACGGGATACGACCACCCGGCTGAGCTGCCCTTCCTGCGGTTCCGCGCATGTGGCCCAGGTTCTCGGCGACAATGGCGGAATCTCCTACGTGTGCACGGCCTGCGGCCACAGCTGGAGCTGATCGATGGGTGCACACCGGCGAAAGTGCGACTGGTGCGGGAGCGGTACGCCGATCGTCCGTGACATGGAGCCGATCAATCCCGATTACCAGTACTGGTGCGAGGAATGCGCGCGGGCGCTGATCATAAAAGGCGACCCGATCGAGACGTACCGGGAACTGGAGGGCGAGCCGATCTACGGCCGCCTCCTGGAGGAGCACTGCACGCTCAAGCGGTTCTACCAGTTCGTCACGGCCTGACACGGACCTCGCCGCCGGACCTCGGCAACGATGTCCGGGCCAGTGCGAGGAAGAGCGCACCGGTCCCTCCGTAAACGGCGGACAGCGTCAAATACCCGGCCGACAGGTGCAGTTCGGGCCGACCGGTTCCGTGCGGCACCCACCAGGGTGCGTACGAGCAGAAGACCAGCACGGTGCCCAGGGCCGCCGCCCGGTGCCCGCGCGTCCACAGCAGCAGCACCAGCGGCACGCACCACACCCAGTGGTGGGTCCACGACACCGGGCTGATCAGCAGGGCGGTGACCGCGCAGGCGCACACCGCCCAGGCCCGCCGCCCCCGCAACTCCGCCCGCACGGCCACGGCGAGCCCCAGGACGGCCACCACGGCCGCGCAGGCCGCCCAGAGGGCTCCCGGGTCGGGCGTGTGCAGGAAGCGGGCCAGAAGGCCGCGCAGGGCCTGGTTGGCGGTGTCCTCGGCGCGCCCGGCCCGGCTCGCACGGAACACCATGTCCGTCCAGAACCGCCAGGAGTCGTACGGCAGGACGGCCGCCGCCAGCAGTGTCGCCCCGGCGAACGCGACGGCCGCCCCGCGCGCGTGCCGCAGCCACGGCCCTGCGTGCCCGCCCCTGAGGCGGGCCACGATGCCCGTGACGAGCAGGAACACCGGGAACAGCGCGGGCGTCAGCTTGACCGCCGCGGCCAGCCCGAGGCCCACCCCCGTCCAGCGGTCGTACCCGCCGGCCGGGCGGCGGGTCAGGTCCCACAGGGCCAGGACGGCCAGCAGCAGGTTGATCTGGCCGTAGCGCAGCGTTGTCCACACCGGCTCGCACCACACCGCAGCCGCCGAGAGCCACCAGGCGGTCTCCACGCGCGCGTGGCCGACGAGTTTCAGTGACAGCCGTACGAACACCACCAGCAGCGCGAGGTTCCCGGCCGTCGCCAGGGGACGCAGGAGCGCGGTGTCCAGCAGGGGCAGCGGGGTGAACAGCAGGGCCGCGAACGGCGGGTAGGTGGTGGGCAGGCGCGCGGCCGTCGCGCGCAGGGCGTACAGGCCCCCGCCGGCCCTTACGGCGGCTCCCTCGGCCCGGTAGACCATCAGATCGATCATCGACACGTGCGCGGCCCGCTGGGCGGCCCAGAACGCCGTGAAGGACAGCAGGCACACCCCCACGGCCACCGGCAGCCGACGGCGGGCGGCGGGGAACGCGATCATGGTCACGAAACAGACATTAGTGCCCTAATCGGGGTGGGGGAGAAACCGATTTGGTGCTGCACTGCAGGGCCTGTAATGTTTACGTCGTCGCCGGGGGAACCCGGAGGGACGCAACAAGGGGCTATAGCTCAGTTGGTAGAGCGCCTGCATGGCATGCAGGAGGTCAGGAGTTCAATTCTCCTTAGCTCCACAGAAGTCGAAGGCGGATCATCCCACGGATGATCCGCCTTCGGCGTGTTGCGAACACATGACGCGCGCGAACGGAACGGCGGGTCACCGGCCCGGGTGACCCGCCGTTTCCGTGCGTTCAGCGGCCCAGCGCCCGCCGGCCGCGCCCCTGGGAGAGAACCGGCAGATTCCGCGACGGCGCCTGTCCGCGCGTGTCCTCCTCGATGCGTAGGGCGAGCGCCGGACAGCGGCGCACCGCGCGCAGCGCCTTCGCCTCCGCGTACCGCGGCACCTGCGCCTGGGCGACGGTCGGGAATCCGTCGGCGCCCAGCTCGAACACCTCCGGGAGGATGTCCGCGCACAGCCCGTGGCCCCGGCACAGCGTCCAGTCGACGTAGATCTTCTGGCGGCTGGCGCCGGTCTCCTCCGGCTCTCCGCCGCCCGGGACGCCCGTAGGGGCCCTGCCCCCCTCGAAGAGCGGCAGAACGCCCTCCACGGGCCGTCCGCAGCCGTTTCCGAGGACGTGCGCGGCCAGGTCGTCGGTGAACGCCTTGATGGTCGACTCCAGGAACATCGCCGAGCCGTCCGGGTGCGAACACGCCCCGCGCCGCTTCACGTTCTTCGCGACCTGCTTGAGCGCCTCCAGGGCGGCCGGTCCGCCGCCGTTCAGGATGTCCTCCATCCCGCGCGCGGCGGCGGGCAGTCCGAGGTAGCAGGGCCCGCACTGGCCGGCGCTCTCCTCGGCCAGCCACTGCGCGACCCGCAGCGACTCGCCCAGCGGGCACGTCTCCTGGCTGATCGGCAGGATCGCGCCCGCGCCCAGCGAACCGCCCACCGCGTCCAGCGAGTTGCGGGAGACGATCGCCTCGTTCACGGTCGCCGCGTCGATC
The DNA here is from genome assembly GCF_055564915.1 of Streptomyces sp. NPDC028928. Taxonomy (NCBI): domain Bacteria; kingdom Bacillati; phylum Actinomycetota; class Actinomycetes; order Kitasatosporales; family Streptomycetaceae; genus Streptomyces; species Streptomyces sp. NPDC028928. The sequence continues at coordinate 510,418 of NZ_JBVHVI010000002.1, forward strand.
CACTTGCCGTGATAGCCGCCGGTCAGCACGCCCTGCGGCACCGGCGGGGCGCCCGCCAGCTGCAGCACGTAGCGCAGCGGCACGCCCGTGGGGACCTCGATCACCATCGGGCGGGCGACCGCGCCGGACACGGTGAGCATCACGGTGCCCGGTTCGTCGTACAGGCCGGTGTTGCCGTAGCGCTCCGGGCCGATGCGGGCGGCGATGGCCAGCTGCGCGAACGTCTCCGCGTTCGACAGCAGCGTGGGCGCGCCGCCGACGCCGCTCTGCGAGGCGCTGATCTTGCGGCCGGGCGGGATCGCCGGGCCGCCGTCGATCGAGCGGATCAGCGAGGCGGCCGCGCCGGTCACCATGCGGACCGGATTGCGCTGCACCCACGCGCGCAGTGCCGATCTACGGCTGTTGCTCAGGCCGCGCTCGGCGAGCGCGGCCTCCATGGAGCGCTGCGTCGACTCCCGGGTCACACCGATGACGAGCGTGCGCGCGCCGAGCGCCTCGGCACACAGCAGCGCGCCGTCCAGGATGAGGTGCGGGGCACGGTTGATCAGCACCGTGTCCTTCCGGCAGGCCGGTTCGTCCTCGCTGCCGTTGACCACGACGACCGGCCGCACCCCGCGCTTGATCGCCGACTCGGCGACCGAGCGCAGCTTCTTGTGGAAGGGGAAGCCGGCGCCGCCGCGCCCCCTGAGGTTGATGCGTTCGGCGAGCTGGGCGAGCTGTTCGCCGCCCAGTGGATCGAGCGGCCCGTGCACCTTCAGATGCATGGGCAGATCGAGCCGCTCCACAAGGTCGAAGCCCGACGTGAGCTGGGGAAGCCCGACCACGCGGACTTCGGGGACGTCGGGCAGGGCCTCGTTCACTTAAAGCCTCCGGAAGGCGTGTTCCAAGGTTCGCCCGAACCCGGTGCCTCGTAGGACGAGCCGGGCAGCGTTTCGGTGGCGGGACCGCTGTTGAACGTGTCACTCGGGTTGTACGTGCCGTAGAGGCCGTTTGTCTCACCGGTGTCGTACACGTCACTTCCGCCGTATCCGGCGGCGCCCGGATTGCCATAGACCGGGATGGTGTAGCCGGTGTCCTGGAGCGGGTCGTACGCGGACGGAGGGGCCTCGCCGACCGGCGGCGGGGACGGGATCGGCCAGCTGCCCGAGGTGCTGGACGGGCCGTCCACGCGCGGGAAGGCCTCCGTGGGCTGGAGATCCAGCGGCAGGTCCATCCGGGCCGTCTGGCCGGCGGTGAAGGGCTGCTGCGGGCGGCCCGGCGTGGAGACCGCGCGGTAGGCCGCCGCGAAGCCGGAGGCTGGCTCGGCGGCCGGGGCGGCCGGGGTCTGGTAGAGCGGGGCGGCCGCGGTCTCGGCCGGCGCCCGCCTCGGCTCCCGCCGGCTCTCGAACCCGGGCAGCGCCGACTCGGCCACCCGCGAGCGGCTCGCGTCCAGCTCGTCGAGCCCGGGGCGCTCCGAGCTGCCGAACAGGGCCACCAGCCGGTCGGCGACCTTGCGCTTGACCGGGCGCGGCGCGGCGCGCAGCGCGAGGGCACCCATCACGCCGAGCAGGGACAGGCTGTAGAGGATCACGAAGATCGGCTTGGCCGATCGACCCGCGTAGAGGCCGTGGATCAGCGCCGCGCACCAGGCCGGGTACGCCAGCATGTGCATGGCCCGCCAGCGGGCCGCGACCGGGGCCGGAGTGGCGAAGTTGCTGCGCAGGGCGCCGGTGATGCCCACGAAGATCATCAGCAGTCCCGCCAGCGAGCCCAGTCCGATCAGGCCGCCGATTCCGGTGACACCGAGCGAGAACGGGATGATCGCGGCGATCAGCTGCGTGTGGTCCAGCGCGATCTTCGTGGTGATGTGCAGCAACAGGAACGCGATCGAGGCGACCGCGGTCGTCCGGTGCACCGCCTGGCCGATGATCCGCTGCCGGGTGTTCAGGAAGATCCGGTCCTGCGCGAACAGGCCCCAGATCACCGAGCAGCTCAGCGAGACGAGGGACAGCACGCCCGCGCCGAAGTTCAGGAACTCGCGGAACTGGCTGCCTCCGACCAGCACGATCACGGGTATGAGCAGCAGGACGACAGCGGACGCCACCCCATAGGCCGAGCGGCCGGGTTTGGGGAGCGAGCTGGTACTACGACGAGGGTTCATGGGGGCAACTCCGAGCAGTTTCGGGAAAGCGGTCCCGCTGCCGCACTCTAGGTGGCGCCATACCGATCAGTACGGGGTTTGAGTTATTGCGTTGTTATCAACAGACAATGCGACGGGGGCGGTGTCCCATAGGGGGCGGTACGCGAAGTAATTGCTGACCTTTGTTCAGTTCCGGCGGGCTTCGTGACATGTCCATCAGGGATACGGAAGCGCCTCGCGGCTTGCTCAAGGGCTGCGGTACCCTAACGCCATGCGTGCCGTACGCCTTCTGCTTAGCGGGCCGCGCTGATCAGTACCGACCCCGGTCCAGCCGTGAGGTCGGCATCGGCGCGGCGTCCCCTCCTGTGCGAGGGGCTTTTTCATTTCCGCAGGCAGAGACGATCGATGGAGCTTTGAGGATCATGAGCGAGACGAACCCCGCTGCCACCGCCGCGTCGGCGGAGGCCGCGCCGCACCGCTACACGGCCGCCCTGGCAGCCGAGATCGAGGCACGCTGGCAGGACTTCTGGGACGTCGACGGCACCTACGCGGCGCCGAACCCCACGGGTGACCTGGCGGGTGATCCCCAGCTGGCCGCCAGGCCCAAGAAGTTCATCATGGACATGTTCCCGTACCCCTCCGGTGCGGGCCTGCACGTCGGCCACCCGCTGGGCTACATCGCCACCGACGTCTACGCCCGGTTCCAGCGCATGACCGGCCACAACGTCCTGCACACCCTGGGCTTCGACGCCTTCGGCCTGCCCGCCGAGCAGTACGCCGTGCAGACCGGCACGCACCCGCGCGTGTCCACCGAGGCCAACATGGAGAACATGAAGGCCCAGCTGCGCCGGCTGGGCCTGGGCCACGACAAGCGCCGGTCGTTCGCGACGATCGACCCGGAGTACTACAAGTGGACCCAGTGGATCTTCCTGCAGATCTTCAACTCCTGGTACGACGCGGAGGCGCGCAAGGCCCGCCCGATCTCCGAGCTGATCGCCCAGTTCGAGTCCGGTGAGCGCGCGATTCCGGGCTCCACGCGCGCGTGGAACCAGCTGACCGCCGCCGAGCGCGCCGACATCCTGGGCGAGTACCGCCTGGCCTACGCCTCCGACGCGCCCGTCAACTGGTGCCCCGGGCTGGGCACCGTGCTGGCCAACGAGGAGGTCACCGCCGACGGCCGGTCCGAGCGCGGCAACTTCCCCGTCTTCAAGGCCAAGCTGCGCCAGTGGAACATGCGCATCACCGCCTACGCCGACCGGCTGCTGGAGGACCTGGAGGAGCTGGACTGGCCCGAGGCCATCAAGCTGCAGCAGCGCAACTGGATCGGCCGCAGCGAGGGCGCCCGCGTCGACTTCCCGATCGACGGCGAGAAGATCACTGTCTTCACCACCCGCCCCGACACCCTGTTCGGCGCCACCTACATGGTGCTGGCGCCCGAGCACCCGCTGGTCGACAAGTTCACCCCCGAGGCCTGGCCCGAGGGCACGCACGAGGTGTGGACCGGCGGCCACGCCACCCCCGCCGACGCCGTCGCCGCCTACCGCGCGCAGGCCGCCTCGAAGTCCGACGTCGAGCGGCAGGCCGAGGCCAAGGACAAGACCGGCGTCTTCACCGGTGCGTTCGCGACCAACCCGGTCAACGGCGAGCAGGTCCCGGTCTTCATCGCCGACTACGTCCTGATGGGCTACGGCACCGGCGCGATCATGGCCGTCCCCGGCCACGACAGCCGCGACTTCGCCTTCGCGCGCGCCTTCGAGCTGCCGATCCGCTGCGTGGTCGAGCCGACCGACGGCCGCGGCACCGACCCGTCCACCTGGGACGACGCCTTCGTCTCCTACGACGCGAAGATCGTCAACTCCGACAGCGACGACGTGAAGCTGAACGGCCTGGGCGTGGTCGACGCCAAGGCGCGCATCACCGAATGGCTGGAGGACAAGGGCATCGGCGAGGGCACCGTCAACTTCCGGCTGCGCGACTGGCTGTTCAGCCGCCAGCGCTACTGGGGCGAGCCCTTCCCGATCGTCTACGACGAGGACGGCGTCGCCCACGCGCTGCCCGAGTCGATGCTGCCGCTGGAGCTGCCCGAGGTCGAGGACTACAGCCCGCGCACCTTCGACCCGGACGACGCCGACACCCAGCCCGAGACGCCGCTGTCGCGCAACGAGGAATGGGTCAACGTCACCCTGGACCTGGGCGACGGCCCCAAGAAGTACCGTCGCGAGACCAACACCATGCCCAACTGGGCCGGTTCCTGCTGGTACGAGTTCCGGTACCTGGACCCGCACAACGACCGCAAGCTGGTCGACCCGGAGATCGAGCGGTACTGGATGGGCCCGCGCGAGGGCCAGCCGCACGGCGGTGTCGACCTGTACGTCGGCGGCGCCGAGCACGCCGTGCTGCACCTGCTGTACGCGCGCTTCTGGTCCAAGGTCCTGTACGACCTGGGGCACGTCTCCTCCGCGGAGCCGTTCCACAAGCTGTTCAACCAGGGCATGATCCAGGCCTACGTCTACCGCGACAGCCGTGGCATCGCGGTGCCGGCCGCCGAGGTGGAGGAGCGCGACGGCGCCTACTACTACCAGGGCGAGCAGGTCAGCCGCCTGCTGGGCAAGATGGGCAAGTCCCTGAAGAACGCGGTGACTCCGGACGAGATCGCCGCCGAGTACGGCGCCGACACGCTGCGCCTGTACGAGATGGCCATGGGCCCGCTGGACGTCTCCCGCCCCTGGGACACGCGCGCGGTCGTCGGCCAGTTCCGGCTGCTGCAGCGGCTGTGGCGCAACATCGTGGACGAGGCCACCGGCGAGGTCACCGTGACGGACGCCGAGCCGGACGAGGACACCCTGCGCGCCCTGCACAAGGCGATCGACGGCGTCCGCCAGGACCTGGAGGGCCTGCGCTTCAACACCGCCATCGCCAAGGTCACCGAGCTGAACAACCACCTGACCAAGGCGGGCGGTCCGGTGCCGCGGTCCGTGGCCGAGCCGCTGGTGCTGATGGTCGCCCCGCTGGCCCCGCACATCGCCGAGGAGCTGTGGCGCAAGCTGGGCCACACCGACTCGGTCGTCCACCAGGACTTCCCGGTCGCCGACCCGGACTACGTCGTCGACGAGACGGTGACCTGCGTCGTGCAGATCAAGGGCAAGGTCAAGGCCCGGCTGGAGGTGCCGCCCGCCATCTCGGAGGAGGAACTGGAGAAGGTGGCGCTGGCCGACGAGAAGGTCGTCGCGGCGCTGGGCGGCGCTGGCATCCGGAAGGTGATCGTGCGGGCGCCGAAGCTGGTCAACATCGTTCCCGCGTAACAACCGGGTGATCGTCCCCGTGTAACAACAGGCCTTTCCACCGGCTCGGGGTTGTCCCCTACGGGCAGGTCGGGGTCTTCTACGGGCAGGTTCGGGGTTCTTCCGGAACTCCGGGCCTGCCCGCAGCGTTTACCGTGGAGAGCACAGCGGCTCGTGCCGTACCGGCCGGAGGAGGAGCGTCATGGAAGTAATGCTGACCGTGTTCGCTCTGCTCTTCCTGCTCTTCGTCGGCCTCGGTGCGTACGCCACGGTCAAGGCGGTCCGCGCCGCCAAGCGCGGCGTGGACCGGACCATCGCCCAGGCCCGCCGCACCGTCGAGGACCACACCCTGCGCGCGAAGTCCTTCGCCCAGACCGGGCCGGCCGCCGAGATCGCCCAGCTGCGGCTCGCGCTGCGCACCTCCATGCGGGCCACGCAGGACGCGTTGCACGCGGGCGCGGCCGAGGACGAGTCGCTGAAGGAGTCCCTCGGCCTCTTCGAGCGGCTCAGCGTGCACGGACACGAACTGGACGCCGACCTCAAGCGCCTGGAGTCCGAGCCGGACCGGGCCACGCTCACCGAGCGCCTGCCCGAACTGCGCAGCCGCACCGAGCGCATCACCCAGTCCGCAGACTCCCTGCGCTGGGCCGTGCGCGACCGTGCCCGCCGCTTCGCCGACGACGATCTCGGCACCCTCAGCGCCCAGATCGACATCGAGGCGGGCGCCCTGCGCCACTGGACGCGGACCGAGCCCGGCCAGGCACCCCCGCCGTGGCCCGAAGCGCCCGCCCCCGCCGCGGCCGACAGACAGGCCACGGAGCAGACCTGGCCGAAGACACCCGGGCCCCGCGCAGCCGGGGAGCCCGCGCCCGAGGCGATCGCCCCGCCGTCATGGCGCCCCACTTCCCCGTGGCAGAAGAAGCCCCGCCCCGAGAGCACCACATGAGGGTGCCGCTCCACGACCGCAGCACAGGGGCCGGGCTGCCGCGCGAGCACGACGACAGGTAACCTCCAGCTCATGTCCCGCCATGTCGCGATCGTCACCGATTCAACGGCCTACCTGCCGCCCCGGGCGATGGAGCGTCATGGCATCACCGCGGTCCCGCTGACCGTGGTCCTCGGCGACCAGGCCCTCGAAGAGGGCAGCGAGATCTCGACCCGCTCCCTGGCCCAGGCGCTGCAGAAGCGGCGCTCCGTCACCACCTCCCGGCCCAGCCCGCAGGTGTTCGCGGAGACCTACCGCAAGGTCGCCGAGTCCGGCGCGAGCGGCATCGTCTCCCTGCACCTGTCCGCCGAGCTGTCCGGCACCTACGACGCCGCGGTCCTCGCCGCGCGCGAGGCACCGGTACCCGTGCGGGTCGTGGACACCGGAATGGTCGCGATGGCGCTCGGCTTCTGCGCGCTCGCCGCCGCCGAGACCGCCGAGTCGGGCGGCACGATGGACGAGGCCGTCGCAGCCGCGGAGAAGCGGGCCGCCGGCACGTCCGCCTTCTTCTACGTCGACACCCTCGACTATCTCCGCCGCGGCGGCCGGATCGGTGCCGCGCAGGCACTGCTGGGCTCCGCGCTCGCCGTCAAACCGCTGCTCCAACTGGACGACGGCCGGATCGAGCTGCTCGAAAAGGTCCGTACGGCGTCCAAGGCGATCGCGCGCCTGGAGGAACTGGCCGCCGAGCGTGCGGGCGGCGCCGACGTCGACATCGCCGTCCACCACCTCGCCGCCCCCGACCGCGCCGCCGCCCTCGCCGACCGGCTGCGGGTACGGGTCCCGGGCCTGGCCGATCTGCATGTCAGCGAGGTCGGAGCGGTGATCGGAGCACACACCGGGCCCGGGCTGCTCGGCGCGGTCGTCTCGCCTCGCTGACACGGGTCATTCCGCGGCCGGCCTTCCCAATCGGCTCCGGCGTGACCGACCGGCTTCACTCGTCCGGGTGACGGAGTTATCCACAACTGTCCGGCCGTCCACGGAAATCCACCAAGATCATCGCGATGCCGGTGGATTGCCCCATCCTCGTCGCATGGCACTTCGATCTCGCTCGCGTACGGCAACTCCGACCAGCGGTCCCGGCCGTGGCCCCGCCTCCGACGGCCGCCTCCGCCACCGCCGCACAACCGGCCACCCCCGCCGCGCCCGCCCCCGCCCGCCCGCACCGGCGGAGGAACTGCGCCGCCGGGCGGAACTCCTCTTCGGCGAACGGGCCGTGCAGTGCCGGGAGTCCGTGCAGTGGGAGGAGTCCGGGAACGCACCGCCGGGCCCGCAGGTGTCCGCGAGTGCACCGACGGCAACGGCGACTGGGCTCGCGCCCGGCCTGAGCCGGAGTCCGACGAGGACGGCGGCGACGGCCCTGCCCCCGGTGCCGGACACGACCCTGACCACGCCCGCTCCGGCACCGGGCAGCATCACGGAGCCCGAACCGGCCGCTGCTGTCGGCCTGGTGGCGCCGCCGGAGGAACCCGCGGGACCGGACTGGCGGGAGCGGGCCGGGCTGGCGCTGCGTGAACGGATGCCGGTGTGGCTGCAGGCGCGGTACGGAGTCGAGCGGCGGGGAGTCGTGGCGCTCGCCGTGGTCCTCGTGGCCGTCGCTGTCTTCGCCGTGCAGCACTACTGGGCGGGCAGGCCCCAGTCGGTGAGCGCCCCGGAAGTCGTGCGTGCCGAGGCGCCGTTCGCCAAGAAGGACGAGGGGGCGAAGACGGGAGCAGCCGCGAGCACGTCGGTGACTCCCGGCGCGGAGATCGTCGTGGACGTCAGCGGCAAGGTCCGGAAACCGGGGATCCGGCGGCTGCCGGCCGGTTCCCGGGTGGCCGACGCGCTGCGGGCGGCGGGCGGGGTCCGGCCGGGCGTGAGCACCGAAGGACTCAACCGGGCCCGCTTCCTGGTCGACGGCGAACAGGTCGTCGTCGGCACTTCCGCCGGGGCCGCGGCCCCACCCGCCTCGGCGGCCGGTCCGCTCTCCGGATCCACCGGCACGGGCCCGACAGCACCGGTCTCCCTCAACACGGCCACCGTGGAACAGCTCGACACCCTCCCCGGAGTCGGCCCGGTCCTCGCCCAGCACATCCTCGACTACCGCACCCAGCACGGCGGTTTCCGCTCGGTGGACGAACTTCGCGAGGTCAACGGCATCGGTGACCGCCGGTTCACCGATCTGCGCGAGCTGGTACGGCCATGAGCCGCGCGCTCGACAAGGCCGACGACCCGCGCGCCGCACCCGAGCGGCGTGGGACCGCGCACACCGGCCGGAGCGGCCCCATGGACCTGCGCCTGGTCCCGCCCGCCCTCGCGGCCTGGGCGACGGCGGCCGTGACCCTGGGTGTACCGGCGGCCAGGACCGCGGTGACAGCCGTCGTCTGCCTGGTCGGCGGCGTCCTCCTCCTGTTGTTGTCGGCGCGGTGGCCGGGACGAGGCGGGCGTGGGCCCTGGGTTGCCCGAGGCGGGCGGCGGCTGGAACGGTTCGGGCCAGTCGGACGGTGGGGGCCGGTCGTATCTGTGGGGACAGCCGGACGGCTGGGGCCGGCCGGGTCGGTGGGCCCGCATGCTCCTCCCCATCAAGAGGCCTCCGCCCTCGGTGCCACCGCCCCAGCCGGCACCGCCCGTCCGCGCGGTCGGTTCGGCTGGGCGCGGCCCGCCCTCGCCGCGACGCTGCTCTGCGCCGCCGCGGCAGCCACGTCCGCCGGGCTGCACGGGGCCGACGTGCGGCGCGGACCGGTGCCCGAGCTGGCACGGCGGTTCGCGACCGTGACCGCCGAGGTCGAGGTGAGCGGCGATCCGTGGCTGAGCAGGCCACAGGTGCGCGGTGATCACGCGGCGCCCGTGGCGGTGCTGGCCCGGGCCGAGCTGCGGAGCGTCGAGGAGGCCGACGGAAGGCGTGTGCGGACCCGGACACCCGTGCTGGTGATCGTCGACCCGGACGTCCCGGCACCGGACGGCGATGTGGCGGGGAGCCGGAGTTCCGGGCCCGCGCCGACCCACGCCGAACGGGGGACCCACGCCGAACGGGGTACCCAGGCCGGGCGATCCGCCTGGCTCGGACTGCTGCCGTCCACGCGGCTGCGCGTTGCCGGGCGACTGGCGCCTGCCCTGACCGGGGGTGACCGGACCGCGGCCGTGCTGCGGGTGCGTGGCCGGCCGGAGCCGCGGATCGTGGCGGGACCGAGCGGGCCGCAACGACTGGCGGGCCGGCTCAGAGCAGGCCTGCGGGACGCCACCGAGGACCTGCCGGGAGACGCGCGGGCCCTGCTTCCCGGGCTGGTCGTCGGGGACACCTCGCGGATCACGCCCGAGCTGGACCACGCCTTCGACGAGACGGACCTGGCGCACACGCTCGCCGTCTCCGGGAGCAATCTCACCGTTCTGCTCGCGCTGCTCATCGGGCCGCCCGGCCTGGCCCACCGGGCCGAGCGCCGTGGCCTGGCCCCACGCCTGGGACTCTCCCTGCGGGCGACGGCGTTGCTCTCAGGAGCGCTGACGCTGGGCTTCGTGGTCGTGTGCCGGCCCGACCCCAGTGTGCTGCGGGCCGCCGCATGCGGCGCGGTCGCGCTCCTCGCCCTGGCCACCGGACGCCGCAGATCCCTGGTCCCGGCGCTGGCCACGGCAGTCCTGCTGCTGGTGCTGTACGACCCGTGGCTGGCGCGAAGCTACGGCTTCCTGCTGTCCGTGCTCGCCACCGGCGCCCTGCTGGTGCTGGCGCCGGGCTGGAGCGAGGCGCTGCGGCGGCGCGGGGTGCCGCCGCGGCTCGCCGAGGCACTGGCGGCGGCGGGAGCGGCGCAGGCGGTGTGCGCACCGGTCGTGGCGGTTCTGTCGGCCCGGGTGAGCCTGGTGGCGGTCCCCTGCAACCTGCTGGCCGAGGTGGCGGTGGCACCGGCGACGGTGCTGGGCTTCGCGGCGCTCGCGACGGCACCGGTTGCGCTGCCGGCGGCCAAGGCGCTGGCATGGTGTGCGAGTTGGCCGGCCGGGTGGATCGCCGGGGTGGCCCGGGCCGGGGCGGCGCTGCCCGGCGCGGGAGTGGACTGGCCGGGCAGCTGGCCGGGGGCGCTGGTACTCGCGGCGGTCACCGTGGCCGTCGTCCTGGCCGGCCGCGGACTGCTGCGGCACCCGGCGTGGTGCGGGCTGCTCGGCGTGCTGGTCGTACTGCTGGTGACGCGGCCGGCGCCGCTGGCCCGGGTGATCACGGGCTGGCCACCTCCGGGCTGGCGGTTCGCGATGTGCGACGTCGGGCAGGGCGACGCGACCGTGCTGGCGGCGGGGGAGGGCGCCGGAGTGGTCGTGGACGCCGGACCCGATCCGGCGATGGTCGACCACTGCCTGCGGCGGCTGGGCATCACCCGCGTCCCCCTCCTCGTCCTCACCCACTTCCACGCCGACCATGTGGCGGGCCTGCCCGGTGTCCTGCGAGGCCGCTCGGTGGCCGCGATCGAGACCACGGGGTTCGCGGAACCGGCGGACCAGGCAGCGTTCGTCCGACGGGAGGCGGCCGCACGGCACATCCCCATCACGACGGCCGTCGCCGGAGAGGAACGGCGCACCGGCCCCCTCGCCTGGCGGGTCCTGTGGCCGCCGCCGCGGAGCACACACCTGCCCACCGGGACGACGATGCCTCCGGCCCGGCCAGGCCCCCTGTTCGAACCGGAGGGACCGAACGACGCCAGTGTCGCGCTGCTCGTCCGCACGGGCGGGCTGCGGCTGCTGCTGCTCGGGGACCTCGAACCCCCCGCCCAGCAGGCCCTGTTGCGGTCCCCGGCGGCCGCCGAACTGCCCGGAGTGGACGTCCTGAAGGTGGCCCATCACGGCTCGGCCTATCAGGACCCGGAGCTGATACACCTCGCGGCACCCCGGGTGGCGCTCGTGTCCGCGGGCGCCGGCAATCCCTACGGCCACCCGGCACCGACGACCCTGGCCGCCCTGCGGGCCGGTGGCGCGGCGGTCCTGCGCACCGACCGCGACGGTGCCCTCGCGATCACCGGAACCGGAGGAGTCAAGGGGCGGATACAGGTGACGAGAGAGAACTAGAGACGACGGCACACAACCCGGAAGGGAGAGAGGACGAACGCGGGGACTGGCCCAGACTGACCCCATGACATCAGCACAGATCGATGCCTGTCTCATCGATGCCTATCTCCGCCGACTCGGCCTCACCCGCCCGCAGCGGCCCACCAGTGAGGCGCTGCGCGAGCTGCACCTGAGCCATCTGCGGACCGTCCCCTTCGAGAACCTGTCGGTCCACCTCGGAGAGGAGATCAGGCTGGAGGAGAAGGGCCTGCTGGACAAGGTCACCGAGGCGCGGCGGGGCGGCTTCTGCTACGAACTGAACGGCGCGTTCGGGACGTTGCTCACCGCCCTCGGTTTCGAGGTGGAGCTGCTCGCGGGGCGCGTGTACGACGGCGAGGGGCGGCTCGGGATCCCCTACGACCACCTCGCACTGCGGGTACGGACGGCGGACGGGGACAGCTGGCTCGCCGACGTCGGGTTCGGGGCGCACAGCCACTACCCGCTGGCCTACCGGGAACGCGGGGAGCAGGACGATCCCGGAGGCAGGTTCCGGGTGGTGGAGGCCGGGCCGGACCCGGCCGGGGTGCGCGGCGGTGACGAGCCGGGCGCCGGGGACCTGGACGTCGTACGGGACGGCGAGCCGCAGTACCGGCTGGAGACACGCCCCCGGGCGCTCGGGGACTTCGCGGCCGGCGCCTGGTGGCACAGCACCTCGCCCAAGTCGCACTTCACCCAGTCGCTGGTCTGCTCTCGGATCACCGAGGACGGAGGGCGGATCACCCTCAGCGGACGCAGGCTGAAGAGGACCGCCGTGGACGGCACGCACGAGACGCGCGAGCTGGAGAGGGACGACGAGGTGCTGACGGTCTACCGGGACCGCTTCGGGATCGAGCTGAGCCGTGTTCCGACTGTGCGCGCCCCTGACCTGACCGACTGATCGAATGGAACACCCTCGCCTCGCTCGGCGGTGTGACGGCCGCCGGCTGCGGGTCCCTGCGAGGGGCCGACCTTCGCGTCGTGCCGCGGAAGCGCCGACGTGCTGCTCCTCCTGCCCCACCCCTGACCTGCCGCTTCGCTTTGCTCCCGGTGCCGGAGAATGGGCCCGTGAGTGATGTGAGACATGTGCTGGTGCTGCCCGACCGTGACGCCGCCGAGGAGGCTGCCGAGGCGCTCGGGGAGCGGTTCGGGGTCGATGAGGAGCCCCAGCTCGTGCGGGATGCCCTGGCCGGCGAGGACGACGCCGAGGACGCCCAGTGGCTGGTGGTCGTGCGCGACGAGAAGGAACGCCTCGACCCCGGCGAGCTGGACGCGTTCGCGGGGGAGTGGGACGGCTGGCGCGAGGAGCCCTGATTCCGAACCACAGGCACCCAGCCACAGAACCCCTAGCCCCAGACCCCCAGCCCCGGACCCCCAGCCCTGACCCCGAGCCGGGCTCGGGGTCCGCTCCGGGATCGGTCAGGGTGCCGGGCCCGCTTGGATGTCAGTGCCGCGTGGGATGCTTTAAGCGATGGCCAGGAAGACTGCGAATGACGACCCTCTCGCCCCGGTGACCCTCGCCGTGGGCCAGGAGGACCTCCTGCTCGACCGTGCCGTGCAGGAGGTGGTGGCCGCCGCCAAGGCCGCCGACGCCGACACGGACGTACGTGACCTGACCCCGGACCAGCTGCAGCCCGGCACACTCGCCGAGCTGACCAGCCCGTCGCTCTTCGCCGAGCGCAAGGTCGTGGTCGTACGCAACGCGCAGGACCTGTCCGCCGACACGGTCAAGGACGTGAAGGCGTACCTCGGTTCGCCCGCCGAGGAGATCACGCTCGTGCTGCTGCACGCCGGCGGCGCCAAGGGCAAGGGGCTGCTGGACGCCGCGCGCAAGGCGGGGGCGCGGGAGGTGGCCTGCCCGAAGATGACCAAGCCGGCGGACCGGCTGGCCTTTGTGCGGGGGGAGTTCCGTTCGTTCGGGCGGTCGGCCACACCCGAGGCGTGCCAGGCGCTCTGCGACGCCATCGGGAGCGATCTGCGGGAGCTGGCCTCGGCGGTCTCCCAGCTGGTCGCCGACGTGGAGGGCACGATCGACGAGGCGGTCGTCGGGCGGTACTACACGGGCCGCGCCGAGGCGTCCAGCTTCACCGTCGCCGACCGGGCCGTGGAGGGCCGTACGGCGGAGGCGCTGGAGGCGCTCAGATGGTCGCTGGCGACGGGCGTGGCGCCGGTGATGATCACCAGCGCGCTGGCGCAGGGCGTGCGGGCGATCGGGAAGCTGTCCTCGGCCCGGGGCGGCCGGCCGGCCGATCTGGCGCGCGAGCTGGGCATGCCGCCGTGGAAGATCGACCGGGTGCGGCAGCAGATGCGGGGCTGGACGCCCGACGGGGTCGCGGTGGCGATGCGAGCGGTGGCCGAGGCCGACGCGGGTGTGAAGGGAGGCGGGGACGACCCCGAGTACGCGTTGGAGAAGGCGGTGGTGGTGATCGCGCGGGCGGCGCGGTCGAGGGGCCGGGGCTGATCCGGTTACCCCGGCGGTCGTCGGCGAGGAGAATCGTACGTATCAGCCGTACATCGCCGACGCACACTGGGAAGGTGGCGATTCGCCATGGCTGAGCACCCGCACGCGACCCTCGTCCGCAGGGGCTACGAGGCGTTCCTCCGCTCCGACATGGACGCCCTGCGCGGACTGATGACGGCGGACGTCACCCATCACGTGCCGGGCAGCCACCCGCTGTCCGGTGACTTCAAGGGCCAGGACGCGGTCATCGGGATGTACGGCCGGCTCTTCCAGGAGACCGGTGGCAGCTTCCGGGCGGATCTGCGCAGTGTGTATGTCGACGGCCGGGGGCACGCCGTGGCCCTGCACCACATCACCGCGGAGCGCGAGGGCAGGCGGTTGCACGGGGACGGCTGCCTCGTCTTCCGGATCGTCGGAGACAAGATCACCGACATTGACGAGTGCGTCGAGGACATCGACAAGCAGGACGGGTTCTGGGGCTGAGCCCCGGGCATGCCGAAGGCCCCGGCACCTGCCTTGGGGAAAGGAGAGTACCGAGGCCTTCGGATCAAGCTGGTGAGCCCGTTCCCGCGTGGCGAACGCAGGCCGCGAACAGGCTCGGGGGTGCCGGACGGGAGCGGATGAGAGAGGGCCCGCTCTGGGTCCTTCCGGCGGTCAGATCAGAAAGGAGTTCAGCCCTTGAGGGACGTGACCTTGGAAGCAAGCGCCGACTTCTTGTTGGCGGCCTGGTTCTTGTGGATGACGCCCTTCGAGACGGCCTTGTCGAGCGCACGCGCGGCAGCGCGCTGCAGCTCGGTGGCCTTCTCGACGTCACCCGCGGCAGCGGCCTCGCGGGCCTTGCGGATCGCGGTCTTCAGGGAGGACTTGACGGCCTTGTTGCGCAGCCGAGCCTTCTCGTTGGTCTTGATCCGCTTGATCTGGGACTTGATGTTCGCCACGAAGGAGCCTTTTCAGGTTCAGGCGCGGGGCCGCGGGGGTCCCACACCGGTGATCCAAAATTTTCTGTCGCGCCTCGCGCTGAGAGGGCATGAGGCACAGCCATCTACAGTACCAGTGGCCCTCCGGACGGCCCAAAACGGCCCCCGGTCCCTCCCCGTGGGACCATGGAGACTACGTAACGATCCGACCCGAGGCATAAGGCGCCTCAAGAGACAGGACCCTGCGTGCCCGCGACCCCTAACCATGTGCCCGAGCCGAGCCGTACCGCCCCGGCTCTGATCCGCAATTTCTGCATCATCGCGCACATCGACCACGGCAAGTCCACGCTCGCCGACCGGATGCTCCAGCTGACCGGTGTGGTCGAGCAGCGGCAGATGCGTGCTCAGTACCTCGACCGGATGGACATCGAGCGCGAGCGCGGCATCACGATCAAGTCCCAGGCGGTGCGTCTGCCCTGGGCCCCGACCGAGGGCCCCGACCAGGGCACGACCCACATCCTCAACATGATCGACACCCCGGGGCACGTCGACTTCACCTACGAGGTCTCGCGGTCGCTCGCCGCCTGCGAGGGGACCATCCTCCTCGTCGACGCCGCCCAGGGCATCGAGGCGCAGACCCTCGCCAACCTCTACCTGGCGATGGAGAACGACCTCACGATCATCCCGGTGCTGAACAAGATCGACCTGCCGGCCGCGCAGCCGGAGAAGTTCGCCGAGGAGCTGGCGAACCTGGTCGGCTGTGACCCGGAGGACGTGCTCAAGGTCTCCGCGAAGACCGGGCTCGGCGTGGACGCGCTGCTGAACAAGGTCGTCAAGGAGATCCCGGCGCCGGTCGGGGTCGCCGACGCGCCCGCCCGCGCGATGATCTTCGACTCGGTCTACGACTCCTACCGCGGTGTGGTGACGTACGTCCGTGTCATCGACGGCCAGCTCAACAAGCGCGAGCGCATCAAGATGATGTCGACCGGCGCCACCCACGAGCTGCTGGAGATCGGCGTCAACTCGCCCGAGATGCTGCCGGCGGACGGCCTCGGCGTCGGTGAGGTGGGGTACCTCATCACCGGTGTGAAGGACGTCCGGCAGTCGAAGGTCGGTGACACCGTCACCAGCCAGCAGAAGGGGGCCACGGAGGCGCTCGGGGGCTACAAGGACCCCAAGCCGATGGTCTTCTCGGGCCTGTATCCGCTGGACGGCTCCGACTACCCGGAGCTGCGTGAGGCCCTGGACAAGCTGCAGCTCAACGACGCCGCGCTGGTCTACGAGCCGGAGACCTCCGCGGCCCTCGGCTTCGGCTTCCGCGTCGGCTTCCTCGGCCTGCTGCACCTGGACGTGATCCGGGAGCGGCTGGAGCGCGAGTTCGGGCTCGACCTGATCGCCACCGCCCCCAACGTGGTCTACCGCGTGGTCATGGAGGACGGCAGCGAGCACACGGTCACCAACCCGAGCGAGTTCCCCGAGGGCAAGATCAACGAGGTCTTCGAGCCGGTCGTGCGGGCCACGATCCTCGCGCCGACCGAGTTCATCGGCTCGATCATGGAGCTGTGCCAGACCCGGCGCGGCACGCTGCTCGGGATGGACTACCTCTCCGAGGACCGCGTCGAGATCCGCTACACGCTGCCGCTCGCGGAGATCGTCTTCGACTTCTTCGACCAGCTGAAGTCCAAGACCCGCGGCTACGCCTCGCTGGACTACGAGCCCACCGGCGAGCAGACCAGCTCCCTGGTCAAGGTCGACATCCTGCTGCACGGCGACAAGGTGGACGCCTTCTCCGCGATCACCCACAAGGACCAGGCGTACGCGTACGGCGTGCGGCTCGTCGCCAAGCTCAAGGAGCTGATCCCGCGGCAGGCCTTCGAGGTGCCGGTGCAGGCCGCCATCGGCTCCCGGGTGATCGCCCGCGAGACCATCCGCGCCATCCGCAAGGACGTCCTCGCCAAGTGTTACGGCGGTGACATCTCCCGTAAGCGGAAGCTGCTGGAGAAGCAGAAGGAAGGCAAGAAGCGGATGAAGATGGTGGGTTCCGTGGAGGTTCCGCAGGAGGCCTTCATCGCGGTGCTCTCCAGCGATGACAGCGCGGGGTCGGCCAAGGGCAAGAAGTAACCGGAGGTAACAGCCGGTCACGCCCGCAAAGCGGGCATGTGGGGGCCCGTCGTACGAAAGTGCGGCGGGCCCCTGTGCGTGCGTGGCGCCGCTCTGAGTGGAAAGTGACAGGCCGAGGCCCCTTACGCAGCGGGCGGTCGCCCCTTACCCTGATCCCTGCTCGATAGTTACTCGCGAGTTAAACAACAGCCCGAAACCCCACTGTGAGTTAACCCAGCCGCAGCGAGTCAGCCGCACCGTCGCGGGCCCCCGGAGGATGTCGTGAGCGACACACAGACCTTGATCGAGAACCGTCCGCCGTCCGTGGCGGCCCTCTTCCTGGAGCGCGTGGCGGCCACACCGGACGCCGAGGCCTACCGCTACCCGGTCCCCTCTGCCTCCGGCCAGGGCCCCGACGACTGGAAGTCGCTCAGCTGGGCCCAGGCGGCCGAGCGGGTGTACGCCATCGCGGCCGGGCTCATCGACCTGGGCGTCCAGCCCGAGCAGCGGGTGGCGCTCGCCTCCTCCACCCGGGTCGAGTGGATCCTCGCCGACCTCGGCATCATGTGCGCGGGCGGCGCCACCACGACCGTCTACCCGCAGACCAACGCCGACGAATCGGCGTTCATCCTCTCCGACTCCGAGAGCCGGGTGCTGATCGCCGAGGACGCGGCGCAGCTCGCCAAGGCCGTGGAGAAGCGCCCCGAGCTGCCGGAGCTGACCAAGGTCGTGGTCATCGACCCGGCCGGGGTCGAGACCGGCGACTGGGTGATCAGCCTCGCCGAGCTGGAGGAGCGCGGCGCCGCCTACCTGGAGCAGCACCCGCAGCTCATCAAGGAACGCGTCGGCGCGATCACCAAGGAGCAGCTCGCCACCCTCATCTACACCTCCGGCACCACCGGCCGCCCCAAGGGCGTGCGCCTGCCGCACGACAACTGGGCCTACATGGCGAAGGCGATCGCCGCGACCGGCCTGATCAGCGGCGAGGACGTGCAGTACCTGTGGCTGCCGCTCGCGCACGTCTTCGGCAAGGTGCTCACCTCCGGCCAGATCGAGGTCGGGCACGTCACCGCCGTCGACGGCCGGGTCGACAAGATCATCGAGAATCTTCCGGTGGTCCAGCCGACGTACATGGCGGCCGTGCCGCGCATCTTCGAGAAGGTCTACAACGGCGTCGCCGCCAAGGCCCGCGAGGGCGGCGGGGCCAAGTACAAGATCTTCCAGTGGGCCGCCGAGGTCGCCCGCGAGTACGCCAAGGCCAGCCAGGACAACTTCCGCCGCACCGGCACCGCCTCCGTGCCGTTCGGGCTCGGCGCCAAGCACAAGGTCGCCGACACCCTCGTCTACGGCAAGCTCCGCGAGGCCTTCGGCGGCCGGCTGCGCGCCTGCGTCTCCGGCGCCTCCGCGCTCTCCCCGGAGATCGGCTACTTCTTCGCCGGCGCCGGCATCCACATCCTGGAGGGCTACGGCCTCACCGAGACCTCCGCCGCCTCCTTCGTCAACCCGGGCGAGGCCTACCGCACCGGCACGGTCGGCAAGCCGCTGCCCGGCACCGAGGTGCGCATCGCCGACGACGGCGAGATCCTGCTGCGCGGCCCCGGCATCATGGAGGGCTACCACAAGCTGCCCGAGAAGACCGCCGAGGTGCTGGAGTCCGACGGCTGGTTCCACACCGGGGACATCGGCGAGCTGTCCCCCGACGGCTATCTGCGCATCACCGACCGCAAGAAGGACCTCATCAAGACGTCCGGCGGCAAGTACGTCGCTCCGGCCGAGGTCGAGGGGCAGTTCAAGGCGGTGTGCCCGTACGTGTCCAACATCCTCGTGCACGGCGCCGACCGGAACTACTGCACCGCCCTCATCGCCCTGGACGAACTCGCGATCCAGGAGTGGGCGAAGGAGAACGGGCTGGAGGGCAAGTCGTACGCCGAGATCGTCGCCGCGCCGCAGACGGTGGAGATGGTCGACGGGTACGTGCGGCAGCTCAACGCCGGGCTCCAGCGCTGGCAGACCATCAAGAAGTTCCGGCTGCTGCCGCGGGACCTCGACGTGGAGCACGGCGAGATCACGCCGAGCCTGAAGCTGAAGCGGCCGGTGGTGGAGCGGGAGTACAAGCACCTCATCGAGGAGATGTACGCGGGCACCAGGGAGGGCTGACGCGGTCAGTCCCGCGCTCCTTTTCGTGCTCGCCGGTGCGCGAAAGGTTCTCTCTTCTGGTCACTTCAGTGACTCCCCGCTTATAGGTGCCCCCTGTCTGTCACCCTGACCGCATGGATATGGCGGCCATACCGACGCAGCGGGAGAGCGGCGCCCAGCCCGGGGAGCGGCGGGGCCGGGCCACGCTGCCCGGGAGCGCCCTCGCCCCGGGCTCGGCCCGCGCGCTGGTGCGGGCCGAGCTGGCCGCGGCGCCCGGGGTCTCCGCGCGGCTCGCCGACGACGCCATGGCCGTCGTCAGCGAGCTGGTCACCAACGCCGTCGTGCACGCCGGCACCGAGGTGCAGGTCGAGTGGCGGCTGGAGGAGACCGGCGCGTTCGTGGTCGAGGTCTGCGACCAGCACCCGTCCCGCGCCCCCCGGGACGCCACCGGCGGCGAGGGGGCGTACGACACCCCGGAGTACGGGCGCGGCCTGCGCCTCGTCGCCACGCTCGCCGAGTCCTGGGGCGTCACCTACCGCACCGGCGCCAAGACCGTGTGGGCGCGGCTGCCCCCGGGCGGCGGCGAGGTCCCGGACGGACCCGCCCCCGAGCCCGCCCTGGAGATCGCCGAGGACCTCGCCCCGAAGCCGCACCGCGCCGACGGCGACCGGGACTGGCTCGGCCGGGGCGCCCTGTCCTTCCTCGCCGAGGCCTCCGACCTGCTCGCCGGACAGCTGGACGAGAACCTGGTCGCCGCGCTCACCGGCCAGCTGATCGTGCCCCGGCTCGCCGACTGGTGCGCGGTCTGGCTGGAGGACGAGGCGACCGTCCGCGGCGGCTCCGGCAACGGGCCCGCCCGGGTCTGGCACGCCAGCGAGGCCCGCATCGAGGAACTGCGGTGCGCCCTGGAGAAGGAACCGCCGGGCCCGCCGGACGGGCTGCGCTCCGGCCCCGAGCACTACCCCTGGCCCGGCCACGCGCTCGGCCCGCGGGGCGCCCAGGGGACGGCGCTGTCGTACCGGCTGATCGCGGGCGGCCGACCGCTCGGCACGCTGGTCATCGGCCGGTGCGGGCCGGCGGGCTTCCCCGACGAGATCACCGGGCTGGTGGAGGACCTCGGCCGCAGGGTCGCGCTGGCCATCGGCGCGGCCCGCCAGTACGCCCGCCAGGCCACCATCAGCGCCGTCCTGCAGCGCGGCCTGCTGCCCGGCGCGGTCGCCGAGATCCCCGGCGTGCGCAGCGCGCTCGTCTACGAGCCCTGCGACAAGGGCGGCCCGAGCGGCGACTTCTACGACCTGTTCCCGGCGGGCGACGGCCGCTGGTGCTTCGCCGTCGGCGACGTCCAGGGCAAGGGCCCCGAGGCCGCCGTGGTGATCGGCCTCGCCCGCCCCTGGCTGCGGCTGCTCGCCCGCGAGGGCTACCGCGTCGCCGACGTCCTGGACCGCCTCAACCAGCTCCTCCTGGACGACGCCACGGAGGCCGCCGACGCCGCCGCCCGCGCGCTGGTCGCCGCCGGCGCCCGGCCCCTGGCCGGGGACGGCCCGCAGACCCGCTTCCTCTCGCTCCTCTACGGCGAGCTGCGGCCGTACGACGGCGGGGTCCGCTGCACCCTCGCCTCCGCCGGCCATCCGCTGCCGCTCGTCCTCAGCCCCGACGGCACCGTGCGCACCGCCGCCCGCCCGCAGACCCTGCTCGGCGTGGTCGAGGACGAGACGTACACCAGCGAGACCCTCGACCTGCGGCCCGGCGACAGCCTGTTGTGCGTCACCGACGGGGTGACCGAGCGGCGCTCCGGAACCCGCCAGTTCGACGACGGCGACGGGCTCGCCCGTGCGCTGTCCGGCTGCGCCGGGCTCAGCGCCGAGCTGATCGCTGAAAGGATCCGCCGCCTGGTCCACGACTTCGGCGGCGGCCTGCCCGAGGACGACCTGGCCCTGCTGGTGCTCCAGGCCGAGTAACGCCCCCGGTGCTGGACAATGGAAGGCATGCCTTCCGCACTCCCCGACGGCGAGCCCGTCCCCACCGACGGCGCGCTGCCCGCGCACGCGCTCGCCGGGGCCGCCGACCGCCCGCTCGGTTTCTACCTGCACGTCCCGTACTGCGCGACCCGCTGCGGCTACTGCGACTTCAACACCTACACCGCGACCGAGCTGCGCGGCACCGGCGGAGTGCTCGCCTCCCGGGACAACTACGCGGACACGCTGACCGACGAGATCCGCCTCGCCCGGAAGGTGCTGGGCGACGACCCGCGCGAGGTCCGTACGGTGTTCGTCGGGGGCGGTACGCCGACGCTGCTGGCCGCCGACGATCTCGTACGGATGCTGGGGGCGATCCGGGACGAGTTCGGGCTGGCGCCGGACGCCGAGATCACCACGGAGGCGAACCCGGAGTCCGTCGACCCCGCCTACCTCGCCACCCTCCGCGAGGGAGGCTTCAACCGGATCTCCTTCGGCATGCAGAGCGCCAAGCAGCACGTGCTGAAGATCCTGGACCGGACCCACACCCCCGGCCGCCCCGAGGCGTGCGTGGCGGAGGCGAGGGCGGCGGGCTTCGAGCACGTCAACCTCGACCTGATCTACGGCACCCCGGGCGAGAGCGACGACGACTGGCGGGCCTCCCTTGAGGCCGCCCTCGGCGCCGGCCCCGACCACATCAGCGCCTACGCGCTCATCGTGGAGGAGGGCACCCAGCTCGCCCGCCGGATCCGCCGGGGCGAGGTCCCGATGACGGACGACGACGTGCACGCCGACCGCTATCTGATCGCCGAGGAGATGCTGAGCGCGGCGGGCTTCGACTGGTACGAGGTCTCCAACTGGGCCACCTCCGAGGCGGGCCGCTGCCTGCACAACGAGCTGTACTGGCGGGGCGCCGACTGGTGGGGCGCCGGGCCGGGAGCCCACTCGCACGTGGGCGGGGTGCGCTGGTGGAACGTGAAGCACCCGGGCGCGTACGCGGCGGCGCTGGCGTCGGGGAAGTCGCCGGGTGCCGGGCGTGAGCTGCTGTCCGACGAGGACCGGCGGGTGGAGCGCATCCTGCTGGAGCTGCGGCTGCGGGAGGGCGTGCCGCTGTCCCTGCTGAAGGAGGAGGGGCTGGCGGCTTCCCGGCGCGCACTGGCGGACGGGCTCCTTCAGGAGGGCCCGTACGAGGAGGGGCGGGCCGTGCTGACGCTGCGGGGGCGGCTGCTGGCGGACGCGGTGGTGCGGGATCTGGTGGACTGATCACCCGGGTGAGTGAACCGGCGCGGGAGGCGGTTCAAGGGCCGTTCCGGGTTCGTGGGGTGCGGCTGTGAAAGACGAGCACCTGGTCAAGTTCTTCCTTGATCTGCAACCGCCTGAGGGAGCCAGGGCAGAGCTGCTACGGCGGACCATCGTCATGACGCCGAGTCCGGATGTGGTGCACAACGAGAACGTCTCGGCAGTGGTGGACCAGCTTCCCCGCACTCGTTGGTCCCGGCTTCAGACGCAGACCGTCGACATGCTCGATGACGTCAGCGCTCCGGTGCCGGATGTGGTGGTGGTCGAGCGTGGTGGCCCGAGGCGAGGGTCGATGATGCCCTCGGCGTCCGTCACGGGGGTGGTGGAGGTCGTTTCCAGGCAAAGCGTCGATCGGGACTACGGGATCAAGCGCTCGATCTACGCTGCGGCAGAGATGCCGGCCTACCTGATCATCGATCCCGTGCTGGCCCGGTGCCTACTCCTCACTGAGCCCGAGGGCGAAGGCGAGTATGCCGGTTACCGACGTCAGCGCAGGGCCGAGTTCGGCGCTTACGAGGACGTCAGGCCCCACCGCTACCCGTGACGAAGTCGATCAGCTCCTCCACCCTCCCCAGCAGCTCCGGCTCCAGGTCCTTGTAGGAGCCCACCCGCTTCAGGATCGCCTGCCACACCGCGCCGGTGTTCTCCGGCGGCCAGCCCAGGGCCCGGCACACGCCCGTCTTCCAGTCCTGGCCCTTCGGTACCGTCGGCCAGGCCGGGATGCCCAGCGAGGCCGGTTTCACCGCCTGCCAGATGTCGATGAACGGGTGGCCGACCACCAGCGCGTGTTCGCTGGTCACCGACTCCGCGATGCGCCATTCCTTCGTGCCCGGCAGCAGGTGGTCCACCAGGACGCCCAGGCGGGCGTCGGGGCCCGGGGCGAAGTCGGAGACGATCGCCGGCAGGTCGTCCACGCCCTCCAGGTACTCCACGACCACGCCCTCGACGCGCAGGTCGTCGCCCCACACCTTCTCCACCAGCTCGGCGTCGTGCCGGCCCTCCACGTAGATGCGGCCGGCGCGGGCCACGCGCGCGCGTGCCTGGGGGACGGCGATGGAGCCGGACGCCGTACGGGTGGGCCGTACCGGGGCCGAGGAGGCGGGCCGTACGAGCGTCACCACGCGGCCCTCCAGCAGGAAGCCGCGCGGCTCCAGCGGGAACACCCGGTGCTTGCCGAAGCGGTCCTCCAGGGTCACCGTGCCGGCCTCGCAGCGGATCACGGCCCCGCAGAACCCGGTACCGGGCTCCTCCACCACCAGGCCCGGCTCGGCCGGAACCTCCGGCACCGGCTTGGGCTTCTTCCACGGCGGGGTGAGATCGGCGGAGTACTGGCGCATTCGGATGACGATAGGAGAACCCGTACGGCGGTGCTCACGACACGCCGGAAACCTGTGCCGGAACGCCGCTCATCTCACGCCGAACCGCGCCGCCAGCTCGTCCCGCTGCCGTCGTACGAACCCCGCGTCCACCACCGCTCCGTGACCGGGCACGTACAGCGCGTCCTCGCCGCCCAGGGCCAGCAGACGGTCGAGGGCGTCCGGCCAGCGGGAGGGGACCGCGTCCGGGCCGGCCTGGGGCTCGCCGGACTCCTCCACCAGGTCGCCGCAGAAGACGATCTCCGGATCCCCCGGCACCAGGACCGCGAAGTCGTACGCGGTGTGGCCGGGGCCCACGTTGGCCAGCAGCGCCTGGCGGCCGCCGCCGAGGTCGAGGGTCCACTCGCCGGAGACCAGGTGCCGGGGCGGGACCAGGGCGTCCACCGCCTCGTCCGCGTCGGCCACCGGCAGCCCGTTGCGGATCGCGTCCAGGCGCAGCTCGTCGCGCTCGTACGCCAGCGCGGCGTCCAGGCCCACCGCCCCGTACAGCTCCGCCCCCGCGAACGCCGCCGCGCCGAAAACGTGGTCGAAGTGGGGGTGGGTGAGCGCGAGATGGGTCACACGGCCGCCCGCCAGTTCCTCGGCCCGCGCGCGCAGCCGGGCCCCCTCCGCCAGGCTGGAACCGGCGTCCACGAGGAGTGCCGTACCCTCCCCGAGGACCAGCCCCACCGTGCAGTCCCAGCCGGGCAGTCGGCACCGCCCCACCCCGGTGGTCAGCCGTTCCCACCCCAGCTCTTCCCAAGTCACGGTCATACCCGCGACGCTAGCGGTACGACCCGGTACGGCGGCCCGACCTTGCCCAGTGTGTACCCGACAGCCGTACACTGGGCCGGGGAACGCTGGCACTCGCATGGGAAGAGTGCCAGGCGGACGACCCGAAGGGACGAGGGGACGACGTGCTGGAGGTGCGCGCGAATGCTGAGTGAACGCAGGCTTCAGGTACTGCGCGCCATCGTCCAGGACTATGTGGGCACCGAGGAGCCGGTCGGGTCGAAGGCCCTGACCGAGCGGCACAACCTCGGCGTCTCCCCGGCGACCGTCCGCAACGACATGGCGGCCCTGGAGGACGAGGGGTACATCGCCCAGCCGCACACCAGCGCGGGGCGCATCCCCACCGACAAGGGCTACCGGCTGTTCGTGGACAAGCTCGCGGGCGTGAAGCCGATGACCGCGCCCGAGCGCCGTGCCATCCAGAACTTCCTGGAGGGCGCCGTCGACCTCGACGACGTGGTGGCGCGGACCGTGCGGCTGCTCGCGCAGCTCACTCGGCAGGTCGCCGTCGTGCAGTACCCGTCGCTGACCCGGTCCACGGTCCGGCACGTCGAGCTGCTCTCGCTCGCTCCGGCGCGCGTGATGCTCGTGCTGATCACGGACACCGGCCGGGTCGAGCAGCGCATGGTCGACTGCCCGGCGCCGTTCGGGGAGACCTCGCTGGCGGATCTGCGGGCACGGCTCAACAGCCGGGTCGCCGGCCGCCGGTTCACGGATGTGCCGAAGCTGGTCGAGGACCTGCCGGAGGCCTTTGAGCCGGAGGACCGCGGTACGGTCTCCACGGTGCTCTCCACGCTGCTGGAGACCCTCGTGGAGGAGAACGAGGAACGGTTGATGATCGGCGGCACCGCCAATCTCACCCGCTTCGTGCACGACTTCCCCCTCACGATCCGGCCCGTCCTGGAGGCACTGGAGGAGCAGGTCGTGCTCCTCAAGCTCCTCGGCGAGGCGAAGGACCCTGGCGTGACCGTGCGCATCGGCCACGAGAACGCCCATGAAGGACTCAACTCCACCTCCGTCGTGTCGGTCGGCTACGGTTCGGGCGGCGAGGCAGTCGCCAAGCTCGGCGTGGTCGGACCGACCCGCATGGACTACCCGGGAACGATGGGAGCGGTACGCGCAGTGGCACGGTACGTCGGACAGATCCTGGCGGAGTCGTAGGTGGCCACGGACTACTACGCCGTTCTCGGCGTGCGCCGCGACGCGTCGCAGGATGAGATCAAGAAGGCGTTCCGCCGGCTCGCGCGCGAGCTGCACCCGGACGTCAACCCCGACCCGAAGACCCAGGAGCGGTTCAAGGAGATCAACGCCGCTTACGAGGTGCTGTCGGACCCGCAGAAGAAGCAGGTCTACGACCTCGGCGGCGACCCGCTCTCCCAGTCGGGCGGGGCCGGCGCGGGCGGCTTCGGCGCCGGCGGCTTCGGCAACTTCTCCGACATCATGGACGCGTTCTTCGGCACGGCGTCGCAGCGCGGGCCGCGCTCGCGCACCCGGCGCGGCCAGGACGCGATGATCCGGATCGAGGTCGAGCTGGACGAGGCGGCCTTCGGGACCA
The DNA here is from genome assembly GCF_055564915.1 of Streptomyces sp. NPDC028928. Taxonomy (NCBI): domain Bacteria; kingdom Bacillati; phylum Actinomycetota; class Actinomycetes; order Kitasatosporales; family Streptomycetaceae; genus Streptomyces; species Streptomyces sp. NPDC028928. The sequence goes on from NZ_JBVHVI010000002.1 coordinate 536,410, forward strand.
CCAAGGACATCCAGGTCGACACCGCGATCGTCTGCAACACCTGCAACGGGGAGGGTGCGGCGCCCGGCACGTCCGCGCAGACGTGTGACATGTGCCGCGGCCGGGGCGAGGTCTCCCAGGTCACCCGGTCCTTCCTGGGCCAGGTCATGACCTCCCGCCCGTGCCCCCAGTGCCAGGGCTTCGGCACGGTCGTGCCGACCCCCTGCCCGGAGTGCGCCGGCGACGGCCGGGTCCGCTCCCGCCGGACCCTGACCGTGAAGATCCCGGCCGGTGTCGACAACGGCACCCGGATCCAGCTCGCCGGCGAGGGCGAGGTCGGCCCCGGCGGCGGTCCGGCCGGTGACCTGTACGTCGAGATCCACGAGCTGCCGCACCCCACCTTCCAGCGGCGCGGCGACGACCTGCACTGCACGGTCACCATCCCGATGACGGCGGCGGCCCTCGGCACCAAGGTGCCGCTGGAGACGCTGGACGGCATGGAGGAGGTCGACATCCGGCCCGGCACCCAGTCCGGCCAGTCGATCCCGCTGCACGGCCGGGGCGTCACGCATCTGCGCGGCGGCGGCCGGGGCGACCTGATCGTGCACGTCGAGGTGACCACCCCGACCAAGCTGGACCCCGAGCAGGAGCGGCTGCTGCGCGAGCTGGCCAAGCTGCGCGGCGAGGAGCGTCCGCAGGGCCAGTTCCAGCCAGGTCAGCAGGGGCTGTTCTCCCGGCTGAAGGACGCGTTCAACGGGCGCTGAACCGTGCGTACGGGTGCTGCGGCACCCCGTGTGCCAGGGGCCTATGCCGGGGGAAGCCCGGATTCGGACTTGTACGGAGGACGTGACAACATGCGGTCATGTCCTCCGCGCTGACCGATCTCTTCCCCCAGCCGATCGTGCAGGCCCCCATGGCGGGCGGTGTCTCCGTCCCGCAGCTCGCCGCCGCCGTCTCCGAGGCCGGTGGCCTCGGGTTCCTCGCCGCCGGGTACAAGACCGCCGACGGCATGTACCAGGAGATCAAGCAGCTGCGGGGGCTCACGGGCCGCCCGTTCGGCGTGAACGTGTTCGTGCCCCAGCCGGAGCATGCCGAGTCCGGCGCGGTGGAGGTGTACGCGCACCAGCTGGCCGGCGAGGCCGCCTGGTACGAGACCGAGCTGGGCGACCCGGACAGCGGCCGCGACGACGGCTACGACGCCAAACTCGCCGTCCTCCTCGACAACCCGGTGCCGGTGGTCTCCTTCCACTTCGGCGTGCCGAGCCGTGAGGTGCTCGACCGGTTCCGCCGGGCGGGCACCCTCACCCTGGTCACCGCCACCACCGCGGAGGAGGCCCGCGCGGTCGAGCGGGCCGGGGCGGACGCGGTGATCGCGCAGGGTGTGGAGGCCGGCGGCCACCAGGGCACCCACCGGGACCTCCCGGAGAACGACGGCTCCGGCATCGGACTGCTGTCGCTGGTCGCGCAGGTCCGGGAGGCCGTACGCATCCCGGTCGTCGCCGCCGGCGGCATCATGCGCGGCAGTCAGATCGCCGCCGTCCTCGCGGCGGGCGCGAGCGCGGCCCAGCTGGGCACCGCCTTCCTCGCCACCCACGAGTCCGGGGCGCACGCCCTGCACAAACAGGCGCTGACCAACCCCCTGTTCGCGCGCACCGAGCTGACCCGCGCCTTCACCGGCCGTCCGGCCCGCGGGCTCGTCAACCGCTTCCTGCGCGAGCACGGCCCCTACGCCCCCGCCGCCTACCCCGAGGTCAACCACCTCACCGCGCCGCTGCGCAAGGCCGCCGCGAAGGCCGGGGACGCGCAGGGCATGGCGCTGTGGGCGGGACAGGGCCACCGGATGGCGCGGGAGCTGCCGGCCGGACAGCTGGTGGAGGTGCTGGCGGCCGAACTCGCCGAGGCCGGGACAGCGTTGTCGGCCGGGGGTGGTACCCGATGACCGCGCCGGTGTTCGTCGTCGACTCGCTGGAGGGCGTGGGCCCCGGCTCGGTCGTCGACGTCCAGGGCCCCGAGGGGCGGCACGCCGTCTCGGTACGGCGGTTGCAGCCGGGCGAGCACGTGGTGCTCACCGACGGCAGGGGCCGGGGTGCGGCAGGGGTCGTCGTCAGCGTGTCCGGGAAGGACCACCTGGTGGTCGAGCCCTTCGAGTTCCCGGTGGAGCCCGAGCCCAGCCCCCGCATCACCGTCGTCCAGGCCCTGCCCAAGGGCGACCGCGGCGAACTGGCCGTGGAGACGATGACGGAGACCGGTGTCGACGCCATCGTGCCCTGGCAGGCCGCCCGCTGCATCACCCAGTGGAGGGGCGAGCGGGGACTGAAGGCGCTCGCCAAGTGGCGTGCCACCGCGCGGGAGGCCGGCAAGCAGTCCCGCCGGCTGCGCTTCCCGGAGGTCGCGGACCTGGCGACCACCAAGCAGGTCGCCGCGCTCCTGGCCGCCGCCGACTTCGCCGCCGTACTCCACTCCGACTTCGAGCACGTCAGCCGGCCCCTGGCCACCGCCGAACTCCCCACCGAGGGCGAGATCGTCCTGGTCGTGGGGCCGGAAGGCGGCGTCTCCCGGGACGAGCTGGCGCTCTTCGAGGAGGCGGGCGCCGAGGCCTGCGTCCTCGGCCCCACCGTCCTGCGCACATCCACCGCCGGCACCGCCGCCACGGCCCTGCTGCTGGGCCGCACCGGCCGCTGGTCCTGACCCGTCGGGGAGACACCGTGGAACTCGCCCAAGTCCGGCTCATGGTCACCGACTTCGCCGCCTGCTACCGCTTCTACGCCGACGTCCTCGGCCTCAAGCCGCAGTCCGGCGCGACGCGCGGCCCGTACGAGAAGTTCAGCCCGCACACCGGCTCCGCCGGGATCGCCCTGCAGGACCGCGCGATGATGGCCGAGATCCTGGCCGAACTGGGTGACACCGCCACCGGCCACCGCTCCCTGGTCGTCCTGCGCGTCGACGACCTCGACGCCTACTGCGCCGAGATCACCTCCCGCGGCGCGACCCTGCTGCACGGCCCGGCCCCCATGACCGACCGCATGCGCGTCGCCCACCTCAAGGACCCGGAGGGCAACCTGGTGGAGCTCCAGGAGTGGCTGCTGCTGCGCGGCTGACGGCGGGCGGCAACGCCCACCCGTCCACGTCACTGGCCACCGGCGGTTACGCAGTTCGTCGACGAAGGCCCGTACGACGCGGGGTTCCACTGCGCACCGGGCCAGAGTTAGGGGGCCGGCCCCCGAACGGGTGAGTGGCCGTATGCGGGCTTCCGCGGGGTGCGGGCCGGTGGCACCCTGCGCTGTATGGGCGTATCGAGGCGGATACGGCGCGGGACGCGGACGGCGGCCGTGGTGGGGCTTGTTGTCGTGGGCACGGGGGCCGTCGTGGCGTGTCAGCCCGGTGGGCTCGGGTCCGCGACCGTCGCCTACACCACCGACCGGACCGCGACCACCGCGCTGGAGCACCGGCATGTGAACGTCGCCTGGCTGACCTGCACCGGACGCCAGGGCGACGACGGCACCCGGGGCGCCTCGCCCTCGCCGGCGGAGAGCACCCTCGTCTCCGTCGACTGCCAGGGCGAGACGGACGACGGGCGGAAGATCGTCGTCGCCGGGGTGGTGACCAAGGCCGTCGACGGGGCCTGCGTGCGGGGTGACCTGACGGCCAAGGTCGACGGCAGACAGGTCTTCCATGTCGACGGGCTGGGCAACTGCTCGGCGGCGCCCGGACCGACGTACCGCCCGCCCACCGGGGGCGGGCCGAACCCGACGGTGACCGTGACCGTCACCCGGACCATCTGGCCCGTGCCGGGCAAGTGATCGCCAAACCGGGAGCGGGGCACGCCGGTCGCTGCGTAGAGTGACGGGGTGACTCAGGGCGCCTATCTCCGATTCCCTCACCTGTATGGCGACTTGGTGACCTTCGTCGCCGAGGACGACGTGTGGCTCGCGCCACTGGACGGCGGCCGGGCCTGGCGGGTCAGCGCCGACAACATGCCGGTGACCCGGCCCCGGATATCGCCGGACGGACGGCACCTCGCCTGGACCTCCACCCGGGACGGCGCCCCCGAGGTGCATGTCGCCCCGGTCGAGGGGGGTCCCGCCGAGCGGCTGACGTACTGGGGCAACCGCCGTACCGAGGTGCGCGGCTGGACCCCCGACGGGCGGGTGCTCGCGCTCGGCGCGCAGGGCCGGCCCAGCTCCCGGCACACGTGGGCGCACGCCGTCCCGCTGGACGGCGGACCGGCCGAGACCCTGCCGTACGGCCCGGTCGGCGATGTGGCCACCGGCCCGGCCACCGTGCTGCTGTCCGTGCCCATGGGCCGCGAGGCCGCCCACTGGAAACGCTACCGGGGCGGTACCGCGGGCAAGTTGTGGATCGACCGGGACGGCGGCGGGCAGTTCGTCCGGCTGCACGAGGACATCGACGGCAACATCGAGTGCCCGGTGTGGGCGGGGACGGGGGTCCCCCCTGTTCGAGCGGAGCCGAGAACTTGGGGGAGGATCGCGTTCCTCTCCGACCACGAGGGCACCGGCGCGCTCTACTCCTCCCTCGCCGACGGCTCCGACCTGCGCCGGCACACCCCCCTCGACGGTTTCTACGCCCGGCACGCGGCCGGCGACGGCACCCGCGTCGTCTACAGCTCGGCCGGTGAACTCTGGCTGCTGGACGACCTGGAGGGCGCCGAACCGCGCCGGCTGGACGTACGGCTCGGCGGACCCCGCGTGGACCTGCGGCCGTACCCGGTCAACGCCTCCCACTGGTTCGGCGAGGCCTCACCCGACCACACCGCGCGCGGCAGCGCCGTCTGTGTGCGCGGCGGCATCCACTGGGTCACCCACCGCTCCGGCCCCGCCCGCGCCCTGGCCGCCACCCCCGGCGTCCGCGCCCGCACACCGCGCACCTTCCGCGCCGAGGGCGAGGAGTGGGTGGTGTGGGTGACGGACGCCGAGGGCGAGGACGCCCTGGAGTTCGCGCCCGCCACCGGCACTGTGCCCGGCGCCCCGCCGCGCCGGCTCGCCGCCGGAGAGCTGGGCCGCGTCCTGGAGCTGGCCATGGCACCCGACGGCAGCCGGGCCGCCGTGGCCGCGCACGACGGCCGGCTGCTCCTGGTCGAACGCGAGACCGGCGAGGTCCGCGAGGTCGACCGCAGCGACGACGGCGAGGTCTCCGGCCTCGCCTTCTCACCCGACTCCGCCTGGCTCGCCTGGGCCCACCCCGGCCCCCGCCCGCTCTCCCAGCTCCGCATCGCCCACACCACCGACCTCTCGGTCACCGAGGCGACCCCGCTGCGCTTCCAGGACTACGCGCCCGCCTTCACCCTCGACGGCAAACACCTCGCGTTCCTCTCCAACCGCGCCTTCGACCCGGTCTACGACGAACACGCCTTCGATCTCGCCTTCGTGGTCGGCGCCCGCCCGCACCTGATCACCCTGGCCGCCACCACCCCCTCGCCGTTCGGCCCGCAGCGCCACGGCCGCCCCTTCGAGACCCCCGACAAGGACGAGACCCCCGACAGCGAGGGCACGCCGGCCACCCGGATCGACCTGGAAGGGCTCGCCGACCGCATCGTCCCCTTCCCGGTGGAGGCCGGCCGCTACTCCACGCTCCGCGCCGCCAAGGACGGCGTCCTCTGGCTGCACCACCCCGTCGAGGGCGTCCTCGGCGCCGCCCGCGCCCACCCCGAGGACCCCGACCCGCACACCGAGCTGGAGCGCTACGACCTCGCCCAGCGCCGCCTGGAACACCTCGCCTCCGCCGCCGACCACTTCGAGGTCAGCGGCGACGGCAAACGCGTCCTGCTGTGGAGCGACGGCCGGCTCCGGGTCGTCCCCAGCGACCGCCGCACCGGCAGCGACGACGACGGCGACATCAGCGTCACCGTCGACCTCGCCCGCGTCCGGCAGACCGTCGACCCGGCCGCCGAGTGGCGGCAGATGTACGACGAGACGGGCCGGCTCATGCGCGACCACTTCTGGCGCCCCGACCTCGGCGGCGTCGACTGGGACGGCGTCCTCGCCCGCTACCGCCCGGTCCTCGCCCGCCTCGCCACCCACAGCGACCTGGTCGACCTGCTGTGGGAGGTGCACGGCGAACTCGGCACCTCGCACGCCTACGTCACCCCGCGCGGCGGCTCCGGCGGAGCCCGGCACGGCCTGCTCGGCGCCGACATCTCCCGCCACGAGGACGGCGGTTGGCGCATCGACCGCATCCTCCCGTCGGAGACCTCCGACCCGGACGCCCGCTCCCCGCTCGCCGCCCCGGGGGTCGCGGTCCGCCCCGGCGACGCGATCATCGCGGTCGCCGGCCACCCGGTCGACCCGGTGACGGGTCCGGGCCCGCTGCTCGCCGGCACGGCGGGCCACCCGGTGGAGCTGACCGTCTCCCCGGCCGGCGGCGGCGAACCCCGCCACACCGTCGTCATCCCCGTCGCCGACGAGGAACCCCTGCGCTACCACGCCTGGGTGGCCGACCGCCGGGCCCACGTCCACGCCGCCTCCGCCGGCCGCCTCGGCTACCTCCACGTCCCCGACATGCAGGCCCCCGGCTGGGCCCAGATCCACCGGGACCTGCGCGTCGAGGTCGCCCGCGAGGGCCTCGTGGTCGACGTCCGGGAGAACCGCGGCGGCCACACCTCCCAGCTCGTGGTCGAGAAGCTGGCCCGCCGGATCATCGGCTGGGACCTCCCGCGCGGTATGCGCCCCACCAGCTACCCGCTCGACGCACCGCGCGGCCCGGTCGTCGCCGTGGCCAACGAGTTCTCCGGCTCCGACGGCGACATCGTCAACGCGGCCATCAAGGCCCTCGGTATCGGCCCGGTCGTCGGCACCCGCACCTGGGGCGGCGTCATCGGCATCGACAGCCGCTACCACCTGGTCGACGGCACCCTGGTCACCCAGCCGAAGTACGCGATGTGGCTGGAGGGGGTCGGCTGGGACGTGGAGAACCACGGGGTGGACCCGGACGTGGAGGTCGTACAGCGGCCTCAGGACTGGGCGGAGGGCCGCGACGTCCAACTGGACGAGGCGATCCGACTCGCGCTGGAGGCACTGGAGGAACGTCCCGCGAAAGCTCCGCCGGGCATGCCCGCCTGACCGACTACGATGCCCACGGAATTGATCACAGGAGGCACATCCATGGCCGGAGAACCGCAGAACGACTGCCTGTTCTGCAAGATCGTCGCGGGCGAGGTCCCGGCGACGATCGTCCGCGAAACCGAGACGACCGTAGCCTTCCGCGACATAAACCCCCAGGCCCCCACCCACGTCCTGGTCATCCCGAAGGCCCACTACGAGAACGCGGCCGAGCTGGCCACCGGCGCCCCGCAGCTCGCCGCCGACGTACTCGCCGAGACCAAGGCCGTGGCCGACGAGGAGAAGCTCGACAGCTACCGCCTCGTCTTCAACACGGGCTCCGGCGCCGGCCAGACCGTCTGGCACGCCCACGCCCACGTCCTCGGTGGCCGCGGCCTCCAGTGGCCCCCCGGATAGCAGATGTCCGTACGCGAGTTGGTGGTCCTCGGCACCGCCAGCCAGGTCCCGACCCGGCACCGCAACCACAACGGCTACCTGCTGAGGTGGGACGGCGAGGGCATCCTGTTCGACCCCGGCGAGGGCACGCAGCGCCAGATGGTGCGCGCCGGGGTCGCCGCCCACGACCTGAACCGGATCTGCGTCACGCACTTCCACGGTGACCACTGCCTGGGTCTCGCGGGAGTCATCCAGCGGATCAACCTGGACCAGGTGCCGCACGAGGTCACCGCGCACTACCCCCGCTCGGGGCAGCGCTTCTTCGACCGGCTGCGCTACGCCACCGCCTACCGGGAGACCGTCGGCCTGACCGAGGCCCCGGTCGCCGCCGACGGCATCCTCGCGGTGACCCGGTCGTACACCCTGGAGGCCCGCAGGCTCTCGCACCCCGTCGAGTCCTACGGCTACCGGCTCATCGAGCCCGACGGCCGCCGTATGCTGCCCGACCGGCTCGCGGCGCACGGCATCAAGGGCCCGGACGTGGGCCGGCTCCAGCGCGAGGGCCGGCTCGGGGACGTGACCCTGGAGGACGTCAGCGAGGTGCGGCGCGGGCAGCGGTTCGCGTTCGTCATGGACACCCGGCTCTGTGACGGCGTGCACGCGCTCGCGGAGGGCTGCGATCTGCTCGTCATCGAGTCCACGTTCCTCGACGAGGACGTGGAACTCGCTGTGGAGCATGGGCATCTGACGGCCGGGCAGGCCGCCGCCGTGGCCCGGGACGCCGGCGTACGGCACCTCGTCCTCACCCACTTCAGCCAGCGCTACACCGACCCGGAGGAGTTCGAGCGGCAGGCGCGGGCGGCGGGCTTCGAGGGAGAGCTGACCGTGGCGTACGACCTGCTGCGGGTGCCGGTTCCGAAACGGCGGTAAAACACCCGTACGATGCTTTGATGCCCCTCCCGAAAGCAGAACTGCACCTCCACATCGAAGGCACCCTGGAGCCTGAGCTGGCGTTCGAGCTGGCCGCCCGCAACGGTGTGACCCTTCCGTACGCGGACACCGACGCCCTCCGCAAGGCCTACCAGTTCGAGGACCTCCAGTCCTTCCTGGACCTGTACTACGAGCTGATGGCCGTCCTGCGCACCGAGCAGGACTTCGCCGACCTGGCCGACGCCTACCTCGCCCGGGCCGCCGCGCAGGGCGTGCGGCACGCGGAGATCTTCTTCGACCCGCAGGCCCACCTGGCCCGGGGCGTGTCCATGGGCACGGTCGTGGAGGGGCTGTGGCGGGCGCTGGGCACCAGTGAGGCCGAGCACGGCGTCTCGACCAAGCTGATCATGTGCTTCCTGCGGGACGAGTCCGCCGAGTCGGCCCTCGCCACCCTGGAGGCCGCGAAGCCGTACCTGGACCGGATCACCGGGGTGGGCCTGGACTCCGCCGAGGTCGGGCATCCGCCGGTGAAGTTCCGGGAGGTGTACGAGGCCGCAGCCGCGCTCGGGCTGCGCCGGGTCGCGCACGCCGGTGAGGAGGGGCCGCCGGAGTACATCACCGAGGCGCTGGACGTGCTCGGCGTGGAGCGCGTCGACCACGGGCTGCGCTGCATGGAGGACCCGGCGCTGGTCGAGCGGCTGGTCCGGGAGCGGGTTCCGCTGACCCTGTGCCCGCTGTCCAACGTCCGGCTGCGCGCCGTGGACACCCTGGCCGACCACCCGTTGCCGGCCATGCTCGACGCCGGCCTGCTGTGCACGGTGAACTCCGACGACCCGGCGTACTTCGGCGGGTACGCGGGCGACAACCTCGCGGCCGTGCACCAGACCCTGGGCCTGTCGCGGGACCGGCTGCGCGAGCTGGCCCGCAACTCCTTCCTCGCCTCCTTCCTGGACGACGACGAGGAGCGGCGGGCCCGTTACCTCGCCGAGGTGGAGGCGTACGAGTTCGGCGACGCCGTCTCGTAGGCACTCCGCGCGGGGACGGCGGGCGTCTCCACGGGGACTTCCACGACCGGGAGGTTCACGACCGGGTCCATGACCGGCTGGGGGCGCCTGCCCGCCCGCAGTGCCACCGCCGTCATCGGTACGGCGATCAGCAGCAGCCCGGCGCCGAGCACCCGCCCCATCGCCGGGAAGCCCGCCCCGGCCGCCAGCACACTGCCCGCGAGCGGCCCCGCCGCCGTACCCAGCGAGGACGCCGAGCCGACCAGGACCGTCCAGCGGCCCCGCGGGTCCAGGGAGGCGGCCAGGGCGATGACGTACGACAGCACGACCGGGTAGAGCAGGTTCCAGGCGATCTCGCCCGCCGCGAACGCGGGCAGGTCCGTCGCCGCCGCGCTGAGCGTGACGCACCCCGCGATGAGGGCCGTACCGGCGCCGATGGGCAGCGCCCGGCCCAGCCGCGGGCCGAGCGCGCCCGCGCCCACGACACCGAGGAGCCCGGCGCCGAGCGCGACCGCGAAGACCGCGCCGACGGTGACCTCGGTGAGGTGGGCCTGGTCGAGGCCGATCCGGCCGCTCACCCCCCACAGCGCGTTCTGGGCCAGCGACCAGCAGGGCATCGCGGCGGCCAGCAGGAGCCCGGCCCGGGGGTGGGGCAGGCGGTTGTACCCGGCGGTGGTGCGGGCCGGGGCGGTACGGGCGGACAGGCGGCCGGTGAGCGGCCAGACGGCGAGCGCGGTCAGCGCGAGCGCGGCCAGGGGGAGGCCTGGCCGGGCCGAGGTGGGGGATCGTCAGGTACAGCGCGCCGGCCAGGGCCGAGACACCGAGCAGGCCCAGCGTGGTGACCCGGTGCGGGTCCTGCTGTGCCGCGATGCCGCTCGCGGCGACCGCCGTGACCGTCCCCGACCCGAACCCGCCGAGCACCGCGCCCGCCACCGCGGCCGGTACGGATCCGCTGAGGGCGGCGCCGCCGTACCCGAGGACGGCGAGCGCGAGGCCGGCGCGGGCGAGGGTGCGCGGGCCGGTCCGGTCGACGCGGGAGGCCAGCAGGAAGCCCGCCGTCGCCGCACTCAGCAGCAGCGCGCTGCCGACGGCGCCGGCCTGAGTGGTCGTCAGCGGCAGGTCCGAGTCCAGGCGGCCGACCGTCGTGGGCAGGAGGTAGGGGGCGAGGTACCCGGCCGTGAAGAGGGCGACGAGGGGCCAGGGCAGGGTGCGGGGGGCGGACACGGGCGTTCCCAGGGCAGGCGAGAAGTGCGGCTCGGAAGAAGGGGGGAGGGGCTGCGACCGTCGACGGACAGGAACGCGCGAGCAAGTTGTATCAAGCACACGGTTTCCGGAAGAAGGCCGGTGGGTGTGATCCGGGCCACGGTTGCGTTTGGGGGTGGTGTGCGGGGGTAGGAGGCTCTAGCCTCTGTTCTCATATGTGGACGGCATTCATAAGAGGAGATGGCCAGTGAGCGGCGACCCGGCTCCGCGGAACGTGGTGCGACGACTGGGGGAGGGGATGGCGCGCGGTGTGCTCTCCTTCCCGCTCACCGCCTTCCACGACGACGGCACCCTCGATCCCGACGGCTTCCGCGCCCATGTCGCCGGCCGGCTCGCCACCGGACCCGGCGCCCTCTTCCCGGCCTGCGGCACCGGCGAGTTCTTCTCGCTGGACGAGGACGAGTACCGGACCGTCGTCACCCTCGCCGTCGAGGAGGCGCACGGGCGCGTGCCCGTGGTGGCCGGCACCGGCTACGGCTGGGCGCAGGCCGCCCGGTTCGCGCGGATCGCCGAGGAGGCCGGCGCCGACGCCCTGCTCGTGCTGCCGCACTATCTGACCGAGGCCCCGCAGGACGGCCTCGCCGCCCAGCTGGAACACCTCGCCGCCCGCACCCCGTTGCCGCTCATCGCCTACCAGCGCGGACAGGTCGCCTACACCCCCGGCTCGCTGCGCCGCCTCGCCCGCGTCCCGAACGTCATCGGCCTCAAGGACGGCCACAGCGACCTGGACCGCCTCCAGCGCCTCACCCTGGCCGCCCCCGACGGCTTCCTCTTCTTCAACGGCGCCGCCACCGCCGAGATCCAGGCCCGCGCCTACGCCACCGTCGGCGTCCCCGCCTACTCCTCCGCCGTGCACGCCTTCGCCCCCGAGATCGCCGGCGCCTTCTTCGCCGCGCTCCGCGACGGCGACCACGGCACCGTCGACACGCTGCTGCGCGGCTTCTACGTCCCGTTCGTCGAACTCCGCGACCGGGTGCCCGGATACGCCGTGTCCCTGGTGAAGGCGGCGGCCCGGCTGCGCGGACAGCCGGTCGGGCCCGTACGCGCCCCGCTCACCGGCCCCTCGCCCGCCGACCTCGCCGACCTGAAGGCCCTCCTCACCGCCGGACTCGACCTCGTAGGAGCCTCCCTGTGACCCGTGACCTGACCATCGCCGAGGTGCGGCTGACGCCGATCCTGGTCGCCGACCCGCCGCTGCTCAACACCCAGGGCGTGCACCAGCCGTACACCCCGCGGCTGATCGTGGAGATCGTCACCGCCGACGGGATCACCGGGCTCGGCGAGACCTACGGCGACACCAAGTACCTGGAGCTGGCCCGGCCGCTGGCCGAGCGGCTCACCGGACGCTCGGTCATGGATGTGAACGGGCTGTTCGGGATCGACCTCGCCGTGGACGCCTCCCGAGTCGAGGGGGAGGCGGACGCGGGCGGGCTGCGCGGGGTGCAGACCGCCGACAAGCTCCGGCTGTCGGTGCTGTCCGCCTTCGAGGTCGCCTGCCTCGACGCCCAGGGCAGGGCGCTCGGTCTGCCCGTGCACGCGCTGCTCGGCGGCAGGGTGCGGGACGCCGTCGAGTACAGCGCCTACCTCTTCTACAAGTGGGACGGGCACCCGGCGGGCGTCCCCGCCGAACCCGACGCGTGGGGCGCCGCGCTCGACCCGGCCGGCGTGGTGGAACAGGCGCGCCGGATGCGGGAACTGCACGGGTTCGGCTCGTTCAAACTCAAGGGCGGCGTCTTCCCGCCCGCCGAGGAGATCGCCGCCGTCCGCGCCCTCGCCGAGGCCTTCCCCGGCCACCCGCTGCGGCTCGACCCCAACGGCGCCTGGTCGGTCGCGACCTCCCTGAAGGTCGCGAAGGAACTCGGCGACGTCCTGGAGTACCTGGAGGACCCGACGCTGGGCACACCCGCCATGGCCGAGGTCGCCGCCGGCACCGACGTCCCGCTCGCCACCAACATGTGCGTGACCACCTTCGGCGAGATCAAGGAGGCGTTCACGAAGGACGCCGTCCAGGTCGTCCTCTCCGACCACCACTACTGGGGCGGGCTGCGCAACACCCAGCGGCTCGCCGCGATCTGCGCCGCCTTCGGGGTCGGGGTGTCCATGCACTCCAACACCCACCTCGGCATCAGCCTCGCCGCGATGACCCAGGTCGCGGCCACGGTCCCCGACCTGCACCACGCCTGCGACTCCCACTACCCCTGGCAGTCCGAGGACGTCCTCACCGAACGGCTCGCCTTCGACGGCGGCCGGGTCACGGTGTCCGACGCGCCCGGCCTCGGCGTCGAACTCGACCGGGACGAACTCGCCCGCCTGCACCGGCGGTGGGCCGAGGACGACGGCGCGCTGCGCGACCGCGACGACGCGGCGGCGATGCGCACCGCGGAACCGCACTGGCGGACACCGGTCATGCCCCGCTGGTGACCGACGCCGTACGGCATCCCGGTGGGTGCCCTGGTGCACACTGGCCAGAACCGCACCACGCCAGGGAGCGCACCGTGACGCCGTCGCACACCCTCACCGGAGAGGAACCGGAACACCTCACCCAGGCAGCGCGCTGCCAGACCCAGGTCGACCCGCTCGCCGCGCTGCGATCCCCCGGCGACCCGCCCTGGGACGTCTACCTCACCGGCACGGTCTTCCTCGACATCATCTTCACCGGCCTGGACTCGGCGCCGGTCCGCGGCACCGAGTCCTGGGCCCGGGGCATGGGCTCCAGCCCCGGCGGGGTCGCCAACATGGCCACCGCCCTGGCCCGGCTCGGCCTGCGCACCGCCCTCGCCGCGGCCTTCGGCGACGACCACTACGGCGAGTACTGCTGGGACGCGCTGGAGCAGGGCGAGGGCATCGACCTGTCGGCCTCGCGGACCGTACCCGGCTGGCACTCCCCGGTGACCGTCTCCATGGCCTACGAGGGCGAGCGGACCATGGTCTCCCACGGGCACGAGCCGCCGCCCGAGGCCGTGTTCCCCGGCGCGGGCGCCCCGGCGCACCCGCCCCGCGCGCGTGCGGCCGTCGCCTCCCTCACCCCCGGCGCGCGCGCCTCGTGGATCGCCCAGGCGGCCCGCGAGGGCACCCGGATCTTCGCCGACGTCGGCTGGGACGACACGGGCGCGTGGGATCTGTCCGGGCTGGCCGACCTGGAGCACTGCGAGGCGTTCCTGCCCAACGCGGAGGAGGCCAAGCGGTACACCGGCACCGACTGCCCGCGGCTCGCCGCGCACGCCCTGACCGAGTACGTGCCGGTGGCCGTGGTCACCCTCGGGGAGGAGGGGGCCTACGCCGTGGACCGGCGCACGGGGGAGGCCGCCGAGGTGCCCGCGATCGCCGTGGAGGCGCTGGACCCGACCGGGGCGGGGGACGTGTTCGTCGCCGGGTTCGTGACGGGCTCCCTCGCGGGGTGGCCGCTCGCCGACCGGCTGGCCTTCGCCGGGCTCACGGCCGCGCTGTCCGTGCAGGAGTTCGGGGGCTCGCTGTCGGCGCCGGGGTGGTCGGAGATCGGGGCGTGGTGGCGGCGCGTGCAGTCCCTCCCCGGGCAGTCGCCCGCGGCCCTTCGGCGGTACGAGTTCCTGGAGGGCCTGGTCCCGGAGGAGCTGGACCGGCCGTGGCCGTTGCGGCGGGCCGTGCCGACCATCGGTTTCCGCCGGTCCGGCTGAAGTACGGCGCCGGCGTCCGGCCCGCCGCGAAGCGGTCGTATGAAAAGCCCTACGGCCTTGTCAGTCCCCCGTCGTACCCTGGAATCGCGAGGCCGCCCTCAGCTGTGCGGCCGTGACAAGGAGGAAGCGCAGGCCTTAAGCGCCGGCCCATGACACAGACACCCACAGCTCACACCCCCGCGCAGGAGCAGGCGAGAGCGCAGTTCACCGTCCCCGCCCAGCACCCCATGGTGACCGTGCTGGGTTCCGGCGACTCGCTCCTGCGCGTGATCGAGAGGGCCTTCCCGGCGGCCGACATCCACGTCCGGGGCAATGAGATCAGCGCGGTCGGCGACCCGGTGGACGTCGCCCTGATCTCGCGCGTGTTCGACGAGATGATGCTGGTGCTCCGCACCGGGCAACCGATGACGGAGGACGCAGTGGAACGCTCGATCGCGATGCTCAAGGCGAGCGAGAACGGGACGAGCGACGGGCCGGAGACCCCGGCGCAGGTGCTGACGCAGAACATCCTGTCCTCGCGCGGACGCACGATCCGCCCCAAGACCCTCAACCAGAAGCGCTACGTCGACGCGATCGACAAGCACACGATCGTCTTCGGCATCGGCCCCGCCGGCACCGGCAAGACCTACCTGGCCATGGCCAAGGCCGTGCAGGCCCTCCAGTCCAAGCAGGTCAACCGGATCATCCTGACCCGCCCGGCGGTGGAGGCCGGCGAGCGGCTCGGCTTCCTGCCCGGCACGCTCTACGAGAAGATCGACCCGTACCTGCGCCCGCTGTACGACGCGCTGCACGACATGCTCGACCCGGACTCCATCCCGCGGCTGATGGCCGCCGGGACGATCGAGGTCGCGCCGCTCGCCTACATGCGCGGACGCACGCTCAACGACGCCTTCATCATCCTGGACGAGGCCCAGAACACGAGCCCCGAACAGATGAAGATGTTCCTCACCCGCCTCGGCTTCGACTCGAAGATCGTGATCACCGGTGACGTGACCCAGGTCGACCTGCCCAACGGGCAGAAGTCCGGTCTGCGGCAGGTGCAGGAGATCCTGGAAGGGGTCGAGGACGTCCACTTCTCCCGGCTGTCGTCCCACGATGTCGTCCGGCACAAGCTGGTGGGCCGTATCGTCGACGCGTACGAGAAGTACGACAGCAAGTACGGCACCGAGAACGGCGCGCCCAAGGGCGGCCGTGGCAAGTCCGGCGCCAAGGGCTCCAAGGGGAAGTAGACCAGCACGGCCATGTCGATCGACGTCAACAACGAGTCCGGCACCGAGGTAGACGAGCAGGCGATCCTGGACATCGCCCGCTACGCGCTCGCGCGGATGCGCATCCACCCGCTCTCCGAGCTCTCGGTGATCGTCGTGGACGCCGACGCCATGGAGCAGCTCCACATCCAGTGGATGGACCTTCCGGGTCCCACCGATGTCATGTCGTTCCCGATGGACGAGCTGCGCCCGCCGTCCAAGGACGACGACGAGCCGCCGCAGGGGCTGCTCGGTGACATCGTGCTGTGCCCGGAGGTGGCCGCCAAGCAGGGGGCCGAGGCGCCCACGCAGCACTCCATGGACGAGGAGCTGCAGCTGCTCACCGTCCACGGCGTGCTGCACCTGCTCGGGTACGACCACGAGGAGCCGGACGAGAAGGCCGAGATGTTCGGGCTCCAGGCCGCCATCGTGGACGGGTGGCGGGCCGAGCGCGGCCTCACCGGGCCGTCGCCGGCCCCGACCGTCTCGTAAGCGGGCCGTATGTCTCCGCAGCTCGTGGTCGGCGCGATCGCGCTGGTCGTCGTCGCCTGGCTCGCCGCCTGCGCGGAGGCGGGCGTCGCGCGCATCTCCAGCTTCCGCGCCGAGGAGGCCGTGAAGTCCGGCCGGCGGGGCAGCGCCAGGCTCGCGCTGATCGCCGCCGACCCCACCCGCTATCTGAACGTCGCCCTGCTGGTCCGCGTGGCCTGCGAGATGGCCGCCGCGGCCCTGGTGACGTACGCCTGCCTGCAGGAGTTCGCCGCCACCTGGCAGGCCCTGCTGATCGCCATCGGCGTGATGGTGCTCGTGTCGTACGTCGCCGTCGGCGTCTCCCCGCGCACCATCGGCCGCCAGCACCCGCTCAACACGGCGACCGTGGCGGCGTACGTGCTGCTGCCGCTGGCCCGGATCATGGGGCCGATCCCCTCCCTGCTGATCCTCATCGGCAACGCGCTCACGCCCGGCAAGGGCTTCC
Source organism: Streptomyces sp. NPDC028928 (assembly GCF_055564915.1). Taxonomy (NCBI): domain Bacteria; kingdom Bacillati; phylum Actinomycetota; class Actinomycetes; order Kitasatosporales; family Streptomycetaceae; genus Streptomyces; species Streptomyces sp. NPDC028928. Next base: position 552,910 of record NZ_JBVHVI010000002.1, read on the forward strand.
GGCACGGGCCGTTCGCCTCCGAGGCGGAGCTGCGCGCGCTGGTCGACCTCGCGGAGAAGGAGTCGCTGATCGAGGACGACGAGCGCCGGATGGTGCACTCGGTCTTCGAGCTGGGCGACACCCTGGTGCGCGAGGTGATGGTGCCCCGCACCGACCTGGTCACCATCGAGCGCTTCAAGACCATCCGCCAGGCCCTCACCCTGGCGCTGCGCTCCGGCTTCTCCCGCATCCCGGTCACCGGCGAGAGCGAGGACGACATCGTCGGGATCGTGTATCTGAAGGACCTGGTCCGCAAGACGCACATCAACCGGGAGGCGGAGGGCGACCTGGTCTCCACGGCGATGCGCCCGGCCGTCTTCGTGCCCGACACCAAGAACGCGGGCGACCTGCTGCGCGAGATGCAGAAGGAACGCAACCACGTCGCCGTCGTCATCGACGAGTACGGCGGCACCGCGGGCATCGTCACCATCGAGGACATCCTGGAGGAGATCGTCGGCGAGATCACCGACGAGTACGATCGGGAACTCCCGCCCGTGGAGGATCTCGGCGACGACCGCTTCCGGGTCACGGCCCGCCTGGACATCACCGACCTCGGCGAGCTGTACGGCCTGGAAGAGTACGACGACGAGGACGTGGAGACCGTGGGCGGGCTCCTCGCCAAGGCGCTCGGCCGGGTGCCCATCGCCGGTGCCTCCGCCGAGGTCGAACTGCCCGACGGGCGCAGCCTGCGGCTGACCGCGGAGGCCGCGGCCGGCCGCCGGAACAAGATCGTGACGGTCCTGGTCGAACCCCTCCCCGCCCCCGTCCCCGAGGAGGCCAGGCCCGAGTGACCCCGCAGCAACTGCGCGCCTTCTGCCTCTCCTTCAACGCGGTGGTGGAGGACTTCCCGTTCAACCCCGAGACCTCGGTCTTCAAGGTGCTGGGCAAGATGTTCGCGCTGACCAACCTGGACGCGCGGCCTCTGACGGTCAACCTCAAGTGCGACCCGGAGGACGCCCTTCGGCTGCGCGGGGAGCACGAGGGCCTGATCGTCCCGGGCTGGCACATGAACAAGCGGCACTGGAACACCGTGACGGTGGACGGCGGGCTTCCCGACCGGCTGGTGAAGGAGCTGATCGAGGACTCGTACGACCTGGTCGTCGCGGGGCTGCCGAGGGCGGAGCGGCTGCGGCTGGACCGGCCGTAAACCCGTTGCCGGGGCCGGTCGGGTACATGCCAGAATCCGGCATGACTGTGCGATATCCGCGCCCGCTGCGCCCCGGTGACCGTATCGGTGTGACCTCCCCGTCCAGCGGGGTGGCCGAGGAACTCCGGGGACGCCTCGATCTCGCCGTGCGCGACCTGGAAGCGCTCGGGTACGAGGTGGTCGTCGGCCGGTGCATGGACGGGACGACCCACATCAGCGCGCCGGCCGCGGAGCGCGCGGCCGAACTGACCGAGATGCTGACCGACCCCGCCGTCCGGGCCGTGATCCCGCCGTGGGGCGGGGAGACCGCGATCGACCTGCTGCCGCTGCTCGACTTCGAGCGGATCGCGCGGGCCGAGCCGACGTGGATGGTCGGCTGGTCCGACATCTCCACGGTCATCGCCCCGTTGACCCTGCTCACCGGTGTCGCGACCGTGCACGGCAACAACCTCATGGACACCCCGTACCGCACGCCCGAGGGCCTCGCGTCCTGGCTGGACATCGTCACCGCCGCGCAGGGCGAGCCGTTCACCCAGACCCCGCCCGGCCGGCACCGGTCCGGCGGCTGGGACGACTGGGCCGCCGACCCCGGGATCCGTGACCTCACCCTGGACGCCGAGGGCGGCTGGACCCGCCTTGACGGCACCGGAGACGTCGACGCCGAGGGCCGGCTGATCGGCGGCTGCATCGAGATCCTCGCCAACCTCACCGGGACGCCGTACCTCGACACCTCCTCCTTCGCGGCCGGCGAGCCGCTGCTCGTCTACGTCGAGGCCTGCCAGGACGACGCGTTCGAGATCTGCCGCAACCTGCACGGCCTGCGTCTCGCCGGCTTCTTCGACCGGGCGGCCGCCGTCCTCGTGGGCCGCACCCACGCCCCCGACGGCCGCACCCTCACCCAGTACGAGGCCGTCGTCGACGCCCTCGGCCCGCTGGGCGTGCCGATCGTCGCCGACGTCGAGTGCGGACACGTGCCGCCCTACCTGCCCCTGGTGAACGGCGCGCGGGGGCGTGTGGTGCACACGGGCGCGCGCAGCGAGATCGTGCAGACCCTCGACTGACCCCCGCCGGGGACTTCGTATGCTCGGGGCATGACCGAGAGCAACGCGCTTGACCCCGAGGACCGCAAGATCGTCACCCTGGCCCGTTCCGCGCGGGCCCGCAACGCGAGTCCCGAGGGGGCGGCCGTACGGGACGACACCGGGCGGACCTACGTCGCCGGGTCGGTGGACCTCGCCTCGCTGAAGCTGAGCGCGCTGCGGACGGCCGTCGCCATGGCCGTGGCCTCCGGGGCCACGTCCCTGGAGGCGGCGGCGGTGGTGAGCGAGGCGGAGTCCGTGCCGGGGGAGGACCTGGCCGCCGTCGCCGACCTGGGTGGCCCGCAGACACCTGTGCTGCTGGCCGCGCCCGACGGCACCGTGCGCGTGACCGTCACCGCGGGCTGACGGCTCCGGCCGACCGAACAACAGGTCGGCCGGAATTCAACCTTGTCGCGGTCCTGCCTCCGCGCGTCAATGGGATCCGTACCATCCGACGGGCCGTCAGATCCGCACCCCCGCGCAGTGTGCCGCACCCGCCTGCGCAGGCCTCCCCGTCCGTCGGCCGTCCCCCCACGGCACTCCCCACCACGAAAGGGAAGCGGATCCCCATGAGAGGCAAGCGCACGGCAACGGGTGCGGCACTGGCCGCCGGGGCCCTCGCGGTCACCGGACTCGCCTTCGCCCCCACCGCGGCCGCCGTCACTCCCCAGTCGGCGGCCATCACCGCGAACTGCGGCATCTTCGGTGGTGGCGCGGCCACGCTCACCGCCACCCAGAGCGGCACCTCGGCCACCCTCACCCTCACCTCCACCGCGATCAAGACGCCGGTCGCGGTGGCCCAGGACTCGATCGCCTCCACGCTCACCATGGTCAAGGCGAGCGGCGGCACCACCGTCTTCAGCGGGACGAAGAACCCGGCCATGGCCGGCGGCGCCGCGGTCGCCGTCGGCCCGCTCAGCGGCACCGTCGCCTCCGGTGACAGCCTGGAGGCGTACGGCGGCTCGCTGAAGATGGTGATCTTCGGGATCACCGTGACCTGCACGGCCTCGGCGAAGCAGTCGCCCGGCCCGTTCGTCTTCGACTGACGGAAGTCTTCGACCGACCTGAGCGATGTGTTCCGGATGCCGCAGAGACTGATGATCCGTCAGATTTCTGCGGCATCTCCATTGACTTCTCACCCCCGCTCCACATCAATGCCCCCTGTCGGCGCAGACGAGCCGCTGCGCCCGCAACCCTCAGGAGGGGGCCCATGGGTCCGACACCCCGAAGAGCCCGACGGTGGCGCTGGGCGTCACTGCTCGGGGCGACCGCCCTCGCGGTCACCGCGGGCGGCGCGCTGGCCTGCCCGGCCGGCGCCGCCGGCACCGACGTGGACTTCGCCACGCACTGCATCCCCCCGGCCGCCGCGGGCATCCCGCCCATCGACGGCACCACCACCGCGAACGTCACGGTGGACAACACCAGTCCCAAGGTCGGCGACACGGTCACCGTGACCTACACCGTGGTCAAGGCCGCCGCCAGCAACCCCACCGACCTGGCCCTGCCGGCCGACATCATGACCCCGACCGGGAAGGTGACGCTCGGCGGCGCCCAGAGCGGCGCCGTCACCGTCGCCGGACCGGAGAAGAACCCGCCGGTGCCGGGGAAGGCCGCCTTCCCGTCCTTCTCCATGACCGGCACGTTCACCGTCACCAAGGCCGGGCAGATCACCCTCTCGCCCGGCGACTACAACATCCACACCAGCTACATCCTGGAGCTGGACACCCCCTGCACCGTCATCACCCCGCCCGCCCCGGTCTCCCAGACCATCACCGCGACCGACGGCACACCCGGCAACACCCGGGCGATCTCGCTGGGTTCGGCCTCCGGCGACCCCGGGGCCGGCGTCACCGTCAGCGGCAGCAACTTCACGCCGGGCGCCACCGTCACCCTGGCCGGGCGGGCCGGTGACACCCAGACCGCGGACACCGCGACCGTGACCGCGAACGCCCAGGGCTCCTTCAGCGGCACCCTCGTCGTCCACGACAAGGCGACGACCGGGATCGTGGCCTACGAGGGCGGCTCCTGGAACCCGGACAAGGGAGCCGGACCCGCGGCCTACGTCGTCAACGACAACACACCCGTCCCGGCCGGCAGCCAGAAGCTGACCACCACCGTCAGGGCGGGCACCCTGTCCATGTCCCAGGCCGGTGACTCCGTCGCCCTGTCCGGGGTCGACTTCGGCCGAGGCGGGGCCTCCACCGGCAGCCTGAACACGGTGACCGTCAAGGACTTCCGCGGCGGACCCGCGGGCTGGTCCCTGACCGGCAAGGTCACCGACTTCACCGGCCCCGGCGCCAGGATCGACGCCGGGCGGCTGAACTGGACCCCCGCCTGCGCGACCAAGCCGGGCAGCCCCAGCACCTGCAAGGCCGGTTCGGCGGGCACGGTGGGCAGCGCGGGCGCGACCCTCGCCTCCACCTCCAACGGCACGCTGACCGGCGGTGAGTTCACCGTCGACGCCGGGCTCTCCCTGGACGTACCGGCGTTCACGCCGCCCGGCGCGTACTCCGGCGTGCTCACACTGACGCTCACGTGAGCGTACGGGCGTCCGCACCCGCCCGCTGCCCTGTCCGCCCTGCCCGCCCTGTCTCCCGTGCCTTCCGTCCATGGGGGTCCGCACCCATGCGCAAGCCGTATGTCCTCCTGAGCCTGACCGCCCTGCTCCTCGGCCTGCCCACCGGCACGGCCCGAGCCGCCGACAACGGCAGCTGGTCCGTCTATCCGGTCGCCTCGAAGATCGCCGCGCGGCCCTACTTCACCCTCTCCGCCGAGCCCGGCCAGACCCTCACCGACAAGGTCGCCGTCCAGAACAAGACCGCCCGCCCGCTCACCTTCCGGCTCTACGCCGCCGACGCCTACAACACCGCCCGCGACGGCGGGTTCGCCGTACGCACCCTGAAGGAGCCGATGCGCGGGGTCGGCGCGTGGGCCAGGCCCGCGAAGTCCCGGATCACCGTGCCCGGCCACAGGACCGTCACCGTGCCCTTCACCCTGCGCATCCCCGAAGGAGCCGAGCCCGGCGACCATCCGGGCGCGATCGTCGCCCTGGACGAGCAGGTCGCCCACGGCAGCGGCAGCCTCGCGCTCGGTGTGCGGCGGGCCGTCGGCGCCCGGGTCTACCTGCGGGTCGGCGGTCCGACGCTGCCCGCGCTCTCCGTCGGGCACCTGAGCATCGGCCACCACCAGCCGCTCGTCCCCGGCCTCGGCGACAGCACCGCCACCGTCTCCTACACCCTCCGCAACACCGGCAACGTCACCCTCCACCCCAAGGTGGAGCTGAAGGCGCGCGGACTGTTCGGCCGTACGCTGCTCGACCGGCAGCTGACCCGGGTGCCCGCCGAGCTGCTGCCGGGGCAGCGGGTACGGCTCACCGAGACCTGGCGCGGGGCGCCCCAGTTCGACCGGGCGGACGTGACGCTCACCGCGAGCGCCCAGGACAGCCGGGAGTCCGCGAGCGCCGGCTTCCTCGCGCTGCCCTGGCTGCCGGTGGCGCTGGTGTTCGCCGCCGGTGTGCTCACCGGGGCACTGCTGGTCAGAGCGCGTCGGGCCCGCGCTCGCCGGTCCGCACCCGGACGACCGTCTCCACCGGAACGGCCCACACCTTCCCGTCCCCGATCTTCCCCGTCTGCGCGGCCCTGACGATCGCGTCGATCACGTCGTCGGCGGCGGCGTCCTCCACCACGACCTCGATCCGCACCTTCGGCACCAGGTCGACCCGGTACTCGGCCCCCCGGTACACCTCGGTGTGGCCGCGCTGCCGGCCGTAGCCGCTCGCCTCGGTCACGGTCAGACCGTGCACCCCCAGCTCCTGCAGGGCGGTCTTGACCTCGTCCAGACGGTACGGCTTGACGATCGCGGTGATGAGCTTCATGCCTGGGTCTTGACCTTCTGAGCGGAGGGGAGGACGGAGTGGGAGACCGGGGCGCCGTGCCCCAGGACGCCGTGATCGTATGCGGTCTCGGCGTGCACCGTAAGGTCCAGCCCGGTGTGCTCCTGCTCCTCGCTCGCCCGCAGGCCCATCGCCTTGTCGAGCAGCGTGCCGAGGCCGTACGTCACCGCGAAGGCGTACACCGCCACGACCACCACGGCCAGCAGCTGCTTGCCGAGCGGGGCGAGCCCGCCGCCGTAGAACAGGCCCTCCGTGCCGCCGGTCATCGCCTTCTCGGCGAACAGGCCGATCAGCAGGGTGCCGATGATCCCGCCGACCAGGTGGACGCCGACGACGTCCAGGGAGTCGTCGTAGTTCAGCTTGAACTTCCAGCTCACCGCGTACGAGCAGACGACACCGGCGGCGAGGCCGACGACGAGGGCGCCGAGCAGGGACACCGTGCCGCAGGACGGGGTGATCGCGACCAGGCCCGCCACCGCGCCCGAGGCCGCGCCCAGGGTGGTCGGGTGGCCGTCGCGCCGCTGCTCCACGAAGAGCCAGCCGAGCAGGCCGGTGCAGCCGGCGGCGAGCGTGTTGAGGAACGCGGCGGCGGCGAGGCCGTTCGCGCCGAGCGCGGAGCCGGCGTTGAAACCGAACCAGCCGAACCAGAGCAGACCGGCGCCGAGGATCACCATGGGCAGGTTGTGCGGGCGCATGGCGTCCTTCTTGAAGCCCAGCCGGGGCCCGAGCACCAGGCACAGGGCCAGCCCGGAGGCGCCGGATGTGATCTCCACGGGCAGACCGCCGGCGAAGTCCAGCGCACCCAGCTTGTCGAGGATCCAGCCGCCGGGGCCCCACACCCAGTGCGTCACCGGAACGTATACGAGCAGCGTCCACAGCGGTACGAAGACCAGCCACGCCGAGAATTTCGTCCGGTCGGCGACCGCGCCGCTGATCAGCGCGGCCGTGATGATCGCGAAGGACAGCTGGAAGGTGGCGAAGAGGGCGGTCGGGACGGTGCCGTGCACGCTGTCCGGGGTGATGTGGGCCATGCCGGCGTGGTGGAGGCCGCCGATCAGCCCGCCGCCGACGTCGTCACCGAACGCCAGCGAGTAGCCGGCCGCCAGCCACACCACCGTGACCAGGGCGATCGACACGAAGCTCATCATCAGCATGTTGAGGACGCTCTTCGTGCGGACCATGCCGCCGTAGAACAGGGCGAGACCGGGGGTCATCAGCAGGACGAGGGCGGTCGCGGCGAGCAGCCAGGCGGTGTCGCCGGTGTTCACGGCGGCGGCAGCGAGGGTCACGGGCGTCTCCAACGGTGTGCGGACTGCGTCAGAGGCTCACCGGTGCGGGTTTCCGGTCGCGTACGGCTGTGTTTCCGTGACGTTTCGTTGCGTGAGGGTTACCGAAACCTCACGGTACGGCGGTGCCTCGTGGATCAGGGACAATGAACGGCATGAGCGTTCGCACCCAGTCATCCGAGCAGCCGGCCGAGACCGTCCACCGCGCCGGCTTCGCCTGCTTCGTGGGCCGCCCCAACGCGGGCAAGTCCACCCTCACGAACGCTCTGGTCGGGCAGAAGGTGGCGATCACCGCGAACCAGCCGCAGACCACGCGGCACACGGTGCGCGGCATCGTGCACCGGCCGGACTCCCAGCTGATCCTGGTGGACACGCCCGGCCTCCACAAGCCGCGCACGCTGCTCGGCGAACGTCTCAACGACGTGGTCCGCACCACCTGGGCCGAGGTCGACGTGATCGGCTTCTGCCTCCCGGCGAACGAGAAGATCGGTCCCGGTGACCGCTTCATCGCCAAGGAGCTGGCCGGGATCCGGAAGACCCCCAAGGTCGCCATCGTCACCAAGACCGACCTGGTCGACTCCAAGGCCCTGGCCGAGCAGCTGATCGCGATCGACCAGCTGGGCAAGGACCTGGGCATCGAGTGGGCCGAGATCGTCCCGGTGTCGGCGGTGGGCTCCCAGCAGGTGGATCTGCTGGCCGACCTCCTGGTCCCGCTCCTCCCCGAGGGCCCGCCCCTCTACCCCGAGGGCGACCTGACCGACGAGCCCGAGCAGGTCATGATCGCGGAGCTGATCCGCGAGGCCGCGCTGGAGGGCGTCCGCGACGAGCTGCCGCACTCCATCGCCGTGGTCGTGGAGGAGATGCTCCCGCGTGAGGACCGCCCCGCCGACCGGCCGCTGCTGGACATCCACGCCAACGTCTACATCGAGCGCCCCAGCCAGAAGGGCATCGTCATCGGCCCCAAGGGCAAGCGCCTGAAGGAGGTCGGCATCAAGTCCCGCAAGCAGATCGAAGCACTGCTGGGCACACCCGTCTTCCTGGACCTCCACGTGAAGGTGGCCAAGGACTGGCAGCGCGACCCGAAGCAGCTCCGCAAGCTGGGGTTCTGAGGCGTCACCGTCGGCGGTCGGCGCCCTGGGCGGTCATGTCCTGCAACCCCACCACCCTCAGCAACTGAAGCCTCTCGTGTGACTCCGTGCCGGGGCGGGCCGTGTGGATGATGAGGTGGTGGTGGGCCTCGTGGCTCAGGAGGACCTCGCAGTCGAGTTCCAGCAGGCCCACCACCGGGTGCAGGAAGCGCTTGGTGCGCGGGCGGCGCAGGGACACCTCGTGGTTCTCCCAGAGCCGGGCGAACTCCTCGCTCTGTGCGCGGAGTTCGGCCACCAGGGCCGCCGGTTCCGGGTCGTCGGGGCGGGCCGCGGTCACCGCGCGGAGGTTGGCCACGTGGTCGCGGGCGTGGGCCGGGCGGTCCTCGGGAGGGAACAGCGCACGGGCCGTCGGGTCCAGGAAGAAGCGGCGCGTCAGGTTCCGTTCCCGCGCCGGAAGGGCGGACGCGTCACCGACCAAGGCCTTGGCCAGCGCGTTCTGCGCCAGCACCGTACCCCAGTCCGTGACCACCTGCGCCGGTGAGTCGTACAGCCGGTCCAGCACCAGGAGCAGCCCGGGGCGGACGTGGGGCGAAGCCCCCTCCCGGCGTGGTGGTTCCTCGCCCACCAGGTGGAACAGGTGGTCCCGTTCGTCCTCCGTCAGGCGCAGCGCACGGGCCAGCGCCGTCAGCATCTGGCGGGAGGGGCGCGGGCCACGCGACTGCTCCAGGCGCGTGTAGTAGTCGACCGACATCCCGGCCAGCGACGCCACCTCCTCCCGGCGCAGTCCGGGCGTACGACGGCGGGCGCCCGCCGCGAGGCCCACGTCGGACGGTTCCAGCCGGGCGCGGCCACGGCGCAGGAAGTCGGCGAGTTCGGCTCGGTTCACCCTTCCAGCGTGGGGCAGCCCGCCCGGCTTATCCAGGGACTGTCGATCCCCCGATCGGGAGGTCTCTCCCGGTCCGCGCTCCGGCCGCCGAAGGTGGAAGCCGTCCACCGAGAGGAGCACCACCATGTCCACCACACTCGTCACCGGCGTCACCGGCCAGGTCGGCACCGGGTTCCTGCCGAGGCTGCTGGCCCAGCGGCGGCCGGGCGAGCGGGTCCGGGTGATCGTGCGCGACGCGTCCCGCGCCGCCGCCCTCGCCGACCGCGGCGCCGAGGTCGTCGTCGGCGACCTGCGCGACACCGACGTCCTCGGCAAGGCCCTCTCCGGAGTCGACGCCGTCGTCAACATCGCGGCCGCCTTCCGGGGCGTACCGGACGAGGAGATGTGGGCCGTCAACCGCGACGCGGCGCTGGAGCTGGGCCGGGCGGCCCTGGCCTGCGGGGTGCGGCGGTTCGTGCAGGCGAGCACCATCCTGGCGTACGGCGCCGGCCGCGGCCGTCCGCTCGTCGAGGACGACCCCACCGTGCCGGGCGGCCCGATGTGGATGGCGTACCCGGAGGCCAAGGCGGAGGCCGAGCGCGGACTGCTGGCGCTGGACGGGCTGGACGTCCGCGTCGGCCGCCTCGGCTTCGTCTACGGCGAGGGCGACCCGCACCTGCCGGGCATCACCCGCTGGACCTCCACCCAGCCGGCCACCAAGCGGCACCAGCTGGTGCACGTCGCCGACGTCGCCCAGGGCCTGCTGCGCCTGCTGTACGCCCCCGGCGCCGACGGCCGCACCTACAACATCGCCGACGACGCCCCGGTCACCGTGCTGGACATCCACCAGCTCCTCGGCGTGGAGCCGCCCGCGGACGGCCCCGACCCCGACCCCTGGTACGCCATCGCCTCCACCGACCGCATCCGCCGCGAACTGGGCTACCGGCCCTGGTTCCCGACCGTGTGGTCCGCCCGGGACGCCGGAGCCCTCTGAGGGCCCTGCTCCCGCAGCACGTCCCGGAACCAGCGGTACGACGCCTTCGGTGTCCGCTCCAGCGTCTCGAAGTCCACGTGCACCAGGCCGAACCTGCGGGCGTAGCCCTCGGCCCACTCGAAGTTGTCCATCAGGGACCACACGAAGTAGCCGCGGACGTCGACCCCGGCCTCGACCGCCCGGTGCAGGGCCCGGATGTGGGCGTCCAGGTAGGCGATCCGTTCCTGGTCGTCGACGCCGTCGTAGGAGCAGCCGTTCTCGGTGATGACGACGGGCGGGAGCCGGTCGCCGTAGCGCTCGCGGAAGCCGGTCAGCAGTTCCGTCAGGCCCTCCGGTACGACCGGCCAGCCGAAGTCCGTCACCGGGCGTCCCTCGATCTCCCGGACCGAGAAGGGGAGTTCGGCCGGCATCGTCAGGCCGCCGAACGCGGTGTCGGTGCCCTGCGGGGCGCCGACCATGGTCGGCGCGTAGTAGTTGATGCCGTACCAGTCGACCGGTTCGGCGATCACCTTCAGGTCGGACTCCACGTCCCCCGGCATCAGGGCGCCCATGCCCTCGGGGTACTCGCCGAGGATGACCGGCTCGGCGAAGAGGCGGTTGAGGAGGACGTCGTAGAAGCCGGCCGCCTCCAGGTCCGCCCGCTCCCGCGAGGCGGGCCAGGTGGGGCCGTGGGAGTTGGCGATGCCGATGCCGTCCGCGCCGGCCGCGCGCAGCGCCCGTACGGCCAGGCCGTGGGCCAGCAACTGGTGGTGGGCGACCGGGAGGGCGTCGAAGAGGAGCTGCCGGCCGGGGGCGTGGGCGCCCAGGGCGTGCCCGAGCAGGGTGTGTTCGGCGGGCTCGTTGAGGGTGATCCACTGCCGCACCCGGTCGCCGAGCCGGTCCGCGACCACCGTCACGTGGTCGGCGAACCGGGCCGCCGTGTCCCGGTCCAGCCAGTCCAGGTCCGCCGGGAGGTCCCAGTGGAAGAGGGTCGGGACCGGGCGGACGCCCGCCGCGCACAACTCGTCCACCAGGCGGTCGTAGAAGTCCAGGCCGCCGGGGGAGTTCACCCTCGGCCAGGAGACCGAGAAGCGGTACGCGTCCACGCCGAGGCCGGCGAGGAGGGCCACGTCCTCCCGGTAGCGGTGGTAGTGGTCGCAGGCCACCGCCGCCGTCGAGCCGTCCTTCACCCGGCCGGGCCCGGCCGTGAACACGTCCCACACCGACGGCTCCCGCTCCTCGGCCGCGCCCTCGATCTGGTGGGCCGAGGTGGACACACCCCACAGGAAGCCGGGCGGGAACCGGGGGATCGGGGTGCCTGCGTCAGTCGCCATGGCCGGATCATCCGTACCCGCGGTAACGGAAGTCAACGCCCCTGCGGCAAACGGCCGTTACGCGCCCTCCTTCAGCACCCGCGAGACCAATTCCCGCTGGTCCTCGGTGAGTCGGGGATCCGCCGCGTACACCGTGCGGCCGTCCACCGTGATCTCGTAGCCGAAGCCGTCCGGGACCCCCGTCGGAGGCGTGCCCCGGCCGGACGCCAGGACGCGTTCGGCCAGGGCCTGCCACTCCTGGGCGTCGGGCCGGCCCGAGGTGTCCACCTCGGCCCGGCGCTCGATGCCCGCGAAACCACCCGTGCGTCGCACTCGAATCCGCATGGGTCTGTGTCTAGTACGGAACTACAGCGTCCGCACCCCCACCTCTTCCCACGCCTTCTGCACGGCCTGGAGTTCGGCCCCGGCGCCGTACCGCTCCCTGGCCGCCTTCACCGTCAGCGTGGCGAAGTCGGCGAAGAGGGCGTCCTCCTTCAGCTTCCCGCCGGTCAGCACGTCGTACCAGATCTGCCCGGCCTTCTCCCAGGCGTAGCCGCCGAGGGCGGTGGCGGCCAGGTAGAAGGCGTGGTTGGGGATGCCGGAGTTGATGTGCACGCCGCCGTTGTCGCGGCCGGTGCGGACGTAGTCCTCCAACTTCGCCGGCTGCGGGTCCTTGCCGAGGACGTCGTCGTCGTACGCCGTGCCCGGGGCCTTCATCGAGCGCAGGGCCACCCCCGTCACGCGCGGGGCGAGCAGGCCCGCGCCGATCAGCCAGTCGGCCTCGGCCGCGGTCTGGCCCAGGGTGTACTGCTTGATCAGCGAGCCGAAGACGTCCGACACCGACTCGTTCAGGGCGCCCGACTGGCCGTAGTACTCCAGGTTGGCGGTGTGCTGGGTGACGCCGTGGGTCAGCTCGTGCCCGATGACGTCGACCGGGATGGTGAAGTCGAGGAAGACCTCGTTGTCGCCGTCACCGAACACCATCTGCTCGCCGTTCCAGAAGGCGTTGTCGTAGTTCTCGCCGAAGTGCACGGTGGCGTCCAGCGGCATTCCGTTGTCGTCGATGGAGCGCCGGCCGTAGACCTTCAGGTACAGCTCGAAGGTGGCGCCGAGGCCCGCGTAGGCGCGGTTGACGGTGGCGTCGGAGCCGGGGTCGGAGCCCTCCTCGCGGACCTTGGTGCCGGGCAGGTCCTGGGTGTGCTCGGCGTCGTAGATGGTGCGGTGCGGCTGGTCGGCGGCGGCACCGGCGGGCGGGGCGACGGCGGACGCACCGATCACCGTGGTCAGGCGGCGCTTGGTGCGCTGGTAGGCGTCGTGCTCCAGGGAGCGGCGGGCCGGGCCGGAGAGCGCGGGGTCCTCGTGGCGGGCGAGCTTGTCGAGGACGTGCGGCGGGACGATCGTGCAGAAGACGGGCTGGAAGCCCCCGTTGGTCGTCATGTTCCGCACCATCGCACTCTGTGATGGCGATGTCACTAGCTGCCACCATGATTGGTGAAATACCGGGACAGGGAACGCGACGGTCCGTGACGCTGTGGTACGGCGATGTGGTGCGGCACACTTTTTGTCCCGATTTGCCGCGCGGTCCCGCATACTGGGACAGGCCCGCGCACCCCGGAACGGCTCGGCTAGGCTGCGGAGCATCATGCGTTTCTGGCTGCTTCTTCTTAGCTGCCGCGGCGAGGGCCTGTAGTCGAGGCCGACTCCCTCCCCGCGGAGCTTGGCGTTGCGTCGTCGGCCGTCCACTCGGATATCGGACATCCTGAGGAGCCCACGCCATCATGGCCAACCGCCAGCAGCCCAGCCCCATGCCGATCCACAAGTACGGCCGCTACGAGCAGGTCGACATCCCGGACCGCACCTGGCCGAACAAGCGGATCACCACCGCCCCCCGCTGGCTCTCCACCGACCTGCGCGACGGCAACCAGGCCCTGATCGACCCCATGTCGCCCGAGCGCAAGCGGCGCATGTTCGACCAGCTGGTCAAGATGGGCTACAAGGAGATCGAGGTCGGCTTCCCCGCCTCCGGCCAGACCGACTTCGACTTCGTGCGCTCGATCATCGAGGAAGAGGGCGCGATCCCCGAGGACGTGACGATCTCCGTCCTGACCCAGGCCCGCGAGGACCTGATCGAGCGGACCGTGGAGTCCCTGAAGGGCGCCCGCCGGGCCACCGTCCACCTGTACAACGCCACCGCCCCGGTCTTCCGCCGGGTCGTCTTCCGCGGCTCCAAGGACGACATCAAGCAGATCGCCGTCGACGGCACCCGCCTGGTGATGGAGTACGCCGAGAAACTGCTGGGCCCCGAGACGGAGTTCGGCTACCAGTACAGCCCCGAGATCTTCACCGACACCGAGCTGGACTTCGCCCTGGAGGTCTGCGAGGCGGTCATGGACGTCTGGCAGCCCGGCCCGGGCCGCGAGATCATCCTCAACCTGCCCGCCACCGTGGAGCGTTCGACCCCGTCCACGCACGCGGACCGCTTCGAGTGGATGCACCGCAACCTCTCCCGCCGCGCGTACGTCTGCCTGTCCGTGCACCCGCACAACGACCGCGGTACGGCCGTCGCCGCCGCCGAGCTGGCGCTGATGGCCGGCGCCGACCGCGTCGAGGGCTGCCTGTTCGGGCAGGGCGAGCGCACCGGCAACGTCGACCTGGTCACCCTGGGCATGAACCTGTTCTCGCAGGGCGTCGACCCGCAGATCGACTTCTCCGACATCGACGAGATCCGTCGCACGTGGGAGTACTGCAACCAGATGGAGGTCCACCCGCGCCACCCGTACGTGGGCGACCTGGTCTACACGTCCTTCTCCGGCTCCCACCAGGACGCCATCAAGAAGGGCTTCGACGCCATGGAGGCCGACGCCAGGGCCAAGGGCGTCACCGTCGACGACATCGAGTGGGCCGTGCCGTACCTGCCGATCGACCCCAAGGACGTCGGCCGCTCCTACGAGGCCGTCATCCGCGTCAACTCCCAGTCCGGCAAGGGCGGTATCTCCTACGTCCTGAAGAACGACCACAAGCTGGACCTGCCGCGCCGGATGCAGATCGAGTTCTCCAGGCTCATCCAGGCGAAGACCGACGCCGAGGGCGGCGAGATCACGCCGAAGGAGATCTGGGCGGTCTTCCAGGACGAGTACCTGCCCAACCCCGAGAACCCGTGGGGCCGCATCCAGGTGAAGACCGGCCAGTCGACCACCGACACCGACGGCGTGGACACCCTCACCGTCGAGGCCACGGTCGACGGCGAGGACCGGATCCTGTCCGGCTCCGGCAACGGTCCGATCTCGGCCTTCTTCGACGCCCTGCAGTCCATCGGCATCGACGTACGCCTGCTGGACTACCAGGAGCACACGATGAGCGAGGGCGCCTCCGCGCAGGCCGCCTCCTACATCGAATGCGCGATCGACGGCAAGGTCCTGTGGGGGATCGGTATCGACGCGAACACGACGCGTGCGTCGCTGAAGGCGGTCGTCTCCGCGGTGAACCGCGCGGCCCGCTAGACCCCGTCCGACCGGCACTTTCGGCGCCCTGACCGCGCGACACGGCGGTCAGGGCGCCGTCATGTATCGGCCATCGCGTCCCTCAGGTCACGGAAAGGTCTCCTACGGGGTACTGACTCCACCTCGGTGATGTGGCTAACATCACGCCAGCGCGGCGATGTTGCCGCGCGGTTACGGAGGTGCGACGTGCTGCCAGTACGGGGACGAGACGGCCGTGCCACCAGGGCTGTGCGCATCCTGGGCACCCGCACCGCCTGGACACCCGTCGGAGACGGCGAGTTCTTCTGCCCCGGCTGCGGCGGCGACCGCAACTACCAGCGCCTCACCGGACGCCGCCGGCTCACCCTGCTCGGCGTGCCGGTGCTGCCGCGCGGGACGACCGGACCGGTGGTGGAGTGCGCGGCCTGCGGGCACCACTTCGGCACCGAGGTGCTGGACCACCCCACCACCCGCCGCTTCTCCGCGATGCTCCGCGACGCCGTGCACACCGTCGCCCTCGCCGTGCTCGCCGCGGGCGGCACCGGCTCCCGCACGGCCCTGGAGACGGCCGCCGCCGCGGTCCGCGCGGCCGGCTTCGCCGACTGCACCGAGGACCAGCTGGCCGCCCTGGTCGAGGCCCTCGCCGCCGACACCGGCCGCTACTTCGAGCAGCCCTGCGCGGCCGGGCTGACCATAGAGCTGCACGAGGCCCTGGACCCGCTCGCCCCGCACCTCGCCCCGGCCGGCCGCGAGTCCCTGCTCCTCCAGGCCGCCCGCATCGCCCTCGCCGACGGCCCCTACACCCCCGCCGAACGCGACGCCCTCGCCACCGTCGGCGCGGCCCTCACCATCTGCTCCGACGACGTGACCCGCCTGCTGGCCGCGGCCCGCACCCCGTCCTGACCACCCGCACGGAGCAAGGCCGCCCCGGTGATCGCGGGCAGCCTCAGGGAGTGACCCCGCGCAGCCGCTCCCTCCTCACCGGCCTGGTGCTCCTCGCCTCGCTCACCGCCCGGCTGCCCGCGCACGCCGCATCCGCGTCCGGCGGCTGCGACTCCTCCGTGCCCTACGTCTCCGGGCAGGGCGGGTACGCCGTCCACCGCATCCCGGCCGTGGTGAAGACCCGGCACGGCACCCTCCTCGCCTTCGCCGAGGGCCGGCGCTCCGGGCCCGGGGACACCGGTGACATCGACGTCGTCCTGCGCCGCTCCACCGACGGCGGCTGCACCTGGGGCCCGCTGACCGTGGTGGCCGCCGGCCAGGGGCACACCCGGGGAAACCCGGCACCCGTGGCCGACCCGCGCACCGGCGTGATCGTCCTGGTGACCTGCGCCAACAGCGGCAGCGTGACGGAGGCGCAGATCATGCGCGGCCAGGTCACCCCGCGGCAGGGCCGCCGGGTCTTCGTGCAGCACAGCCGGGACGACGGCCGGCACTTCACGGCCCCGCGCGACATCACCGCCCAGGTCACCCGGCCGGGCTGGCGCTGGTACGCCACCGGCCCCGGCCACGCCGTCGCCCTCACCCGCGGCCCCCGCACCGGCCGCCTGCTGATCCCCGCCAACCACTCCGCGGCCCCGCCCGCCGGCTCCCCCGACACCGGCCAGGAACCCCGGTACTACGGCGGCCACGCCCTCTACAGCGACGACCTCGGCCACACCTGGCACCTCGGCTTCACCGACGACACCTACGACGGCCGGACCAACGCCAACGAGACCAGCGCCGCCCAGCTGCCCGACGGCCGCGTCTACCTCAGCGCCCGCGACCAGAACGGCACCGCCCCCGGCAACCGCCTCGACACCTACTCCGGCGACGGCGGCCGCACCCTGGACCGCCCCTTCACCGTCCAGCCGGCCCTGAACGCCGTCCCCGTGGTCCAGGGCAGCGTCCTCCAGCCCCGCGGCCCCGGCGCGCCCCTGCTGTTCTCCGCGCCCTCCGTGCCGGGCGCCCGCCGTGCCCTGGCCCTGTGGACCAGCACGGACGCCGGCCGCACCTTCACCAGGCTCCGCACCCTCTCCGACCAGCCGGCCGCCTACTCCGACCTCGTCCAGCTCGGCCCTGGCACCATCGGCGTCCTCTACGAGACCGGCCGCCAAGGCCCCTACCAGTCGCTGGAGTTCCGCAGACTCCGCCTGCCGTAGGTGTCACAGGGACGGCCGGCTGTCTCGTCGTACGGGGTGAACGCACCGCCCGGTACAAGGAGTGGATGACGATGAACCTGGTCCTGTGGATCGCCGCCGGACTACTGGCCGCCGTGGCCCTGCTCGGAGGCGTCACCAAGACGTTCGTGCCGAGGGAGAGGCTGGCCGCCGTGCACGGCGGGGGGTGGACCGGCGAGGTCGGCGCCGGCTTCGTGAAGACACTGGGCGTGCTGGAGCTGCTGGCCGCGGCGGGGCTGATCCTGCCCGCCGCGCTCGGTATCGCACCGGTACTGGTGCCGGTGACCGCGATCTGCTGGATGCTTCTGATGGCCGGTGCGATGATCACACACGGGCGGCGTGGCGAGTTCGCGCTCGTGCTGCTGAACGTCGCCTACTTCGCACTGGCCGCATTCGTCGCAGGGGGGCGCTTCACATGAACAGGACCAGGACCGAGGAGTTCCAGGAGCTGCGGCCCCTGCTGTTCTCGATCGCCTACCGGATCCTGGGCAGCGTGAGCGAGGCCGAGGACGCCGTCCAGGAGACCTGGCTGCGCTACGTCGACTCCCCGACCGAACCCAGATCGGTCAAGGCCTTCCTCTCGGCCACGGTGACCCGGCTCTCCATCGACGTGCTGCGCTCGGCCCGCGTCCGGCGCGAGGCGTACGTCGGACCGTGGTTCCCGGAGCCGCTGCTCGCCGACCCCTACCAGGACCCGGCGCGCTCGGCGGAGCTGGCCGACTCGGTGTCGATGGCCGCCCTGCTCCTCCTCGAACGGCTCAGCCCGCTGGAGCGGGCGGTCTTCGTGCTGCGCGAGGTGTTCGACTTCGGTTTCCCCGAGATCGCCTCGGCCGTCGGGCGCTCGGAGGCCGCCTGCCGCCAGCTCGCGGTGCGGGCCCGCCGCCACATGACCGACGGCCGGCCCCGCTTCGAGGCCGACCGCACCGAACGGGAGGAGCTGGCGTCACGGTTCCTGGACGCCCTCCGCGAAGGCGATGTCACCGGGCTGCAGGATCTGCTCGCCGCCGACGTGTCGATGGTCGGCGACGGCGGCGGCAAGGCCCCGCAGCTGGCCCGGGCCGTCATGGGCGCCGACAACGTGGCCCGGCTGCTCGCCTCCGTCTTCCCCTGGCTGGCCCGGATCGGGGCGACCTTCGAGCCGCACGAGGTCAACAGCCAGCCCGGCGCGATCTTCCGCGACCGGGACGGCAAGGTGCTCCAGGCCCTGGCCCTCGACGTGCTCGACGGACGGATCCAGGCGATCCGGCTGGTGGGCAACCCCGACAAGCTCGGGCACGTGGGCCCGGTCGCGGACGCCTGGGCGGTCCACCGCGAGGTCCAACAGGCCCGCAGGGAAGCCCGGCAGTGACCGACGGTCTCAGTGCCGGTGTGTCCCGTGGGTCCCGAGGCCGGGCGGTCCGGGCCGGCAGGGAAGCCCGGCAGTGACCGCCGTCCTCGGTGCGGGTGTGTCCCGTGGGTCCCGAGGCCGGGCGGTCCGGGCCGGCAGGGAAGCCCGGCAGTGACCGACGGTCTCAGTGCGGGTGTGTCCCGTGGGTCCCGAGGCCGGGCGGTCCGGGCCGGCAGGGAAGCCCGGCAGTGACCGACGGTCTCAGTGCCGGTGTGTCCCGTGGGTCCCGAGACCCAGCAGTCCGGCCGCCGCCAGGAACTTGCCGACCTGCTCGACCTCCGCGCCGGACAGCGGGACCTGCGGCTCCGCGGTCACCGGGCAGTCGATGATCCCGCGCAGATGCAGCGCCGCCTTGAACGCGCCCAGCGCCGACGAGCTGCCGCCCATCCGCGCGGGATCCCCGGCGCCGACCATCCCGAACAGCGCGCACAGCCGCTCCTGTTCGGCCCGCGCCCCGTCCTGGTCGCCCGCCACGCACAGGCGGTACAGGCGGACGTACCCGTGCGGGTCGACGTTGGCCAGGCCCGGCACCGCCCCGTCGGCGCCCAGCGCCAGCGCCGCGTCCGCGATCAGCTCCGAGCCGGTCAGCACGCTGAACCCGGCGTGGGCCCTGGCCCCCGTGACGACCTCCCGGAACGCCGCCAGATCCCCGCTGGAGTCCTTGATCCCGGCCAGTACGCCGTCCCCGGCGAGCCCCAGCACCAGCTCGGCGGGGAGCTTGGTGTGCACGGCGACCGGGATGTCGTAGGCGATCACCGGGACCGGGCTGGCGGCGGCGATCCGGCGGTAGTGGTGGACGATCTCCGAGGGGTGGGTGCGGGCGTAGAAGGGTGCGGTGACCACGACGGCCTGCGCACCGGCCGACGTGACCGCCGAGACATGGTCCAGGACGCGCGGGGTCGTCATGTCGATGGCACCGGCGAGCACGGGCAGCTGACCGCCCACGTGCCCGGTGACGGCCGCCACCACCTGCCTGCGCTGCGCGTCCGTCAGAAAGGCCGCCTCCGAGGTCGAGCCGAGCAGAAACAGCCCGTGCACCCCGGCCTCCACCAGGAAGTCGACCAGACGCAGCAGCGAGGGCACATCCACCTCGCGCTCCGGTGTCAGAGGCGTACAGACGGGCGGGACGACACCGGTCAGCGGGCTGGGGAACGTCATCACGGCTCCTGGCGAGCTAGGTCTCGGGTCGGCTGGTCCTCCTCCACAGGATGGTGACACCGGTAGCGGTGTCCGGGCCGTGACGCGGCCGAGAAGTCCGGCATCGACTCGGCGCAGACCCCGTCCGCCCTCCAGCAGCGGGTGCGGAACGGGCAGCCGCTCGGCGGACGGGTCGCCGACGGCACCGGCCCGGTCAGCGGGATCGGGTCGATCGGGTCCAGCAGGCCGGGCGTGGCCGAGAACAGGGCGCGGGTGTACGGGTGCCGGGCCGCGTCGGTGACCCGGTCGGCCGGGGTCTCCTCCACGATCCGGCCCAGGTACATGGTGATCACCCGGTCGCTCATCCGCCGTACCGTCTGGATGTCGTGCGAGACGAACACCAGGGCCAGGCCCAGACGTTCCCTCAGATCGAGCAGCAGGTTCAGGATCTGCGCGCGGACCGAGACGTCCAGCGCGCTGGTCGGCTCGTCCGCGACGACCAGCGCCGGGTCCAGGGCGAGCGCGCGGGCGATGGCGACACGTTGCCGCTGCCCGCCCGACAACTGCCCGGGCAGGGCGTCGGCGAGCGCCCGGTCCAGCCCCACCAGCGCCATCAACTCCCGCACCCGCTCTTCCCGTTCGGACCGGGTGCCGCGCTGGTGGACGTCCAGCGGGTCGCGCAGGATGCGGCGGACGGTCAGCCGGCGGTTCAGCGCGGTCGACGGGTCCTGGAAGATCATGCCGGTGCCCGCACCGACCGTGGCCCGGCGCTCGGCGGCCGGCATCGCCCACAGGTCCCGGCCCCGGAAGGACACCGTCCCGGACACCGGCCGCTCGACGCCCACCAGCACCTTCGCCAGCGTCGACTTCCCGCACCCCGACTCGCCGACCACCCCGACCGTCTCACCGGCCGCCACCGACAGATCGGCTCCGGTCAGGGCGTACACCCGGTCCCGCCGGAACAGACCGCCGCTGCGCGCCCTGTGCACGACGTGCGCGTCCCGCACCTCCACCACAGCGGTCACCGCAACGCCTCCTCGTTCTCCGCCGACGTCAGTTCCACCGCCGGGTGATGACAGGCGGCCGTGTGCGCCGGGATGCCCGCGAGGACCGGGGCGGTGGTGTGGCACACCTCGGTGGCGAGCGGGCAGCGGTCGGCGAACCGGCAGCCCGCAGGGAAGTCGGCCGGGGCCGGCACGACCCCCTTGATCTGCGTCATCCGCTCCTCGGCCGACTCCAGCGAGAGCACGCTGCCGAGCAGCCCGCGCGTGTAGTGGTGGGCCGGCGCCGCCACCAGCTCGGCGGTCACCCCGGTCTCCACGATCTGCCCGCCGTACATCACCACCATCCGGTCGGTGACATCGGCGACCAGCGCCAGATCGTGCGAGACCAGGATCAGCGCGAACCCCAGCTCCTCCCGCAGCCTGAGCAGCAGCTCCATCACCTGCGCCTGCACGGTGACGTCCAGGGCCGTGGTCGGCTCGTCGGCGATGATCAGCTTCGGGTCCCGGGACAGCGCCATGGCGATGAGCACCCGCTGCCGCTGCCCGCCGGACAGCTCGTGCGGATAGCTGCGCAGGGTGCGCTCCGGATCCAGGCCGACCATCGACAGCAGTTCCTGCGGGCTACGGCGGCCCCCGCGCCGGACGAGCTGCCTGAGCTGGGCCCGGATGGTCATGGCCGGGTTCAGGGAGGACAGCGCGTCCTGGTAGACCATGGCCATCTCATGGCCCAGCAGCCGCCGCCGCACCCGCATCGGCTCGGCCGTCAGGTCCCGCTGCCGGAACCGCACCTGCCCGCTGATCCGGGCCCCCTTCGGCTGGAGCCCCATGACGGTGAGCGCGGTCAGCGACTTCCCACAGCCCGACTCGCCCACCAGTCCCAGCACTTCACCCGGGTACACCTCGAAACCGACCCCGGCCACGATGTCCACACCCCGGTGCCGGTCCGGGAAGCCGATGGTGAGGTTCTCCACCGCCAGCACCGGCTGCCCGCCGGGGGCGGGGCGCGGGCGGGCCCGGGAACGCAGCCGCCGGGCGGCCTCGGTGAGCCCGGGCAGCGGCAGCACCTCGCCGGTGCCGGGTTCGGGGGCCTCCAGCCGGTCCTCCGGTGCGTCCGTCGCGCGGGGCGCGGGCGCCGCCCAGGCGTCCGACACCCCCTCCGAGAGGATGTTCAGCGACAGCACGGTGAGCAGGATCAGCAGCCCCGGGAAGACGGTCGCCCACCAGCCGCCGGTCAGCACCATGTTCTTGCCGTCGGCGATCACACTGCCCCACGACGGGTCCGGGGGTCGCACACCCGCGCCGATGAAGGACAGCGACGCCTCGAAGACGATCGCCTCGGCGACCTGGACCGTGCAGAACACCAGCACCGGAGCGGCACAGTTGACGGCCACGTGCCGCAGCACGATGTGCGCGGTGCGGGCACCGATGACCCGCTCGGCGGTGACGTAGTCCTCGCCGTACTGATCCAGCACGTTGGCCCGTACGACCCGGGCCACGGGCGGGGTGAACAGGAAGGCGATGGCGCAGATCAGCACCCCGATCCCACCCCCGAACACGGCCACCAGCACGGCCGCGAGCGCGATCCCCGGGAACGCCATCACCACGTCCAGGCAGCGCATCAGCGTCTCGTCGACGGCCTTCCGGGAGGTGGCGGCCAGCGCCCCGACCACGGCCCCGACGACGAGCGCGAGCGCGGTCGCGCCCAACCCGATGGCGAGGGACCAGCGGGCGCCGTACATCAGCCGGCTGAGGAGGTCCCGGCCCAGGCTGTCCTGCCCCAGCCAGTGCGCGGCCGACGGCCGCCCCGTTCCGCCGACGGGGTCCTGCTGGTCGAGCGGATCGTCCGGGGCGAGGACGGGGGCGAGTACGGCGACGAGGATGACGAGGGCCAGGAAGCAGACGGCGGCCCTCGACAGCAGCGGCAGCCGGCGCCAGCCGCGCAGCCGGACACCGCCGGGCCGGGAGAGCCGCTCGGTGAGCGTCGCGCGCGTGACCATCAGCCCGCCCTCAGACGTGGGTTGACCAGCAGATACAGAATGTCGATGACGAGGTTGACGACGACGAACCCGGTCGCGGTGGTCAGGACGACCCCCTGCACCACCGCCGGATCCCCGTTCTGCACGGCGTCGATCATCAGCTTGCCCATGCCGGGCAGCGAGAAGATCGTCTCGATGACGACGGCACCGCCGAGGAGATAGCCGACCCGCAGCCCGAGCACGGTGAGGGGATTGACGAGCGCGTTGCGGAGCACGTTCCGCCCGACCACCACGCGCGGCGGCAGCCCGCTCCCGATCGCGGTCCGCACATAGTCCTTGTCCAGCTCCTCCACCACCGAGGTCCGCACGATCCGGGTGAGCTGGGCGGCGACCGGCAGGGACAGGGCGACGGCGGGCAGCGCCATGGTCTTGAGCCAGCCGGT
This sequence comes from Streptomyces sp. NPDC028928, assembly GCF_055564915.1. NCBI lineage: Bacteria > Bacillati > Actinomycetota > Actinomycetes > Kitasatosporales > Streptomycetaceae > Streptomyces > Streptomyces sp. NPDC028928. The sequence continues at coordinate 576,177 of NZ_JBVHVI010000002.1, forward strand.
GACCGAGTCGGCCGGGTTGATATAGCCGCCGGTCGGGAACCAGCCCCGGTCCACCGCCAGGTACTGGATCATCAGCAGCGCCAGCCAGAACCCGGGCGCGGCGACCCCGACCAGCGACACGACCCGGATCACCTGGTCCGGCAGCCGGTCCCGGTACACGGCGGCCGTGACCCCGCCCGCCAGCGCCAGCACCACGGCGAGGGTGAGTCCGAGGAAGGTCAGCTGGAGGGTGAGCGGCAGCGCGGTGGTGACCTGGTCGGCCACCGGCGCCCGGGTGAGGACGCTGGTACCGAGGTCGCCGTGGAGCAGATCGCCGACGAAGTGGACGTACCGCAGGGGCAGCGGATCCAGCAGCCCGCTCCGCTCCCGGAACTCGTGCAGCTGCCGCGGGGTCGGATTGGCGCCCTGGAAGAACGCGGACGCGGGGTCCACGTCCGAGAACCGCATCACCAGGAACACGAACAGCACGATGCCGAGGAGCAGCGGCACGAGCAGGGCGATACGCCGGAGCAGGATCCGTACGACGGCCGTCATGCCGTCAGATCCACTTGGCCTGGAGCAGGTTGACGCCGGGGTAGGGCTGCGCCCTTATCCCGGTGAGCCTGCGCGGATCCCAGGCGGTCATCAGCTCGTTGTGGACGACCGGGTACAGCACCGCCTGTTCCGCGACGACGTCGATGTAGTCCTGGATCATCGCCTTCTTCTTCGCGGGATCCGGCTCCCGGGTCGCCCGGTCCATGTCCTTGAAGAGCTGCTTGGCGACGGGGTCGCCGGCCCACCGCGTGTACTGCATCCACAGGTTCCCGGGGCCGTAGTTGTAGTGCATGATCAGGTCGGCGTCGAGCCCGAACTGGTTGGGATTGGAGGCGGCGGCAACCACCTGGTAGTCCTGCTTCTGGTCCATCTTGGTGAAGACGGCGGTGGTCTCCTGCGGCGCGAGGGTGGTCCGCACACCGATCGCGTCCCAGGAGGCCTTGATGGTCGGCAGACAGTCCACGATCCAACTGACGTTGACAGCGAGGATGTTCACCTTGAGGCCGGTGACCCCGACGGCCTTCAGCAGGGCCTTCGCCTTGTCGGGGTCGTAGTCGTAGACGGTCTTGGCCCGCCGGTAGCCGGGATTGCCTTCATCGAGGAAGGAGGAGGCGGGCTTCCCGTGCCCCTTCAGCGCGACGTCGACCATCTTCTCGGTGTCGATGGCGTAGCGCAGCGCCTGCCGCACCCGGACGTCGTCGAAGGGCTTGTGCCGGGTGTTGAACATCAGGAAGAGGTTGTTCATCCCGGCACCACCGGCGACCTTCAGACCACCCTGCTCCAGCCGGGAGATGTTGGCGTACGGAATGTTGTCGGCGATCTGCGCCCCGGCACCCGTCCCCGAGATCTTCGCGACGCGCGGAGCGGCGTCCACGATGGTCAGCCAGTTCATTCTGCGGAAGGCCGGCTCGCGGGGCCCGTTGTAGCCGGCGAACGCCTCGAAGGTGGTGTTCGACTTCGGATGGTGCGCGGTCTGCCGGTACGGCCCCGAACCCACGGCCAGCCCCCTGACGGCGTCGTCCCAGGCGCCGGGCCGGGAGAAGACGTGCTTCGGCATGACCTTGGCGAGCGTGAGCCGGGCGAGCCCGTCCGGGAAGGGGAACTTGAGGACGAGTTCGACGGTCCGGGCGTCGACCTTCCGGACCGAGTCCAGCCAGGGGGCGAAGAACCCCTTGGCGAGAGTCTGGGTGCCCGGATCGAGTATCCGGTCGAAGACGAACACGACGTCGTCGGCAGTGACGGGCTTGCCGTCGTGGAAGACGGCCCCGGACCGGAGCGCGAACCGCCAGCGGGTGGCGCTCGGATCGCGGGGCACCGCGGTGGCGAGCGCGGGATAAGGCGCCCGGGAGATCGGATCGGTGTCCACCAACCCCTCGTAGATGTGGTTGTTGGCGGCCATGGCGAACGCCGACGCCGTCTGCGTCGGATCCCAGCTGCCGTCGTTGCCGTACCCGATCACGGCGGTCAGCGTCCGGTCCTTCCCGGTCCCGCCGTTGCCGGTCTCGTTCGTGGACTCCGGCCCGGCGGAACAGCCTGCCAGCACCGCGCCGGCCCCCAGCACTCCAGCGCCCTTCAGGAACGACCGGCGGCGCGGGGCCGGTACGTCGGGGATCACGTCGTCGCGCACGGGTCCTCCAGTAGGTCGGGGGAGGGGTGGGGGTGTGGAGGTGTGTGGGAGGAGCGGAGGGGGGGTGAGATACGACGTCCTACGTCCTACGTCCGTCCGGTAGCGCGACCATAGGAGTGCCCCCGGGGCCGGTCAAGACAGCGCACACGAATGGCGTAGCTCGGCGGGGGGAGGGGGAGTTGCGGCGGACGGGGTTGGAAGGGTGCCGTCGGGCCGCCCGCTTCTCGGCGATTGTCGTGCTTCCGCGAGCCGAGTAAAGGGCGCTGCGCGTCGCCTTCGGCGATGGGCCTCCGGCCCACCCTTGACCGAGGACGCGCGCTCGCGCCCCGCCTGCACGCCGGGTGGGTTCGGCGGCGAGCGGCGGGTGGGGGGTGCGCGGCCGGTGGGCGCGGCTGGTGGGTGCGGGGCCGGGCAGGACGGGTATCTGGGACCTCATGGGCCCCTCAGGTCACACGGGCTCGGTGATTGGCGGATTTGTGCCACCCCTACGGCCGCCCCAACCTCCTGACCTGCCCCGTTGCCCCCCGCCTCTTGGCACAAATCCGCCAATCGCGATGTGGGAGAGCCGCCGCTCCTGCCCACCGGCCGCTCGCCGCCGATCCCAGCCGGCGTGCTGGCGAGGCGCGAGCGCGCTGCCCCCGCCGACAGGTGCTGTCGGCCGACCTAAGGGCCCGGTGCCGGTCGGGGGCCCCGGCTTTCCGGGCCGCCCGCTCGCTTCTCACCCGTGCCGGAGCGCTCCGGGTCAAGGGTGGGCCGGAGGCCCATCGCCGAAGGCGACGCGCAGCGCCCTTGACGCGGAGCGCGGAGGCACGACACTGACTAGAAGCGGGCGGTCCCCACGGCGCCGGTGAACTCCGTCCACGCGACCGACCCGATCACCAGCACCGGCCCGCTTGCCACCTTGCTGTCCCGTACGGGTACGACACCGGGGACCCCGTCGGCGACCTCGACGCAGTCGCCGCCCTGACCGTTGCTGTAGCTGCTCTTGCGCCAGCGGGCGTTGCTCAGGTCGTACTCGCGCATCGTCTGAAGTCCTCCGCCGCCGATTCGATCAGAGGCAGGGACGCCCTCGGCGACAGTGCGGCGGCCCTGAGCAGATCGTAGGCGCGCTGTGCGTGCTTCACCACTGCCGGATCGTCCAGCAGGTTCCCCGAAAACTCCGTCTCTGTATAGGCGGTTGGTGGAGCGTCCTCGAACTCCATGAGCTTCAGCGACCCGGTCATGTACGCGTGCGCACCCTCTGCACACGGCAGCACAGACACCAAGACCTTCCGTTCCCGAGCCATCCCCGCGATCTGCTCCAGTTGCCCCGCCATCGCCCCCGCCCCGCCCACCGGAACCCGCAACACGTTCTCGTGCAGGATCACCCAATACTCGGGCCTTGTAGCGTCCTTCAGGATCCGTGCCCGTTCCATCCGGGCTCCGACGATCTCCTCGACATACTCGTCCGTGACGAACGGGTTGGCCGCGACGGTCACCGCCTCGGCGTAGGACTTGGTCTGCAAGAGGCCCGGCACCGCCGTCGGTGCGAACTCGCAGATCCTCGTAGCCACCCGCTCCAGCTCCACGACCTCCGCGAAGTACTCCGCGTACCGTCGGTCGTCGATCAGCTTCCGGCACAGGCGCTCGAAAATGCCGTCGGTTTGCAGGACGCGGTCGATCCGCTGGGCGATATCCAGCTGGGGTTTTCGAATGGCCTGCTCGAACTGTCCGATGTAGGCCCCGGAGACGAAGACGAGGGCTCCCAGCTCCACCTGGGTGAATCCCGCGTCCTCCCGGCGGCGTTTCAGTTCCGCGCCGAAGAACTCCCAGACCGCCTGCCGTGAACCGCTGGCCATAGCCAACCCCCTTGACCTGCCGTGCTCTTGTAGGGCGCAGACGCCTTCCGAGTGTAGATGCGGAGCGTCACGCTTGATGTGCGAAGCGTGAAATCCGGAAGGTGAGGGGAGCAAGGTGAAGGTTGTCGAAGAGGCGGAGGAGGCGTTGAGGGAATTGCGGTCGGCTCTCGAAAAGGCCGGGGTCGTTCTGCCGTCGCTGGGGCTCGACCCGGTGAGTCTGGCGCGGGAAGTGCCCTGTCCGCTCGTGGAATTGGGGCGATGTTCCGTGGAGGCCGCGCGCCGGCTCACGGCCGCGTTGACGGGGGTGGTGAGGTGAAGCCCGCCGTCGGCAGTCATGTGATGGACACCCGTACCGGGAAGGTCGGCATCGTCATGGGGCATGAGGGGCCGTACGTGCAGCTCAGACCCTACGGGGGAGGGCGGGAGTGGGACGCGGAGCCGGATGCGCTGCGGACCGCCACGCCCGCCGAGCGGCTGAGCGCGGCGACCGCGTACGCCAACGCCCGCAGCCGTGGCGAGCTGCTCTAGCGGTGCGCCGACGGCGTCTTTGGCGCATATGCGTGGGGACGCGCGAGGTGACACCCGGAGTGGTCCAGAATGGTGCCATGAGTCTGTTCCGCGACGACGGCATCGTGCTGCGCACCCAGAAGCTGGGTGAGGCGGACCGGATCATCACGCTCCTCACGCGGGGGCACGGGAGGGTGCGGGCCGTGGCCCGGGGCGTGCGGCGCACCAAGTCGAAGTTCGGGGCCCGGCTGGAGCCCTTCTCCCACGTGGACGTGCAGTTCTTCGCGCGGGGGAGCGAGCTGGTCGGGCGCGGGCTGCCGTTGTGTACGCAGAGCGAGACGATCGCTCCGTACGGTGGGGGGATCGTCACCGACTACGCGCGGTACACCGCCGGGACGGCGATGCTGGAGACGGCCGAGCGGTTCACCGATCACGAGGGCGAGCCGGCCGTGCAGCAGTACCTGCTGCTCGTGGGGGCGCTGCGGACGCTGGCCCGGGGCGAGCACGCGCCCCACCTCGTCCTCGACGCCTTTCTGCTGCGCTCCCTCGCCGTGAACGGGTACGCGCCCAGCTTCAGCGACTGCGCGAAGTGCGGGATGCCCGGCCCGAACCGGTTCTTCTCCGTGGCCTCCGGCGGCTCGGTCTGCGTCGACTGCCGGGTACCGGGCAGTGTCGTACCGTCCCCGCAGACCCTGGTACTGCTGGGGGCGCTGCTTACGGGAGACTGGGAGACGGCGGACGCGTGCGAGGCGCGGTACGTCCGCGAGGGCAGCGGGCTGGTGTCCGCCTACCTGCACTGGCATCTGGAGCGCGGACTGCGTTCCCTCCGGTACGTGGAAAAGTAGAGGGAGACGAGAGGCACATGGTCGTACGCGGGATCCTGGGGCGCCAGCGGCGCGAGTACAAGGCGCCGGAGCCGCATCCGTCGGGTGCGCGTGCGCCGAAGCTCCCCGGTGAGCTGGTCCCGAACCATGTGGCGATCGTCATGGACGGCAACGGGAGGTGGGCGAAGGAGCGGGGGCTGCCGCGCACCGAGGGGCACAAGGTCGGTGCCGAGCGGGTGCTCGACGTGCTCCAGGGGTCCATCGAGGTCGGTGTGCGCAACATCTCGCTGTACGCCTTCTCCACCGAGAACTGGAAGCGGTCGCCCGACGAGGTCCGCTTCCTGATGAACTTCAACCGCGACTTCATCCGCAAGACCCGGGACCAGCTCGACGAACTCGGGATCCGGGTGCGCTGGGTGGGCCGTATGCCCAAGCTGTGGAAGTCCGTGGCGAAGGAGCTACAGGTCGCCCAGGAGCAGACCAAGGGCAATGACCTGCTCACGCTGTACTTCTGCATGAACTACGGCGGCCGTGCGGAGATCGCCGACGCGGCGCAGCGGATCGCCGAGGACGTGAGGGCGGGCCGGCTCGACCCGTCGAAGGTCTCCGAGAAGACGATCCAGAAGTACCTGTACTACCCGGACATGCCGGACGTCGACCTGTTCCTGCGTCCGAGCGGTGAGCAGCGCACCTCCAACTACCTGCTGTGGCAGAGCGCGTACGCCGAGATGGTCTTCCAGGACGTGCTGTGGCCGGACTTCGACCGCCGTGACCTGTGGCGGGCCTGCGTGGAGTTCGCCTCCCGCGACCGCCGCTTCGGCGGGGCCGTGCCGAACGAGGAACTGCTCGCGATGGAAGCCGCCATGAAGGGTGATTCCACCTCGTAGCCACCGCAGGTTCACGCGGGCCGCCGAGGATACGGGACTCATGAGGGTCTCACCCCTGTCCTCGCCCTCGGCGCCCGCCGGCCCCGCGGTCGGCAACGGTCCCGCACTTCTGCGGCGATCAGCCCTTGGCGCAGTCGGCGCAGTCGGAACAGGTGCCGAAGATCTCCACCGTGTGCGCCACGTTGACGTACCCGTGCTCCGCCGCGATGGCCTCCGCCCACTTCTCGACGGCCGGGCCCTCCACCTCCACCGCCTTGCCGCAGGCGCGGCAGACCAGGTGGTGGTGGTGCTCGCCGGTGGAGCAGCGGCGGTAGACGGACTCGCCCTCGGACGTGCGCAGGACGTCGACCTCGCCGGCCTCGGCGAGGGACTGGAGGGTGCGGTAGACCGTGGTCAGGCCGACGGAGTCGCCCTTGTGCTTGAGCATGTCGTGCAGTTCCTGCGCGCTGCGGAACTCGTCGACCTCGTCCAGGGCCGCCGCCACGGCTGCACGCTGTCGGGTCGCGCGGCCCTTCACGGGCGGTCCAGCGGTCGTCACCGATGCCTCCTCAACGTCTCGCGTCTGCCCGGGCCATTGTGCCAGCCCGGACTGACAGCGGTCAGACGCCGATCTCCTCGCCGGCTCCCCGGGCGGCCGGAATCGAGCACTCCGCCGGGTCGCCGGTGGGCTGGGCCGCCGCGGCGGCACGGGCGCGTCGCCGGGCCAGCGGGCCGGCCAGCGCGGTCAGCGCGATGAACGCGGCGATGGTCAGCAGGACGATCGTGGCGCCCGGCGGAACGTCCTGGTAGTACGACGTGACCGTGCCGCCGACGGCCACGACCACGCCGATCGCCACCGCGATCACGAAGGTGACGGTGAAGCTGCGGCTGAGCTGCTGCGCCGCCGCCACGGGGACGACCATCAGCGCGGACACCAGCAGCAGGCCGACGACCCGCATGGCGACCGTCACGGTCACGGCTGCGGTGACCGCCGTCAGCAGGTTCAGCGCGCGCACCGGCAGGCCCGTGACCCGCGCGAACTCCTCGTCCTGACTGACCGCGAACAGCTGCCGGCGCAGGCCCAGCGTGACCAGCAGCACAAAGGCGGCGAGCACGCAGATCGCGGTCACGTCGGACTGGGACACCGTCGACAGGGAGCCGAACAGGTACGACATCAGGTTGGCGTTGGAGCCGCCCGGCGCGAGGTTGATCAGCATCACACCGCCGGCCATACCGCCGTAGAACAGCATGGCCAGGGCGATGTCGCCGCGTGTCTTGCCGTACCAGCGGATCAGTTCCATCAGGACCGCGCCGAGGACGGAGACGGCCGTCGCCATCCACACGGGGGAGGTGGAGAGGAGGAAGCCGAGGCCGACGCCGGTCATGGCCACGTGTCCGATGCCGTCGCCCATCAGGGCCTGGCGGCGCTGGACCAGGTAGATGCCGACCGCGGGCGCGGTGATGCCGACCAGCACGGCGGCCAGCAGCGCCCGCTGCATGAAGGCGTAGTTCAGGAAGTCCATCAGCTCAGCAGTCCCGTGCGGATCGGTTCGGCGCCCGCCGGTGCGTGCGGGTGTACGTGGTCGTGGCCGGGCAGGGCGTGCTGGCCGACCGCGCGGGGCGGCGGGCCGTCGTGCAGCACGCAGCCGTCGCGCAGGACGACCGCCCGGTCGATCAGGGGCTCCAGCGGGCCCAGTTCGTGCAGCACGAGGAGGACCGTCGAACCAGCCTCGACCTGCTGCTTCAGCGTCCGCGCCAGCACCTCCTGGCTGGCCAGGTCGACGCCCGCCATCGGCTCGTCCATGATCAGCAGTTCGGGCTCGGCGACCAGCGCGCGGGCGATCAGCACCCGCTGGTGCTGGCCGCCGGAGAGGGCGTTCACGGAGTCCTTGGCGCGGTCCGCCATGCCGACCAGCTCCAGGGCCCGGCGCACGGCCTCCCGGTCCGCCTTGCGGAAGACGCCGAAGCGGGTGCGGGAGAGGCGGCCGGAGGAGACGATCTCCGTGACCGTCGCCGGGACCCCGCCCGCGGCCGTCGTGCGCTGCGGTACGTAGCCGAGGCGCGCCCAGTCCCTGAAGGAGCGGCGGGGGGTGCCGAACAGCTCGATCGTGCCGCCGCTGACCGGGACCTGGCCGATGATCGTGCGGATCGCCGTGGACTTGCCGGAGCCGTTCGCGCCGAGCAGCGCGACGACCTCGCCGCGGCCGACGGTGAGATCGATGCCGCGCAGCACGGGACGCGCGCCGAGTTCGGCGGTCACCCCGCGCAGGGCTATGACGGGCTCGGTGGCCATCTCTTCTCCCCTCACCGGGCGCCCAGCGCCTGCTGGAGCGCCTTGAGGTTGGCGTCCTGGACGGCGATGTAGTCCTTGCCGCGGGACTTGCCGGTGATGCCCTCGATCGGGTCGAGGACGTCGGTCTTCAGGCCCGCGTCGTTCGCGATGGTCTTCGCGGTCTTGTCGCTGACGAGCGTCTCGTAGAAGACGGTGGAGACGCCGTCGGCCCCGGCCATCTTCTCCAGGTCCTTGACCCGGGCGGCGCTCGGCTCGGACTCGGGGTCGAGGCCGTTGATGGCCTCCTCGGTGAGGCCGTAGCGCTCGGCGAGGTAGCCGAAGGCGGCGTGCGTGGTGATGAAGACCTTGCTCTTCGTGTGCGCGAGGCCGTCCTCGAACCGGGTGTTCAGCTCGTTCAGCTGCTTCACCAGGGCCGCCGTGTTCTTCTTGTAGTCGGCCGCGTGCTTCGGGTCGGCCTTCTCGAAGGCCTTGCCGACGCCCTCGGCGACCTGGGCGTAGCGCACCGGGTCGAGCCAGATGTGCGGGTCCTTGCCGCTGGACTCCTCGCCCTCGTGGCTGTCGTGCTCGGCCGCGTGGCCGCCGACCTCGTTGCCGTGGTCCTCCAGGGTGGTGAGGGAGGCCGCGTCGATCTTCGTCTTGACCGGGGACTGAGCCACCGCGTCGTCGACGGACGGCTGGAGGTTCTTCAGGTACAGGACCGCGTCGGACTCCTGGAGCGCCGCGATCTGCCGGGGGCTGATCTCCAGGTCGTGCGGCTCCTGGCCGGGCGAGGTGAGGGTGGTGACGTGGACGTGGTCCCCGCCGATCCGCTCGGCGAGGAACTGCATCGGGTAGAACGACGCGACGACGTCGAACTTGCCGGTTCCGGCCGCCGCGCTGTCGCTGGAGCAGGCGGAGAGCGTGCCGGTCCCGAGGAGGGTGGCCGCGGCGACCGCGGCCGCGGGTATGAGGCGCTGCGCGGTGGACCGGGTGCGTCGTCGTACGTTCATGACAGTCATTTTCAACAAATATGGAAACCGTTGTCAACAACGCTCGTCAGGCGGTCTGGGCAGGGGCCGATTTGGTCGTGGGGGAGCCTGCGCCGGTAACCTGAATCATTCGCTGGAAGCATCTCGCTTCAACGCCCGTCGTCGTAATGAAGAGAGCACCGTGGCCGCCGACAAGATCGACACCATCGTCAGCCTGAGCAAGCGCCGTGGCTTCGTTTTCCCTTGCAGTGAGATCTACGGCGGACAGCGTGCCGCCTGGGACTACGGACCGCTGGGTGTCGAGCTCAAGGAGAACATCAAGCGCCAGTGGTGGCGCTACATGGTGACGTCCCGCGAGGACGTCGTCGGCATCGACTCGTCCGTCATCCTGGCTTCCGAGGTCTGGGTGGCCTCCGGCCACGTCGCCACCTTCACGGACCCGCTGACCGAGTGCACCTCGTGCCACAAGCGGTTCCGCGCGGACCACCTGGAAGAGGCCTACGAGGAGAAGAAGGGCCACGCCCCGGCGAACGGCCTCGCGGACATCAACTGCCCGAACTGCGGCAACAAGGGCCAGTTCACCGAGCCCAAGCAGTTCTCCGGCCTGCTGTCGACGCACCTCGGCCCGACCCAGGACAGCGGCTCCGTCGCCTACCTGCGCCCGGAGACCGCCCAGGGCATCTTCACCAACTTCGCCCAGGTGCAGACCACCTCGCGCCGCAAGCCGCCGTTCGGCATCGCCCAGATGGGCAAGTCGTTCCGCAACGAGATCACGCCGGGCAACTTCATCTTCCGCACCCGTGAGTTCGAGCAGATGGAGATGGAGTTCTTCGTCAAGCCGGGCGAGGACGAGCAGTGGCAGGAATACTGGATGGAGCAGCGCTGGAACTGGTACACCGGCCTGGGTCTCCGTGAGGAGAACATGCGCTGGTACGAGCACCCGAAGGAGAAGCTCTCCCACTACTCCAAGCGCACCGCCGACATCGAGTACCGCTTCCAGTTCGGCGGCTCGGAGTGGGGCGAGCTGGAGGGCGTCGCCAACCGCACCGACTACGACCTCTCCGCGCACTCCAAGGCCTCCGGCCAGGACCTCTCCTACTTCGACCAGGAGGCCGGCGAGCGCTGGACGCCGTACGTCATCGAGCCGGCGGCGGGTGTCGGCCGCACCATGCTGGCCTTCCTCCTCGACGCCTACGTCGAGGACGAGGCGCCGAACGCCAAGGGCAAGATGGAGAAGCGCACGGTGCTGCGCCTGGACCACCGCCTGGCCCCCGTGAAGGTCGCGGTCCTGCCGCTCTCCCGCAACCCGGAGCTGTCCCCGAAGGCCAAGGGTCTCGCCCAGGCGCTGCGGCAGAACTGGAACATCGAGTTCGACGACGCCGGCGCGATCGGCCGCCGCTACCGCCGCCAGGACGAGATCGGCACGCCGTACTGCGTCACGGTCGACTTCGACACCCTCGAGGACAACGCCGTCACGGTCCGCGAGCGCGACTCCATGAAGCAGGAGCGCGTCTCCCTCGACCAGATCGAGGGCTACCTGGCCCAGCGCCTGCTCGGCTGCTGACGCCGCCCGGCGATCTCCCGCCCGCCCACCGTCCGATGTGCTCGGCCGGTGGGCGGGCGTTTTCCTACCGGCGCACGGTCACCGCGCACCGGCCGTCCGCGCAGGAGCGCTTCAGCCGGCCCCGGGAGACGGTCTGCGCCAGCCCGACCGCCCAGCACATCGGGCACCCGCGCAGGGCGAACAGCCCGGCCGGCAGGAGCAGCAGGGCGAGCGGCCCGACGGCCGGAACGCAGGTGACGGAGGCGGCCAGCGCGCCGAATCCCACCGCGCCGCGCACCAGGTGCCGGGGCAGGGAGGCACTGGCGAAGTCGGGACCGCCGGTCTTCGTACCGCTCATCGCCGTCCTCCCGGGCCCGGATCGGCCGGGGCGCGCAACGCCTGCTGCACCGCTGCGCGGGCCCGGTGCAGCCGCGACTTCATCGCCGCTGTGCTGAGCCCCAGCGCATGGGCGACCTCCCGTCCGCCGAGTCCCTGGAGGTCCCGCATGATCAGTACCCGGCGCTGCCCGGGCGGCAGGGCGGCGACGGCCGCCGCCACCCTGCCCCCCTCCAGGTGCCGCAGTGCCTCGTCCTCGGCCGAGTCGACGGTGATGTCCACCAGGGTGTCCGGCGGCGCCGGCCGGGCGCGCACCGTCGCCCGGGCACGTCGTAGGCACTCGTTCCGGACGATCCGGAACATCCAGGACGCCAGCGCGCCGGACGCCCGCAGCATGCCGATCTTGCGGTACAGGATGATCAGGGCCTCCTGCGCCGCGTCCTCGGCGTCCTCCGGGGTCGCGCAGAGGGAGTGGGCGAAGCGCCGCACGTTCGGGTGGGAGCCCGACACCAGGGCGGCGATCGCGTCGACGTCACCGCGCTGCGCGGCGACGACCAGCTGTTCACCGGGCCACGCCGAGCCCGACACGCTCACCTCGCCCGCCGCTTGACGGCGACCGCGCAGGTGCAGAGCAGCACCGCGCCGACGGCGATTCCGATACCGAGAACCAAGGTGACCTCCAGGCCTGTACCGACGTACCGGCGGGCGCCGGTACAGGCATAAGAGGCGCCGGCCGCCCGGAAGGGTTCAGCGGCCCTGGAGTGTCCTGACGTTGTCGCCGAACGTCCAGCTCTTCGAGCCGTCCCAGTTGACGGACCATGTCATCAGGCCCTTGAGCGATGTGCCGTAGTGCTTCCAGGCCTGGGAGACCAGGGACGGGGTCATGTAGCCGCCGCCCGCGCCGGGCTGGGCGGGGAGGCCCGGGACCTGTCTGTCGTACGGCACCCTGATCGTCGTACCCTGCACCACCAGGCCCCTGTTCAGGCAGTCGGTCTGGGCGGTGAAGCCCTGGACCGTGCCGGCCGCGTAGGAGTCGCCGGAGCAGCCGTACATGCTGCCGTTGTAGTACTGCATGTTCAGCCACCACAACCGGCCGTTGTCCGCGTACTTCTTGACGATCGGCAGGTACGCGCCCCAGATCGAGCCGTAGGTGACGCTGCCGCCGGTGACGTACGCCGTCTCCGGGGCCATCGTCAGGCCGAAGCCGGACGGCATCCGGGCGAGGATCCCGTCGATGATGCGGATCAGGTTGGCCTGGGACGTGGACAGCTGGTTGATGTTGCCGCTGCCCACCAGTCCGGTCTCGATGTCGATGTCGACGCCGTCGAAGTTGTACGTCTTCAGGATGGGGACGATCGTCGCCACGAACCGGTCGGCCACGGCGGAGGACGACAGGTCGATGCCGGCCGCCGCACCACCGATGGAGAGCAGGATGGTCTGCCCGGACGCCTTGGCCGCGCACATCTCCGCGGGCGTGGCCACCTTCACGCCGGCGTCCATGCCGTCCTCCCACAGCGCCGTCCCGTCGGAGCGGATCACCGGGAAGGCCGCGTTGACGACGTTGTAACCGTGGGCGGGGATACGGGAGTCGGTGATCGGGGTCCAGCCGAAGGGCGGGTGGACCCCGTTGGCGGCGCCGTCCCAGTTCTCCCAGTAGCCCTGGAGCACCTTCCCGGCCGGCCTCGACTTCACCGCGCAGGTGTCGGCGGCGGAGGCGGTGGGCGCGGTGGCGAGGCCCAGGGGGACGAGGAACGCCGCGGTGAGCGCGGTGACGAGCAGACGTCTGATCATGCGGGGCCTCCCGGTGGGGGTGCGGCGAGGTGTCGTAGACATGACAGTGATCTGGTCCAGACCTCTCGTCAATAGGTCTGGACCAGGCTGTGCAGTGACAGAGTTGGACTGACAGATATTGAAATCTGTCAGTTGTCGTGGCAGAGTGAACGCATGACGATGCGAACCCGAACCCTCGGAACCACCGGCCCCACCGTTTCCGCCCTCGGCCTCGGCTGCATGGGCATGTCCGCGCTGTACGGCGACGCCGACCGCACCGAGTCCGTCGCGACGATCCACGCCGCCCTGGACGCGGGGGTGACCCTGCTCGACACCGGCGACTTCTACGCCATGGGGCACAACGAGATGCTCATCGGCGAGGCCCTGCGCAGCGCCCCCGCCGCCCTCCGCGAACAGGCCCTCACCAGCGTCAAGTTCGGCGCCCTGCGTGACCCGGACGGCAACTGGAGCGGCTACGACGGCCGCCCCGCCGCCGTGCGCAACTTCGCCGCCTACTCCCTGCAGCGCCTCGGCGTCGACCACATCGACGTCTACCGGATCGCCCGCCTCGACCCGGACGTGCCGATCGAGGAGACCGTCGGCGCGATCGCCGAACTGATCGAGAAGGGGTACGTCCGGCACGTCGGCCTGAGCGAGGTCGGCGCCGAGACCATCCGCAGGGCCGCCGCCACCGCCCCGATCGCCGACCTCCAGATCGAGTACTCGCTGATCTCCCGGGGCATCGAACGCGACATCCTGCCGACCACCCGCGAACTGGGCATCGGCATCACCGCGTACGGCGTGCTCTCCCGCGGCCTGATCTCCGGCCACTTCACCCGCGACCGGCAGCTCGCCGCGCACGACTTCCGCGCCCACTCGCCCCGCTTCCAGGGCGAGAACCTCCGGCACAACCTCGACCTGGTCGAGGCCCTGCGCAAGATCGCCGAGCAGAAGGGCGTGACGGTCGCGCAGACCGCCATCGCCTGGGTGCTCTCCCGTGGCGAGGACATCGTCCCGCTGGTCGGCGCCCGCACCCGCGAGCGGCTCGGCGAGTCGCTGGGCGCGCTGGACGTCACGCTGGACGAGGCCGACCTGGCAGCCATCGAGGAGGCCGTCCCGGCGGACGCGGCGGCCGGCGACCGCTACCCCACGGTGCAGATGGCGCACCTCGACAGCGAGCGCTGATCCCGGTGCCGGGTACCGTCTAGGCATGCCACCGACCAGCGAGATCCTGACCGCCGAGCGCATCCTCGAAGCCACCGAGGAGGTGCTGCGCCGCCACGGCCCGGCCAAGGCCACCGTGGTCGACGTGGCCCGCGCGCTCGGCGTCAGCCACGGCAGCGTCTACCGGCACTTCCGCACCAAGGCGGCGCTGCGCGAGGCGGTCACCAAGCGCTGGCTGGACCGCACCTCGGAGAAGCTCGCCGGGATCGTCACGGCCGAGGGCCGCGACCCGGAGCAGCGGCTGCGGGACTGGCTCGCCGCCCTGTTCACCGCCAAGCGGCACAAGGCGGGCGACGACCCCGAGCTGTTCGCCACCTACACCGTCCTGGTCGAGGAACTCGGCGACGTGGTCCGCGAGCACATAGCCGATCTCACCGGCCAGCTCACCCGGATCGTCGCCGCCGGCGCGGAGACGGGCGCCTTCCGGGTGACTGACCCCGCCACCGCGGCCCGCGCCGTCTTCCAGGCCACCGGCCGCTTCCACGACCCCTGTTACGCCCGCGAGTGGACCGCCGCCGGCGTCGACGAGGAGTTCACGGCGGTGGTGGATCTGCTGGTGCGGGGGCTCAGGGGATAGCGTCCCGCAGGGGCGCCCAGTTGCTCAGCCGTCCGTCCGCGGCAACCGCAGGCTCAGTAGTCCCGTCAGCACCGGAAGGCCCAGCTGCACCAGCAGGGTGACGAGCAGGGCGTTCCGCATGCCCATGTGCGGGACGAGGGTCAGGAACAGCGTGCCCAGCGTGGCCACGCCCAGCGCCAGCGCCGACTGCTGCGTGGTGACCATGACCCCGCTGCCGACGCCGGCCCGGGCGGGCGGCACCTCGGACAGTACGATCCGCATCACATTGGGCAGCTGGAGCGCCTGACCGGCACCGGCCACCGCCGTCCCCGGCAGCAGCGAGACGACGTCCAGCCGCGGCCAGTCCCGCCACGCGGTCAGCAGGATCAGCAGCAGCCCCACGCCCTGGAGCACGGCCCCGGCGGTGACCACCCGGGTGCCGTGGCGGGCGATCAGCCGGGGCCCGGCGAGGGAGACGAGCAGGTACGCCACGGCCATCGGCGCCAGCGCGAGCCCGGCCGGCACCGGACCGAGCCCGGCGCCCTGCTGCAACGCCAGCGCGATCATGAACATGAACCCGCTGAAGCCGATGGAGAACGGCAGCAGCAGCTGCAGACCGCGCCGCATCGACGCCACCCGGAACAGGCTCGGCGGCACCAGCGGCGTGCGCCCCGACCGGTCCGCCCGCCGCTCCACCACCCAGAAGGCGCCCGCCGCGAACGGGAACGCGGCCAGCGACAGCCAGGTCCACAGCGGCCAGCCCGCGGCCCGGCCCTCGGTGAGCGGCGCCAGCAGCGTCAGCAGCGACAGCGCGAGCAGTACCGTGCCCGGCCCGTCCACCGGCTCCGGGTGCTGCGACCGGGTCTCCGGCACGTACCGGGCGGCCAGCGCCAGGCCGACGACCACGACCGGCACGTTGACGAGGAAGATCGCCCGCCATCCGGTCCCGGCGACATCGGCGGCGACCAGCACCCCGCCGAGTATCTGCCCCGCCACCATGGCCAGCCCGGCCGTGGCGCCGTACAGGCTCATGGCCCTGGCCCGGCGCGCGCCGCTCGTGGCGGACTGGATGGTGGCGAGCACCTGCGGCAGCATCGCGGCGGCCGAGGCGCCCTGCGCGACCCGGGCCGCGACCAGGCTCCAGGCGCCAGGTGCGAGTCCGCAGGCCAGCGAGGTGAGCCCGAAGGCGGCCATCCCGCCGAGGAACAGCCGACGGCGGCCGAACAGGTCCCCGAGCCGCCCGCCGAGCACGAGCAGCACGGCGTACGCGACCCCGTACCCGGCGACGACCAGCTCCAGCACGGCCTCGCCCGCCGCGAGATCGGCGCCGATGGCCGGCAGGGCCACGTTGACGATGAAGAAGTCGACCAGCGGGAGCGCCGCGGCCAGCAGGACGGTGAACAGCCCGGGCCCGCCGAGCGCGGGCGGCGCGGCCGCCGGGCGGACGGCCGGGGCGGTGACGGTGGTTTCCCTCATGCCCCCGAGCCTGCGGGACCGCTCAGACGGGTACCAGAGTCTGCCTCTCCTGGTACAAGAACTACCCGGCAACAGGCTGGCCTCCCGCTGCCGCTCAGCGCAGCCGCTCAGCTCTGCCGCTCAGCGCTGCCGCTCAGCCTGGTGGCGAGCCGCCGTCATCCTGGTACCAGGAGCACCTGGAAACAGGATGCCCGGCGCGGCACCCTGGGCGTATGACGACCACGGCCCAGGAGACCGCCCTTCCCCAGCCGGCCAGGGGAGCGGAGATCCGCCGGCACGAGCTGGCCGCGTTCCTGCGCAGCAGACGCGAGCGCATCACCCCGGAACAGGTGGGCCTGCCCCGCGGCGCCCGCCGCCGCACCCCCGGGCTGCGCCGCGAGGAGGTCGCCCAGCTCTCCGCGGTCGGCGTCACCTGGTACACCTGGCTCGAACAGGCCCGCGACATCCAGGTCTCCGTGCAGGTCCTGGACGCCCTCGCGCGCGCCTTGCGCCTGGACGCCAGCGAACGCGCCCACCTCTTCCAGCTGGCCGGCGCGACCGACCCGACCCCGGCCGCGAACTGCCCGAGCATCACCCCCGCCCTGCGCGAGATGCTGACCCGGCTGGAGCCGATCCCGGCCTGCATCCAGAACAGCCGGTACGACATCCTCGCCTACAACCGCACCTACGGCCAGCTCCTGGGCGACCTGGACGCGGTCCCGCCCGAGGACCGCAACTGCATGCTCCTCGTGCACACCCACAAGGAGTGGCAGGAGGCGGTCGTCCACCTGGAGGAGACCCAGCGCCTGATGGCCGCCCGGCTGCGTGCCGCCCTGGCCGGCCACCTCGGCGAGCCCGCCTGGAAGATGCTCCTGAAGCGGCTGGAGGAATCCCCCGCGTTCCGTGAGAACTGGCAGCGCTACGAGGTGGTCGCCACCCGCTCCCGGACCAAGGAGTTCCGCAACCCCTACGTGGGCCTGCTCACCCTGGAACACACGGACCTGTGGCTGGTCCCCGAGGCGGGCGCCCGGATGGTGACGTACACCCCGGGGGACGAGCAGACGCGGGAACGGCTGGAGCGCCTGTACGAGATCGCGTGCGGCGCGCCCGTGAGCTGACCCTCAGCCCTCCACGCCGGTGGAGGTGTGGGCCGCGCCGACCGGCTTGGACTCGGGGGAGCCGCGCTGGCGCAGGTAGACGGAGAGGATGGCCATCGAGGCGACGGCCAGCAGTTCCGACTGCCAGTTCTGCAGGGTGCGGGCCCAGAAGTCGGCGGAGCCCAGGTACTGCGACCAGGAGACGGGCGCCTGGAGTTGGCGCAGGTGCTCCTCGTTGTAGGCGGCGACGCCGGTGACCGACTGAGCGAACCAGGACCAGGCGAAGATGGCGGCCATGACGACGCCCAGCGAGCGGGCGTACATCCGCTGCCGCCAGCCCTTGGCGGCGGCCCAGCGCGGGGAGTCGGGGCCGGCGTGCTCGCCGACCTTCTGCTCCCGGTCGCTCTCCACGCCCGCCTTGTGCAGCTCCTTGGACTCGGGGGAGCCGCGCTGGAGCAGCCAGACGGTGCCGAAGATGTAGAGGAAGAACTGCAGGTACTCGGACTGCCAGTTCTCGGTGACGTCGACGGCGAAGTCGGAGGTCGCGAGGTAGTCCAGGAAGCCGACCGGGTGCAGGCCGTCGGTGGTGAGCCGGTTGTTGAAATCGGCGTGACCGGCCACCGCCTGCCCGGCGAGGGCGAGCAGGAAGCCGGTGAAGAAGACCAGCGTCAGGCTGTTGTGCCTGAGGAAGCGGGAGAGGGCGTTCACCGGTGCATCAGTCCCACGGCGGTGAAGTACCCGAGCCCGGCGGCGACGGTCACCAGGACCAGTGTGAACAGGGTGCGCACGGCCGGCTCAGCCCCCTTTGACCTTGCACTGGTACGGCTGCTCGGGCCGCGGCACGCAGCCCGCCGCGGTGATCAGCCAGCCGGCCGGGAAGGCCGACAGGAAGACGGTGTCGCCGTCGAGGACGACCTGCGCCTGCCGGCCGTAGACCCGCACGTCCCGTACGGCACCCCCGTAGGGGAGCTGCTCCTCGGGGAGGGCCTTGGCGCAGGGGGACTCGGCGGACTGCTCGACCTCCTGCCGGGTCTCCGGGGCGAGCGCCGCGCAACCGCGGGGCCCGTCGGCGCGCCGCACGCTCTCCTCGAACCGCACCGCGGCCCGGGACGCCGCCGTCTCCCGCTCGCCGAGGGTGGCGCAGCCGGTGAGGCAGGCAGCACACACGATCGCGGTCAGGCCGGTACGCCTCCAGCACGGCAAGGAAACCTCCACGGGTAGGCGGAGCTGCTGCCGGACATGCTCGGCCGGGAACCCCGCCGGGCCCGGCAGCCGCGCCGTGCCCCCGGACGGACACCGAGCGTTCGGGCTAGGGAGACGGCGGGCGGCTCAGCCGGACAGCCGGGACCGCAGCGGCTTCTTGTCCGGTTTGCCCGCCGCGGTGAGCGGGACCCCGAACCAACTCCGCCTCCAGCCGGATGATCGTCCGGCTCACCGACGGCTGAGCGACCCGGAGCTCCTCGGCGGCACGGCTGATGTGCTGGTGCCGGGCTACGGCTTGGAAGTAGCGGAGGGAGAGGAGGGCCATGGGGACAGTGTCATCCGGATCACGACCTGGCCTTGCAAGGGTCCTGGCCTCTCAGGGAATGCGTATATCCCTGAATCAGCTTCTTCATGGCCGATTCGTCTGGGCGCGCGGGCTTGAGAACCTTGATGAGCGTGCTGATGTCCTCTTCGTGTGTATCAGCGCCCCGGCAGCTGATCAGCGACACAGCGGCATGATCGGCATACGCAATGGAGTTGTTCTCCGCAGACTTCTGATCCGGGACCGAGAGTCGACTGCGCAGGATGTTTCGCGCGGAGTCACCGGCGTCGATGCGTTCTCCACTGACTTCCAGCACCGTGTTCGCGTCCACTGTGACGGCGCACAGTCCCGCGCCGTCGTCCAGACTGCCGCTCCGGTCGATGGTGAGATTCTTGCCGGAAGCAGGCAGCACCTGGGAGAGGGCGTCGGCCGGGACGGATACTCCGCACAGGGATTTCGGGACGGTGAACCCCCGCTTCGACTCCCCGGAGGAGCAGCCGACAGCCATCAGCGCGGCGGCGAAGAGAGACATGCCCCGCAGGGCATACGATGCGTATCTCAACGGTTGCTACTCTCCGATTTCCACTGAGCGCCGTCCGAATGACTGTGACCGGCGGATGTACGCGCGGCTCTCCTGAGATCATCAGCGGTGTCAGGGTCAATGGTGGTGTTGTTCACGAGCGCATGATCGACGGCGGCCCTGGCGGAATCCAGAGCTGCTTGACGGCCATGGGTGTACTCCTCGCCGGCTTCGGTCTCGGCTTCGCTGGACGTGTCCCGCTCGATGCTCTTCATGATGGATTCCTGGATGTCTTCAGAAGCCCATTCAAGAGGAGCACCGGCGATGGGAACCCGCTCACCGGCCTTTTCGATACCCATGCCCAGAACGCGATTCACCCACTTCTGCTTCTCGGCCGCAGCCTCGTTGAACTCCGCGTCGGAAGCAGTGTGGTACTCGTAGATTGCGTGAGCGCGGGCGTCGCTCATAACGCCGGCGATCGCGGAACCGGGGGCGACGGCGGCACCCACTCGTCCGTCCAACGATGCCGTCGAATGGCTGGGTCCGTTGATCACCTGATCCACGACGTTGGTCGTGTAGGTCTGCTGGGCGGTGGTGATGGCCGAGTAGGCGTCCGGATCCTGACCCACTTCCCCCAGGAAGCGAGCCGTGTTGTTCGGATCGAGGTCGGCTGCGGCTCCGAACGTCGGGAAGAGGTCGCTACCGGGATCCTCGTCGTACACATGGCTCGCTGGAAGTCGCCCATGTACTCGGCGGTGATGTCACCGAGGCTGCCCCGCAGGGCGTACAAGGGACCGGTCTCCTCCCCGTCCAGATCCCCGTTCTCGTTGTGCCGGATGAGTTCCGGGTCGCCGCCGAACTTGTTGACGATGTCATTGACCAGGTGTGCCTGCGCTTCGCTGTGCTTGATGGCGTCAGCCGTGGCGTCACTGTCGTACGGACGTCCCGTTGTCGCTGCTTCCAGCGCGTGACCGAGCGCCTCCGGTCCGAAGTTCAGGGCTGCCTTGGTCTTGTCCTCGTCGGCCCGAACGTTCGCGGCGTTCGTGTCGACGGTCCACTCGAAGTTCTTGTCGGTGAACAGATCAAGGTACGAGTGGAAGCCGGGGTCGCCCCCCTTCTTCACCGTGCCGTCCTCGTTGTAAGCGGTCGGTGGTTGGGTGAAGAACTTCTCCGAGGCCTCCGGGCTGTGCCCCAGCGCCTCCAGGACGCTGTTCAACGGATCGTTGCCGGACCCGAGCTTCCCGGAGGGGTTGAAGCCGTAGGTGTCGGGATTGCCTGTCGGCTTGTTCGAGAGGAAGAAGTAAGGGTCCTTCTGGTGGAGCTGGGTGACGTGCTCGGCGATGGGGGTGAGGAACCGCGCGTCGTAGTTGCCGTAGCGCAGCAGGCCGCCGAGTACCTGATAGCCGTACGGCTTGCTCCACTGTCCCTGCTCCCAGCCGATCTGCTGAGTGCCAAGGCGCCGGAATTCCGCGCCCCAGGTGTCGGACAGGTGGTGCCTGTGGTCCGGGTCCGTGGCGTTGGCGAGCGTATACCCCATGACCTTCTGCAGGTCCTGCACCCCGTTCAGCCGGGTCTCGGTCGCGCCGGCGCCGGTGCCGTCGATCGACATCTCGGCGTAGAACTGCAGCGCCTTCTCCGGCCCACCGAGTCCCTGATAGAACTCGGTCGCGAACTCACCGTCCTTCTCATCCGAGTTGAAGCGGAGCAGTTCGTTGAGTTCGCGCAGCTCCGCATCGGACATCTTGTCGCCCTTGCGTGCCAACTCCACGGCGCGCTCGACCTCGGCGTCGTTCAGTGACTCGTACTTACTGTGGCCCGCGTTATTCGGGTCGTTACCATGGCTCTTCGCCAGTGCCCGGGCGACCGAGGCGTCGATCTCGGTGGTGTGGGCGAGGATCCGGTTGATCCGGTCCTCCAACTCCTGCTTCTGAGCCAGCTGTTCTTGGGTGCGCTCGTCAGTGTCACCGCGCACGTGGGTGAAGTAGCAACGGACCTTGCCTTCGCCGATGTCCTCGACACGGACACCGAGACGTGGGGCGTCCGCCTGGACCGCGGTCCGCATCTGCTTCTGGAGCGACTCGAGTTCGGTGTGACCGTCCTCGAGGACCTGGTAGATGCTGTGGGCCTCGGTATGGAGATCGGAGATCTCCTTGGCGGTCTTGGCGACGAACTCCCGTGTCACCGTGGCGTTCACACCGGCCCACCGCGCCGAGTCGGACTTGGCCTGCATAGCCGTACGAGCGCTTTCCGCCGACTTCTTCAGACCGTCGACGGCCTTCTTCCAGTCCGACACCGCGGCGGCGAGCTTTCCCAGGTCGACCTCAACGAGGTCGGTGAATGTGAGAGCCATCCGAGGGTTCCCTACTTGAAGTACTCGCTGAGTTTCGACACGGGCACGGCCGAGCCGTCACGACTCCGAAGCGCGGCACCGATCTTGGCGTCGTCCTCCGAGTGCAGCTTCTTGGTGTAATCCAAGTGGTCGGAGATGTGCGCGCATGCTTGCAGTACTGACTTCACCTGTGAGGTCCACATCTCGACGGTGGTTTCCAGGGCGCCGCCCGTCTCGAACCCGTGGGACTTGAGAACGGCCGCGGCCTGCATCGTCGAGCCGGTCGAGCCATTGCCGGAGCCCGCTGCCGCGATATCGGCCTGGCTCTTGACGTGGTCGTAAAGGACATTGGCTTCGTGCCCGACGGCGCCCAGATCGTCCTGGTGGACCACCAGGTCCCCCGCCCCTCCGCCGCCGCCCTCCGCCGGCACCTGGTTGAGGCGCGTATGAGGCGATGCACCCTCGGCTGCCCCGGCCTTGAGCCGTTCCCACTCGTCCCATCTCATGGAAGGGTCCTCCCCCACGTGGATACTCCGGCGCCAGGTCAAGCTAGCAGCCTGTGTCGAGAAGTGCGGGGCGAAGCCGGTGATGACGTCCGGCGCGGTGTCAGTGGGTCCACGCCGGGTGGCCGGGTGTTCGTCCTACGCTCGTTCCGCCGTTCCCGCGACCTGGCGTACTTGTGGTGACTCCAGGCTCTCCGCCGCCCGTTCAGCGGTAAGGCGGGCCCAGTGGCCGCTGGTCAGGAGGCCGAGGATCAGGACGGCCAGGCCGCAGGCGGTGAGGATCCACCAGCCGGGGCGGGCTGCCGGGACGAAGGAATCGCGGTAGGGGGAGGAGCCGATGCCGGAGGCCAGGACGGCGCCGACCACCGCGACGCCGAGGGTCTGGCCCAGCTGCCGGCTGGTGGAGGCGACGGCGGCGGCGACTCCGGCCTGGGCGCGGGGCATGCCGGAGACCGCCGTGTTGGTGATCGGCGCGTTGACGAACCCGAAGCCGATGCCGAAGAGGACGTAGCCGAGGAGGAGGGTGGCGTTCGTCGTCTCCGCTTCGAAGGCCGCGAAGAGGATGCCGCTCGCGGTCATCGCCGTACCGGCCACCAGGAGGGGCAGGCGTGGGCCGCGGCTGCCGACCAGGCGGCCGGAGAGGGGGGCGCACAGGAAGGTCGGTACGGCCATCGGCAGCATCCACAGGCCGGCGTGGAGGGCGTCGAGGCCCCGCACGTTCTGCAGGTAGAGGGTGGAGAGGAAGAGGAAGCCGCCGAGGGCCGCGAACGCGCTGATCGCGATGACCGTGGCGCCGCTGAACGGGGCCGAGCGGAAGAAGCGCAGGTCGATGAGGGGTTCTTCGCGTCGGGGTTCGTACCGGAGGAGGGCCAGGAGGGCGGCCGCCGCGACGACGGCGAACGGCGTCACCGGGGCGGCGCCCGACTCCGGTGCCTCGATGATCGCGTATGTCAGTGAGCCGAACAGGGCGATCACCAGCAGTTGCCCGACCGGGTCGGGGCGGCGGGCCCGGGGCGCGCGGGACTCGGGGACGAAGCGGAGGGTGAGGAGGAGCGCGGCGAGGCCGACGGGCAGGTTGACCCAGAAGATGGCGCGCCAGCCGACCGACTGCACCAGCAGGCCGCCGACCAGCGGGCCCGCCGCCATGGAGATGCCGACCACCGCCCCCCACACGCCGATCGCGCGGGCGCGTTCCCGGGCGTCGGTGAAGGTGTTGGTGATGATCGACATGGCGACCGGGTTGAGCATCGAGCCGCCCACCGCCTGGACCATGCGGAACACGATGAGCAGTTCCAGGTCGGGGGCGAGGGAGCAGAGCACGGAGCCGATGGTGAACACCGTGAGGCCGGCCATGAAGACGCGTTTGCGTCCGATCCGGTCGGCCGTGGAGCCCGCGAGCATCAGCAGCGAGGCCAGGACGAGCGTGTAGGCGTCGATCGTCCACTGGAGGCCGGAGGTGGTGGCGTGCAGATCGCGCTGCATGGAGGGCAGGGCCACGTTCAGCACGGTGTTGTCGAGGCTCACGATGAGCAGGCTCATGCAGCAGATCGCGAGCACGAGCAGGCGTCGGCGAGG
Organism: Streptomyces sp. NPDC028928; assembly: GCF_055564915.1. Classification (NCBI taxonomy): domain Bacteria; kingdom Bacillati; phylum Actinomycetota; class Actinomycetes; order Kitasatosporales; family Streptomycetaceae; genus Streptomyces; species Streptomyces sp. NPDC028928. The sequence continues at coordinate 600,067 of NZ_JBVHVI010000002.1, forward strand.
ACTCAACTCGGGCATGGGCCCATCGTACGCCGAACTCAATAGTGTGTCTAACTAATGAGTCATACATGATCTTTGCCGGGCAGCCGGGGGTTCACGCCCGGACCCCGGCCCGGCCCAGCCCCAGCACGGCCAGCCCCGCGAGCCCCGCCGCCTGCACCGCCAGCACCACCGCCAGCGCCTGTTGCATCCCCAGGCCCGGCACCAGGGACAGGAACAGCGAGCCCAGCGTCGCCACCCCGACCGCCAGGCACGACTGCTGGAGCGTGGCCGCCAGTCCGCTGCCCGCGCCGGCCAGCCGGTCCGGGATCGCCGCCAGCAGGAAACGGAAGTACAGGGGCAGCTCCAGACCCTGGCCCACCCCGCACAGGGCCAGGCCCGGGGCCAGGGCGAGCGGGCTCAGGTGCGGCCAGGGGCCCAGCAGCGCGGTCGCCGCCAGTGTCGCTAGGCCCGCGATGTGGACGGCCGCCGCCAGCGTCACCGCCGGCCCGCCGAACCGCCGTACCGCGCGCGGCGCCAGCATCGACGCGGCGAACTGCGCCACCCCCATCGGCACCAGCGTCAGCCCCGCCCGCAGCGCCCCGTACCCGAGGCCCTGCTGCAGCGTGACCGCCGTCACGAACATCCAGCCCGCGAAGCCGACGAACACCGGCAGGCCCAGCAGCAGCCCCCGGCGCACCTCGCCGGACGCCAGCAGCGACGGGGGCAGCAGCGCGCTGCCCGTCGTACGCTCCGCCCGCCGCTCTACGACGTGGAAGAACACGGCGAGCAGCGGCGCCGCGCCCAGCAGCAGCACCGACCACAGCGGCCAGCCCGCCGCCCGGCCCTCGGTCAACGGCAGCAGCAGCGCGGTCAGCGCCGCCGCCAGCAGCGCCGTACCGGCGAGATCGGCGCGCGCCGGCCGCTCGGCCCGGCTGTCCGGCACCGACCGCAGCGCACAGCCGAACGCGGCCGCCGCCACCGGCACGTTCACCAGGAACACCGCACGCCAGCCGGTGTCCGCCACATCGGCGGCGACCAGCACCCCGCCCAGTACCTGCCCGAGCACGATGGACACCCCGCCCACCGAGCCGTACAGGGCGACCGCGCGGGCCCGGCGCTCCCCGGACGTCGTGGCGTGGATGGTGGCCAGCACCTGCGGCAGCAGCGCCGCCGACGCGGCACCCTGTGCCACCCGCGCGGCCACCAGCCACCAGGCGCCCGGCGCCAGCCCGCAGGCCAGCGAGGTCAGCCCGAATCCGGCCACCCCCCACAGGAACAGCCGCCTGCGGCCGTACGAGTCCCCGAGCCGGCCGCCGAGGACGAGGAGTACGGCGTACGCCACCGCGTACCCGGCCACCACCATCTCCAGGGTCGCCGGAGGAGCGTGCAGATCACGCTCGATCGTCGGCAGCGCCACGTTCACGACGAAGAAGTCGATCATCGGGAGTGCGGTGCCGAGGAGCAGGGTGAGCAGGCCGAGGGGACTGAGGGCCGCCCGGGGCGGGGCGGCGGTCGCGGGTGAGGTCGTCGTGGTCACCTCTCGACCCTGCGACAGGCCCCAGCCGGGTACCAGGCGGCGGTTATCCAGGTACTGGCACCAACTGGAACGGGGCTGGGGCCGGACGGCACCCTGGGTGCCATGACCACCGCAGCGCCCGAGCAGACCGAGGAGACGGCCGAGCAGAAGACGCCGAAGACGCCGAAGGCCCAGAAGTCGCAGAAGACGCGGAAGACGGAGACGCCGGGGACGCCGGGGACGCCCGAGCGGAACACGGAGATCCGGCGCCGGGAACTGGCCGCTTTCCTGCGCAGCCGGCGTGAGCGGATCACCCCGGAGCAGGTGGGCCTGCCCCGCGGCCCCCGCCGCCGCACCCCCGGCCTGCGCCGCGAGGAGGTCGCCCAGCTCTCCGCGGTCGGCATCACCTGGTACACGTGGATCGAGCAGGCCCGGGCCGCCCACGTCTCCGCGCAGGTGCTGGACGCCGTCGCCCGCGCCCTGCTCATGGACCCCACCGAGCGCGCCCACCTGTTCGCCCTCGCCGGGACCGCCGACCCGCGCACCGAGACCGAGTGCCCGGTCGCGTCGAAGAGCGCGCTGAAGGTCGTGGAACGCCTCGCCCCCTACCCGGCCTCCCTCCAGAACGCCCGCTACGACGTCCTCGCCGCCAACCGCCCCTACGCCCAGCTCTTCGGCGACCCCGCAGAGCTGCCCCCGGCCGACCGGAACTGCCTGTGGCTGCTGACCACCAGCGAGCGCTGGAAGCGGGACTTCCTGGACCGGGACGAGATGCTGCGGGACCTCATCGCCAAGTACCGGGCGGGCATGGCCGAGCATGTGGCCGAGCCCGCCTGGAAACAGCAGCTGAACCGGCTCCTCGGGGCCTCCGCCGAGTTCCGTGAGCTGTGGGAACGGCACGAGGTGGCGCCGATGTCCCCGCACGTCAAGCGGTACCGGCACCCGGAGGTCGGGCTGATCCGCCTGGAGCACCGGAACATGTGGCTGGCCCCGCAGGCCCCGGCCCACCGGGTGGTCGCCTACCTGCCCGCGGACGAGGAGAGCGAGGAGCGGCTGGAGCGGCTGGCCGGGCTGTCGGACGGATGAGGGACAATGGGGGCTTGCCCAGTCCCTCGTGCCGTACAGCAGTACCGGAGCCCTGACGATGACCCACCCGCTCTCCATCGGCCCGCACGCCGTGACGCCGCCCGTCGTGCTCGCACCCATGGCGGGGATCACCAACGCCCCCTTCCGCACCCTGTGCAGGGAGTTCAGCGGCGGCAAGGGGCTGTTCGTCAGCGAGATGATCACCACCCGGGCGCTGGTCGAACGCAACGAGAAGACCATGCAGCTGATCAAGTTCGACGCGAGCGAGCAGCCGCGCTCGATCCAGCTGTACGGCGTCGACCCCGCCACCGTCGGCAAGGCCGTCCGCATGATCGCGGAGGAGGACCTGGCCGACCACATCGACCTGAACTTCGGCTGCCCGGTGCCGAAGGTCACGCGCAAGGGCGGCGGCTCGGCGCTGCCGTACAAGCGGAACCTGCTGCGGGCCATCCTGCGCGAGGCGGTCTCCGGGGCCGGTGACCTCCCCGTCACGATGAAGATGCGCAAGGGCATCGACGACGACCACATCACCTACCTCGACGCCGGCCGCATCGCCGTGGAGGAGGGGGTGACGGCCATCGCCCTGCACGGCCGTACGGCCGCCCAGCACTACGGCGGCACCGCCGACTGGGACGCCATCGCCCGGCTGAAGGAGCACGTGCCGGAGATCCCCGTGCTCGGCAACGGCGACATCTGGTCGGCCGAGGACGCGCTGCGGATGGTGCGGGAGACCGGCTGCGACGGGGTCGTGGTCGGCCGTGGCTGCCTGGGCCGGCCCTGGCTGTTCGCGGACCTGGTTGCCGGGTTCGAGGGGCGCGCCCAGGACTACGTACGGCCGACCCTGCGCGAGGTCGCCGGCATCATGGTCCGGCACGCCACGCTGCTCGGTGAGTGGAGCGGTGACGAGTCCAAGGGCGTGGTCGACTTCCGCAAGCACGTCGCCTGGTACCTGAAGGGCTTCGCGGTCGGCTCCGAGATGCGCAAGCGGCTCGCGATCACGTCGTCCCTGGAGGAGCTGCGGGCCGGTCTGGACGAGCTGGACCTGGACCAGCCGTGGCCGGCCGGCGCGGAGGGCCCTCGCGGGCGTACGTCCGGCAACAACCGGGTGGTGCTGCCGGACGGCTGGCTGAAGGACCCGTACGACTGCGCGGGCGTCACGGAGGACGCCGAACTCGACACGTCGGGTGGCTGATCAGCCCGTCTTCGGATGCGGTGTCGAGCCGTACGCCCGCAGGAAGCGGTCCCGGAAGGAGCTCATCTTCCAGACCGGTGCGTCGTGGGCGGGGCGGAGGCCGTCCGTCCAGTTCCAGTCGGTGATCTTGTCGAGCATCCTGGGGTCCTTGGCGACGATCGACACCGGTACGTCACGGCTGGCGTGGTTGCCGCTGACGCGGGCGATGGGCTGGTGGTCGCCGAGGAAGACGAGGACGGTGTCCTCGGTGCCGTAGCGCTCCAGCCACTCGGTCAGCGCGGTCACCGAGTACTGGATCGACTTGCCGTACTCCTCCCGGGACTTGGTGGTGTCGGCGATGACGTCCTCCGCCTTGTTGCCCGCGGCCTCGATGCCCTTGAAGACGGAGCCGTTGCCCAGTTCGTCCCAGTCGACCATCTTCGGGATGGGTGCCCAGGGCTGGTGGCTGGAGGTCAGGATGAGCAGCGACATCCGCGACCTGCCCGCGGCCGGCGGCTTGCTGTGCACCCGTTCCTGGTACTCCTGGAGCGCGTACTGGTCGGGCATGGTCGACCAGCTGAACTTGGGCCCCCGGTAGCCGAGCTGGAAGGCGTTGTAGACCTTGTCCAGGCCGTACCACTTCTGCTCCGGCCACCCCTTCTGCACGCCCGGCATGACCCCGACCGTGTCGAACGCGCCGGTCTTCTCGAACGCCTCCGTCAGGCTGAGGTGGTCGCTGGCCATGACGGTGCGGTAGCGCTGCTGGTTGCTGATCCACAGGCCCGACATGGTGGTGGAGTGGCCGAGCCAGCTGCTGCCGCCGTAGGTCGCCGAGGTCAGCCAGCCGCTCTTGGCGTGGAAGCCGGCCTTGGCCAGGGCCTTGGTGCGGACGTCGAGCGTCCGGTCGACGCCGGGCGCCATGACCGGGTCCTCGATCGCGCTCCGGCCGTAGCTCTCGATGAAGGTGAAGATCACGTCCTTGCCGCGCAGATCGGGGACCAGCTGGCTGCCCGGCGTGTTCCCGAACGCGTCGACCCGGGCCACCTTCCGGAACTCCGCCTCGTCCTTCAGCGTGTCCGAGACCCGGCGGGCCTGGATCTTCAGCGCGGTCGCGGTGCGGTCGGAGGCGATCGGCACGCCGGCTATCTGCAGGCCGAGGGAGGAACAGGTGATCCAGACCACCCCGGCGACCAGCGTGCCCCGGGTCGCGGTCCCGGGGTGCCGGGCGAGGAGGTTGCTCAGCCGGACCATGGACAGGGCCAGGAGCAGCAGGATCAGGAGGATCAGGGTGACTGCCCCGGCCACCGTGGCGATCGTCGCCGTACGTCCGAGGGAGTCCTCCAGGTACGACTCCGCGTCGCCGAACAGGCTCCAGTCCAGTACGACGTTGAAACTGCGGCCGAGGTACTGGTTGAACCCCATGTCCAGCGCGTTCAGCACGGTCATGACCCCGAGCAGCACCCCGGACACCGCCGCCACCACCACCCGGGGCCGGCGCGGCAGCGCGAGCAGCACGGCGGCCCCGATGACCGCTTCGGCGGGTATGCGGAAGAACTTCGCGGGCCCCAGCCGGACCACCGTGTTCGGCATCACCAGCGCGGCGACGACGAGGGCGGCGGCGAGGACGGTGACGGTGACGGACAGGACCTGAGCGGCGGTGGGGTACCGCTCCCGCCAAGGCTGCCTGGGCGGGGGCGCGGTGACCTCGTCGGGGACAGTCTCCTCGGCTGACTGGAGCGCACTCATACCCACCCGTACGGTGCCCGCGGAAGCACCGTTCACCACGGGTGGGCAAACAGCTGGTCAACCCCGTGACACCTCAGGCGCCTCCGACCGCCGTCAGCAGAGCGAGCGGCGCCGCCGCGGACCGAGCCTCCCGCCCGCACGCATGCGGGTACGGCACCGGCCCCTCGTGCGGAGCACGCCCGTACCCCGCCAGCACCTCCGGCAGCCGGTGCCCGCCCCGCGTCGCCGCGTCGACCAGCGCGTGGGCGACCGTCCGGGCCTCGTCGTGCAGCCCGTACCGTGCGAGCCCCAGCGTGATCAGGGCGTTGTCGTGCGGCCAGACCGAGCCGCGGTGGTAGGAGAGCGGGTGGTAGGCCGGCTGTCCGGCGGCGACCGTGCGTACGCCCCACCCGGAGAAGAAGTCCGGCTCCAGCAGCCGTCGGCCCACCACCTCGCCGTACTCCTTGTCCAGCAGCCCCGACCACAGCAGATGCCCGGCGTCGGAGGCCAGCGCGTCGATCTGCCGGCCGCGGTCGTCCAGCGCCAGCGCCGGGAAGGACTGCTTGCGCATCCAGAAGTCCCGCTGGAAACGGTCCCGGAGGTCGGCCGCCGCCTGTTCCAGTAACGCGGCGTACGTCTCGTCGGCCCACACCGTCCGCGCCACGCCCGCCGTGCGGCGCAGCGCGTCGTACGCGTAGCCCTGGGCGCCCGCCGCCATCACCGCGCCGGTGGGCCGGGTGCCGTCGGCGCAGCAGATCGCGCCGGGGGAGTCCTTCCAGTTCTGGTTGGCGAGGCCGCCCTCGTCGGCGCGGTAGACGAGATAGCCGCGCGAGGTCAGGCCGCCGTGGTCGAGCATCCAGCCGATGGCGGCCCGGGCGTGCGGCTCCAGACGGCGGGCCAGTCCGGTGTCGCCGGTCTGCTCGACGTAGGCGCCGAGCAGGATCAAAAAGAGCGGGGTGGCGTCGACCGAGCCGTAGTAGCGGCCGAACGGCACCTGCCCGAAGTGGGCCAGCTCGCCGTGCCGTACCTCGTGCACGATCTTGCCGGGCTGGGCGACCGGGGAGCCGCCGGTGCCGGTGGCCTGGGTGGCGGCCAGGGCGAGGAGGGTGGCGGCGGCCGGCTGGGGGCGGTACGGCAGGGTGAACAGGGAGGTGAGGAGCGCGTCGCGGCCGAGCAGGGTGAGGAACCAGGGCGCGCCGGCCGCCGGCACGCGCAGCTCCTCGCCGTCCGGTCCGGTGGCCGGGACCTGGAGCGCAGCGAGGTCGGCGAGACCCCGCGCGCAGGCCGCCGCCAGCTCCGGCCAGCCGGTCGGGAAGGCCACGCCCTCCATGAACTCGGCTTCTGCGGCGAGGAGTTGTTCGTGTACGGCGGCGGGGTCGCGGGGCACGCGCAGAGCGCGCTTCTCGCCGTGCGGGCGGGCGATCACCCGCAGCAGCAGCTCGGTGGTGCCGTGCGGGTCGAGGTCGAGGGTCCACACCAGGCGGCGGGCGCCGGTGCCGGTCTCCTCCACGGCGTCGGGGGCCGGGTCGGCGGTGATCGTCGTACAGGAGCGCCACTCCGCCCGCCGGTAGCGGAACTCGATGCCGTCGTCGAGGACTTCACGGGCGCGTACGGCGCCGGCCTTGGTGTAGGTGCGGTGGTCGGAGCGGAGTTCGAACTGGTCGGTGAAGTCGGCGTCGACGGTCAGCGCGAGCCGGACGGTGGTGGGCACCGGCCGGTTGCTGGTCACCTTCACGGACTCCACGAACGAGCTGTCGCCGACGGCCTGTTCCCGGAAGAGGGTGTGCGCCGGGGGCTCCTGCCGGCCGCCGCGCGGGACGAGCACGCAGCGGGCCGCGTCCCCGTCCGTGACCGGGGTGAGCACCTCGGGCACCGCGCCGTCGACGGTGAGCTGCCAGCGGCTGAGGTGCCGGGCGTCCCGGACGAACAACCCGTCCGGGGAGCCGCCGCCCCGCACCCCGCTGATGTCGCCACGGTCGCCCACGGCGGCGAAGGTGGCGCCGTGCACAAGCAGATGATGCCGGTCCGTCATCCCCGGTCCCCTCCTCTGTCACTCCTGTCGAACGGTGCGCTGCCCGTGGGGGGTACGTCTCTTTGTGGGCTCTTGTCCAGCTTTTGACGCTTCGGCGGTGCGGACCGCTGGTGGTGCAGGTCGAGCGCGAGAGCCGCCGTCCAGCTGAAGCCGGTGGTGCCGCAGGCCTCGCCGGTGAACGGGTCGACGTACTCGGCGAAGCCGGTGGCGTCGGCGAGGTCCAGCACCGCCTCCCGCAGGGCGTCGGCCCGCTCCCGCTCGCCGTGCGTGCGCAGCCCGCGCTCCAGCAGCCAGCTGGTGTTGAACCAGGCCGGTCCGCGCCAGTAGCGGTGCGGGTCGAAGGCATCGCCGAGGAGGTCGTAGCTGGGCACCAGCCGGGTACGGTCGCCGAGCGCGAAGTGCGGCCCGCTCACGGTACGGACGAGCGCGGCGGCGATGTCCCGGGGGAGCCCGGGCAGCAGGAGCGGAACCAGACCGGACACGCTGCGCTCGGGGACCAGGCCGGGGTCGGAGGTGCGGTGCTTGGCCTCGGGGCCGGGGCCGGGGGCGCCGCGCTCGGCCGCCAGGGCGTCGCCGCTCCGCAGGTCCCGGCACAGGAACATCCCGGCCTCCGCGTCCCACAGCCGCTCCACCAGCGCCGCCGTCAGCCGTTCGGCGCGCGCGTGCCGGGCGGAGCCGGCCGCGCCCAGTTCCCCGGCGATCCGGGCGAGGGCGTGTTCGGAGGCGATGAGGAGGGCGTTGAACGCCGGATCCTCCACGGCGAACTCCCCGCCCCCGTCGGCATATCCGCCGTCCCGGTAGTCGGCGGCCAGCCGCACGTACCGCCCGTAGTCCAGGTCCGTCGGCCGGTCCTCGGCCGCGCCGTGGTCGAGGTCCGCGCGGCGGAAGGAGCGGGCCGGGGCCGGGGTGATCCGGGCCAGCGGGGCGTCCCAGCAGGGGCTGTTGTCCATGCCCTGCTCCCAGGGGTGGACCACGGAGGCGAGTCCGCCGCCGCCGAGGTCCCGCCGGTGCAGCAGATACCGGTGCCAGGCGGCCAGCCGCGGGTACAGCCGGGCCAGGAAGCCGCGCGCGCGGGACAGTTCCGGGTCGGCGCGGTGCACCAGCCAGGCGGCCAGCGCGTGCACCGGTGGCTGCACGATGCCGGAGGTCTGTACGGTGCGCGGGGCGCCCGCGGTGCGCCCGGCGGTGGAGGAGCGCCAGAAGTCGGGGCTCGGGAAGTACGCGTCGAGCGGGACGGAGGGGTTGAACACGATGTGCGGGACCCGGCCGTCGGCCCACTGGGCCGCGAGCAGCGTCTCCAGCTCCGTCTGGGCCCGCAGCGGCGAGATGTGCCGCAGCCCGATGGCGATGAACGCCGAGTCCCAGGACCACTGGTGCGGATACAGGTTCCGGGACGGCACGGTCGAGCCGCCGGTCCAGTTGGCCTCCAGCACCTCGGCCGCTCTGACGTGCAGGGACGTCGTGGCTGCCGGTGGATCGTATGCGATCTCCCGCTTCGCGGGACGGGCAGTGAGCTGGGCAGTGCGATCCACTCGGGGCTCCCCGAAGACGTCCGGCCGAGCGGGTTTGGCTGCGGCCACCGTAGGGTTACGTCTATTTAACACGCAAAACTCACTATGTAATGCAGGCTTGAGGAACACAAGGGGGTGCGCATGACGGGACGTCCGGGAAGGACCGGCAAGGGCGGGAACCAGGCCGGCGCCGGCGATCTGCTCGAACTGGTGCGCAGTGGACGGGCCGTGACGCGTGGCGCGCTCCAGCAGGCGACCGGGCTCTCCCGGGCCACCGTCGGCCAGCGCCTGGACCGGCTGTTCCGCGCCGGCTGGCTGCGCGAGGGCGCCGGCGGCCCGGTCGACTCGCCGCTCGGCGGACGCCCCTCCATCACCCTGGAGTTCGACGACTCCCACGCGGTGGTCCTCGCCGCCGACCTGGACACCCGGCACGCCCGTGCGGCCGTCCTCTCCCTGACCGGGGAGATCCTCGCCGAACACGGGGGCACGCTGGTGGTCGAGGACGGCCCCGAAGCCGTACTCGGTGAACTCGGCCGCTGGTTCGCGGAGTTGCTCACCAAGGCCGGGCACCCGGCCGAGGAGGTCTGCGGGATCGGGCTCGCCGTGCCGGGCCCGGTGGACAGCGAGACCGGCCGCGTGGTCCAGCCGCCGATGATGCCGGGCTGGGACGGCTACGACATAACGGGCCGGCTCTCCCGCGCCTTCACCGAGCACACCGGCGCCCCCTCGGTCCCGGTCCTGGTCGACAACGACGCCAACCTCATGGCCTACGGCGAACAGCGCACCGGACACCCCGACTGCACGGCCTTCGTGCTGGTGAAGGTGTCCACGGGCATCGGCGCCGGGGTGGTCGTGGACGGCTCGATCTACCGGGGCGTCGACGGCGGCGCCGGCGACATCGGGCACATCCGGGTCGGCGCCGACGCGCTGTGCCGGTGCGGGTCGTACGGCTGTCTCGCGGCGGTCGCGAGCGGCGGTGCCGTGGCCCGGCGGCTGGCCGCGTCCGGGGTGCCGGCCGCCTCCGGCTCGGACGTGCGGGACCTGCTGGCCGCCGGTCACCCGGAGGCCGCCGCGCTGGCCCGGGAGGCCGGGCGCCGGGTCGGGGACGTGCTGGCGACGGTGGTGACCCTGCTCAACCCGGGCGTGCTGATGATCGCGGGCGACCTGGCCGGAACGCCCTTCCTGACCGGGGTGCGCGAGCTGCTCTACCAGCGGGCGCTGCCCCGCTCCACGGCCCACCTGGACGTCGTCACCTCCCGGCTCGGCGACCGGGCCGGGCTGGTCGGCGCCGGGGCGCAGGTGGTGGAGCACCTGTACGCGCCGGAGCGGGTGGAGGAGCGGCTGTCGGAGATGGGCGTTTGAATCCTCCCCTCCCTGAACGGAGGGGATTCCTGGCTCAGGCCGCCTCCTGGAGCAGCGCTCCAGGAGGTCTTACGCCCTCGGCACCAGCCGGGTCGAGACCAGCCCGGGCGAGCATCACGTGTGCGGAGTTCTTGTCCCGTGGGGACTCGGTTCCGCACGCGGTGCAGGTGTAGGTGCGCTCACCCAGCGGCAGGCGATGCTTGGCTCTCGCATCGCAGTGCGCGCAGTCCATCGGTGGTGTGCGCGGGGTGTACCAGGCGGATGTCCCGCCCGTGTTCGCGGCCCATCTCGATCAGAGCGGCCTTGTCGGAGGTGGTGGTCGCGGTCTCCTTGACACCCCAGTCGACACCGAGCACGCGGCCGGTCTCCGGCAGCGGCTGAACCTCGGCAGACACGACGAACGAGCAGTACCAGTGCCTGGCATCCCGGCCCGCCGCTTGACGGGCAAACGCTCTGGTTGCCGGGCCGGGTCTGGAGGCCGGTCCGCATGGTGAAACAGGGCGGTCTGTGGCAGCGTGATTCTCGCCACCCTTGATAAGGGTTGCGCTCAGATGAGCGGATCAAGCGCGGCTGCACTTCCTCAAGGGGTGGCACTCGGTGCCACCCCTTGATCGTTCATCGACCGAAATCAGGCGTGCCGGGAGCCGCTCATCTGAGCGGAAAACCGCACCTGTGGGCGCGGTTGCCTTCAAGAAGTGAAAACATACGGCTGGCTTCGCTTGCCAAGCCTTGACTTTCGATCCGCTGGCGGACGGGTGGTTACAGGCGCATGACGGGCAAGTGGACGTACCCAGGAACCTTCGATCTGGGTATGTTCCTGGCCGTCAGGGCAGCCACCGTGGCCTCAAGGAGTCGAGACCCGTGTCGGAAAACAAAGAACCCCACGTAGCGAAGTTCGTTTACGACTTCACCGAGGGCAACAAGGACCTCAAGGACCTGCTCGGCGGCAAGGGTGCCAATCTCGCCGAGATGACCAACCTGGGTCTGCCGGTCCCTCCCGGCTTCACGATCACCACGGAGGCCTGCAAGGTCTACCTGGAGAGCGGTGAGGAGCCCGCGGCACTGCGTGACGAGGTGAGTGCGCACCTCGACGCCCTCGAAGCGAAGATGGGCAAGAAGCTCGGCCAGGCCGACAACCCGCTTCTGGTCTCCGTCCGCTCCGGCGCCAAGTTCTCCATGCCCGGCATGATGGACACCGTCCTGAACATCGGCCTCTCGGACAAGTCCGTGCAGGGCCTGGCCGCGCAGGCCGGTGACGAGCGGTTCGCCTGGGACTCCTACCGCCGCCTCATCCAGATGTTCGGCAAGACCGTCCTCGGCGTCGACGGCGACCTCTTCGAGGAGGCCCTCGACAAGGCCAAGGCCGCCAAGAAGGTCACGGTCGACACCGACCTGGAGGCCGCCGACCTGAAGAAACTGGTCACCACCTTCAAGAAGATCGTCAAGAAGGAGGCCGGCCGGGACTTCCCGCAGGACCCGCGCGAGCAGATGGACCTCGCCATCAAGGCGGTCTTCGACTCCTGGAACGGCGACCGCGCCAAGCTGTACCGCCGCCAGGAGCGCATCCCGCACGACCTGGGCACGGCCGTCAACGTCTGCTCGATGGTCTTCGGCAACCTGGGCCCGGACTCCGGCACCGGCGTCGCGTTCACCCGCGACCCCGCCTCGGGCCACCAGGGCGTCTACGGCGACTACCTGCAGAACGCGCAGGGCGAGGACGTCGTCGCGGGCATCCGCAACACCGTCCCGCTGGCGGAGCTGGAGCAGATCGACAAGAAGTCGTACGACCAGCTCATGCAGATCATGGAGACGCTGGAGAACCACTACAAAGACCTCTGCGACATCGAGTTCACGATCGAGCGCGGTCAGCTGTGGATGCTCCAGACCCGGGTCGGCAAGCGCACCGCCGGCGCGGCCTTCCGCATCGCCACCCAGCTGGTCGACCAGGGCCTGATCGACGAGACGGAGGCGCTGCAGCGCGTCACCGGCGCCCAGCTCGCCCAGCTGATGTTCCCCCGCTTCGACGAGCACGCGAAGGTCGAGCAGGTCGCCCGGGGCATCGCGGCCTCGCCGGGCGCGGCGGTCGGCAAGGCGGTCTTCGACTCGTACACCGCGGTCAAGTGGTCCCGCTCGGGCGAGAAGGTCATCCTGGTCCGCCGGGAGACGAACCCGGACGACCTGGACGGCATGATCGCGGCCGAGGGCATCCTCACCTCCCGCGGCGGCAAGACCTCCCACGCCGCCGTGGTCGCCCGGGGCATGGGCAAGACCTGTGTCTGCGGTGCGGAGGAGCTGGAGGTCGACACCAAGCGCCGCCGTATGACGGTCCCCGGCGGACACGTGGTGGAGGAGGGCGACCTGATCTCCATCGACGGCTCTTCGGGCAAGGTCTACCTGGGCGAGGTCCCGGTGGTCCCCTCCCCGGTGGTGGAGTACTTCGAAGGCCGGATGCACCCGGGCGCGGACGACGCGGACGAGCTGGTCGAGGCGGTCCACCGCATGATGGCCTTCGCCGACCGCAAGCGCCGCCTGCGCGTGCGTGCCAACGCGGACAACGCCGAGGACGCGCTGCGCGCCCGCCGCTTCGGCGCCCAGGGCATCGGCCTGTGCCGCACGGAGCACATGTTCCTCGGCGAGCGCCGGGAGATGGTCGAGAAGCTGATCCTCGCCGACACGGAGGAGGAGCGCGAGGCCGCGCTGCGGGAGCTGCTGCCCCTGCAGAAGAAGGACTTCGTGGAGCTCTTCGAGGCGATGGACGGCCTTCCGGTGACGATCCGTCTCCTGGACCCGCCGCTGCACGAGTTCCTCCCCGACATCACGGAACTCTCGGTCCGCGTGGCCCTGGCCGAGTCCCGCCAGGAGCCGCACGAGAACGACCTGCGCCTGCTCCAGGCGGTCCACCGCCTGCACGAGCAGAACCCGATGCTGGGCCTGCGCGGTGTCCGCCTCGGCCTGGTCATCCCCGGCCTGTTCACGATGCAGGTCCGCGCCATCGCGGAGGCCGCGGCCGAGCGCAAGTCGGCCAAGGGTGACCCGCGCGCCGAGATCATGATCCCGCTCGTCGGCACGGTCCAGGAGCTGGAGATCGTCCGCGAGGAGGCCGACCAGGTCATCGCGGAGGTCGAGGCGGCGACGGGTACGAAGCTGAAGCTGGCGATCGGCACGATGATCGAGCTTCCGCGCGCGGCGCTGACGGCGGGCCAGATCGCGGAGGCGGCGGAGTTCTTCTCCTTCGGCACGAACGACCTGACCCAGACGGTGTGGGGCTTCAGCCGCGACGACGTCGAGGCCTCGTTCTTCACCGCGTACCTGGAGAAGGGCATCTTCGGCGTCTCCCCCTTCGAGACGATCGACAAGGACGGCGTCGGCTCCCTGGTCAAGGCGGCCGCGGAGGCCGGCCGCCGCACCCGCCCCGACCTGAAGCTCGGCGTCTGCGGCGAGCACGGCGGCGACCCGGAGTCGGTCCACTTCTTCCACGAGGTGGGTCTGGACTACGTCTCCTGCTCCCCGTTCCGCATCCCGGTCGCCCGCCTCGAGGCCGGCCGCGCGGCCACCCAGTCGGAGGGCAGCGACCACCGCTGACCTCACCCGACCCCGGAGCCGCCGTTGGTCCCCGACCCTCACCGATCGGCGGCGGCCCCGGCGCACGAAAGAGGAGGGGCGACATCCCAGTGCGGGGGGTGTCGCCCCTCTGTGCTGCTCGCCACGACGGCGGATAGGCTCGCAAGCATGGCTGACTTCGTGCAGGTTTCCACGGCAACCGAAACTCGCGAACAGGCAGTTGAACTGGCTCGGTCGGTGGTGAGCGAGCGGTTGGCAGCCGGGGCCCAGATTATCGGCCCGGTGATTTCTGCCTTCTGGCACGACGGAGAGTTCGGCACGGGGGAGGAGTGGAAGCTGTTGCTGAACACGACGAGTGCCAGGTATCCGGAGCTGGAGGCACACCTGCTGAAAAACCACCCCTGGCAGCACCCGGAGATCGCCGTCGTACCCATCGTGGCTGGTTCCAGGGCATGCCTCGACTGGATCGCAACCAACGCTCAGCCGTAGGGCTCAGGCTGTCCGAGCCTTGTCCAGGACGGCCGCGACATCCGTCAACGAACGGTGCTCATCGAGCAAGCGCAGGACGGGCGTCAACCGCTCTCGCGGTCGCACCGATGCAACGTCGGCCGACAGATCGAGCGCACGTCCCGTGACGTGAGCTGCTTGTTCGACTTCGTCGGCGTGCAGATACGACACAGCGAGCCAGGACAGGTACAGGCTCTTGTCGCGGGCATGTGCGTCGTCGTACTGACCGAGGGCGTGCTCCAGCGCAGGTACCGCGCGTAGCGGTCGACGTAGTTCGGTCCAGCACCGTCCCGCCATGATCTGCAACTCGTTCTCGTCGACCCACGCAGCCCAGTCCGGCGGGGGTGCGTCAGCCGTCTCGTTGAGCGCGGCCTCCGCGACTTCCAGCGCCTGTGCGGTTTCTGTGGACATCCCGGCGACGGCATACGCCCACGCGAGCCGTTCGTTCAGCAGCGCACGGACACTTGGCGGCGCGTCCGGGCCGGCCTCCGCCACGGCACGCGCAGCGAACTCGACTCCCGCATTCTGATCCCCCTTGAGCTTTTGATAGGCGAGGAACGCGAGGGCATTACCGGCCAGTGCTGTGTCACCAGCCTCGACCGCAGCGAGATGGCTTGCCGTGTACAGATTTTCTGCGTCCTTGTGTCTGCCCGCGTCGAAGGCTGCCCATCCGGCTTGCTGGGCTTGCTCCGCAAGAACGGACAGCAGACCGCGTCCCGTTTCCTCCGAGTAGGTGCAATCGCGGATCAACGCCTTAGTGGCCTGAAATTCGGCGGTGTACACCCTGTAGGTGTCCCCGCCGCCAAGGATGTCGTCCAGACGGCGCAGGCGGGCGGCGCGCTCGCGGAGCCGCTGGGGGTAACCGCTTCCGATCCGGCGACCCACCGGTGGGCTGCCGAGGCCGGGCAGGGACGCGGCCAGCCCCGCACCTGCTGACGCCCTGAGAAGGTCCCTTCGCCGCAACTCGTCCCCATCTCCGTGTCTGGCATCCTCGGCCGTCTCCCATAGGCGGGGTGCCAGACCCAGCATGTGCCCGGGGATGCGTAACGCGTCAGCGATTCGGGTGATCTTCTCGAATATCGTGACGCTTCCCTGGCCCCGTGCCAGTGAGCCCACGCGTTCCGGCTTGATATCGCACTCGGCTGCGATCTTCGAATAGCTGATGCGGGCCTCGCTGCGTGCAAGCGAAAAGACCGTGCCGAAGTCGTGAGCGGCGAGTGCCGCCTGCATGTCCGCACGCTCAAGAAGCGTACGAGGAAGGGCGGTGGACGGTTCATAGCCGGTCATGAGACACCCCGCTAGCGGATGACAGCCTGCCGGACTGCTGTGGGGCTCAGCCTACCCACCGTGGGGATACCCCTGAGGGGGAGCCCGAGAGGCCCGTGGCGCTGGAGAGTTCTGCCCGTTCGGTCCCGACGACCGTCCTAACGGTCGCGGGGTATGGCCAATGCTGACTGGAGCGTCGACACGGTGCAAGCTACAGCTCCCGAAGGCCCCAGGGTCAAGATGACCATCAGGGTGTATCGGGTGAACCGCCACGGTCTCGTCACTGAGGACCGCGGCACCGTAAGCGTCATGGACGGCATGGAGCAGGTGCCCACGACGCTGACCAACCCCCAGGGCGGGTTCACACCTCGGGGAGCTGGATCGATTGCCGATGCGGTGGACATTCCAACGATGCGGGAAACCGTCAGGATTCTGTTGGAGCCGGACGCCGCCCCGGGCGTGCTGCCTCCCTCGGATGCCGAGGTGGACTCCCTCACGCGGACGCTGTGCGGTCACTTGGAGCTGTTGATCCCCGAGGTCGAGCAGGTGGCTGAGCGGATCGGCGCGGAGAGCGTTGCCGGCTACGGCGCGCTGTCCTGCGTATGGGAGGCGCGCAGCAGGCTTGAGTCCCGGCCCAGTCGTAGGTACGGCGGAGCGGTCGGTCATGCCCGGCGTCTGGCACGCGTCCTGAGCCTCTTGTGCGACCAGTACGAGAACCTGGCCGGCCGGTGACAGGGGCGGGCCTTCTCGGAAATGCCCCGCTGAGCCAGCCATAGGACCCCATTCAACTCCCGACCGGGGCGCGCTGCTCGTTCACAACATCGCGGCCCGGCCGGGCCCCACCCGAAGGAAGGGACCCCACCTCATGGGTAAACAGCCGCAGCCCCCGCCGCCTCCTGCGCCCAAACCGTCAGGGCCGCGGCCGGGGCCGGACCCGGAGCCGATTCCCGTAACCGGCTGAAGGCACGGTCTCCGGACCACTACACAAGAAAGCGGCACGATGCGAAGGAGGACTCAGCGATGGGCAAGCACGGAGACGGCAAGGGCGGAGAGGACGGCGACAGGAAGCAGTCGCCGAGGGAGTCCGACGGCCAGTGGAACAAGCCGATCACGCCTCCGAAGAAGTGAGGACACCATGACCTCACAGCAGCGCCTCGTAGAGATCCTGACCAACAAGGGCGTGCTACCGGATGACTGGCGCGAGACGGTGTTCGCGGTCGACCGTGGTCTCTTTCTGCCCGAGGAATTCGAAGGGATCTCAAGGGCCGCCGACCCCGATCGATGGGCCCTGAGAGCGTACGGAGACGTACCGGTCGTCACGCAGACCGACGACGGTGAGAAAGACGGACCGGGTACGCCCACGTCGTCCAGCTCCATGCCGTCGATCATGCTGGAGATGCTGGCGCTCCTCGACGTCCATGACGGTCATCAAGTACTGGAGATCGGGGCCGGCACAGGCCTGAACGCCGCGTGGCTCGCTCACCGGCTCGGCGCCGAGAATGTGGTGACCATCGAGTACGACCCCGCGATCGCGGAGCAGGCTCGGGCCAACTTGAAGGCGGCCGGCCTGCCGGTCACCGTGGTGACCGGCGACGGCATGAACGGGCTGCCCGATCACCGAACGGTGGACCGGATCATCTGCACATGCACCGTGCGGACGGTCCCGTACGCGTGGCTCGAACAGGCGCCGGGAGGGCGGATCGTCACCCCCTGGGGCGGTTCCTTCCACTCCTATTCGTTCCTCACCCTGGATGTGGGCAGGGATGGGAGCGCGTCGGGTCGGTTCTCCGGCTATCCGGCGTTCATGCGGGCACGCGGTCAGCGTGGACGTACCGCGACCATCGCGGACGTGTACCACGAGGAGACCGGAGAGAAATCGACAACCCGTATCGACCCTCGGGACATCGACGCGGAGGCTGAAGCCGAGTTCGCGATCGGTGCTCGGCTTCGTGACGCCTATCCGGTGCTGTGCCATGCGAACGACGGCTCGGGCGAAGCCACGTACTGGCTTCTCGCCGACGACCGGAGGTCCTGGGCGACCGTGGAGTACGTGCCCGGTCGAGAGGTGTTCGAGGTCGAGCAGTACGGGCCGCGTCGCCTGTGGGACGAGATCGAGGCGGCCTACCGGTGGTGGGAGGACCGAGGCCGACCGTCCCGGGACCGATTCGGGCTGACCGTCGATGGTGACGGACAGCGCGTGTGGCTGGACGATCCGGAAGACCTCGTTCCGGCCGCCGGTTGAGGCTGACAAGACCCCGGAGCCGCCGTTGGTCCTCGACCCACACCGATCGGCGGCGGCTCCGGCGCACGAAAGAGGAGGGGCGACACCCCGATGCGGGGGCGTCGCTCCTTCATGCGCCAAGACAAGCGGAACCGGGCTGACTGCTACGTCGTTTGCGAAGTAAATCGGAGCGAAATTGACGCTAATAGCGGCGACGCGACCATGAGTCTGGCGTCTCCCGAGCTGTTCCGATCAATGCCTGATGAAGCCGGTGCGGCACGGCCAAGATGGATCACGGAGCTCGCCCATGCTGGCCAGAACTCCCGTCGGTCGTACCGGACTTCTCCGGAGGGCCCGATTCCGCATGTGCCGCAGGCCTTCAGTGGACGCCACGAGCACTGGAACGACGGGAGAGTCGGCCGGAAGGCGGTCATGGCGCCGGCTGCCGCCGTCCGGGCGGATCACGGTCGCTGTGACAGCAACGATCCCCACGCGGGGCACCTGCTACCTCCACTCCGCCGCCCGCCGGGCGGCGGTGGACTGAGCGGTGGCGCCATCGCGCCGCGTGACCCCAGGGATCCGTCATGGCCTTCTTGCCGAACGTGGAGAACAGCTCGCCGTCTGAAGAGGACGCGCGTGACTGTGCGAAGCGGCTGAGCACACTCGAAAAACGCGTGGACGAGCTGGAGCGAGGCCAACGCTACGACCGCATCGCTCAGTGGATCCGGACGGGTATCTCCTCATTCCTTCCAGGCATCTGGCCTTGACGGAGATCATCCGACAAGGCCCAGGACGTCCTGAAGCAACCCGTCATTCGAGAGGTCATCCGCCATGCCCGACCCCGCTCTGGTAAACCCATTTCACGCCCCCGCACCGCAGGACTGGCAAGAGAAGTGGATCGACGCTGTCCTATCCGCGCCCGGGGTGAACGTGCCACGGGACGCGCTGGAGAACATCGCCCCCTTCATCGTCCGTCCCAAGGACGCGCTGACGGATGCCGATTCCGACGGTCGGCGTCGCCTCAAGGCCAACCGGCTACGCACGGTGCCCACGGAGGCCGGCGAGATGGTGATCCTCGACGTGCGCATGAACGGCGTAGGAGGCATCGTCTGGGAGCACAACGAGAGGATCAGCTCGGCGTGGCGCTCGGCGGCTGACCCTGCCGCGGGCGGACGGCGCTCCCTGGCCCGGATTCTGCCATGGACACGGGCCACGGAAGACGGCAAGGAGAAAGTCTTTGCGGCGCTGGAAAGCCGTGTCGATACCCTGAGCAGACTGCTGAGCAACGTTGAACAGGCGGCGGCAGAACTCGACAATCGCGATGGTCACCGCACGTACAACCTGGGCGAAGACCTGGTCCTGAACGGACAGCACGAACCCTGCATGCTGGTGGCGCACCACTTCCGGCTCGACGAGGAGATCGAAGAAGGCCCCAACGGCAAACCCCTGCGTCCTTCCGCCTACTGGGGCTGGATGGCCGTGCGCGGCAACAACCGTACGCGACGGCGGCAGGAGATCTTCGACATCAGCTCCGCCGAGGTGCTCACTGGCGTTCCTTTCAAGAAGCTGGGTGTCGAGGGCGAAGGCGTAGCCGTCAATCCCAACTACTGGCTCAAGACCCTCGCAGAACTGCTCAACGCCGAGTACGCGGTCGTACAGGAGAATCCCGATCCGAACGCACGGGCGTATCGTGCTCGCCTGATCGCTGAAGTGGAGGCACATCTGGTCGTGGGCAGTCCCACGCCGATGCGTTTGTTCCGGATCGTCCAGGTGAGCAACCGCCGTGACCACGTCCATCCGCCTCTCGAATTCACGCCCAACGACCAGGGCCGGGCGCTGGGTCGTAGCGTGCTGGGTGCCTATGTGGCCCAGGGCGTGCTGGACGAGACCACGGCGGATGTGCTGTCCGGGGCGGCGCCGGTGACGGAACTGCCGGGGGTGCCGGACAACGCTTCTGTCTCGGCCCTGCGGGACCTACGGTCGATGCGCCTGCTGAGGGAGTTCTTCCCCGTCGACCAGCGCAAGCGGGAGATCATTCGCAAGGCCCTGAGCGAGGGCCCGCCTTCTCAGCTCTCCTCTCGCGAGGCGAACCGGCGGGCGCGCGCGTGGTCTGCGCTGACCTCCGAAAGCTACCCCGAGCCGTGGAATCCGCGGATCGCCGAAGTCTTCCATCTCAGCCAGGCGAAGACCGGGTTCTCGCCCTCGGAGCGCCCTTTGGCGGAGCTGCTCGCTGATGCGGACAAGGACCCCTTGGCCTTTGAGGAGCTCATCATGTTTCGGGCCGCACACTGGCTTGCGGCCTACGGCATCATCGATGCCGACCGCGGTTCGCTCCAGGGCCAGAAGACTGTGGACGAGGACGGCATAGAGGCCGAGCGGGTCCGACGCACCGTGAAGAACAACCTCAACGCCCTGCGGAACAATCCGACCGCGGCGATTCCCTTGCTGCGAGAGCTGGCCCTGGCCATGGACGAGGGGCGGACTCCCAGGAAGGTCTCGCTCACGGGCGAAGTACTGGACGGGACCGCCAGCCGTGCCTGGTTCAACCGAACGTTCCCCAAGGAGACCGGCGCCCGCCCCTACACCCGACGGGGCCTCGAACGTGTCCAAGCCATCGTCCAGGACCTCGACGGGAAGGGACTGACGCTCGACACCTTTGCCGGTTCAGGTACGGGCACGGCCGATGAAGCCACCGCGACCGCTGCGCAGGCCCCGGAAGAGACGGATACCCAAGCGGTCGAGCGCCTGGTGCGCGAGCTGGCGACCCAGATCAACGCGATGGTGGACGGGGCGACGGAGGTCGGTGAGGTTTTGGGCGAGCTGCAGAAGAGGGCGGACTCGGCCGGTATGGAGTATGCCCTGAGCCGACAGCAGGCGGACGAGGCGGTGCTCGGGCTCATGAACGTGCTCAGCGAGCTGCGCAAATGGCCCGAAGTCATTGCAGGCATGGGAAAGCCGAGCTGACGTCAAGGGGGCGCACGCCTCCGGGCAGTGGCGGCTGGGGATACTTTTTCCTCGGCGCGTGGAACTCCTTCCTGTGGCCGCTGGTGATCGGGCGGGACCAGAGCGCCTGGACGGTGCAGGTGGGCCCTGTCCTCGTACACCACCGCCCAGGTCGTACGGCTGCACGAGCTGTTCGTCGTGGCGGGGGTGGAGCGGTCCGGGATCGACTGATCCGTCGGGGGCCGGGTCAGGCCGTGGAGCCGCCGTCGACCACCAGGTCGGTGCCGACCACCGAGGCCGCGTCGTCCGAGGCCAGGTACAGCACCGCGGCGGCCACCTCCTCGACCGTGGAGACCCGGCCGAGCGGTACCTCGGTGCGCATGCGCGCGGCCCGGTCGGCCTCGGTCTCCCCGCGCTTGAAGGACATGTCGGTGGCGGTGGGGCCGGGGCTGACCGCGTTGATGCGCACCCCGTCGGCGATGTGGTCCAGGGCGGCGGCACGGGTGAGGACGGAGACGGCCGCCTTGCTGACGGCGTAGCCGGCGGTGCCGGGCAGCCGGCTGTGCACGCCGATCCGGGAGGCGATGTTGACGATCGCGCCGCCGCCCGGCTGGGTGCGCATCTGCGCGATCTCGGCCTGGAGGGCGAGGAAGACGCCGGTGACGTTGATGTCGAGCATCCGGCGCCAGTCCTTCTCGGCCAGCTCGCCCACGGCCCGCCCCCGGCCCTCCAGTACCCCGGCGTTGTTCACGGCCACGTCCAGGGAGCCGAACCGGTCCACGGCGGCGGCCACCAGGGCGCGCAGGTCGTCGGCGCGGGAGACGTCGGCGGTGACGGCGAGGGCCTTGCCGCCCTGGTCCTCGACGAGGGCCACGGTCTCCTCGAGCGGCTCGCGGCGGCGGCCGGCGACGACCACGTGCGCGCCTTCGCGGGCGAGGGCGAGCGCCACCCCCCGGCCGATGCCGGAGCCGGCGCCGGTGACGAGAGCGGTCCGGCCCGAGAAGCGGTGCGTCATGGTGAAAGTCCCCTTTTTTCTTGACCGATCGGTTCAGTTTGAGGGCCGACAAAAACGCGCCCCTTTCGCGGGGCGCGTCCGTCAGTCCAGCAGCGCCAGGGCCTGCTCCGCGGCGTCCCGGACCCGGGCCGGGTCCGCCGACGCCTTGCCGACCACCCGCAGGCCCTGGAGCAGGACCAGCAGCATGCGCGCGAGGGTCAGCGGATCGCGGTCGCCGGCCAGCTCGCCCTGCGCCTGGGCGCGGACCAGGGCGGAGTGCAGCAGGGTCTCGATGGTGTCCCAGCTGTGCTCCACCCGGCGGGCCGCGTCCCGGTCGTGCGGGGCGAGCTCGACCGCCGTGTTGGTGACCAGGCAGCCCTGTTCCCGGGTGGCCTCGGCACCGGCCTCGGCGGCGAACCGCCGGACCAGCGCTCGCACGGCCGGCAGCACCGGGCCGGGCCCGGACAGCTCCCGCGTCAGCCGCGGGTTCTGCGCCTGTCCGTACCGGTCCAGCGCCCTCAGGTACAGCTCGTGCTTGCTGCCGAAGGTGGCGTACAGGCTCGCCTTTCCGATGCCCAGGTGCGCCACCAGGTCGGCCATCGACGTCGCCTCGTAGCCGCGCTGCCAGAACAGCTCCAGGGCTGACTGCAGCGCGGCGTCCGGGTCGAATTCCTTGGTCCTGGCCACACGGGCAGCCTAGGTTTTCTGGAACGGTCGGTCAAGTACGGTCAGGCCGCGCGGACTTCGTAGGCCGTCACCCGTACCTCCTCGTCGTCCAGGCACTGCCCGCTGGCCAGGTCGAAGCGCTGCTTCAGCAGCGGGGAGGCGACGAACGGGCGGCCCTCGTGGGTGCCGGTCAGACCGCGGGAGAGGACGGCCGCACCGGTGAAGGGGTCACGGTTGTCGATGGCGTACAGCCGGTCCGTGCGGTCCCGGAAGACCGCGACCTGGCGGCCGTCCGGCAGCAGGGCGGCCACCCCGCGGCCCGGCACCAGCATGCTCAGGTCGCAGACCGTGAACCAGGTGTCCGCCAGCTGGAGCTGGACCTTCAGGGCGGTCGTCTCAACGGCGAGGGTCATCGCTGGGCGCTTCCTTCCAGGATGTCGTCGGCGGGCCGCAGGCCGATGTTCAGCAGCGGCAGGTCGGGCTTGATCTGGTCGCGCTCGGGGACGAAGGAGACGACCGGGTCCGGGGTGTCCGGGGCGTTCACGAAGGACACGAACCGGGCCAGCTTCTCGGGGTCGTTCACGGTCTCCGCCCACTCGTCGCGGTAGTTCGCGACGTGCGCCCGCATGAGCTTCTCCAGCTCGTCGCAGATGCCGAGCGAGTCGTGCACCACCACGTCCCGTACGTGCTCCAGGCCACCCGGGATGCGCTCCAGCCAGGTGCTGGTGCGCTCCAGACGGTCGGCGGTGCGGATGTAGAACATCAGGAACCGGTCGATCAGCCGGACCAGTTCGGCGTCGGACAGGTCCTGGGCCAGCAGGTCGGCGTGGCGCGGGGTGGCGCCGCCGTTGCCGCCGACGTACAGGTTCCAGCCGTTCGCGGTGGCGATCACCCCGAAGTCCTTCGACTGGGCCTCGGCGCACTCGCGCTGGCAGCCGGAGACCGCCGACTTCAGCTTGTGCGGGGAGCGCAGGCCCCGGTAGCGCAGCTCCAGGTCGATCGCCATCTTGACGGAGTCCTGCACGCCGTACCGGCACCAGGTGGATCCCACGCAGGACTTCACCGTGCGCAGCGCCTTGCCGTACGCGTGCCCCGACTCGAAGCCGGCGTCCACCAGCCGCGCCCAGATCAGCGGCAGCTGCTCCACCCGGGCGCCGAACATGTCGATCCGCTGCCCACCGGTGATCTTCGTGTAGAGGCCGAAGTCCCGGGCGATCTCACCGATGACGATCAGCTTCTCCGGGGCGATCTCACCGCCGGGGATGCGCGGCACGACCGAGTACGAGCCGTTCTTCTGCAGGTTGGCGAGGAAGTGGTCGTTGGTGTCCTGGAGCGCGGCCTGCTCGCCGTCCAGGACATAGCCGCTCGCGCCGATGGTGGGGGCCAGCGAGGCGATGATCGAGCCGACCGCCGGCTTGCACACCTCGCAGCCGTCACCACCCCGGGCGCCCTCGCGGCCGTAGCGGTCCAGCAGCTCCTGGTACGACGTGATGCGCAGCGCGAGGACGATCTCGTACAGCTCCTCGCGGGTCTGCGCGAAGCAGCCGCACAGGCCCTTGTCGACCTCGACGCCGGACGCCTCCAGCTCCGCGGTGACCAGCTGGCCCAGCACCTTCACACAACTGCCGCAGCCGGTACCGGCCTTGGTGCACTTCTTCACCTCGGGCACCGTGGTGCACCGGTGGTCGGTGACCGCGCCGCGGATCGTGCCCTTGCTGACGTTGTGGCAGGAGCAGATGATCGCGTCGTCCGGCAGCGCGGACGGGCCGAGCTGGGCCCCCGAGCCCGCTCCGGCGGGCAGGACGAGCGACTCGGGGGAGATGGGCGGCACCGAGCCGGTGAGGGCGCGCAGGGTGCCGTACGCCTCGGCGTCACCGACCAGGATGCCGCCGAGCAGCGTGCCGTCCGCGCCGATGACCAGCTTCTTGTACAGGCCCGCACGCGAGTCGGAGTAGACGACGTCCAGGCAGTTCTCGGTGGTGCCGTGCGCGTCGCCGAAGGAGGCGACGTCCACGCCGAGCAGCTTCAGCTTGGTGGACAGGTCGGCGCCGGTGAAGGACGCCTCGTCCTCGGCGATCGTCGCGGCGGCCGTCTCGGCCTGCTCGTAGCCCGGCGCCACCAGGCCGTACACCCGGCCGTCGGCGGCCAGCGCGCACTCGCCGATCGCGAAGACGTGCGGGTCGGAGACGGTCCGGCACTGCTCGTCCACCGCGATGCCGCCGCGCTCGCCGACCGTGAGGCCCGAGGCGCGGGCCAGCTGGTCGCGGGGGCGGACACCGGCGCTGAACACCACCAGGTCGGTGGCGAGTTCGGAGCCGTCGGACAGCTTCATGCCGGTCACGGCACCGTCGGCGTCGGTCACGATCTCCTGGGTGCCCACACCGGTGTGGACGGTAAGGCCCATCTCCTCGATGGTCCGCAGCAGGGCCGCGCCACCGCCCTCGTCCACCTGCACCGGCATCAGGCGCGGCGCGAACTCCACGATGTGCGCGTTCAGTCCGAGGCCCTTGAGCGCGCCGGCGGCCTCCAGGCCGAGCAGACCGCCGCCGACGACGGCACCGGTGGTCGCCTTCGTCTTCGCGTACTCCTCGATCGCCAGCAGGTCCTCGATGGTCCGGTACACGAAACAGCCGGTGGCGTCCTTGTTCGGCACCGGCGGTACGAACGGGTAGGAGCCGGTGGCCAGGACCAGGACGTCGTAGTCCACGACCAGACCCGAGCGGGCGGTCACCTTCCGCGCCTCGCGGTCGATCGCCTCCGCCGGGTCGCCGAGGTGCAGCTCGATGCCGTGGTCCTTGATGAACTCCATGTCGGTCATGGAGAGGTCCTCGGGGGTCTTCCCCGAGAAGTACGAGGTGAGCTGCACGCGGTCGTACGCAGGACGCGGCTCCTCGCACAGCACGACCACGCGGTGCGTGGCGGTCAGGCCGCGCTCGGCGAGCGCTTCGAGGAAGCGCTGGCCGACCATGCCGTGGCCGACGAGCACGATCGTGGGGGTGGCCCCCAGGGTGGCGGTCATTCAGGAGCCTCCATCGTTGGTGAGCAGGTGGAGCAGGGGGCCGCCGTCGGGGAGCGGCTCTGCTCCCTCCCAGGCGCGGGCGAGCGCGCCGACGGTGCCGAGTTCGCCGACGAGGACCCCGCCGACCAGGCGGTCGTCGCGGACGACGACCTTGCGGTAGGTGCCCCGGGTGGCGTCGGCGATCCGCACGACGTCGTCGCCGGGGCGGGGTTCGGTCTCGCCGAACGCGGCGAGGTCGAAGGGGGAGTCGGGACCGGTGAGGGTCAGCCGGGTCAGGGAGCGGGTGCCGGTGTAGCGGGCACGGGCGTCACCTGCCAGCAGCTCGGCGAGCGCGTCGGCCTGTTCCAGGGCCGGGGCGGCCAGGCCGTAGACCGTGCCGTCGTGCTGGGCGCAGTCGCCGATGGCGTGGATGTGCGGGTCGGAGGTGCGCAGCTCGTCGTCCACGAGGACGCCCCTGTGCACCGCGAGACCGGCCTGCTCGGCGAGACCCGTGCGGGGCCGCACCCCGCAGGCGAGGACCACGAGGTCGGCGTCGAGGGCGTAGCCGTCGGCCATCTCGACCGAGCGGACCGCTCCGGCGACGCAGCGCACGTCCCGGACCCGGCACTCGGTGTGCACCTCGACGCCCAGGTCGGTGAGGTGCCGCAGCACCAGCCGGGAGGCGTCCGGGTCGAGCTGGCGCTCCATGAGCCGCTCGGCCTGCTGGGCGAGCACCACCTGGGCGCCGCGCACGGCGAGCGCACGGGCCGCGGAGACGCCGAGCAGCCCGCCGCCGATGACGACCGCCCGCACCCCGGGCCGCACCGCCTTGGCCAGGCCCAGGCAGTCGTCCATGGTGCGGAACGCGTGGACGCCCTCGGGGAGCTGGTGGTCAGGGGTGAACAGGCCGCGCAGCGGGGGCAGCACCGGGTTGGAGCCGGTGGCCAGGACCAGCGTGTCGTATGCGATCGACGTGCCGTCGGCGCAGTCGACGGTCCGGGCGGCCCGGTCGATGCCGGTGACCCGGGTGCGCAGCAGGCCGGCGTGCGGCGGGAGCGCGATCACCTCCGGGGCGTACCGGCCGGCGAGCACCTCGGCCAGCAGCACCCGGTTGTACGGCGCGTGCTCCTCGTCGCCGACGAGCAGCGCGGGCACACCCAGCTCGCCGAGCCGCCGGGCGAGCCGTACGCCCGCGAGGCCGGCGCCGATCACCACCACACGCGTATTCGAGGTCATGTCCCGAGCGTGCGGCCCGGACGTTACCCGGCAGCATCACGTCTGTTTCCCGAGAGGAACGCTGCCCTCATCCGGCGCGCGCCCGGGGTGTGAGGGCGGGGGGCGGGGTCAGCGGGTGTGGAGCAGGGTCACCAGGCCGGTGGTGTCCTCCGTCCCGTGGCCGTCGGCGAGGCGGTCGCGCATCAGGTTCAGGAACGGTGTGAGGAGTTCCGCGCTCACGCCCTGTTCCGCTGCCGTGCGCAGCAGCGTGTCGGTGCCGGCGACCTGCATGGCCAGGTTGGAGACGACTCCGGTCGTGTAGTCGCCGGACTCCAGCCGTTCGGCCGTCTGAGCCGCCATGCCGGCCATCGCGTGCAGCCACGGCACGAGCAGCGCGGCGAAGTCGCTGGGCGCCACCTCCGTCCCGCGCAGCAGCGCGAACGCGTGCGTGACACCCGCGAACATGCCGTACATCCCGCTCAGCAGCGCCACGTCGTGCAGCGCGGCGAGACCGGCGTCGGCGCCGACGTACTCGGTGCCGGCCGGGACGGCGAGGGTGTCCCGGTGTTCCTGGAACAGGTCCGGGGCGCCGCTGTAGAGCACGAAGGCACCGGGCGCGCCGATCATCGGCGGTACGGCCATGATCCCGCCGTCCAGGAACCGGGCGCCGCGCTCCTCGGCCCAGGCGGCGCGCGCCCGGGCGTCGGCGGGGGTGCCGGTGGTGAGGTTCACCAGGTCCCGGCCGGCCAGGTCGGCTCCCTCCAGGGCGGTGCCCACCGAGGTGTCGTCCAGCAGGCAGGCCACGACGAGCCGGTTCGCGGCCACCGCCTCCGCCGCGCTCGCGGCCGCCACCGCTCCCTCGGCGGTCAGCGCGGCCGCGCGCCCGGGCGTGCGGTTCCAGACGGTCAGCGGATGCCCGGCGGCGAGCCAGGCCCGCCCGAGCGCGGTACCCATCGCACCGGTGCCGAGCAGGGTCAGGGGAGTACGGGGGCTGGAGGACAGGGGGTTGTCGGTCATGGCGACTAGGCTCCCCGGAGGAGCCGCCGCGCAGAAGTACGCACTTCGAAGTGGGTGGTTACCAGCGGGAAAGCATGCGGGTCGGAAGGGGGAGGACCATGCCGGTGGGACGGCGGCCGGGGGCGTACGTCTGCGGGACCGACGCGGCCATGGACATCATCGACGGCAAGTGGAAGGTGTCGATCCTGTGGGCGCTGGGCGAACGCGGCACGTGCCGCTTCGGTGAGCTGCGCCGGCTGCTGCCGGGCGTCACGGAGAAGGTGCTCGCCGCGCAGCTGCGCGAGCTGGAGGCCGACGGCATCGTGCACCGCGAGGAGTACGACGAGGTGCCGCCCCGCGTCGAGTACTCGCTGACCGAGATCGGCACCCAGCTGAACACGGCGCTGGAGCCGCTCGGGACGTGGGGGAAGAGACACGTCCTGGGCGCGGCACCGGCGCCGCGCTGAAGCCTTCAGCGGCTGCCCGTCAGATGGGCGAACACCACCACGTTGCCCTGGTAGCCGGTGGTTCGCGAGTAGCCTCCGCCGCAGGTGATGACGCGGAGTTCGGGGCGGGGGGCCGCGCCGTACACCTTCTCGTCGGGGAAGTCGCGTGCCGAGTACACCTCCACCGCGTCCACGGTGAACACGGCCACGGTGCCGTCCCGGCGGTCCACCTCGATGCGGGCGCCCCGCTTCAGCGCGCCGAGGTCGTAGAAGACGGCGGGTCCCTCGGCGTTGTCGACATGGCCGGCGACGATCGCGGTCCCCGTCTCCCCGGGGGTGGTGCCGGCCTCGTACCAGCCGGCCAGGTTCTTCTCCTTGGCGGGCGGTGCGTCCAGGTTGCCGGAGCGGGTGAGGGCCAGGCCCGTCAGGGGGGCGTTCACGCGGATCGCGGGGATGCGGATGCGGATGGGCGGGGACGGTGCGAGCGCGGGGGCCGCGCCCCGCCCGTCGCCCGGGTCGGGACGGCCCTCGGCGGGCGTCGGCTGCGGCGGCGTGTGGCTGACGGCGCCGCCGCCGAGCAGCCACACCCCCGAACCGAGGGCCACGACGGTGACCGCGGCTATGGCGGTGTCGCCGAGCCTGGAGCTGCTGCGCATGCGATCCCCTCTCCCGGGGGCGGACCCCCCGAAGCCCTCTCCCCCTCCGGGCCGCGAGGGGCGTCGGACCCGGAGGGGGCGGGATGTGCGGTACCGGCGGACGGACAGCGGAGGGTGTCCGTCAGATCCCGTCGCCTCTCGCCCGGCGATGCAGGAGCCAGGTACCGCCCGCGGCGGCGACGGCAAGCGCCGCCACACCCGCCGCGGTCTGCACGGGGTCGGGGCCCAGTCCGCCGCCGACCCCCGTCTTCACGCTTCCCCGCGGCTGCACCTGTGCGTACACCGCGCTCAACGCCACCACCAGGTCGCCCGTCACCTGCCGGTCGCCCTCGGCACACCGGGCGACGATCTCGTACGTCCCCGGCTGCGCGCTCGGCGGCACCCGGAACTGGCCGATCGCCTCGCCCTCGTGCGCGCTGGGCGCCAGTGTGAACGTGCCGGCGCCGACCGCGCCGGCGTCCCCGGTCGCGGCGCCCGTGTCCCCGCACGCGGCCGTGTTCACCGAGACCTGGCCACCGGGCGCCACGGTGGACGGGTACACGTCCAGACGGCCGGCCCCGGCGGCGTGGGCGGGTGCCGCGGCGGCCACGGCGAGCGCGGTACCGGCCAGCAGACGGGCAGTGCGTCGCATGGTGCTCCCCAGAGCTTGTCCGACTCGTCCAGGGGTGCACCCCTGCCCTACCGAGGTAAGTCGCTCCGGGGCTCGGCCGCTTCCTGAAGGGGCGTCAGAAAGGGGGTGAACGGGTGTCGCCGGCACACCCCGCACGGCCTAGTCCGCGCGACGTTCCGGCAGGTCACGGGCGTATGGGGGGCCGATGCGAGACGGCGGTACGAAAAACACACGAATGGAGCGGTGGGTCCGGTGAACGGGTGACGAAGAAGGCCGGCGCCCGGGTGGCACCGGCCTTCACGGCTGCTTGCCGGTTCAGCTGACGTTGACCGCGCTCCAGGCGGCGGCCACCGCGTTGTACTCCGTGCCGCCCGACCCGTAGAGGTCCTTGGCGGCGTTCAGGGTCGCCGTGCGGGCGCCCTTGTAGTTGGTGGACGAGGTCATGTAGACCGTCAGTGCCCGGTACCAGATCTTGCCGGTCTTCTCCCGGCCGATGCCGGTGACCGTCGAGCCGTTGTACGTCGGCGAGTCGTAGCTGACGCCGTTGATGGTCTTGGCGCCGCTGCCCTCGGCGAGCAGGTAGGCGAAGTGGTTGGCGACGCCGGAGGAGTAGTGGACGTCGAGGTTCCCGACCGACGAACTCCAGTAGTCGGCGGAACTGCCGTCCTTGGAGGGCTTGTCCATGAAGCGCAGGGCCGGCTTGCCGAAGCCGGACTTCACGATCTTCTCGCCGATGAGGTAGTCACCGGAGTCGGAGGAGTTGTTCGCGTACCACTCGACCATCGTGCCGAGGATGTCCGAGGTGGCCTCGTTCAGCCCGCCGGACTCGCCGGAGTACGTCAGCGCCGCCGTCTTCGACGTCACGCCGTGCGTCATCTCGTGCCCGGCGACGTCGAGGGCGACCAGCGGTCCGAAGGTGGTCCCGTCACCGTCGCCGTACGTCATGCAGAAGCAACTGTCGTCCCAGAAGGCGTTGTTGTAGTTGCTGCCGTAGTGGACGCGGTTGTACGAGCCCTTGCCGTCACCGGCGATGCCGCTGCGGCCGTGGATGTTCTTGTAGTAGTCCCAGGTCTCGTTGGTGCCGTACTGGGCGTCGACGGCGGCGGAGGCGCGGTCCGCGGTGGTGCCCGTGCCCCAGTGGTTGTCGGCGTCCGTGAACAGGGTCGCGGGGGCCCGGCTGAAGCAGATGCCGAAGATGCAGAGGTCGGTCTTGTTCTCGGCGTCACCGGTGTAGGTGTTGCCGCGCGTCGGGTCCTTGAGCTGGTACGACGATCCGGACTGGGTCGTCTCCAGCGGTACCGTCCCGCTGTAGAGCGCCTTGCCGTCGCCGGTGGCCGTCTCGATGCTGTCCCAGGCGTCGATCCGGGCGCCGGTGCGCGCGTCGGTCAGCACGGTCCGGGCGACGGGGTTGCCGAGCGAGTCCAGGCCGACCGCGTTGGTCCGCCAGGCCAGCTTCGGGCTGCCGTGCAGGGCGTCGACGACCAGTTCCGGCTTGGCCTTGACCTGCTTCAGCGCCGTACCGGGGTTGGCCGCGCGCAGGGCGTTCACGGCGAGACCGGCGGCCTCGGGGCCGGTGACCTCCGGGGTGACGGAGGGCAGGGAGATCGCCTGCCGGGTGGCGCGGTCGGCGCTGCGGTAGCCGCCGTCGGGGGCCAGGTGGACGACGAAGTCGCCGCCGACGACCGGGAGTCCGCGGTAGGTGCGGTCGTAGCGGACGTGCTGGGTGCCGTCCCTGTCCACGATCACGTCCCGGACGCTGGTGTCCTGGGGGGAGGTGAGACCCAGGGTGGAGGCGTGGGCGAGCAGTGCCGACGCCGCGTTCTCGATCGCGGTGGCCCGGGTCGGTCTGCCGTCGGCGTGGGCGGCGGGGGAGAGGCTGACGGCCAGCAGGGTCGCGGTGGTGAGGGCGACACCGGCGGTGGCCGTGCGACGGGTTCCTCGGATGTGCTGCCGTATCCGGCTCATCTGTCTCCTCGGGGAGGCGCCAGGCTGGGTGGGGGTGGCGCTGGTCCCCGAGATTTAAGTGCCCATGACATGTCATGTCCATAGGGTCTTCATGGAGATGTGTGGGGAGCCGGCGAGGGTACAGAATCGTTTCCGTGATCGCCGAGGACCACCCCCGCGAGGACAGCCGCGAAGATCCCCGCGAGGACAGCCGCCCCCTGCCCTTCTTCGTCTACGGCACGCTCCGCCCCGGCGAGCCCAACCACGACCTCTTCCTGCGCGGCCGCACCCTCGCCGAGGAACCCGGACACCTCACCGGCGCCGTGCTGTACGACGGCCCCGGCTACCCCTACGCCGTCGAGGGGCCCGGCGGGACCGTCCGCGGCGAACTGGTGACCGCGCGGCCGGAGGCGTACGAGGAACTCCTCGCCGCCCTCGACCGGCTGGAGGAGTACGTGCCGGGCGACCCCCGCAACCTCTACGAACGCGCCGCCCGGGACGTCGTCCGCGCCGCCGGCGGCACCGTCCGCGCCTGGGTCTACCTCGCCGCCCCCGGCGTCGCCGCCCGGCTGCGCCGGAGCGGCACCCGCATCGCGGACGGCGACTGGCTCTCCCGCCGCTGACTCAGCCCAGCAGCTCCAGCCCCTCGGGCGGCTCGATGCCGAACTCCTCCTCCACCAGGCGCCGCGCCTCGGCCTCCTCCGTCAGGGTGCGCTCGGTCACCGTGCCGTCGGCACGGGTTTCGGTGAACCGGGTGCCGTCCAGGGCGAGATGGCGCTCGGCGGTGGTCCGCTGAAGGTAGGGGCGGCGGGTGAACGGCGAGCGCGGGTGGGTGCCGACGAACCAGTTGAACACCTCGAAGTCGGGTGCGGCGAACGGCTCCTGGGTGAACGCGTACTGCCCCGCCCAGGCCTCGTCCCGGGTGTCGTAGGCCTGCAACTCCCACAGCTCCAGCGGCCCCTCGTGCGGCAGCCGCACCAGCCGGTGCCGGCGCCCGGCGCCCTCGAACCCGGTGCCGGTCACCAGCGGCACCGGCAGCAGCAGCGCCCCGGGCGCGCCGAAGCCGACGTCCGCCAGGAACGGCCGCGGCTCGCCCGGCACCTCGACCCGGAGCATCGCGTGCGTCCGCGGCCGGCTCTCCGGCGTCTTTGCGCCCACCACCACCCGGCCGGCCAGCGGGGTCACCCGGAAACCGAGCGCCTCCAGCGCCAGCCGGAGCAGGGTGTTGTGCTCGTAGCAGTAGCCGCCGCGCCGGCCGTGGATCATCTTCGCTATCAGGTCGGCGGGCGCCAGCGAGGGCGCCCTGCCCCGCACCGGGTCCAGGTTCTCGAACGGCAGCGACAGCGCGTGCGCCAGGTGCACGCCCCGCAGGGTCTCCAGGTCTGCCCGCCGCTCGCCTTTCCAGCCGATGCGGTCGAGATAGGCGTCGAGGTCGTACGACGGGGTCTGTTCGGTCTCGGACATACCCCGAACCTATGCGAGCCGCGCCGCCCGTGCCGCCTCCGGCGGACGGAACCGCGCTACTGCCCTGGTCCTACGACCTCCAGCCGCACCGCGCACGACTTGAACTCCGGCATCCGGGACGTCGGGTCCAGGGCCGGGTTGGTGAGGGTGTTGGCGCGGCCCTCGCCCGGCCAGTGGAAGGGCATGAACACGGTGTCCGGCCGGATGGCACTCGTGATCCGGGCCGGTGCCACGGCCCGGCCGCGCCGGGACACCACCGCCACCGGGTCGCCGTCCGCCGCGCCCAGCCGGGCCGCGAGCCGCGGATGCAGCTCCACGAACGGTCCGGGCGCCGCCGCGTTCAGCTCCGCCACCCGCCGGGTCTGCGCCCCCGACTGGTACTGCGCCACCACCCGCCCGGTGGTCAGCACCAGGGGATATTCGGCATCCGGCTCCTCCGCGGTCGCCCGGTACATCACGGGCACGAACCGGGCCCGGCCGTCGGGGGTGGCGAAGCGGTCGAGGAAGAGGCGGGGGGTGCCGGGGTGCGCGGTGCCGGCGTCCGCCGCCGGGTCGTCGGGCAGCGCGTCCAGGGCCGCGTCCTCACCGTCGGCCGCGCCCGCGCCCTGCGTCTCACCAGGTCCCTCCGGGCACGGCCAGAAGACGCCGTTCTCCTCCGCCAGGCGGCGGTAGGTGATGCCCGAGTAGTCGGCGGGGCCGCCGGCGCTGGCGCGGCGGAGTTCCTCGAAGACCTCCTCGGGGTCGGTGGGGAAGCCCTTCTCCACGCCGAGGCGCCCGGCCAGCTCGTGCAGGACGTACAGGTCGCTGCGGACGCCGGGCGGCGGGGTGACGGCCTGGCGGCGGAGCAGCACCCTGCCCTCCAGGCTGGTCGTCGTGCCCGTCTCCTCCGCCCACTGGGTGACCGGCAGCACGACGTCCGCCAGCTCCGCCGTCTCCGAGAGGACGACGTCGGCCACCGCGAGGAAGTCCAGTGACCGCAGGCGCTGCTCGATGTGGGCCGCGCGCGGGGCCGAGACCACCGGGTTGGAGCCCATCAGCAGCAGCGCCCGGACGTCCGTGCCGAGGGCGTCGAGGAGTTCGTACGCGCTGCGCCCGGGACCGGGCAGGCTGTCCGGGTCCACACCCCACACCCCGGCCACGTGCCGCCGCGCCGCCGGGTCGTCCAGCTTGCGGTAGCCGGGCAACTGGTCGGCCTTCTGGCCGTGTTCGCGCCCGCCCTGCCCGTTGCCCTGCCCGGTCAGACAGCCGTACCCCGACAGCGGGCGGCCCGGACGGCCGGTCGCCAGGCACAGGTTGATCCACGCGCCCACCGTGTCCGTGCCCTTGGACTGCTGCTCCGGCCCGCGCGCGGTGAGCACCATCGCGGACTCCGGCTCGCAGAACAGTCGTACCGCCTCGCGCAGTTGCGGCACCGGCACCCCGGTGATCCGCTCCACGTACTCCGGCCAGTGCGCCATCGCCGCGGCCCGGGCCTCCTCCCAGCCGGCGGTCCGCTCCCGGATGTACTCCTCGTCCGTGCGCCCCTCCGCCACCACCAGGTGCAGCAGACCCAGGGCGAGGGCCAGGTCGGTGCCGGGGCGGGGCGCCAGGTGCAGGTCCGCCTGCTCGGCCGTCCTCGTCCGGCGCGGGTCGACGACGATCAGCGTGCCGCCGTTCTCCCGCAGCTCCGTGAAGAAGCGCAGCGACGGCGGCATGGTCTCGGCCAGGTTGGACCCGACGAGGATCACACAGCCGGTCTTCGGGACGTCCTCCAGCGGGAACGGCAGCCCCCGGTCCAGACCGAACGCCTTCGTGCCGGCCGCCGCGGCCGAGGACATGCAGAACCGCCCGTTGTAGTCGATCTGCGAGGTCCCCAGCACCACCCGCGCGAACTTGCCGAGCGTGTACGCCTTCTCGTTGGTCAGCCCGCCCCCGCCGAACACCCCGAGGGCATCGGCGCCGTACCGCTCCCGGACCGACCCGAGCCGCTCGGCGATCAGGTCCAGCGCCTCCGCCCAGCTCGCCTCCACCAGCCGGCCGCCCTTCCGCACCAGCGGCGCGGTCAGCCGGACCGCCGGGGACAGCACCTGGGCCGCCGTACGGCCCTTGCCGCACAGCGCGCCCCGGTTGACGGGGAAGTCAGGGCGCTCGGTGACCTCGACGCCCCCCTTGGGCAGGGGCGTGATGTTCATCCCGCACTGCAGGGCGCAGTACGGGCAGTGGGTGGGCGTCGAGGTGTTCTCCATACCGCCCAGCGTGCGTCCGGTGTGTTACGCCCCCGTGTCGCATCCGGTTACACCCCCGGCACGGCGACCTCCCCGCGCCGCCCCGCCCGCCGTGAGGCGACCGTCACCGCCCGGCGGCCAGCGCCCGCGTCACCCCCGGCTCCCTCGGCCCCAGGAAGCGCGGGTCCGGCCGGAACACCGCGTCCAGCGCCGCCTTGCCCGCCGCGAACACCTCGCGCGTCCCGCCGTAGTACCAGGTCACATCGTGTTTCGCGGCCACCCCGACGCCGTACGACTCGACCCCCGCCGCCTCGCACAGCGCCACCGCCCGCCGGATGTGGAACCCCTGGCTGATCAGTACGGCCTTGTCGACGCCGAAGATCTTCTTCGCCCGGACACAGGAGTCCCAGGTGTCGAACCCGGCGTAGTCGCTGACGATCCGCGCGTCCGGCACCCCGTGCTCGGTGAGGTACGCGCGCATCGCGTCGGGCTCGTCGTAGTCCTCCCGGCTGTTGTCCCCGGTGACCAGGACCACCTCGATCCGCCCCGCCCGGTACAGCTCCGCCGCCGCGTCCAGCCGGTGCGCGAGGTACGGCGACGGCTCGCCCTGCCACAGCCCGGCCCCGAACACCACCGCGACCTCGGTGCGCGGCACGTCCGCCGCCGTCCGCAGCCGGTCCGCCGTGGACACATACAGCCAGGTCGACGGCAGCAGCGCCAGCACACACCCGGCCATCACGGCCTGCACCAGCCGCCGCTGCCCGGCCCGCGTGCGCGGCCATCGCGGCCGACGGATCCTCATACGGTCCCCCCTGATCGCCTCCGACCAAGGAGGACGCCGGCGACACCGATCCGGTTCGCCTCACACCGTGCACCCGTACGACGTGAACCCACGGAAAATACCCGTGACGGCCGCGCAACGGGCACGCAACGTGTTCCCGTCAGGATCCTTCCATGACGGCGTCCACCCCACCCCGCACCAGCAGCCGGCTCGTCTCCCCGCTCGGCCGCCGCCGCCCGGCCCCGCCCGCCCTCGTGCTGGTCGCCCACGGCAGCCGCGACCCCCGGGCGCTCACCACCGTACGGGCCCTCATGGCCCGGGTCCGCGCGCTGCGCCCCGGCCTCCCCGTCCACCTGGGCCACATCGAGCTGAACGAACCCCTGCTCCCCGACACCCTCGCCGCCCTCGGTGACACCCCCGCCGTCCTCGTCCCCCTCCTCCTCGGCCGCGGCTACCACGTCAAGCAGGACATCCCGGAGATGGCCGCGGCAGCCTCCGGCGACACCCGCACGGCCCCGCCCCTCGGCCCGCACCCCCTGCTCGCCGAGGCCCTGCACGCCCGCCTGCTGGAGGCCGGCTGGCCCCCCGTCATGGACTCCGCCGCCCGCCGCGAGACCGCCGTCGTCCTCGCCGCGGCCGGCTCCCGCGACCCCGACTCGGCCACCGACACCCGCCGCACGGCCCGCCTGCTGTCCGCCCGCCTGGGCGTCCCGGTGATCCCCGCGTACGCCTCGGCGGCGAGCCCGACGGTGCCGACCGCGTTGCGCGCCTTGGCGGCGAGGGGCCGCCACAGGGTGGCAGTGGCTTCTTGTTTCGCGGCCCCCGGCCGCTTCGCGACCCAGTGTGCGCAAGCAGCGCCGTGGATCGCCTCGGCCCCCTTGGGAGCCCAGGACGCGATGGCCCACCTGATCCTGCACCGCTACGACCAGAGCCTGTCGGCAAGGTCGGCTGAAGCCGCCTGAGCGGCACGGGGTGGCTTACTGTCGACACATGGAAGGCACCCCGCTCACCACGGCATACGACCCGGCGTCAGTCGAACGCTGGGCCCCCGAACCCGACAAGCGCCCGGGCCGCACCGCCTTCCAACGCGACCGCGCCCGCGTCCTCCACTCAGCCGCCCTGCGCCGCCTCGCAGGCAAGACGCAGGTGGTGACCCCGGGAACCCGGAGCCAGATCTGGGACGCCAGCCCCAGGACCCGCCTCACCCACTCCCTCGAATGCGCCCAGGTGGGCCGGGAACTGGGCGCGGCCCTCGGCTGCGACCCGGACCTGGTCGAGGCGGCCTGCCTCTCGCACGACCTCGGTCACCCGCCCTTCGGCCACAACGGCGAACAGGCCCTGAACGAGTTCGCCGACGACTGCGGCGGTTTCGAGGGCAACGCCCAGTCCCTGAGGCTCCTCACCCGCATCGAGCCGAAACGGTTCACCGAAAACCGTTCCGTCGGCCTGAACCTCACCCGCGCCACCCTCGACGCCGCCACCAAGTACCCCTGGCCGCGCGGCACCCACCCCACCGACCCGGCGTCACGCAAGTTCGGCGTGTACGAGGACGACCGCCCGGTGTTCGACTGGGTCAGAGCGCACGCCCCCGGCACCCGCACCTGCTTCGAGGCGCAGGTCATGGACTGGTCGGACGACGTGGCCTACTCGGTGCACGACGTCGAGGACGGACTGCACGCCGGCCACATCGACCCCAACTGCCTGCACGCGGAGCCGGAACGGCAGGCGGTGTTCCAGGTCGCCGTCGGCCGGTACGTGCCCGCGGACACCGACCCGGCGGAACTCGCCGCCGCCCTGGACCGCCTCCAGGACCAGGAGTGGTGGCCGCACGGCTACGACGGCACCGCGGTCGCCCAGGCCCGCCTGAAGGACGCCACCAGCCAGCTCATCGGCCGGTTCTGCCTGGCCGCCGAGGGCGCCACGCGCGCCGCGTACGGAACCGGCCGGCTCACCCGCTACGGCGCCGCACTCGTCGTACCCCGCGAGACCCGCATGGAGTGCGCGGTGCTCAAGGCGGTCGCGGACCGGTACGTGATGCAGCGCGCGGAGCAGGAGCGGCTGCGCGCCGACCAGCGGGTGATCGTCGCGGAGCTGGCCGAGGCGCTGACCGTCCGCGCACCCGACGGCCTGGACCCCCAGTTCCGGGCGCTGTTCGACGCGGCGGCCGACGACCGGGCGCGCAAGCGGGTGATCGTCGACCAGATCGCCTCCCTCACCGACGCCTCCGCGCTCTCGCTGCACGCGAGACTGACGGGGCATATGTGAGAGGAACATGACCGGCCGTGGCCTGATCGGGTCACACCCTCTTCCCGCATCCCGCCGCGTGCGGGACGCTCGCATGTGGCGGCACCCTTACGAGGAGGCATCAAGTGGTCGACGCGGATCAGACATTCATCATCGTCGGAGGCGGTCTCGCCGGTGCGAAGGCGGCCGAGACGCTCCGCGCGGAGGGCTTCAGCGGCCGGGTGATACTGATCTGCGACGAACGCGACCACCCGTACGAGCGCCCGCCGCTGTCCAAGGGCTATCTGCTCGGCAAGGAGGAGCGCGACAGCGTCTTCGTGCACGAGCCCGCCTGGTACGCGCGGAACGACATCGAGCTGCACCTCGGCCAGACCGTGGACCGCATCGACCGTACGGCGAAGACGGTCCGCTTCGGTGACGACGGCACCCTCGTCCGCTACGACAAGCTGCTCCTGGTCACCGGTGCCGAGCCGCGCCGCCTGGACATCCCCGGCACGGACCTGGCGGGCGTCCACCACCTGCGCCGTCTCGCGCACGCCGAGCGCCTCAAGGGCGTCCTGCACCACCTCGGCCAGGAGAACGGGCACCTCGTGATCGCGGGCGCCGGCTGGATCGGCCTGGAGATCGCGGCGGCGGCCCGCGAGTACGGCGCCGAGGTCACGGTGATCGAACCGGAGCCGACCCCGCTGCACGGCGTCCTCGGTCCCGAGCTGGGCAACGTCTTCGCCCAGCTGCACCGCGAGCACGGCGTCCGCTTCCACTTCGGTGTGCGGCTCACGGAGATCGTCGGCCAGGACGGCATGGTCCTCGCGGCCCGCACGGACGACGGCGAGGAGCACCCGGCGCACGACGTCCTCGCGGCGATCGGCGCGGCCCCGCGGACCGCGCTCGCGGAGGCGGCGGGCCTGGAGATCGCCGACCGGGCGCACGGCGGCGGCATCGTCGTCGACGAACGGCTGCGCACGTCCGACCCCGACATCTACGCGGCCGGCGACGTGGCGTCCTTCCCGCTGGCCCTGTTCGACACCCGGCTGCGGGTGGAGCACTGGGCGAACGCCCTGAACGGCGGCCCGGCGGCGGCGCGCGCGATGCTCGGCCAGGACGTCACCTACGACCGGGTGCCGTACTTCTTCACCGACCAGTACGACCTGGGCATGGAGTACAGCGGGTGGGCGCCGCCGGGGGCGTACGACGAGGTGGTGATCCGGGGTGACGCGGGGAAGCGGGAGTTCATCGCGTTCTGGGTGAAGGAGGGACGCGTGCTGGCCGGGATGAACGTGAACGTGTGGGATGTCACAGAGCAGATCCAGAACCTGATCCGTTCCCGGGCCCGGGTGAACATCGAGGCCCTCTCCGACCCGCACGTACCCCTGGACGGCCTCGCCTCCTGACCTCCACCCGACCTCCGGGAGCACCGGGACTGTCACCGCACCCCCGTAGAATTCACGCGTGGCAGGACGGATCAACGACGAGGACGTGAAGGCGGTACGGGACGCGGTCCCGATCGACGCCGTGGTCTCCGAGTACCTCCAGCTGCGCAACGCGGGCGGCGGCAACCTCAAGGGCCTGTGCCCGTTCCACGACGAGAAGTCGCCGTCCTTCCAGGTCAGCCCGAGCAAGGGACTCTTCCACTGCTTCGGCTGCCAGGAGGGCGGCGACACCATCACCTTCGTGATGAAGGTGGACCACCTCTCCTTCTCGGAGGCGGTCGAGCGGCTGGCCGCGCAGGCCGGCATCACGCTGCGGTACGAGGAGGGCGGGTACAACCCGGCGCACCAGCGCGGCGAGCGGATCCGCCTGGTCGAGGCGCACAAGATCGCCGCGCAGTGGTACGCGGAGCAGCTCGCCACCAGCGCCGAGGCCGAGACCGGGCGGATCTTCCTCGCCGAGCGCGGTTTCGACCAGGCCGCCGCCGTCCACTTCGGCGTCGGCTACAGCCCGCAGGGCTGGGACCACCTCACCCGCTATCTGCGCGGCAAGGGCTTCACCGACAAGGAGCTGGTCCTCTCCGGCCTGTCGCAGGAGGGCCGCCGGGGCCCCATCGACCGTTTCCGGGGCCGTCTGATGTGGCCGATCCGGGACATCGGCGGCGAGGTCGTCGGCTTCGGCGCCCGGAAGCTGTACGAGGCGGACACGGGCCCGAAGTACCTCAACACCCCCGAGACGCCGATCTACAAGAAGAGCCAGGTGCTGTACGGCATCGACCTGGCGAAGAAGGAGATCGCGAAGTCCAGCCGTGCGGTGGTGGTCGAGGGCTACACGGACGTGATGGCCTGCCACCTGGCCGGTGTCACGACGGCCATCGCGACCTGCGGTACGGCCTTCGGCGGCGAGCACATCAAGATCCTGCGCCGGCTGCTGATGGACAACGGCAGCGCCCGCGTGATCTTCACCTTCGACGGTGACGCGGCCGGGCAGAAGGCCGCGCTGCGCGCCTTCGAGGACGACCAGAAGTTCGCGGCGGAGACGTACATCGCGATCGCGCCGGACGGCATGGACCCGTGCGACCTGCGCCTCGCCAAGGGCGACGAGGCGGTGGCGGACCTGGTCGAACCGCGCACGCCCCTCTTCGAGTTCGCGCTGCGCCAGATCGTGAGCCGGTACGACCTGGACACCCCGGCGGGGCGCGCCGCGGCCCTGGACGAGGCCGCCCCGATCGTCGCCAAGATCAAGAACAGTGGCGCGCAGCACGAGGTCGCCGTCGAGCTGGCCGGCATGCTCGGCATCCTCGACACCCAGTTCGTGGTCCGCCGGGTCGCCCAGCTGGCCCGCTGGGCCCGCGACGGCAAGGGCCCCCAGCAGGAGGACCGGCGCCGCCGGCCCGAACAGCAGTGGCCCGAGTCCCCGCGCCCCACGAACTCCGGCCCCGCGCTCACCTTGCGCAACCCGGTCTACGCCACCGAGCGGGAACTGCTCAAACTCGCTCTCCAGCGCCCTGAGCTGGTCTCCCCGGCCTTCGACGCCTACGGCGTGGACGAGTTCACCGCTCCTCCCTACGCGGCGGTGCGCCAGGCGATCGCCGAAGCGGGAGGCGCCGAGTACGGCGTCCAGGACCCGCAGGAGTACCTGGTCCGCGTCCGCGAGGCGGCCCCCGACGACACGGTCCGGGCGATGGTGACGGAGCTGGCGGTGGAGGCGATCATGCGCCGTACGGTCGACGAGACCTACGCCGGCGAGCAGTTGGTCACCGTCCGTCGCCGTGCCGTGGCCCGCCGGCTCGCCGACCTCCAGAGCGCCCTGACCCGGCTCGGGCACTCCGATCCGGCGCAGTCGGCCGCCATCCAGAACGAGATGATGATTCTCACCAGGTACGACAGGGCCCTGCAGGACGAGGGTCCGTCGGCCCTCTAGCCACCGGGATGACCAGCCGGTCACGGACCGGACGCAAAAAGTCACCGCACGACCCTCGTGGCGGGGTTGTGTCGTACCCCACACTGGGGGCGGTGCCCCAGCCTCGGAGCGCACGCTGCCGCACACCTTCAGCAGCGATCATCCTGGAGGTCGCCCCCGTGCAGACCCAGACCCTCGCCCAGACCCACCGCAGCACCAGCGCCACCGGTACCACCGCGGACGAGCCGGACGCGGACACGGACGTCCTCGCGGCCGTACCCCCGCAGAGCCGTGCCGCCCTGCACCCGGAGGCCGTGCGGGCACAGACGGTGGAGCCGTCCGCCGACGCGCTCGCGGACGAGCCCGAGGAACCCGTCGAGGTTCCCGTCGTCGCGCGCCCCGAGTCCGGCGGGCCCTCCGCCGACCTGTTCCGCCAGTACCTGCGCGAGATCGGCCGTATCCCGCTGCTCACCGCCGCCGAGGAGGTGGAACTCGCCCGCCGGGTGGAGGCCGGCCTGTTCGCGGAGGAGAAGCTGGGCAGCACCCCCGACCTGGACAGCGAGCTGGCGCTCGACCTGGACCGGCTCGTCGTCATGGGCCGGGTGGCCAAGCGGCGGCTCATCGAGGCGAACCTGCGGCTCGTCGTCTCCGTGGCCAAGCGGTACGTCGGCCGCGGCCTGACCATGCTGGACCTCGTCCAGGAGGGCAACCTCGGGCTGATCCGGGCCGTGGAGAAGTTCGACTACGCGCGCGGCTACAAGTTCTCCACCTACGCCACCTGGTGGATCCGCCAGGCCATGTCCCGGGCGCTCGCCGACCAGGCCCGCACCATCCGCGTCCCGGTCCACGTCGTGGAGCTGATCAACCGGGTCGTCCGCGTCCAGCGGCGGATGCTCCAGGAGCGCGGTTACGAGCCCACGCCGGAGGAGGTCGCCGCCCACCTGGACCTGCCGCCCGAGCGGGTCGGCGAGGTGCTGCGCCTCGCCCAGGAGCCGGTGTCGCTGCACGCCCCGGTCGGCGAGGAGGACGACGTCGCGCTCGGCGACCTCATCGAGGACGGCGACGCGACCAGCCCGGTGGAGTCCGCCGCCTTCCTGCTGCTGCGCGAGCACCTGGAGGCCGTCCTGTCCACGCTCGGCGAGCGCGAGCGGAAGGTCGTCCAGCTCCGGTACGGCCTGGTCGACGGCCGCCCGCGCACCCTGGAGGAGATCGGCCGCATCTTCGGCGTGACCCGCGAGCGGATACGGCAGATCGAGTCCAAGACCCTGAACAAGCTCCGCGACCACGCGTTCGCGGACCAGCTGAGGGGCTACCTGGACTGAGGGGCTACCTGGACTGAGGGGCCGCCGCCCGCGCGGCGGCCCCCCTCGCCTAGTCGACCTCGGCGACCGCCTGCGCGAACTGGGCCTTGTACAGCCGGGCGTACGCCCCGTCCGCCGCCAACAGCTCGGTGTGCGCGCCCTGTTCCACGATGGACCCGTTCTCCATCACGAGGATCGTGTCCGCGTCCCGGATCGTGGAGAGCCGGTGGGCGATCACGAACGACGTGCGGCCCGCCGCCAGCTTGGCCATCGCCTTCTGGATCAGCACCTCCGTGCGCGTGTCCACGGAACTCGTCGCCTCGTCCAGGACGAGGATCACCGGGTCGGACAGGAACGCCCGCGCGATGGTGATCAGCTGCTTCTCACCGGCGCTGACGCCCGTGCCCTCGTCGTCGATCACGGTGTCGTAGCCGTCGGGGAGGGTGCGGATGAACCGGTCCGCGTGCGCCGCCCGGGCCGCCTCCTCGATCTCACCGCGGGTGACCTCGCGCGAGGCGCCGTAGGCGATGTTCTCCGCGATGGTGCCGCCGAACAGCCAGGTGTCCTGGAGCACCATGCCGATCCCGGACCGCAGTTCGTCCCGGGTCATCCTCCGGATGTCGACCCCGTCCAGGGTGATCCGGCCGCCGGAGACGTCGTAGAACCGCATCAGCAGGTTGACCAGCGTGGTCTTGCCCGCGCCGGTCGGGCCGACGATCGCCACCGTGTGCCCGGGCTCCACCGTCAGCGACAGGTCCTCGATCAGCGGCTTCTCCGGGTCGTACCGGAACGACACGTGCTCCAGGCGCACCCGCCCGCGCAGCTCCTCCGGCCGCTCGCCCGGCACCGGATCCGCCTCCTGCTCCTCCGCGTCCAGGAGTTCGAAGATCCGCTCGGCCGAGGCGACACCGGACTGCACCAGGTTCGCCATCGAC
Source organism: Streptomyces sp. NPDC028928 (assembly GCF_055564915.1). Lineage (NCBI taxonomy): Bacteria > Bacillati > Actinomycetota > Actinomycetes > Kitasatosporales > Streptomycetaceae > Streptomyces > Streptomyces sp. NPDC028928. Next base: position 643,731 of record NZ_JBVHVI010000002.1, read on the forward strand.
GCGACCTGGGTCAGCGGCATCGAGAACTGCCGCGAGTACTGGATGAAGGCCTGCACGTCACCGATGGACAGGGCACCGGAAGCGACCCGAAGACCGCCGACGACCGCCACCAGCACGTAGTTCAGGTTCGACACGAACATCATCAGCGGCTGCATGACACCACTGTTGAACTGCGCCTTGAACGCGGCCTCGTACAGCGCCTCGTTCTGCTCGGCGAACTGCTCGGCCGACTCCTCCTGCCGCCCGAACACCTTCACCAGGGTGTGCCCGGTGTACATCTCCTCGATGTGCGCGTTCAGCTTGCCGGTGGAGCGCCACTGCTGCACGAAGTGCGGCTGCGACCGCTTGCCGACCCGGGTGGCGACCACGAACGACAGCGGTACGGTCACGAGCGCGACCAGCGCCAGGATCCAGGACACCCAGAACATCATCGCGAGCACGCCGATGATGGTCAGCACCGAGTTGATCAGCTGGCCCATCGACTGCTGGAGCGTCTGCCCGATGTTGTCGATGTCGTTGGTCGCCCGGGACAGCACCTCACCGCGCTGCCGCTTGTCGAAGTACGACAGCGGCAGCCGCGACAGCTTCGTCTGCACGTCCTCCCGCAGCCGGTACATCGTGCGGTTCACGGCCCGGTTCACCAGCCGGGTCGCGACCGCCATCAGCAGGCCCGCGACCAGGAACGTGCCGAGCGCGAGCAGCAGGACGTCCCCGACGGCACCGAAGTCGATGCCCTGGCCGGGCGTGAAGTCGGTGCCCTTCAGCATGTCCGCGACCTGGCCCTGGCCGCGCTCGCGCATGGAGTCGAGCACCTGCTCCTTGGTGGCCCCGTCCGGCATCCGCCGGCCGATGATGCCGGCGAACACCAGGTCGGTGGCCCGGCCGAGGATCTTCGGGCCGATCACGTTGAGACCCACGCTGATGACCACGCACGCCAGCAGGCCGTAGATGGTGAGCCGTTCCGGTTTGAACTGGGCGACGAGCCGTTTGCCCGACCCCTTGAAGTCCATCGAGCGCTGGTCGGGGCCGCCCCCGGCCATCATGCGTCCCATGGGCCCGGCCATCAGGCGGCCTCCGCTTCCGTCAGCTGGGAGAGCACGATCTCCCGGTAGGTCTCGTTGGATGCCATCAGCTCGGCGTGCCGGCCGGTGCCGACCACCCGGCCCTCGTCCAGCACGATGATCCGGTCCGCGTCCCGGATGGTCGCCACCCGCTGGGCGACGATCACGACGGTCGCCTCGGCGGTCTCCCGGGCGAGCGCCGCGCGCAGGGCCGCGTCCGTGGCGTAGTCGAGCGCGGAGAAGGAGTCGTCGAAGAGGTAGATCTCCGGGCGCTGCACCAGCGTGCGGGCGATGGCGAGCCGCTGCCGCTGGCCGCCGGAGACATTGGTGCCTCCCTGCGCGATCGGCGCGTCCAGGCCGCCCTCCAGCTTGCTGACGAAGTCCTTGGCCTGCGCCACCTCCAGCGCGTGCCACAGCTCCTCGTCGGTGGCGTCCGGATTGCCGTAGCGAAGGTTCGTGGCGACGGTGCCCGCGAACAGGTACGGCTTCTGCGGTACGAGCCCGACGGTCTTCGCGAGCAGCCGCGGGTCGACCTCCTGGACGTCCGTGCCGTTGACCAGGACCTCGCCCTCGGTGGCGTCGAACAGCCGCGGGACGAGTCCGAGCAGCGTCGACTTGCCGCTGCCGGTGGAGCCGATCACGGCGGTCGTCTCGCCCGGCCGGGCCACCAGGTCGACGGACCTCAGCACCGGCTCCTCGGCACCCGGGTAGCGGAAGCCCGCGCCCCGGATCTCCAGGTGCCCGTGCGCGCGCAGCTCGGTGACGGGGGACTTCGGCGGTACGACGCTGGAATCGGTGCCAAGGACCTCCTGGATGCGCTCGGCGCACACCTCCGCGCGCGGCACCATCATGAACATGAAGGTGGCCATCATCACGGACATCACGATCTGCATCAGATAGGCGAGGAACGCGGTGAGGTCGCCGATGGCCATCCCGCCGCTGTCGATCCGGTGGGCGCCGAACCACACCACCGCGATGGACGACACGTTCACCACGGTCATCACGATCGGGAACATCAGGGCGAGCATCCGGCCGGTGGCCAGCTGCATGTCGGTCAGCTCGGCGTTGGCCTTCCCGAACCGGCCCTGCTCGTACTCGTCCCGGACGAAGGCGCGGATCACCCGGTTGCCGGTGATCTGCTCACGCAGCACCCGGTTCACCGTGTCCAGCCGGACCTGCATCGACCGGAACAGCGGACGCAGCCGGCGCACGATCAGCGTCACGGAGACGCCGAGCACCGGCACGACCGCGACCAGGACCGCGGACAGCGGCACGTCCAGGCCGAGCGCCAGCACGATCCCGCCCACGCACATGATGGGCGCCGACACCATCAGCGTGAACGTCATCAGGGCCAGCATCTGGACCTGCTGCACGTCGTTGGTCGTACGGGTGATGAGGGAGGGCGCCCCGAAGTGACCCACCTCACGCGCGGAGAAGGACTGGACCCGGTCGAAGACGGCCCCGCGCACGTCCCGACCGAGCGCGGAGGCGGTCCGCGCGCCGTAGTACACGGCACCGATGTTGCACACCACCTGCACCAGCGAGACACCGATCATGAGGGCGCCGAAGGACAGGATGTAACCCGTGTCCCCCTTCACGACACCGTTGTCGATGATGTCCGCGTTCAGAGTGGGCAGGTAGAGGGTGGCGCAGGTCTGCAGGAACTGCAGCACCACCAGCAAGGCGATGGGTTTCTTGTAGGGCCTGAGATAGGTCCGCAGAAGTCGTATGAGCACGCTACGTCTCTCGGAGTCGGCGACAGGGGCTGGACGGTTGCCCTTGGCCCCTATCGTCGGACACTCCACCCGCGTTACCTCAACCGATTAACTCCACCCGGTTCAGGGACGGAACGCTCCCGGATGGGTCTGCTCCCGCACCGCGGTGAACTGCTGCCGCACCGCCTGCCCCACGGGCAGCTCCTCACCGGGCTCCAGCACCTGCGCCGCCGCGCCCTGCCAGGCCGGCGGGGTCCGCGGGTCGAGTGTGCCCTGCGACACACCGAGCGCCCAGGCCGCCTGCCGGGCCGCGCCGATCGCCGTGTAGTCCGCGGGCTGCGGTACGACGACCTGCGCGCCGAACAGCGACGGCGCCGAGGCCTGCACGGCGGGCAGCTCGGCGGCCGGGCCGAGCAGGAAGATCCGCCGCACCTCCACGCCCCGCCCGCGCAGCACGTCCAGCGCGTCGGCGAGCCCGCACAGCATGCCCTCGAACGCGGCCCGCGCCAGGTGCTCGGGCTTCATCGACTCGCGCCGCAGCCCCGCGAGGGTCCCCGCGGTGTGCGGCAGGCTCGGCGTCCGCTCGCCCTCCAGGTAGGGCAGCAGCACCAGCCCGTGCGAGCCCGGCGTGGACTTCATCGCCAGGTCGGACAGGCTCTCCAGGTCCGGCAGGCCGAGGAGTTCGGCGGTGCCGCGCAGGGTGCGCACGGCGTTCAGGGTGGTGACGACCGGCAGGTGCATGCCGGTGGCGTCGGCCAGCGAGGTGATCATCCCGCTCTGGTCGGCGAGCGCCTCCGGGTGGACGGCCATCACCGACCCGGACGCCCCCAGCGACACGACCGCGTCCCCGAGGCCGATGCCCAGCCCGAACGCGGCGGCCATGGTCTCCCCGGTGCCCGCGGAGATCAGCAGCCCCTCCGGGGTGGTGCCGGCCGCGTCCGCCGGGCCGATCACCTCCGGCAGCATCGCCTGGTGGCCGAGCGCCAGTTCGACCAGGTCGGGCCGGTAGGCGCCGGTGGCCGCCGACCAGTACCCGGTGCCGGAGGCCCCGCCGCGGTCGGTGGTCCGGCGCAGCGGCCGGCCGAGCAGCTGCCAGACCAGCCAGTCGTGGGCCTGGAGCAGCACGGCCGTGCGCCGCGCGTTCTCCGGTTCGTTCTTCGCGAGCCAGCGCAGCTTGGTGACCGGCTGGGCCGCCTGCGGCACACAGCCGACGGCCTGCGCCCAGGCCTCCTTGCCGCCCAGCGCGTCCACCAGGTCCGCGGCCGCGACCTGGGCGCGCTTGTCCGCGCCGACCAGGGCCGGGCGGACGGTGTTGCCCTGGGCGTCCAGCGGCACGACCGCGTTCTGCTGGGACGCGACCCCGATGGCCTGCACGCCCTCCAGCAGGCCGCCGCCGGCCGCCTCCCCGAGGGAGAGCAGCCAGGCCTGCGGGTCGACGTCGCTCGGGCGTCCCTCCATCGGGTGCGGGGCGTACCCCTGCCGTAGTACGGCACCGGTGTCCGTGTCGCAGACCACGATGCGCGTGAACTCCGGTGAGCTGTCCAAACCGGCGACTATCCCCATGCCAAGGAATTTTGCCGTATCGGCGGGGGTGCCGGTGATCCGCCGGGCGGCGGGTTCCCGCCCCCTACGTGTTGCTCGTACCCCAGTCGTCCTCGCCGTGGCCGTCGACGTTGCGCTCCCGCAGTGAGCGGACCCGCTGGGCCACCGACTCCGGGACCCGGTCGCCGACCTTGTGGCCGACTGTGTGGAAGGCCTTGCCGGCGTAGACCCGGCCCTGCTGGGCGGCGGTCTCGGCGGTGTTCCGCACCGCGGGGTTCTGCGCGATCTGTCGGGCCGACTTCTTCAGCTGCTCGTAGCGCTCGCGTCCGGCCCTCGTGCCGAGTACGTAACCGAGGGCCAGTCCGGCGAGGAACGTGAGCCGGTAGCGCATGGCTGCCACCCTTCCCGTGCGTAGGTCTCTGGTGCGGCGCTGGCGCCGGGGGATACCGATTGGCGGAGCACCCCCCTGCTTGCGCTAATGTATGTGTCGCAGCGAGCGCCCGCCCCCTGGCGAATACCCGGGTAGGTACGTTCGATGCAATCGAGGCGATCCTCCGTAGCTCAATTGGCAGAGCAGCCGGCTGTTAACCGGCAGGTTACTGGTTCGAGTCCAGTCGGGGGAGCTTCGGTCCTCCGTAGCTCAATTGGCAGAGCAGCCGGCTGTTAACCGGCAGGTTACTGGTTCGAGTCCAGTCGGGGGAGCGCAGTGAACGAGGACCCCTTGGGGGTCCTTTTTCATGTCCGCGGGAACCGCCGCACCCGCGGCGGTGTCCTCAAGGTCATGAGCAGCGCAGAAGCCGACCATCCGAGGCAGGAGATCGTATGAGCGGCTATGCTGCGGCAGACGGCGCGCACACTTGTACGCGACACGCCGCTATGGGGCGGTAGCTCAGCCGGTTAGAGCAGCGGACTCATAATCCGTCGGCCGTGGGTTCGAGTCCCACCCGCCCCACCAGGCACCACAGGCGCAGAAACGATGTGACCTGTGGTGGTGCGGGGACGGTGGCCGCCACGCCGAGACGGCGGCCACCGTTCACCCGAGCGGGGCCGAGATCGTCAGTGGGTCGCCCCGACGGCGACGTCGATGTCCGTCTCGTGGGCCAGCGCGGTCGACAGGACGATGCGCAGGCCCTTCGCGGTGATCTCCACCGGGAGCGAGGGTGCCTGGCCCCGTGCGACGGCGGGCATCTCGGGGGTGTGCGGGATGTGGACGAAGCCGCCGCGCCGCTGCTTGCCCTCGGTGGCCAGCAGGTGCATCAGACCGTAGAAGACGTGGTTGCACACGAAGGTCCCGGCGGTCTGGGACAGCTCGGCGTACATGCCGTTCTTCTGCACCTCCGCGGCGCAGCGCTTGATCGGGAGGCTGGAGAAGTAGGCGTTGGGGCCGTCGGCGACGATGGGCTCGCCGCTCGGCGTACGGCCGGCGTTGTCGGCGACGGGACAGTCGTCGACGTTGATGGCGACACGCTCGATCGAGATGCCCCAGCGGCCGGAGAGGCCGAGCGACATGACGAGGGCCGGGTCCGTCTCCAGTACCGCCTCGCGCAGCACCTTCAGCGACTCGCCGTACTTGCAGGGCAGTTGGACGGCCTTCACCTCGGCGCCGTCCGGCGGGTTCTTCTCCAGCAGCTGGGCCGCGGCCCAGGAGGGGTTGTAGGTGTCCTTGTCGAACGGCTCGAAGCCCGTCACCAGTACACGGGTCATGTGAACTTCCTTTCGGTGGGGTGGAGTTGCTAGTCGATGCGGACGGAGGCGCCGTTCATCTGGGCCTGGCCGCCGGGCAGGACCCAGCCCTCGTACTGGCCGAAGCAGCCGCCGTTGGGGTAGATGTAGGCCGTCTTGTCCGTGTGGTTGACGACGGACACCATGAAGCCGCCCGCCGGGTAGCAGCCGCTCGGGTTGGTGTACGGCCTGCCGTTGATGATCAGCGTGCCGTTGGCCGTCCCGGCGCCGGTGCCGGAGGCGGCCATGGCGGGGGTGCAGGCCGCTCCGGAGAGGGCGGTGATGAGGGTGGCGCCGGCGACGGCGAGGAACTTGCGCAAAGATTCTGTCCTTTCTGTGGCGGATTCGTGCTGCCGTGCGGTTTACTCCCCGTTTGTTTGATTTGTTGTGCTTCCTTTGCCGAGTGTTCGCCCGGGCAGACGCATCGTCAGGCGTACGTCACCGCAGGGTCGCTGGGCAGTGCGCGGCGTCGCTGGAGGACGGCGACGGCGGTCGCGGACAGGGTGCCGAGCGCGGCGCAGCACACCCAGGGCAGCCAGGCCCGGCCGCTCGCCCCGGCCCGGTCCATCACCCATCCGACCCCGCTGGTGCAGGCTGCGCCGACGGTGCCGGACAGGACGTAGAACAGGCCGAAGTAGGTGCCCGTCATGCGGTCGGTGGCGTAGCGCGCGACCAGTTCCATGGTGGGTGGCTGGGCGACCATCACGCCCAGGTGGAGCAGGAGGGAGCCGAGCAGGAGCGGGGCGAGGTGTACGGCGGTGTCGAGTGCCCCGGCGGCCGGGGTGGCGTCGTCCGTCAGGGCCGGGGGGAGGAAGCCGAGCGCCATCAGCAGGACGCCGGGGGCGATCCACGTCTCGGTGCCGCCCCGCAGCCGGATCAGGGTGGTGACGCGGAGCTGGAGGAGCAGGTTCGCCACCGTGCCGACCAGGGGCAGCAGTGCCGCGGCGCCGTTCCAGCCGGAGGTGTGGCGGGCGCTCTCGGTGAAGAGCAGGTACACCTGGTTCTCCAGCGCCGACATGCCCGACATGGTGAGCGCGAAGGCCAGGAAGGCGTGGTTGCCCAGGGCCTCGCGCCAGTCGCGTAACACGGGGCGGGCGGCGGGGCGGACGTGGTGCTCGGGGAGCGCGAAGAGCTGAGCCACCGTCAGGAGGGCGAAGACGGCGGCCGCGGCGAGCGCGGTGACCCGGAAGTCGATGAGGCACAGCGCGCTGCCCAGCAGCAGGCCGAGCAGCCCGCCGGTGGTGGCGAAGACGTTGAACAGGGCGAACGCCTCGGTCTTGCGGTCGCCGGCGGCCTCCGCGACGTAGGCGCGCACCGCGGGGTAGAACAACGCGCCCGCCAGTCCGCTGAGCACCGAGGCGGCCAGCGCGGTAGCCGCGCCGTCACCGAAGGCGAAGAGTGCGAAACCGGCCGTGCGCACCGCGCAGCCGAACGGGATGACCCGGTGCGCGCCCAGCCGGTCCGCCGCCGTGCCGCCCACCACGAACAGGCCGTGCTGGCTGAGCTGGCGGGCGCCCAGGACGGCGCCGGTGGCCGCCGCGGACAGGTGGAGGTCGTCGCTGAGGTGGGTGGAGAGGTAGGGGATCAGGAGGTAGAAGCCGACGTCGATGCCGAGTTGGTTGACGAGGAGCAGACGGATGGTCGGCGGAAAGCTTCGAACGGTTCGGAAGGTGTGCATGGCGCTTCCCTCGGCGCCGCCGCTCCCGGGGGAGGGGGCGCGGGTGTTCGTGCGTTTCCTTGACGACCGTAAGCGTCTTTGCAGGACTTCGGCCCGAATGCAGCAATAAGCACCCATACCGGCGACTTGCCGCTGATGAGCCAACTATCAGCTGGTTTGACGTCAATGCGCGGGCACGCGAACGTGCGACGCCGTGGTGAATCTCGCGGCGCCCGTGCGTCGCTCAGCGCGGGCGCGGGAAGCGAGGGAGCGTGGAACGAACCTCATCGCCGCAAGGACCCGAACCACAGCAGCCGTTATCCAGGGCCATACCGGCCGCCCCCGACGCCGTGCGCCGGGAGGAGCGCAAACTCCGCAGACACCTGGGCTTCTGGGCGCTGACGGCGGTCGGCTTCAGTGACATCGTCGGCTCCGGCTGGCTGTTCAGCGCGATGTACGCGGCACAGACCGCGGGGCCCCTGTCCCTGCTGTCCTGGCTGGCCGCCGGCGCGCTGGCCATGCTCGTCGCCCTGGTCCTGGTGGACCTCGCGGCCCGGATGCCGGAGGCGGGCGGCACGGTGCGCTGGCCGCTGTACGCCAACGGTCCGCTCGTCGCCGGGGTCATCAGCTGGGCGGTGCTGCTGTCCGTCGGCGCGAACGCGGCCGAGGTCACCGCGACCGTGCAGTACCTGACCCGCTGGTTCCCGGAACTGCACGCGCACGGCCGGCTGAGCTGGCCGGGGGTCGGTGTCGCGGTCGCCTGCACCCTGGTGTTCGCCACCCTCAACTGGTTCGGCGTACGCCTCTTCACCCGGGTGAACATCGTCCTGACCCTCGTCAAGACGTCCGTGCCGGTCCTGACCGTCGTCCTGCTGCTGGCCTCCGGCTTCCACCCGCACCGGCTCACCGACCACGGCGGCTTCGCCCCCTACGGCTGGTCCGCGGGCCTGGCCGCCCTCTCGGCGGGCGGGGTCATCTACGCCGTGAACGGCTTCCAGGCGCCCGTCGACCTGGCGGGGGAGGCCCGCGATCCCCGACGGCACCTGCGCAGGGCGGTGCCGACCGCCATCGGGCTGGCCATCCTGCTGTACACCGGTCTCCAGCTCGCCTTCCTCCTCGCCGTCCCGGACAGCGCTCTCGCCCACGGCTGGCGGGGCGTGGACTTCACCTCCCCGTTCGGCCAGCTGGCGCTGCTGATCAACCTGCACTGGCTGGCCATGCTGCTGTACGCCGACGCCGTCGTCTCACCCGGCGGCGCGACCTTCGTCGGGGTCGGCATCAACGCCCGGCGGACGTACGCGCTCGCCAAGAACGGCATGCTGCCCCGCTGGTTCCTGAACGTCCACGCGGGCTCCGGCATCCCGCGCCGCGCGCTCGCCCTGAACGTCACGGTGATGACGGTCTACCTGCTCCCGTTCGGCACCTGGCAGGACGTCGTCGGCACCCTCGGCAACCTCTTCCTGCTCGTGTACGCCACCTCCGCCGTCGCCTCGGCCGCCCTGCGCCCCGCCGGACAGCCCGCCGGCGCGATGCGCTGGGTCGCCCCGCTCAGCTTCCTCGTGGCCACCCTGTTCGTGTACTGGTCCACCTGGCACCGCCTGCACCTGACCCTGCCCCTCGCCCTGGCCGGCGTGCCGCTGTCCTGGCTGGTCCGCTCCGGCCGGGGCCGGTTCCCGCTGCGCCGGGAGCTGCGGGACGGCGCCTGGCTGCCGGTGTGGCTGGCGGGACTGCTGTGCTGCTCCGCGCTCGGCTCCTTCGGCGGCTCCGGACTGCTCCGGCAGCCCTACGACAGCCTCGTTGTCGTCGTCTTCGCCGCCGGGGTGTTCGAGTGGGCGGTGCGCTCCGGCCGCCGGTATGTGGCCGACGACCGCTCTACCGACCCGAGTTGACCGCTCCTACGCTGGTCAGGCACCAGGAGCGACGCCAACCGACACCCCCTGCCTGGAGGGCGGCATGACGGTCAGCAACGGTTCGGGAACTCCACGCCCCGCGCTCGCCGACGGGGTCGTCGTCACCGTCGCCGGCACCGGCGAACCCGGGTACGGCGGCGACGGCGGGCCCGCGGTCAAGGCGGTACTGAACCAGCCCCGAGCGCTCGCCGTGGACCCGTCCTCCGGCGCCTGGTACGTCGCCGAGTGGAAGGGGCACCGCGTCCGGCGCGTCGACCGCAACGGCACCATCACCACCTTCGCCGGCACCGGCGAGCCGGGCTACGGCGGCGACGGCGGCCCCGCCGACGAAGCCCGGCTGAACGAGCCCGGCGGGCTGGTCGTCGGCCCCGACGGCGCCCTGTACGTCGCCGACTACTGGAACCACCGCATCCGGCGCATCGACCGGGACGGCGTCATCACCACCGTCGCCGGCACCGGCGAGGCCGGCTACGCCGGTGACGGGGGCCCCGCCGCCGCGGCCCGGTTCACCGAGCCCCGGGGGCTCGCCCTGGGCGCCGACGGGACCCTGTACGTCGCCGAGTGGGGCGGGCACCGGGTCCGGGCCATCGGCGCCGACGGCGTGATCCGGACCGTGGCCGGCACCGGCGAACCGGGCTCCGGCGCGGACGCCGTGCCCGGCCCCGCCAGTGCCCTGCACCATCCGATCGACCTCGCCGTCGACACCGACGGCCGGCTGTACATAGCCGACTGCTTCTCGCACCGGGTGCGGGTGGTGGAGCCGGACGGTGTGATCAGTACCGTCGCGGGCACCGGTGAACCCGGCGCCGAGGACGGGCGGTTGCACCAGCCGCGCGGGGTCGACCTCGACGGTGCTGGTTCGCTGTACATAGCCGACTCCCTCAACGAGCGTGTGTGTGCGCGGACTTCGGACGGTGTGCTGCATCTCGTGGCCGGGGGCCCGCCCTCCCACGAGGTGGAGGGCGGGCCCGCGTCGGGCGTTCGGCTGCGGCTGCCACGGGCGCTCGTCCTGCCCGCGGACGGGGGCCTGCTGGTGGCGGAGACCGACAGCCATCGGGTTCGGTTGGTCAGGCCGGGTCAGTAGGCGTAGCTGGACTGGCTGTTGCCCGCGGTGACGTGGGTGAACGGGTTCTGCTCCCCCTCCTGCGGGAAGATCGTGACGTACTGGTCGTTGTCGTTCAGGTCGTGGGTGGTGGTGTCACCGCCGCCGAGCTGGCCGTGGTTGTTCAGACCCCAGCCGATGATGTCGTTGGTCTTTCCTTGGTCACCGGTCCGTACGGCGAGGCCGTAGCCCTTGCCCGCCGAAATCGACGCCACCGAGGGCAGGTTGACGGCTTCCTGGGCGCTCGTCCGGGTGATCTTCGTGCCGTCGGCGAGCTGCCCGTTGTCGTTGTTGCCCCAGCCGTAGACCTTGTTGTCGGAGTAGAGCGCGTAGGCGTGGTCCCAGCCGGCGGCGATGTCCAGCACGGTCGGACCCGTGCCCTGGGCCGTCTCCGTCCCCGCCTCCGTCCCGCCGGTCTGGTCGGACGGGTTCGTCTGACCGGTCTGACTCGCGGGCAGGCCCTGGACCTGGACCGGCTTGTTGCTGGAAGCGACGTCGCCCTTGTCCTTGTTGATACCGAGCTGACCCACTGAGTTGTCACCCCAGGCCCAGACCGTGCCGTCGGACTTCACGGCCAGGCTGTAGTCGCAGCCGGCGGCGATCTCCGTCACGTCGGTGAGGCCGGGGATCTCGGCCGGGGTGTTGCGGTCCGTGTTCTTGCCGTCACCGAGCTGGCCCAGGTTGTTCTTGCCCCAGGTCATCACGGTGTTCTTGTCGGTGAGGAGCATGCTGTGGTTGCATCCGGCCGCGACCTGCTTGCCGCCGTGCATGCTCTGGACCAGCTTGGGGACCGAGCGGGTGGTGTTCGAGTGGTCGCCGACCTGGCCGTTGTCGTTGAGGCCCCAGGCGTAGACGCCGTCGGCCTTGCCGGTGTCCGTGCGCAGGGCGAGTACGTGCTGGCCGCCCGCGGCCACGTCCTTGATGTTGGTGAGCCCCGGCACCTTGCCCAGGGAGGCGTTGTGGTCGGGGTCGTTGGGTCCCGTGCCGAGCTGTCCCTTGTCGTTCTGGCCCCACGTCCACACGGTGTTGTCGGAGCGCCGGACCACGGCGAAGCCCCAGCCGTCGCTGGCGCCTCCACCGGCTGCGATCTCCTGGACGTCCTGCTTGGGCAGGGACGGGACGGGTGCCGGCGCGTACCGCTCGGCGGTCAGCGAATTGCCCAGCTGTCCACCGGCGTTGGCGCCCCACGAGTACACCAGCGGGTCGTTCCCCTCGGCGGGGAGGGCGGGGGCCGCTGCCGCACCCAGAACGGTCGCGGTGGCTATGACGGTCAGGGTGGCGCGCAGGCGCAGCCCACGGGTCTTGGAGTTCATGGGATTTCCGTTCTCTCGGGCACCACGGCGTAAGCCTGGCGCCGAAGTTGGGGGAGGTCCGCCCTCTCGCTTCGGGGCGTCCAGCAACATGTCTGCCGCGTCCCAATCGCTTTTCGGCCTCCGACGACCCGAGTTCACGCCTTTGGGCGGTGGCCGCCCGGACCTTGGCTACGCCAAAGTCCCGTCCGCTTGAGGCCAGTCGGAGTCACTTCGCTGCAATCGGCGCAAAACGGGGCAAGTTCGAATGGCGGCGATCAACGACGTGCCGGAGTGTGAGACCGGCGGCCCCCCTCCGGGTGTGGCTCTGTGGCCGCCGCCCCTCCCCCCTCACGACCGAAGGAGAACCATGCGTGTTCCCGTTGTGCGCCGTGCCCTGCTCGCGGCCGGACTCGTCACCGTGGCGGGCGTCTCCGCCCTGGGCCTCGGCAGCCTGACCCCGGTCGCCGCCGTGCCCACGGCGGCGGTGGCCAAGGCGGCCGACCCGCTGCCCGGGTCGGAGTCGTCCAGCCCGGCGGCCTCGTTCAGCCCCGCGCCCAAGCCCGACACCCAGACGGCGCCGCCGCCGGCGGACCCCGGACAGCCCAAGCCGCCGTCGATCGGTTCGGGCTCACCCGTGCCGTCGCCCCCCGGCACCAACCCCTGCGCCAGTGCGGGCATCAACGGCATCCCGGCGAGCGAACAGTGCGGGGCCATCGCGAAGAACCAGCAGGCCAACGACAAGTGCCAGGTGGACAACTTCCACAAGTGCAGCGAGCCCATCACGGGCGAGACGCAGAAGGCCTGGCAGAAGGACCAGAACACCTACCAGCAGAAGCACGAGGACTTCGACGCCGTCTCCCGGTCCGCGGCTCCGGAAGACGGAGTCGGCCAGCAGTGCCACGTCACCTCGGGCATGCGCGACCGGCTGACCGACGACCAGGTCATCGTGCCGCAGTCCTCCTGGTGGACCTGCTGACCCCCCAAGACCGCCCAGGCCACGCCCCCTCACTTCGTGCAAGGAGACACACATGCCCCGACGCCCCCTGACGTATGCCCTGTCCGTGCTGCTCGGCAGCTCGCTCGCGCTGGGCGCCCTGCCCGCCGGCGCGCACGCCGAGGACTCGGTCGACGTGCCGATCGAGAACCCGGACCTGGCCCTGCCCAACGTGCCGACCGGCGCCCAGAACACGGCGCCGAACGCATGGGACGGCCAGAACACCGCGCTGTTCTCCGCCGCCCTCGCGCAGCACCCCGCGAAACTCCAGGCGGCCTCGCTCACCAGGAACGGCGCCGCCGGCACGCTCAGCACCCGACTGTGGCGCGTACAGAAGGGCTCCGAGGTCACCGTGACCTGGGACGACAGCCCCAGCCCGCTCACGGGCTGCGGGACCGACGACCCCACCAAGGGACAGCAGTACCGTGTGGCCGTCGCCGGCACACAGGGTGAATCGGCGCAGGACGTCACCACGGACACCACCACGTCCGGCAAGCCGCACTGGCACGAGGGACGCTCGTACTCCTTCACGGCCGCGGAGAACAACCCGAAGATCAGCTGGTCCTACCCCAAGGCGTCCAAGTGCGGCCCGTTGGTCACCCACTTCCGGGCCCGGCAGAACCCGGCTCCGGTGCCGTACGACCTCAAGAAGGCGCGGCTGCCCATGCCCGAGGCGTACCAGGGACGCATGCCCACCGAACCCAGACTGGTGGTGCAGAGCTGCCTTGCGGGCCCCAAGACCTGCCACTTCGAGAAGGACGACCGGTACTCCTACCGGTACTACGACCGGCCCCGCATGGTCGGCCAGGCGTACATCAACTGCACCCGCAACGCCATCACCGACGAGCGCCCGGTGAACTGGGAGGAGCTGCCGTACGACAACGTCACCCAGTACTTCGCGGCGCACGAGAACGACGCGCAGAAGCCGCAGGTCGGTCCGCAGGGTGTGCAAACGGCCACCCAGCAGCAGCCGCACTCGACCAACCTGCTGAAGGGCTACCAGAACGTCGCCACTCAGATCGCGGCCGGCTTCACCCGTGCCGACGGCAACCCGCTGGAGATGGAGACGAACAACCCGCTGCTCTACGGGCGCAAGGAGCAGCGCACGCTCTCCGTCACCGTGCAGCCCGGCGAAGTCAGCTGGGTCGAGGTCCAGGCGGCCCGGGAACGGCTCGCCGGCACCCTGATCAACGACGCCAAGCACGAGCGGATGGACGTCTTCGCCGACGTGCCCTCCGGCTCCTTCGGTGACCGCTTCTACCAGCGCACCGGCCCGATGAGCAAGGTCGAGCTGGCCCGTTGCGCCGACGCCCGCGACAACTCCCGCACCCCGGACAACACCATCGGCGCGCCCACGCTGCGGACCGCCCCGCACCTGGTGCCGGCCGGCGCGGCGCCCAAGGGCATCAAGACCCACACCGTTCCGCTGACCGCCGACGGCTCCCTCGCCCGCGACTGACCACCCACGAAAGGACACACCCATGGCACACACCGCGCGACCCGCCCGGCGCCGGCGATCGGCAACCCGTCGCACGCTCGTCCTGCTTCCCGTCCTGTCCGCCCTCACCCTGACCGCCGCGCTCCCCTCCGCGGCCGCACCCCTGAGCGGCCCGGCCGCGGGCTACGGCATCGAGGCGATGCCGACACCGCGGGCCTTCGACGGGAAGAAGCCGCTGAAGTCGGTGGACGAGGTGACCTCCCTGTGCGGACAGCGGGAACGGTACAGCTGCTCCTTCAAGCTGGACCCCGAGCGCAAGCGGGAGTTCACCAGCGCCGTCTACTCGGTGTCCAACGGCGCCATCAACTGCACCAGCTCGGACATGACCGTCAAGCGCACGGTCGAGCTGGACACCACCAGCACCGACAACCTCGGTGGCGAGATCTCCGGCAGCGGCACCATCGAGGGCACCGCCTGGACCGACAACGAGGTCAGCGGCTCGGCCACCGGTGAGGTCCAGGCGCAGCAGACGCTCCAGAACGCGGCGAAGGGCAGCGCCACCAAGGAGAACACCAGCAAGAGCAGCCAGACCAACCACTCGGCGCCCAAGGACAAGGGCCCCAACCAGGACACCACCTCGGAGAGCACGTCCAGCGTGAGCGCCACCGTGGAGGACACGGTCACCACCACGGCCCAGATGAGCGAGAAGGGCAGCACCACCGGCGCGTTCAAGAGCCTGATCCACCTGGCGCTGCGCGGCGCGTTCACCGCCGCCTTCAAGGGCACCTGGAACCACACCTGGAGCATGACCAACACCGAGACCACCGAGGTCACGTTCACGCTCAAGCCCAACGACGAGATCCAGTTCGGCGCCCTCAACTCCATGTCCCGCATCGTCGGCGACCTGCACGTGGACGGCACCGGCAAGCTGGTCAAGGACATCGCGGTGGACGGCCCGTCGACCACCAACTCCTCCACCGTCGTCGCGCAGACCTACACCAACCCCGACAAGTGCCAGACGGTGCGCCCGTCCGGTGCCACCGCCAAGCAGCCGGACGACAACGGCAAGCGCAGAAGCCTCCAGCGCAGCGTCCCGCCGCGCGCCGGCGGCGGCCAGCGCAAGCCCACCGGGACGTACGTCCTGCAGAGGGGAGGCACCTGGCGGAAGATCGCGTGACGCCGGGAGCAGATGGGGCGGCCGGGGCCGGGACCTCTCCGGCCGCCCCCACCCGGGCGCGTCAATTCAGCATGGTTTTGCGGGAGTTGGGTGTCCGGATCGGTGTCTGGCGGCTCTCGTGACCGGTTCGGACAATACACGGACCGGGAGGGAGCGAGTATGGAGGTGGCATGTGCGGCGGAGCTGAGGGCGGAATCCTGGCCCGTCTCCACGACGCCGTCCTGCTGGACCTGGACGGCGTCGTCCGGGTCGGCTCGCGGCCCGTGCCGCACGCCGTGCCGGTGCTGAACCGGCTGCGGGACGCGGGCTGCCGTACCGCCTACGTGACCAACAACGCGGGCCGGCCGCCCGCCGAGCTGGCCGGGGAACTGCGCCGGCTGGGGCTGGCGGTGGCGGACGGGGACGTGGTGACCTCCGCACAGGCCGCCGCACGGCTCGCGGCCGAGCGGTGCGCGCCGGGGGCGCCGGTGCTGGTCGTCGGTTCCGAGGCACTGCGTACGGCGGTCGCCGGGCAGGGGCTGCGGCCCGTGGCGTCGGAGCGGGACGGGCCCGCCGCCGTGGTGCAGGGGTTCACGCCGACGGTGTCCTGGCGGGAGCTGGCCGAGGCGGGCTACGCGGTGGCCCGGGGGGTGCCCTGGATCGTCACCAACACCGACCTGACCGCGCCCACCCAGCGGGGCGTCGCACCGGGCAACGGCGCGCTGGTCGCCGTCGTGCGGGCCGCCACCGGGGCGGAGCCGGCGGTCGCGGGCAAGCCGTCGGCCGCCCTGTTCCGGGAAGCAGCCGAGCGCACCGGGGCCCGGCAGCCGCTGATGGTCGGTGACAGCCTGGACACCGACGTGCAGGGCGCGCGCCGGGCCGGGTACGACAGCCTGCTGGTCCTCACCGGCCGCACCGCGCCCGCCGACCTGTTCGCCGCGCCGCCGCACCGCAGACCCACCCATGTCGGGCGGGACCTGCGGGCGCTGTGCGCGCCCCCGTTGACGGCGGAGCGGGAGCCGGACGGGTCGTGGCGGTGCGCGGGCTGGCACGCCCGCGTCACGGACGGGAAGGTGCTGCTGGCGGGGCACGGCGAGCTGGACGCCGGGCTGTGGGCGGCCTGTACGGCGGCCTGGTCCGTGCCGGGGACACCGGATCCGGCCCGGGCCCTGGCGGTGCTGGACCGGATCCCGGAGACCTAGCCGAGGCCGGTGGCCTCAAGCTCCGCCCAGGTACGCGCTACTGCGGAGGTGGTGTATCCCCGCTCGAAATGCCGGGGATCGGACAGCATCAGCGACACCACCCGGTGCAGTGTCGCGGCGTACCGCTCCGTCGTGCCCGGCCAGCGGGTCGCGTCCAGCATCCAGGGCGGGGTGTCCGGCGACAGCTCCGCCCTGCCCTCCCGCATCAGGGACTTGGACAGCTTGGCGCCGGACGCGGACAGGATGACGGGGGTGAAGACGCGGGCCGGCGGGTGGCTGTCCGGGAAGCAGAGGAACGCCTCGTCCAGCAGCCGGCACCCGGCCGCCCAGTCCGCGCCTTTCACGATGACCGGCATCGCCTCGTCCCGGTCGGCCAGCCGCTCCTTGACGAGGTTGCGGTGCAGGGTGGTCAGGCCGAGCCAGGCCTCGCCGTCGGGCCGTACCTCGGTCTCGTACCGTCCGTGGTCGAGGCAGACGGCGGCGAACCGGGCCCGCCGGGCGCCCGCGTCGAGGAGTTCGGTGTGCTCGCCGGACTTCTGCAGCCAGCCGCACTCGGGGCAGGGGAAGCTGACCGGTACGTGCCCGCTGGACGGGGCCAGCGTCCAGCGCAGCTCCTCCCACCGGGCGAGCGAGGCGAGGAACTCCTCGCGGAACGCGGGGGACTGCTGCTGCCGGGTGTACGTCTCGACGGTGTACGGCACCCCGGTCAGGGCGGTGAGCGCGTCGAACAGGCCGCCGTAGAACCGTTTCACCAGCTCCTCGATCCCGGCCGGGCCGAGCGCGTGGTGGTATGACCGCGTGTACAGCGTGCCGGTGCGCTCGCAGACGCGGGTCTCGTACGGGGCGTTGTCCAGGGCACCGAAGCGGAGTTCGGCCTCCACCCCGAGCCGGGTCCGGGCGGACCGGGCCAGCAGGAAGGCCGCCGTCTGCATGACGTTGGTCCCGAGGTGCGGTTCGCCGTTGATCTGCACCCCCGCGTACAGGGCCAGCCGCCGGGCCGCACGGGCGCGCAGCCGGGGGCGGACGAAGTCGACGCTGTGCTCGACGGCGCCGACGGTGACGCTGACGGGGGAGACGGGCTCGGTGGTCCCCGGGGGTGTGGCGGGCTCCGGCGGCGGGACGGGCGAGGGCATGGGGGCTCCGGCGGGTGTGGACGGTGACAGGGGTCTACCAGTGGTGGCGGGCGGTCGCGGGCGGCAGGTCCAGGACGCGTACCGGCCACGGCGGCGGGGCCGCGTCCGGCGCGTCCAGGCTCTCCAGCCGGGTGGTGGCGGACCGGGCCGCCGTACGCAGCAGGTCCAGCAACTCCTTGCCCCCGCCCGCCTGTTCGGTGCCGTCGGCGCGGTGGCAGGCCAGGCCGACGACGAAGTACGCGAGCGGGTCCGGGCCGGAGCGCCACAGCACGGCCTCCCCCTGCTCCTCCAGGGCGAGGACCCGCTCGGGGTGCTCCAGCGTGAACGCGCCGAACGGCAGCGGGCAGAGCGTCACGGCGGCGATGCGGTAACCGGCCTCGGCGAGCAGGGCCGCCGCCCGGCGCGGGGTCGAGTAGGAGCCGATGGTGAGACCGAGGTCCGCGCCCAGGGCGCGCGCGTGGCCGATGATGGGGCCGGCCCACTTGAGGCCGTCGGTGCCGCCGCTGATCGAGGGATGGGTCCGGGCCGCCTCCGCGGGCAGCGGCACATAGGCGGGATTGCTGGTGACGATCAGCGGGCGGGGCAGCGGCCCGGGGGCGGTCGCCAGCAGCTCGCGGGGGCTCAGCAGCCCGTAGTCGCCGAGCGCGAAGCTGACCCGGCCGTCGGGCGAGGCGTAGTGCCGCTCGGCCCAGCGCAGGGTCTGGCGGCCGTTGTCGACGCCGTGCACCCGTGCCGCGCCGGCCCGGGCCATGGCGGCGGCCGCCGCTCCGCTGCCCGAGCCGAGGTCCAGCACCGTACCCCCGCCGCCGGGCGGCAGCAGGTCGGCGGCGACCCACACGCCGATCTCGGTGTCGGCCGGCTCGAAGAAGACCTCGGGCTCACCCGGCGGCTCCAGGTCCTTTGGGGTCAGATGGGTGTACGCGTCGACCCGTGACACGGACGGCATGGCACGCTCCTTCCGGGCAGGCGGAGTGGTGAGGGGTCAGCCGGGCAGGGAGCCGCCGGCGTGCTCCAGGACGGCCATGGCGCTGGGCAGTTTCATCGCGGCCTGCGTCCAGGCCAGCGACCGGGGCCCGTCCAGCACCTCTCCGGCGACCTCGTCGCCCCGGTGGGCGGGCAGGTCGTGCAGGAACAGCGCCCGCGGCCACCGCGCCAGCAGCGGACCGTCCACGTGGAACGGGCGGAAGACCTCCCGCCAGGAGGGATCCGGTTTGCTGGTCCCGGTGGTCTGCCAGCGTGTGGTGTACACGACGTCCGCCTCGGCCGGCGCGTCCGCGAGATCGTGGATCTCCTCGATCCGGGCCCCGGTGGCCTCCGCGCACTTGCGGGCCGTGGCCAGCGCGTCGGCGGGCAGACCGTAGCCGGGCGGGGTGGCGAAGGTGACGCGGGCGCCGGGCACCGTCGCCAGGCCGTGGGCGAGGGCGGTGGCCGAGTTGTTGCCCTCCCCTGCGTACAGCACCCGGATGCCGCTCAGGTCGCCGAGGGCCAGCGACAGTACGGCGAGGTCGCACACGCCCTGGGTGGGGTGCTCCTCGGCCGCCATCGCGTTGATCACCGGCAGCCCGCCCGCCCGGGACAGCTCCCGCAGCTCCGTCAGCGGGCCCGCGGTGCGCGCCACCAGCAGGTCGAGCATGGCACCGAGGACCCGGCCGGTGTCCGTCACCGACTCGCCGGTGTTCAGCTGGAGGTCGCCGGGGCCGTACGCGACGGGTGTGCCGCCGAGCCGTACGGTGGCGCTCTGGAAGGCGGTCCGGGTTCGGGTGGAGGTGCGGGTGAACAGCACACCGACCACACGGTCCCGCAGCGGCCGGTCGTGGCCGCCCCGGTCCCGGAACAGCTCGACCGACCTGGCGACCAGCCGGTGCAGCCGCGCCGGCTCCCACTCGGCCAGCGAGAACAGCCCTTGCTCCGCCGCGGCGGCCGGGGCGCCGAGGAGGGAGGAAAGTGCACCGGCGGGATCACGCATGGACACTCCTTCGTGGGTTCGGGGCGGTTCCACCGTCATGGGCCGCCTCCCTCGGACTCCGTCAGCAGGCCCGCCGTGAGGAAGGCGTCCCGGGCGCCGTCCACCCCGAGCACCCCCGTCTCCTCGAACAGCCGCAGCGCGTGCCGCGCGGCCTCCCGCATCGCCCGCTCCGTCGCGGCGCGCGGGTAGGAGTCCCGTACGACCTCCTCCACCTGCGCCGCGCCGAGCCCGGCGGCGGCCAGCGCGGCCCGCACCGGGCGCAGGTCGGGCAGCAGGCTGGAGCGGACCAGCCCCGGCAGGCAGCGGGCGACACGGACCCGCTCCGAAGGCGACTGCCGGGCCCACAGCTCGCGGAAGAAGCGGGCGAAGAAGGCGTGGTGCCAGCCCTCGTCCCGGGCGTGGTCCCGCACGATCTGCCGTACGACGGTCAGCACCCGCGGGTCCTTGGGCACGTCGTTGAGGATGGCGGTGACCAGCGTCTCGAACACGACGACCTGGAGCAGCTGGGCCAGCACCGGCTGTCCCGGCAGGGCCTCCCGGCCGACCGTGTCGAGCCGGTCCCGGAACGGCGTGAAGTCGTACGGCACCGGCTCGACGCCGGAGGCGTCCGCGATCTGCCGGATGACGTCGAAGCTGTACAGCGCGTGGTAGCCCTCGTCGCAGTAGATCCGGAACGCGTCGAGCCGGGTCTCCGCCGTGGTGTCGACACCGCTGCGGCCCGTCGCGATGCGCTGCGTGGCGCGGTTGACCACCTCGGTCTCGAAGTGGGTGGTGAAGCCGAGGTACTGGAACAGGTGCCGGGCGGCCAGCGCCTCCCGCGCGCGGCCGGGCAGCGCCAGCACCAGGGGGTGGGCGGCGTACGGAATGAGGTCCGGCGGGAAGTACAGCTGCCCGGCGCCCAGTTCGTCCCGCAGCAGCCGGCGCGGGTCCCGGCGGACGCCCGCCCGCGTGTACCAGTCCCGCTCCCCGCCGTCGGCGATCATCACCGTGCCCCCTCGGCGGCGAGGAGCCGTACCCCGGGCAGCGGGCCGGATCCGGTCATGCCGTGCGCGTGGCGCCAGACGGGGGAGTACACGGTGTCGAGGTACCGGTCGGCGCCGTCGGGGCACAGACAGGCCGCGCTGGTGCGCCGGGTGTCGGCCCGGAACAGCCGCAGTGCCGCCGCGACCAGGGCTCCCGCGCTGGCGCCGACCGCGATCCCGGTGCTGTCGCGCAGCCACAGGCACACCGTGACCGCCTCCGCCGGACCGACGTGCACCGTGGGCCGGTGGCCGTCGGGCAGGAAGGAGGACCGGCGGCTGGAGCCGAGACCGGACAGCAGCCGGGGGCCCACCGCGCCGCCCAGCGCCGCCGAGCCGGCCGCGTCCACCCCGACCAGTTCCCAGTTCGCGCCGGACTCGGCGGCGTACCGCCGGAAACCGGCGAGGGTGCCCCCGGTGGACACGGCCACCAGCACGCTCATCGGCTGCCCGCCCGTCTGCCAGTGCAGTTCGGGCGCGGTGCCGGTGGCGTGGGCGGCCGGGTTGGCCGGGTTGTGGTACTGGTCGGTCCACACCAGGTCCGGCTGTTCGCGCAGCAGGGCCCGCACCCGGGCGAGCCGGTTCAGGAGGTAGCCGCCGGCGCCGTCCGGGGTGTCCACGGTGACGACACGGGCGCCGAGCGCGCGGATGTCGTGCAGCAGCGCGGCACTGGTGCGCGGGTCCACCACCGCGGTGAACGGCACCCGGTGCGCGGCGGCCAGCGCGGCCAGGGCCAGGCCGAGGTTGCCGGACGTGGACTCCACCAGCCCCGCGCCCCGCTCCACCCGGTCCGCGACGTCCCGCCACAGGGCGAGCGCCGTACGGCCCTTGATGGACCCGTACGGGTTGTACCCCTCCAGCTTCAGCCACAGCTCCCGCGGAGTGCCGGCGATCTCCAGTCCGAGGCGGACCACCGGAGTCGGCGCCAGGCCGTCCCCCGTCCCCGGTGCCCAGGTCATCCGGGCGTGCCGTTTCCGGTGGCCTCCTGCCAGACGTACCGCGCGACCTGGGCGTGGGTCGCGTACCAGACGTCACCGTGGGCGGCGATGTGGTCCAGCAGCTCGGCCAGGACCACGATCCGCGAGCGGTGCCCGATGACGTGCGGGTGCATCGTCAGCTGGAACAGGCCGCCCTCCGCACGGGCCCCGTCGAACTCGTCCCGCCACAGCGGGACCAGCGCCCGGGGCGGGGTGTAGGGGCGGACGGCGGAGTAGCGGTCCATGTTCAGGTAGGCCGCATCGTCCCGGATCC
Organism: Streptomyces sp. NPDC028928; assembly: GCF_055564915.1. NCBI lineage: Bacteria > Bacillati > Actinomycetota > Actinomycetes > Kitasatosporales > Streptomycetaceae > Streptomyces > Streptomyces sp. NPDC028928. Next base: position 665,891 of record NZ_JBVHVI010000002.1, read on the forward strand.
ACTCCGGGGGGATCTCCACCACGCCGGTGGGTTCTCCGTGGGCGAGCAGCTCGTACGGCTCGTCGTCCGCCATGAGGGAGGAGTCGTACTCCAGGCCCAGCTCACGGGTGATGTCCAGGGTGTGCTCGCTGAAGTCCCAGGAGGGGGTGCGGATGCCCACCGGGCGTCGGCCGGTGATCCGTTCCAGGGCGTCCGCGCTCCGGAAGGCGAGGTCCCGTTCGTCCTTGTACTCCAGCTCCGTGGTGCGTTCGTGGATCCAGCCGTGCAGGGCCACCTCGTGGCCCGCCTCCACGTACCCCCTTGCCTCCTCCGGACGCAGCAGAGCGGAGACGGCCGGCATGAAGAAGGTGGCGGGTACGGCGTGCCGCTCCAGCAGGCCCAGGATGCGGGGTACGCCGGCGCGGGCGCCGTACTCGCCCTGCGACAGCTTGCCGGGCATGACCTCGCCGTCGCGCAGCGGGATGGTCTCGTGGTCGGGATCGAAGGAGAGCGCCACGGCGCAGCGTGCCCCGCCCGGCCAGGACGCGGGTTTCAGTCCGCGCCCGGCGCGGACACGGCCGACGTGCCGCCGCCACTCGGTCTCGTCCCACTCCCAGGGGTGCCGGGGTGTTCCCGCGGACGCGGAGTTCGCCATGGATGGGGCCTCACCCTCACTCGGGCCTGCGGGGGTCCTCGTCCGAGCATGTCAGCGCGTCGGCCCCTGGTCAGGGGGCGGAATCCGCCATCCTGTCAACGGTCGGCCCTGTCCGAATCCCGTGCGCCGGGGCCGCCGGGGACTGTCCGGCACGGCCGCGCGGTCCCTACGGTGAGGGGGTACCGCCTCCTCGTTGTCCCGCGGTGAGGGGGGTGCCGCCTCCTCGTGTGCCGCCGCTGCGGGCCGTGCCGCCATCGGGCCGGGCCCGGGAAGGAGAACGGCCGCATGACACCTCCGCCTCGGGCCGCGCGGCGTGCGCCGGATGCCGGCCCCGTCGGTGCCGTCGTCGGTCCCGAGCTGCTCGGCGAGGCCCGTCGGCTGGCCCCCGACGCGGTGGCGTTGCGCCGGGCCTTGCACCGGGTACCGGAGCTGGGGCTCGAACTGCCGGACACCCAGCGGTTGCTCCTCGACGCGCTCGACGGGATCGGTCTCGAGGTCCGTACCGGCCGTGGGCTGTCCTCCGTCACCGCGGTCCTCGCCGGCGCGGCCGACGGGCCGACGGTCCTGCTGCGGGCCGACATGGACGCGCTGCCCGTCACCGAGGACACGGGGCTGCCGTTCGCCTCGCGGAACGACGGGCTGATGCACGCCTGCGGGCACGACGTCCACGCGGCGATGCTGGTGGGCGCGGCGCGGCTGCTCGCCGGACGGCGGGAAGCGCTCGCGGGGCGCGTGGTGTTCATGTTCCAGCCCGGCGAGGAGGGCCATCACGGCGCCCGGCAGATGATCGAGGAGGGGGTGCTGGAGGCGTCCGGCGTCCGGGCGGCCGCCGCGTTCGCCCTGCACGTGCACCCGAACCTGCCGGCCGGGACGGTACGGCTGCGGCCCGGGCCGCAGATGGCGGCCTCCGACCGGTTCCGGGTCGTGGTCCGTGGCCGCGGCGGGCACGCCTCGGCACCGCACTCCGCCTGTGACCCGGTGCCGGTGGCCTGCGAGATCGTGCTCGCCCTGCAGACGGCGGTCACCCGGGGTGTGGCCGCCGACGACAGCGCCGTGCTCAGCGTGACCCGGCTGACCGCGGGCACCGCCACCGGCGTCATCCCGGACACCGCCGAACTCGCCGGGACCCTGCGCACGTTGGCCGAGCCGACCCGGCGGCGGCTGCACGAGGCGATCGACCGGGTCGCCCGGGGCGTGGCCGCCGCGCACGGGGCGACGGCGGAGGCGACCGTCGAGACCGGCTACCCGGTCACCGCCAACGACGCCGCCTTCACCGACCTCGTGCTGTCCACCGCCGCCGACGCGCTCGGCGCCGACGCGGTGGACGTGCTGCCGGCCCCGCTGATGACGGCGGAGGACTTCTCCTACGTACTGCGGGCCGTCCCCGGCGCCCTGGCCTTCCTCGGCGCGAGCCCCCCGGGCACGGCACCGCACGAGGCCCCGTCGCTGCACTCGTCCCGCATGACCGTCGACGAGGACGTGATCGCCACGGGCATCGCCTGCGAGGCCGCCGTGGCCCTCGCCTTCCTCGCCGGCCACGCACCGGAGCCGGCCCGATGACCGCGTCCGACGGCGGCCCGCTGGCCGTGCCGCCGGATGGGGGGTCGGTGGCGGCTGCGGACGGTGGTCCGGTGGCGGTGCCTGACGGTGGTCCGGTGGCCGTGCCCGGGAGCGTTCCGGTGTCCGCTGCGGACGACGGCCTGGTGGCCGCGTCCGACGGCGGCCCGCTGGCCGTGCCGCCGGATGGGGGGTCGGTGGCGGCTGCGGACGGTGGTCCGGTGGCGGTGCCTGACGGTGGTCCGGC
>NZ_JBVHVI010000002.1:668425-718512 GCF_055564915.1 Streptomyces sp. NPDC028928
GGCCGTGCCCGGGAGCGTTCCGGTGTCCGCTGCGGACGACGGCCTGGTGGCCGCGCCGCCCGACACCAGCCTCTCGGTGCCCGCCGCCCCGGACGCCAGCCTCTCGGTGCCCGCCGCCCCGGACGCCAGCCTCGCGGCGCCCGCCGCCCCGGACGCCAGCCTCGCGGCGCCCGCCGCCCCGGACGCCAGCCTCTCGGTGCCCGCCGCCCCGGACGCCAGTGCCTCGGCCGTCGTTGTCTCCGATGCCGGCAGCCCGGCCGCAGCCGTCCTCGACATACGGGTCGCTCGTCCCGCCGAGCTGGACCAGGTCGAGGCGCTGTGGCTGGAGGCGAGTCGCTGGCTGGCCGGTCGGGGGCTCGACCAGTGGCAGTATCCGCCGCGTCGGTGGCGCATGGCGGAGTCCATCGAGGCGGGGGACTGCTACCTCGCCTTCCGGGGCGGCCGGCCCGTTGCCACCATCACCGTCCACGAGCGGGGGGATCCGGAGTGGTGGCGTCACGACGACCCCGCCTCCGCCCTCTACGTGCACGACCTCGCGGTCGGCAGGGCCGTCGCCGGCCAGGCGCTCGGCGCCCGGCTGCTGGACTGGGCGGGCGCGCTGGCGGCCCGGCGGGGCAAGCGCTGGCTGCGTCTGGAGGCCTGGAAGACCAACCGCGAGCTGCACCGCTACTACCTGGAGCAGGGTTTCGAACTCCTGCGGATCGTGGACCTGCCGCACCGCAACTCCGGTGCCCTGTTCCAGCGCCCGGCCACCGCGTCCCCCGAACCGGAGGAGAGCCGACGATGAGCAGCACGGTGCGTCCCGCCGACGCCGGGGACGACCTGTATCCGACGCGCACCCCGGGGCCCACGGCGCCGTTCCCGCGCCGCCACCCGGTCGTCTGGGCCCCCGACGCGGACGGTCCGCTGTCCGCCGCCGAACTCACCGCCTACGACCGCGACGGATGCCTGCACTTCGAGGCGCTGCTGTCGGCGGGGCAGACGGCGGCCTGCCTGGCGGAGACCGCACGGCTGACCGCCGACCCCGCGCTGCGCGACGCGGGGCGGGTGGTGCCGGAACCCGACGGCGACGGCATCCGCTCGGTGTTCGAGGTGCACGCGCTGAGCGAGACGTTCCGGGAGATCGTCCACTCCGCGAGGCTCGCCGGCATCGCCCGCCAGATCCTCGGCTCGGACGTGTACGTCCACCAGACCCGGGTCAACCTGAAGTCCGCGTTCGAGGGCTCCGGTTTCGGCTGGCACTCGGACTTCGAGACCTGGCACTCGGAGGACGGCATGCCGGCGCCGCGCGCCCTGAGCCTGTCGGTCGCCCTGACCGACAACGCCCCGCACAACGGCCCCCTCATGATCATTCCGGGGGCGCACCGCACCTTCGTGCCGTCCGCCGGTGAGACACCGCCCGACTACCATCAGACGTCCCTGCGCGGAAAGAACCTGCCCGCGGGCCCGGCGGACCGCCGCGCGGTGGCCGCGCTCGCCCGGAAGCTGGGCATCCGTCAGTTCACCGGCCCGGCGGGCTCGGCGGTGGCCTTCGACTCCAACAGCCTGCACGCCTCCGCCCCGAACGTCTCGCCGTTCGCGCGCACCAACCTGTTCGTCGTCTACAACAGCGTGGAGAACGCCATCGGGACGCCGTACGCGGCCCCACGCCCGAGGCCCGCCTACCTGGCGAGCCGCACCTTCACGCCGGTGCCGCGCGGCGACTGAAGGGCCTTCACGCCGCCGGCGCGGGGAACCAGGAGACCATCTCCTCGTACTCCCGCGGGACGTCACCGGCGGGGGAGAGCCAGTCGGTCTCGCCCTGGCGCCACTCGTAGGCGTGGTGGCGGGCGCCGAGTTCCTCGACGAGTTCGGCGGCCAGCCGGGAGGCCTCGTACAGGTCCTGGTCGGTGGTCTGGGAGCTGGCGGCGACGATCAGGCCGCGCACCTCGGCCGAGTGCCCGTAGCGGAAGGCACCGGTGCCGAGCAGGTGCGGGTCGGTGTGCACCGAGGTGCCGTTGTCGCCGCCGAGGCGCCGGTGGGCGGCCGCCTTGGCCGCCGCCTTGGGCAGGAAGCGGCGCGCGTCCTGCCCGACCGTGATCGCGCCCAGCACCGCGTCGGCGGGGGCGGTGCCCGCCTCGGCCGTCGGGTCGAGGACGACGAAGCCCATCGCGGGGCGCGGGTAGGGGCCGCGCGGGGCCTTGCCCTCGGGGGCGGAGTGGTTGCGCAGGATGCTCTCGGCCCGGCGCCGGCCGAGGTCCGCCAGCAGGTCGGTCAGCTCGCCGTCGGTGAGCATGTACGTGTAGGGGTTGCGGCGTACCGCCGCCTCGACGCGGAGTGTGCCGGCCGTGCTAGTCACGCCTGATCCTCCTTGCTGGACATGCCAGTTGGGCGTTGCCCGGAGCACCGTAGCCGCCGGATGATCAACGCGCTATAGGTCTGGACCAATTTTCTGATCACTGTTGACCTCGGCGCGCGGGGCCCCGTAGATTCCCGTCCCGTCTTGATCAATGGTCCAGACCAAGCTTTCGACGGTGTGCTGGGCTTTCCATTCGACGATCCCCCTTCTCGGGGTGCGCTGTGCTCTCAGGCTGCTGGGAGAAGGGGCGAAGGGGATGTTTGTCTTGACGACGCAGGTGCTTTCCGACCTCGCGCAGAAGTTCACGGCCGACGGATTCGCCGCCGTCGGAGAACTCGTATCCCCCGGTGAACTCGCGGTTTACCGGGACATCTACGACCGTTTCCTCAGCGGGGACATAGAGGCGGGCGACAAGCGCTCCGACCTCGGTTCCCACGTACCGCGCAAGGACGGCGTACGCGAGAACATCACGCAGATCATGTGGCCCTCGGCCCTCCACCCGCCGCTGCGGGAACTCCCCCTGCACCACAAGGCGCTCTCCGTCGCCCGCGAACTCATCGGCGACGACGCGGAACTCGACTTCGACATGATGATCCACAAGGATCCGCACACCGCCGTCCCCACGCCCTGGCACCAGGACGCGGCCTACTGGATCGACATGCCCGACCACCGGGCCGTCTCCGTCTGGGTGGCGCTGGACGACGCGGACGTCGACAACGGCTGCATGTGGTACGTGCGCGGCTCGCACCGGCAGCCGCTGCGCCCGCACCGGCCCACCAGCGACGGCAAGAACATCGAGTGCGACTGCTCCGAGGACGAGCCGGGCGCGACCCCGGTGCCACTGCGGGCGGGGGAAGCAGTGGCCCACTCCGGCTTCACGCTGCACTACTCGCGGGGCAACACCACGGACGGCACGCGACGCGCCTACATCCTCAACTACCGGCCCGCCGCGATGATCCGGCACGAACGCGCACAGGGCGCGGACCACGGACTGGGCGAGAACGTACGGCAGGTCCGCAACGCGGGCTTCGCCGAGGACTGACCGACCGGGCCGCCGCCACCTCCACCGCCGGGCCGGCCCCACCACCGGCCCGGCCCTCCAACAGCCAGACGGGAACGCTGTGAACGCTGTCATTCTGACTGGTGCCGTGATGACCCACCCACGACGCCGCGCGGCGGCCGAGGCCATCGCGGCCAAGGACCCCCGAGGGCGCGTCCGGGTCGTCACCGACCCCGACCCCTCCGGCCCGCCCACCGCGCTGCGCACCGCCAACCCGTCCTGGGCCTGCGTCGGGACGGACGCCACCCATCACGTGGTCTTCCAGGACGACGTCCTGATCGCCGAGAATTTCTTCCCCTACGCCGAAAAGGTCGCCGCCGCCGTACCCGGCGAGGCGGTCGCCTTCTACGAGGGCTGGGAAGGGAGAAACAGCGGTGTCGTACGCCTCGGGGCACTCACCGGCGCACAGTGGGCCTATGCCATCGACGAACACGTCCCCTCGCTGGCCCTCATGCTCCCCGCCGAAGCCGCCCGCGGATACGAGCGGTTCGCGGCGGAACACGGCGGCGGCTGGCCGTACGACGTGGTGATCCAGCGGTATCTCAAGGCGCTGGACATTCCGGTGCGGCTCGCCGTCCCCAGTACGGTCGACCACGACGACGTGCCGAGCATCGCCGGAAACAGCACCCACGGCTGGCGCCGCGCCACCTACTTCACCGACCGGGCGGAATTCCTCCCCGAACGGCAGCAGTGCGCCGCATTCCCCGTGGTGCCCTTCTACCAGTACGGCGAGTCCAAATGCGCGGTACGGCAGGGGGAACGCCGGGAGTACCTGGACACCGACCGGTATCTGCGGCGCGTCGGACTGCTCGACCGCTGCGAGGCCGGCCTCGCGGAAGCGGACCTGCCCGAACTGCCCGGCACCGTCTGCCGGCAGGTGTGGCTCACCGCCTTCGCGACCGGCGCCGTGGTGGCCGGCCTGACCGACCGCGAGCCCGAACCCTCCGTGGCCGCCGCCGTGTTCGACGCGCTCGGCCCCGGCGGCCTGTGCGAGGAGTACACCGGCGCGGAACTCCTGCCGATGATCCCGCTCGTCCGCGACCTCGCCCTGGCCGCGTTCGCCGCCGGCCGGGCCGCCCACCGCGCCACCGCCCACGCCCCCCGCCCCGCCCCCGTACCCGGCGTCGTCGTCACCGGCGGCGACCCCGCCTTCGGCGCCCAGCTGGCGCGGCTGCTGACCGACGCGGGCCGCGCCGCCGTCCACACCGAGCGGCTCGACCCGGCGGCACCGGGCCTGCCGCAGGCACCGGACGCCGTGATCCACCTCGGCACCCCGCACGACACCCGCTACCCGCTGGCCGACCTGCTCGCCGACGCCGAGAAGCTCGGTGCCCGGCGGCTCGTCCACGCCGGTTCGGCCGCCGTCTACCGCGGCGGCCCCGCCGAGGACCGCACCGAGGACTCCGTCACCGAGCCGCCTGAGGACGCCGAGGCACGGCTGTGGTGGGACGCGGAGCAGCAGTGCCGCGCCTGGGGCCGGCAGAGCGGGACACCCGTGCAGATCGTGCGGTTCGCCGAACCGGTGGGGCCGCACGCCCCGCTCACCGGGGTCCTCGCCGACTGGATGCTGCGGGCCTGGACCCGGCGCCCCATGCCCCTGGTCGAGGGCCGCCGGCACCAGATCACGGACTACCGCGACATGGCCGAGGCCCTCGCCGCGCTCCTCGCCCGCCCGGCCGGGCCGGAGATCTGCAACGTCGCCTCCGCCGGCTACGACGAGACCGCGTTCGCCGAGCTGGTCACCGAGACCGCCCGCCGCACCCCCTGGGAGCAGGCACCCGCCGCCACACCGCACACCCCGCTCATGTCCACCCGCCTGATCACCGCCGAGACCGGCTGGCGGCCCTCGGCACCCGTGCTGAGCGGGGCGCGGGCCCAGGCCCAGTGGCTGGCCTGCGACACCCATGACGACCTCGTCGGACTGTGGGCCTGACGATGGCGGAGAAGCAGGCGGCGCCCGAGTCGGCGAGCACCACGGAAGGCGGGATCTTCGCGCCTGCCCACCTCGCCGCCACGCTGACGTTCGCCGTGGTGATGTTCCTGACCGGGTTCGCCGCGCTCGCCGTGGTGCCCACCCTGCCGACCGCGGCCCGGGAACTGGACGGCGTGTCCCTGTTCCCGGTCGTGGCGGGCTGCTTCGTCGCCGCCAGCCTGTTCGGCGGGGTGCTGGGCGGCCACTGGGCGGACCGGGCGGGCGCCCGGCGGCCCCTGGCGCTCGGCATGGTCCTGTCGGTGCTCACCCTCCTGGTGTCCGCGTCCAGCGTCTCCGTCTGGCAGCTCGCCGCCGGCCGGTTCGTGGACGGACTGGCCGCCGGCATGGTCGCCGTGTCGGTGACCACCGCCATCGGCCAGGCCTACCCCGAGCACCTGCGGCCCCGGATGCTCGCCATGATGAGCGCCAGCTGGGTCATCCCGTCCCTGCTCGGCCCGCCCCTCGCCGGCCTGGTCGTCCAGTGGTGGTCCTGGCGCGCGGTCTTCTACGGCCTCGCCGCCCTGACCGCGCTGCCCGCCGTCGCCCTCGTCGTCGTCCTGCGCAAACCGTCGGCCGAGGGCGCGGAGCCCGCCGGTGAACGGGCCGCCCGCCCCCCGCTGCTGGTCGCCGCCATGCTCAGCCTGGGCGCGGCCCTCGGCCAGTACGGCGTCTCCGACTGGGACCCGCGCCACCTGGCGTTCGTCGCCGTCGGCATCGTCCTGCTCGCCGTGTTCGCCCCGCGGCTGCTGCCGCGCGGCACCTGGCGCAGCGCCCGGGGCCTGCCGACCGCGGTGCTGCTGCGCGGCCTGACCTCCGGGACGTACTTCACCATCGAGGCCCTGGTGCCGCTGATGCTGATCACCGAACGGCGGGTCGCCGCCGTCGTGGTCGGCGTGGCGTTCACCGCCTCCGCGGTGCTGTGGGCGGGCGCCTCCTGGGTGCAGGGCAAGGCGCTCCAGCACGTCGCCCGGCACCGCCTCGTCACCGTGGGCGCCCTCGTCATGACCGCCTCCGCCCTCCTCGCGGTGGCCGGCTGCTCCGGCGGGCTGCCCGCGGCCACGGCCGCCGCGGCGATGCCCCTGTCCGCCATCGGCATGGGCCTGCTCGACCCCTGCGTCACCGTGCTCTCCCTGAAACACAGCGAGCCGCACCGGCAGGGCCACACCACCAGCGCCATGCAGACCAACATGAACCTCGGCCAGGTCGTCGTCCTCGCGCTCGCCTCCGCGGTCCTCAACGCCTGCCTGGCCGCCGGCGCCGGCCCGCTCGGCGGCTACCGCGTCGCCTTCGCGCTGCTCGTCCTGCCGACCCTGCTGGTCGCCCTGCTCGCCGTCCGCGCCCGCGGCGACTGAGCCCCCTTCCGCTTTCCTTCCGTCCGCACCCTCCCACCCGAAAGGGACCGTTGTGCGCAGTGACCTTGTCGTCATAGGCCTCGGCTACGTGGGCCTGCCCCTCGCCGTGGAAGCCACCCGTGCCGGGATGACCGTCGTCGGCCTCGACAAGAACCCCGAGATCGTCGCCCGGCTCGACCGCGGTGTCTCGCACGTCGACGACATCGACGACGCCACCGTCTCCGGCGTCCGCGCCCAGGGCTTCACCGCGACCACCGACGAGAGCGCCGTCGCCGAGACGGACACCGTCGTGATCTGCGTGCCCACCCCGCTGTCCGAGCACGGCGGGCCCGACCTGACCATGGTCGAGAGCGCGTGCGCGGCGATCGGCCGCCACCTGCGGCCCGGCACCCTGGTCGTCCTGGAGTCGACCACCTACCCGGGCACCACCGATGAGATCGTCCGACCCCTCCTGGAGAAGTCCGGGCTCACCGCCGGCCGCGACTTCCACCTCGCCTTCTCACCGGAACGCGTCGACCCCGGCAACAAGGTCTACGGCATCCGCAACACCCCCAAGGTCGTCGGCGGCCACACCCCCGCCTGCGCCACCGCCGCCGCCGCGTTCTACGGCAAGTTCGTCGACACCGTCGTCCAGGCCACCGGAACCCGCGAGGCCGAGATGGCCAAGCTCATCGAGAACACCTACCGGCACGTCAACATCGCGCTGGTCAACGAGATGGCCGTCTTCTGCAACGAACTCGGCATCGACCTGTGGGACGCCATCTCCTGCGCCGCCACGAAACCCTTCGGCTACCAGGCGTTCCGGCCCGGCCCCGGCGTCGGCGGCCACTGCATCCCCATCGACCCCAACTACCTCGCCCACAAGGTCCGCACCCTCGGCTACCCCTTCCGCATGGTCGAACTCGCCCAGGAGATCAACACGCGCATGCCGCGCTACGTCGTGGAACGCGCCCAGCACCTCCTGGACCGGGCCGGGAAGACCCTCACCGGCGCCCGCGTGCTGCTGCTCGGCGTCACCTACAAGGCGGACATCGCCGACCAGCGGGAGACCTCCGCCCGTGACGTCGTCAAACGGCTGCGGGCCCGCGGCGCCCACGTCACCTACCACGACCCCTACGTGCCCGAGTGGTCCGTCGACGGTACGGCCGTCCCCTCGGCCGCCGACCTGCCGGCCGCCCTGGAGGCCGCCGACCTCGCCATCCTCCTCCAGCAGCACCGGATGTTCGACCTGGACGAGATCCAGCGGCGGGCCCCGCTGCTCCTCGACACCCGCGGCGCCGCCCGCCCGCAGCCGCACGTCGAACGCCTCTGACCGACGGCCCCGCCACCTCCCTCTCTCACACCCCAGGAGTGCTTCCATGTGCGGTATCGCCGGGTGGGTCGACTTCGCCCGCCCCGTCGACCACGACCTCGCGCGCGCCATGACGGACACGATGGCCCGGCGCGGCCCCGACGCGGAAGGAGTCTGGACCGACGGCCACGTCGCCCTCGGCCACCGGCGGCTGTCCGTCATCGACCTCGAAGGCGGCTGCCAGCCGATGGCCGCCGACGAGGGCCCCGGCGCCCGCGCCGCCCTCACCTACAGCGGCGAGACCTACAACTTCCAGGAACTGCGCACCCAGCTCACGGGCCTCGGCCACCGCTTCACCACCCGCAGCGACACCGAGGTGGTGCTGCGCGCCTACCTGGAGTGGGGCCCGGCGTTCACGGACCGGCTCGAAGGCATCTACGCCTTCGCGATCTGGGACCGCGACCGCGAGGAACTCCTCCTCGTCCGCGACCGCATGGGCGTCAAGCCCCTCTACTACGCCGAGACCCCCTCCGGTGTCCTCTTCGGCTCCGAACCCAAGGCGATCCTCGCCCACCCCGCGTTCCGGCCCGTGCTCGACGCGGACGGCCTGCGGGACATCCTCTCCGTCGCCAAGGTGCCCGGACACGCCGTCTTCCGCGGAATGCGCGAGGTCCCGGCCGGCTGCCTGGTCCGCGTCAACCGCACCGGCCTCGCCGAGCAGCGCTACTGGCAGCTGCGGGTCGCCGAGCACACCGACTCCCTGGACGACACCATCCGCACGGTGCGCGAACTCCTCGCCTCCGTCGTGGAACAGCAGATGGTCTCCGACGTCCCCCTGTGCACCCTGCTCTCCGGCGGCCTCGACTCCAGCTCGCTGACCGCGCTCGCCGCGCACACCTCCCGCACCAAGGGCCACGGCCGCATCCGCTCCTGCTCGGTCAGCGACCCCGACCTCGACGGCACCGCCGGCCCCGACGCCAACGAGGACCACATCTACGCCCGCCTGCTCGCCGAACACGTCGGCTCCGACCACAGCGAACTCCCGCTCAAGGCCCCCGACCTGCTCGACCCGGCGCTGCGCGCCTCCGTGCTGCGCGCCTACGACCTGCCCATCGCCAAGGGCGACGAACACGCCTCGCTGCACCTGCTGTTCAGCATCGTCCGGCAGCACTCCACCGTCGCCCTGTCCGGCGAGTGCGGCGACGAGGTGTTCGGCGGGTACCGCTGGCAGCGCGACCCCGACGCGGTCTTCTCCACCACGTTCCCCTGGGTCCACGAGGGCCGCCACAACTACCAGGGCAACGAGGTCGTCTTCACCCCCGACCTGCTCGCCAAGCTCGACCTCGCCACCTACGAACGGGACTGCCACAGCGCCGCCGTCGCCGAGATCGACGCCCACCGGCACCTGGACGACCCCGCCGAGGCCCGCTACCGCGAGGTCACCTACCTCGCCCTCACCCGCCACGCCCAGGTCCTCTTCGACCGCAAGGACCGCATGAGCATGGCCTGCGGCCTGGAGGTCCGCGTCCCGTTCGCCGACCACCGGCTGGTCGAGTACACCTTCAACATCCCCTGGGCGATGAAGGGTTTCGACGGCCGGGAGAAGAGTCTGCTGCGCGCGGCCATGAAGGACCTGCTGCCCGCGGCGGTCGCCCAGCGCGTCAAGACGCCGTACCCGTCGATCCGGGCCGAGGCCTACAACCGCACCCTGCGCGAGCGCCTCGCCGACCTCGTCCGCACCGGCACCGGCCCGCTCGACCCCTTCTTCTCGCCCGACCTCAGGACACGGGTACGGCGGGACGGAGCCGCGGCGCTGGAGGAGGGCATGAGCCGGGCCGCGCTGGAGACGACCCTCCAGCTGGACGAGTGGCTGCGCGCGTACGACGTGGACATCGTGCTCTGAGCCGTACGGCCGCCGGACCCGGGCCGTACCCCGGCTGGGCATGGACGGGCCAGGTCCGGCGGCCATACTTGTCCGCATGGAACGCATCGGGGGATACCTCGTCGAGCGCCGGCTCGGCGAGGGCGGCATGGGCACGGTCTATCTCGCACGGACGCGCGGCGGGCGGGCCGTCGCGCTGAAGGTGGCCAAGGCCGAACTGGCCGCCGACCCGGTGTTCCGGGAGCGGTTCCGCAGCGAGGTCGAGGCGGCCCGCGCGGTCGGCGGCTTCCACACGGCGCCGGTGGTGGACGCCGACGTCGACGGCGACCTCCTCTGGCTGGCCACCGCCTACATCCCCGGCCCCACCCTCGCCGAGCGGCTCGCCGCCGAGGGCGCCATGGACGAGCCGCGACTGAGGTCCCTGGGCGCCGCCCTCGCCGAGGCGCTGGAGTCCATCCACTCCTGCGGCCTGGTGCACCGGGACCTCAAGCCCGGCAACATCATCATGGCCGACGACGGGCCCCGCGTCCTCGACTTCGGCATCGCCCGAGCCGTGGAGTCCACCCGCCTCACCGCCACCGGCACCGCCTTCGGCACCCCTGGCTTCCTCGCCCCGGAACAGGCCCTCGGCCACGATGTGACCGGCGCCGCCGACGTGTTCGCCCTCGGTGCCGTGCTGGTCGCGGCGGCGGGCGGCGCGGCCTGGGGCGAGGGCACGCCGATGGGGCTGATGTACCGCTCGGTGCACGAGCCGCCGGACCTGTCCGCCGTACCGGCCGCGCTGGCGGACCTGGTCTCCGCCTGCCTGGCGAAGGAGCCCGCGGACCGGCCGACGCCCTCCGCGCTGCTGGACCGGCTGACGGGCCAGGCACCGGCGCACCCGCCGACCGTCATCGCGCCCCCGCAGCGAGCGACACCCCCGCAGGGAGTGACGCCCCCGCAGATGGCGACCCCACCGCAGCCGATGACACCCCCGCGGGCGGTACCCGCGCAGGCGTTCACCCCGCAGGCGTTCACCCCGCCCCCACCGCCCGCCACGCCCCCGCACCTGCCCGCGCAGCCCGCCACCCCGCCGCCCGGCTTCGGGCCGCCCATGCCGTACGGCGGCCACGGCGGCTACGCGGGCCACGGCGTACCCGGCGGCCCCGGCGGCTACGGCAGTCCGGAGGCCGTGCTCGCCGACGCGCAGTCCGGCGTGGTCGTGGGCGCCACCGGAGTGCTCCTCGAAGTGGCGGGCGCCGCCGCGGACTTCCCGTGGGAGGAGATCGCCCACGTCGAACGCCACTGGCGCGGCAACCGCCTCACCATCACCGTGCGGCTGTGGGACGGCGGGGTGTACTCCTGCGAGCTGAACGCCCGCCGCAGGGCCCGGCTGACCGCCTGGCTGGCCCAGCTCGACCCGGTCCTCGCCCGGTACCTGACCCGCTAGGGGCGCACGGCCAACCTCCGTGACGCCTTCACGACTTGGCCCGTACAGGCTTGAACCGGCCGGGTCCTGGGCACGCACCTCCTACCGGCGTCCAGCCGGGCGGTGTCGGCACGAGGAGGGCGTCATGGACCGTCGGATCCGGGTACGTGTCAGCCGGCGGCCGGCCGCGCCGCGCGGGCAGGAGATCGACCGCAGGACCCCCTCGGGGCGCATCCTGCCGTACTGACCCGGCGGGCCGCCGCGGCCAGGGCCGTGCCCAACGGCTCCGGCGGGGCCGGGCCGTCCGGCGCCGCGCTCGCCGTGACCGCCGAAGCCACCCGCCGCAGCTTGGTGTTGCACCGCTGGGACGCCTCCCGCAGGATCTCCCACGCCTGTTCCGGGGTGCACCCGTGCGCCGCCATCAGGATGCCGCGGGCCTGGTCGATCACCGGCCGCGAGTCCATCGCGTGCCGCAGCTGCTCTATCTCCAGGCGCAGCACGTCCAGTTGCTCGGCGCGCTCCTGTGCCACCGCGGACGCGCCGCGGTCGGGCACGTCCGCGGGCGGTGCGGCGCCCAGCGGGTCCGCGGGATCCAGCCCCACCAGCTCCAGCACCCGGCGCGGCTGCCCCTGCCAGCCGGTGACCCGTACCGGTACGCCGTGCCGGCGGCCGTACGCGCTCAGCGTGTCCAGGACCGCCAGCCCCGCCGTGTCCAGGAAGGTGATCCCGGACACGTCCAGCTCGACCCCGGCGGCGCCCGCCGGCAGGGCCGCCAGCGCCCCGGTGAGGGCGTCCGTACAGCCGTGGACCAGCTCGCCGCGCGCGGTCAGCAGGGCCCGGTCGCCCTCCGTACGGCCGTCGACGGCCAGGGGGGCCGGCCGTCCGGTGTACGAGGCGCGTGCCGCTGAGGTCATGTCTCTCGTTCCGCTCCGCCGTTCGTCCTTCGACGCTCGCCTGCCCCCGGTGCCGGTACCTACACCCGGCCCGGGGAAGCAGGGCGCATACTGGTCACTCAAGTACCTGTGCGCTGGGAGACGACGTGAGCGGACCCGAGCCGGCGTGGCCCCTGCCGGCCGTCGCCGTGCCACAGCCCGCGGTGCCGCGGCTCGACGTGCAGCCGCTGACCGGGCGGACCGGATTCCGGGCGGCGGGCGAGGTGAGCCTGCCCACACGCGGCATCTGGGAGCGCGCGCTGGAGCGGGCCGTTCGCGAGGGCGAGGACGTGTACTACTTGGAGCTTTCCGCGCTGACCTTCATCGACGTCGCGGGCGTCGGCGCGCTGGCGGACGCCGCTCGCGGCCTCGGTGGACGGCGGCGCATGGTGCTGGAGCGGCCGCCGGACACCGTGCCGCGCATACTGGAGCTGCTGTGGCCCGGCGTGCCCGGGATCGAGGTGGCGCCGTCATGACCCGGACGGCCGAACCCCTGGAGCCCGCCGACCCGTTCGTGCACCCCGCGCTGTTCTACGGCGACACGCGGGAGTACCTGGCCGGCACCGTGCCCTTCGTGCGGGCGGCGCTGGCGGCGGACGAGCCCGTCGCGGTCGCCGTCCCCGGCGAGAACCTGCGGCTGATCCAGGACGAACTGGGCGCCGACGGTGCCGCCGTGCGCTTCCTGGACATGCGGGAGGCCGGCCGCAACCCCGGCCGGATCATCCCCGGTGTGCTGCGCGCCTTCGCCGACGCCCAGCCGCCCGGCCGGCGGGTCCACATCATCGGCGAGCCGGTCTGGGCGGGCCGCAGCCCGGCCGAGTACCCGGCCTGCGCCCAGCACGAGGCGCTGATCAACGCCGCGTTCCGGGGCCGCGAGGTCACCATCCTGTGCCCGTACGACACCGCCCGCCTGGACGAGCGCGCGCTCGCCGACGCCTACGCCACGCACCCGGTCGTCATCCCGGCCGGCTCCGGCGGCGAACGCGCCAGCGCGGCCTACGACCCGGACGGCGTGGTCGCCCGCTACAACGAGCCGCTGCCGCCCGCCCCCGGCCCCGCCCCGGACGTGCTCGGGGTCGCCTTCGACCAGGAGTCCCTGTCCGCGGTCCGGCACCTGGCCACCGACCACGGCGCCCGCCTCGGCCTGTCCGGCCTGGCCCTGGAGAACCTGGCCCTGATCACCGCCGAGCTGACCACGAACAGCGTGGTGCACGGCGGCGGTACGGGCGCGTTCACGGTGTGGCCCGAGGACGGGTACGTGCTGTGCGAGGTCCGCGACAAGGGCCGCCTCACCGACCCCCTGGCCGGCCGCCGCCCCGCGAGCCGGGACCAGCGCGGCGGACGCGGGCTGCTGCTGGTCAACCTCCTCGCCGACCTGGTGCGGACGCACAGCGGACCGGAGGGCACGACCATCCGGTGCTACCTGCGCCGTTGAGGCACCCGTGCGCGGGGCCGTTCAGGCCGCGAGCGGGTTGAGGACCAGGGGTTCGATCCGGCCCTCCAGCATCGCGCCCAGGCCCTGTGCCGCGCACACGTCGGGCCGCTCGGCGATGTGCACCGGCATCCGGGTGGCCTCCCGCAGCATCTGGTCGAACCCGGGCAGCAGCGCCGAGCCGCCGACCATCATGATCCCGCGGTCGGCGAGGTCGGCCACCAGATCGGGCGGGCAGTCCCGCAGCACCTTGCCGATGCCGTCCAGGACGGCCGTCAGCGGGGTCTGGATCGCGTCGCGCACGGCGGCGGTGTCCACCCGCACACTGCGCGCCAGCCCCGTCACCACGTCCCGGCCGTGGATCTCGGTGGACGCCGGGCCGTGCGGGGTGAGCCCGTTGCCGGACAGGGCCAGCTGCAGCGGCCGTACCGCCTGGCTGGGCAGCATCAGCTCGTGCTCGTGCCGCAGGTGCTGCACGATCGCGTGGTCCACGGCCTCGCCGCCCACCGGGATCCGCTCCGCGGCGACGATGGAGCCCAGCGAGAGCACCGCGACCTGGGTCGCCGCCGCCCCGCACACCATGATCATGGTGGCCTCGGGCCGCTCTACCGGCAGCCCGCACCCCACGGCTGCGGCGATCAGCGTGTCGACCAGCTCCACCCTGCGCGCCCCCAGCCCGACCAGCGTCTCGATCGTCGCCCGCTGGGCCAGCGGATCCGCGTCGTGCGGGGCACAGGCCGCCGCCCGCAGCCGGGGCTTGCGGCGCAGCGCCCGGCGCATCTTGTCGCCGAGCAGATGCCGCAGCATCCGCTGGGCCATCTCGATGTCCACCACCGTGCCGCCGGAGATGGGCCGTACGACCCTGATGTAGTCCGGGGTGCGCCCCGTCATCTTCTCCGCGAACTCGCCCACGGCGATCAGCCCGCCGGTGCGCGTGTTCACGGCGGCGACCGAAGGCTGGTCCACGACCAGACCGGCACCCTTCACGTACACCCGGGTGCGGGCCGCCCCCAGGTCGACGGCGAAGTGGCAGCGGCGCAACTGCTCCAGGCTGACGGTCACGGTGGATCCTCCCGAGTGCGGTGGCCTTGGGGCCCCGCCCGAATCGGCGGGCTCACTGGCATCCTGCGCGGGGCCGGGAGCGGGCGCCCGCTGTGCGCGCCCGGGCGGGGCGCCGCTGAACGGGCGTATTTCCCGGCCCCACCGGTGTGTCGGCGGGTCACAGGGCGCGGGCGGCCTCCAGCAGCGGCTCCAGCGACGAGACGGTGACCTCGCTGCCGCCCTCCCGCAGGCTGCGCCGCCCGGCCGCGCTGGGCGCGTACCCGACGAAGCGCAGGCCGAGCTGCTGGGCGGCGGTGAGTTCGGCGACCGAGGAGCTGATCAGCACCCCCGTGCGGGACGGCGTGCCACGCGCCCGCAGGGCGCGCAGCAGACAGTCCGGATGGGGCGTCAGCAGGCTCAGGTCGTCGCGGCGGCCGTGGATGCCCGCGAGCGGCAGCCGGTACGGCTCCAGGTAGCGGTGGACGGCCTGCGTGCACACGTCCGTCACCACGCTCACCCGGCGGCCGGACCGGTGCAGGGCACGGACGAGCGCGAGGGAGCGGTGCGTCGTCGGCGCGTCGGGCACGGCCCGCAGCTCCAGTTCGTCGAGCCGCGCCCGCAGCAGCGGTCCGAGCCGGTCGTGGGCGAAGGCCCGCAGCAGGTCCAGCGGATGCGTGAACGCCTCCCGGCCGGGGGCGCTCACCACGGGCAGCGGCCGGCCCGCCAGCGCGTCCTGCGGATCGCGGTGATCGGCCACGACCGACAGCAGGTCGAGCACGGCCTCGCGCGCCGTCTGCGCGGGGAACAGCCGGGCCAGGGGTCCGTCGAAGCCGATCAGCACCGTCTCCGTGTCGGCGAGCAGCGCCGACAGCCGCCGCCGCGACGGCACCGGTGGCTCCGCCGCCGGCGCGGGCGCCCACTCGGGGACCAGCTGCACGGTGTACGACACCGCGAGCCCCGGCACCGGCCAGTCGTCCACCCCCGCGTTCACCACCCGCTGGGCCGCGCCCGCCCGGCGCAGCGGATAGCGCCGCGTGACCGGGGCCGCCGCGGCCCGCAGATGCTCCAGCAGCAGCCCGCAGACACCGCTGACCTCGGCACGGACGAACGCCACCGGGTCCTCGACCCGCCAGGACAGCTTCACCGCGGCCTGGAACGCGCCCTTCCCCGAACTCGGCAGGGACACGATCTGCCGGGTCTCGTGCGGGGCGAGATCCACCGCGTAGTACGTCTCCGGACGCGGCGGGCGCGTGCCGTAGGGCTGGATCGGGTCGAGCAGCGTGAGCGGGCCGTCGGGCCGCGTGTGCACCACCGCCGTACGGCCCGGTGTGGGCACGCCCAGCTCCCGCAGGTCGGGCGTGATGAACGGCCCCTGGACCAGGTCGCGTTCCCCGGGCTCGGCGGACCCCGCGCCGAGCAGGCAGTACCAGGCGGCCGGCGGGCTGTCCGGCGCGCTGTCGCCGAACACCGGCCGGAACCGCTGGGAGCGCCGGGCGGCGGAGCTGGCGGCGAAGTCGTCGTACAGGGCGGGCGGTACGACGACCACGACGTCCGCGGCTGCCTCCGGCGGCCCGGCGGACGGCTGCCCGAACGTCACCCGCAGCCGCGGCGGGTCGGTCAGCCGGGTGAGCGCGTGGGGGAGTTCCCGCAGTACGGCGACGAGAACGGGCAGCAGATAGGCGCCCGGCTCGGCCCGCACCAGGTAGCCGTCTGGGCGGACGTCCACCTCGTACTGCCGGGTGCTGAGCGATCCGCGCGAGAGGATCTCGTGCACCGCTGCTTCGAGGGTGATGCGCGCTTCCGGGCGGCCGGTGAGGTCGTCGGCGGCGAAGCGGATCTCGGGGCGGTTCTCGGCGGGTTCTTCGAGCAGGACGACGAGCCTGCGGTGCAGGGCGACCAGATCGGCCCGGGCGCTCCGGGCAGCCGGGCCGGGGACACCGGCCAGGGGTTCGCCTCGCCACATCCCCAGTGCGCCTGCCGCGGCTTCCCGGGCCCGCGCCGGGTTCCCGGCGGCCCGGGCCCGCTCGGCCTCGGCGGCCAGCCGGCGGAAGCGGAAGACGTCGACGTCGTAGGGGGTGTGGAGGGCGTCCCCGCTGTCGTCGGTGGTCAGGACGTCCGGGCCGAGGATGTGGCGCAGGCGGCGCAAGGCGGCCGGGTCCGACTCGGCGGCGGGCCGGCCCTCCCGCAGCAGCAGCGTGCACAGGACGGCCTGATCGCGGGGGTCGTCGATGACGATCGGGTGGCCGTCGCGCGTGACCTGGAGCGGGCCGAGAAGGGAGAAGCGCAGGGGGCTCGGGCGGAGGAGTGCGGCGACCTGCTGCTGGACGTGAGGGAAGTCGGGGAGGAGCGCGGCGACGGCCGTGTCCAGCTCTGCCCTGAGCCTGTCGGAGCCGTTGCGGAGCAGGGCACGCATGATCTCCCCGAACGCCTGCAGGACCTCCTCACCGCTCCCGTGGACCAGCGGCGCGGAGTCCAGGCAGGTCAGCACCGGCCCGTCGGGAGTGAGGACGACAGAGCGCGTGTCCAGCACGCCACGCGGCCCGTCCTGCGCGTGCAGGGCCAGCACCGCATCGGTCAACTTCGGGAACAGGGCGGTGACTTCCTCGGCGGGCAGTCCGCCCCCGGCGTCTTCGAGGCGCTGTTGCAGCGTCCGGCCGTCCACGAAGTCCCGTACCAGGTAGGGGAGGCCGTCGGTGAAGCCGTAGTCCCGGACCCGCGCGATCCCGGGGTGGCGTACCGCGCTGAGCTGCCGGCACAGACCTGTGAAGGCGGCGGGGGACCGCCCCGGCGGATACCGGCGCAGTACGACGAGGGCGTCACCTTCCCGCACGTCCCGGGCGATCCACCCCCTGTCCTCGGTCCGCCGCACCAGCCGGTACCGCCCCGCGAACAACCCCTCCGTGCCGTCCGCCGACAGCCGCCGCACGCTGTCCTCGCTGAGCGTGGCGAACGGGTCGCCCTCGGCCGCCGTGCCCGCCCCGCGCGGGGACGGCACCACCGCCCGGAACTCACCCGGGGCACGGCCTGCCCGGCGGTCGATGAACTCGCCCATACGGTCGAGGAGTTCACTGGTGCGGTGGCGGTCGGTGCGGGGCAGGCCGAGGAAGAGCAGCTCGCGGACGCCGTCCCGGAAGGCGTAGGAGCCGGGCGGCCCGCCGGGGACGGTGGTGAGCATGCCGCTGAGGATGACCTCGGCCAGGTGCTGGGGCCGCGGATCCGGTTCGACCGCCGCCTGGACCAGGCGCATGACCGGCAGGTCGGGGCGGCCCACCGCGAGATGGCCGGCCAGCCGGAACGCCTCCGGGGAGGCGGTCGCCCGGAACCGCAGGACCAGTTCCTCGGCGGACAGCAGTCCGACGTCCGTACGGTCCTCGGCGTCGGCCGGCAGCGGACGGCCCAGCCGGGCGGCGGCGCCGGGGATCTCCGCGCCGCCCTGCGTGGTGAGCAGCGCCGCCCAGTTCGCCAGCCACCTCGGCTCCGGTTCCAGCACGGGGAGGGGGACGGCACCGCCGGGCGCGGCGAACTCGTCCGGCACGGGCTGTTCGTACGGCGTGAAGGTGAGCGCGGCCGTGGGCGCGGCGGGGTGCGTGGCCGACAGGGTGCCCGGGCTGGTGGGCAGGGCCGTGTTCCGCCACAGGTGCTCCGGGAGCGGCTGTACGACGGCCAGGGGCATCCGGCGTGCCCAGCGGTGCAGGGTGGCGTACCACAGGGTGCCGGCGGGGCCCTCCCGCCACTGCGGGCCCATGCAGTCGCTGATCAGCAGGGTGACGGTACGGCCGTCGGCGGGGGCGTGCGCGTCGGGCCCGTGCACGGTCCCGTCGGCGGCGGCCCGGTACAGGGTGACCGTGCGGAAGGCGCCCGACTGGGCCAGCACCGTGTGCAGTTCGCGGACCAGGGGGCGCCAGACCGGCATCGTGGGCCCGGCGTCGTACACCAGGTTCAGGCGCAGCCAGCGCTCCCGTGCGGGGCGCAGCACCGGCAGCCACCACGCGGGGTCGGCGCCGAGGCGGGCGATGCGGTCGGCGGTCGCCGGCTCGTCCAGCTCGTGGCCCACGGGCGCGTCGATCCGGCGTGCCAGCGGGCGCAGCGCGCGTTGCAGCGCGAGCGGGTGGCGCAGCATCGGGGGCGCCGGGGCCAGCAGCGGGCTGTGGGAGCGGTCCGCCGCCAGGGCGGGACGGCGGGAGGGGAGGTGCAGGGGGACGCGGGAGGGCGGCCGGGCGGTGCGGCGGGGCTCGGGCGGACGGGCGCCCTCCTCCGGGGGCCGGGCGGGCTCGGGCTGGGGCTCGGGTGCCGCTTCCCGGGGCGCCGGGGGAGCCGGCTCCTCCGGGGGCGCCTCGCCGGTGTTGTCGGGCGCGTCGGCGTCCGGCTCCATCTGCCGTGCGAGCCACAGGACTTCGGCCAGTTCCCGTGGGCCCGGACGCACCCCGTGGGCCGCCGCGGCCAGGATGTCGGCCAGGCGGACCAGGGGATCCGGGGAGCCGGACGGCCCGGCGGGCTCGGCGGGCTCGGAGGGTTCAGAAGACATCGGACTGCGCGGTCGGCCCCAGGTACGGCATCAGCTGCTCGGCGAGCCGGTCCAGGGACTCGGCGTCCAGGTCGGCGGAGCGGGCCAGGTAGATCGCGTTGAGGAGCTGGTCCGTGGCCAGGTCGCCGACGCCCGACCGGGCCAGGAAGCGCTCGATCAGGGTGCGGGCGTACGGGTCCGGCTCGCCCAAATGCGCCCGGACGATCTCGGCGAGGTGCCGGTCGTCCGGCTGGCGCAGGTGCAGGGTGACGCAGCGGCGCAGGAAGGCGGGCGGGAACTCGCGCTCGCCGTTGCTGGTGAGGACGACGAACGGGAAGGCCCGGCAGCGCACCCGGCCGCGGGCCACCGGGACCCGCTCGTCGGTGCCGTCGGCCAGCACCTCGGCGACGCCGTCCGGCGTGAGCCGGGAGGCTCGCACCAGCTCGGGGATCTCGTACTGGCCCTCCTCCAGCACGTTCAGCAGGTCGTTGGGCAGGTCCAGGTCGCTCTTGTCGATCTCGTCGATGAGCAGCGCGCGGGGACGGTCGTAGGGCAGCAGGGCGGTGCCGAGCGGGCCCAGGCGCAGATGGTGCTCGATCCCCGACCGGCTCTCCGTGCCCTCCGCCCGGTCCGGCCGGCCGGCCTCCTGCCGGGCCGCGTACAGCCGGGAGAGCGGGTCGTACTGGTAGAGGCCGTCGTGGAGGGTGCTGCGGCTGGTGATGTTCCAGCGGAGCACCGGGCCGAGCCGCAGCTCCCGGGCGACCGCGTACACCAGCGAGGACTTGCCGGTGCCGGGCGGCCCGGTGACCAGCAGCGGACGGCGCAGGTACAGGGCCGCGTTGACCAGCTGGACCGTCTCCCGGGTGGCCTGGTACGTCTCGGCGCGGTGGGTGCGGTCGGGGGAGACGGCGGAGGCGTCGGCGGTCGCGTCCGGCGCCGCGAGCACCGGTCCGCCGTCGAAGGCCCGCCAGGGCGGCGGCGGGGGCAGCTTCGTGATGCCGTCGTGCGGCTCGTTCGTACCGGTGTAGACGGGCCACAGGGGCATGGGCTCTTCTTCTCCGTGGGGGGCGGTCGGTCGTGCGGTCGGTCAGGCGACGGGCGAGTGCAGGCTCGCGGTGGTCTCGGGGAAGCAGCGCGGGTCGTCCCAGAGCAGCTGGAGGTCTCTCGCCCAGTGCCGGTCGGGTTCGTCGTCGGCGTCCGCGGTCAGCCGCAATGACAGGACGTGCCGGGGGAGTTCGGCGGGCGGGACACCGGTGACCGAGGCGGTGAGCTGGTCGAGGAACGCGGTGCCGGGGCAGGTCGGCTCCCCGGCGGGGGTGTCGGGGCAGGGGGCGTCGTCCTCGTGGCCGGGGCAGGGCGAGCCGGTCCGGGGCCACAGCAGGACGGGGACGGGTACGGTCAGGCCCACCTCGAAGTGCTGCCGGGCCGCCGTGGGCGGGGTCGCGAAGCCCGCCAGCCCGGCCTCGCCGTCCCACAGCCGTTTGCGCAGGCTCGGCGGCCGCTCCCGGGTGCCGCACTCGACGCGGTGCACCTCGACCGCGCCGCCCGAGTCCAGCTTCTGCCACTTCTTGCGCAGCTGGTGGCGCAGCCGGCCGCTGTGGTGGCGGGCGCGGTCGGTCACCACCAGGGGATAGGCGCAGCCGAGGGGCGTGCTGTCGTCCGCGCCGCACTCCCAGTGCGCCACCGCTTCGTTGAGCCACTCGCGGGGCAGGACGAACGTCACCAGCTCGTCGGCGTCCGGGGCGAGGTGGGCCACGGCCTCGTCGATGCGGTTCTGGACGTAGGCCCGCACCGCGTTCCGCGGCAGCCGGCGGGCGCCCACCGGCCGGCGCCGGCCGTCGCGGTACGCGGACACCTCCACGGTCACCTGGTCGGGACCGGCACCGCTGTGGTCGATCTCCACGACGACCGGGGACCAGGCCGGCGCATCGGCGGACGACGGGGCCGAGGAGGCCGCCGCCGGGGCCGCCGGGGGTGGTAACGCCGGTTCACCGTCCAGCAGTTCCCGCAGCCGGCCCGCGAACCGGCTGACCGCCTCCGGGTCCGGGACCTCGCCCTGCACATAGGCGGCGGCCGCCCACAGGGAGGTGAAGCCGCCCGGGGGCAGCGGCGGCCCGAAGGCGCCGACCGCGTCGACGTACAGCCGGTTGGGGTCGCACACCCGCTCGGGCTCGGCGGCGGCCCGGCGCAGCAGGTCGTACAGCCGCTCGCGCGCGTCGTCCCGGTGGCCGGGGCCGGGGCGGGGCACCAGCTCGCCCAGTCCGGGCCAGTACCGGGCCATCACGTCCAGCGGCAGCATGCGGCCCTTGCGCACGTCCGGCGCGTCGGAGGCCGCGGTGACCATGCCGGCCACCCTGCCGTCCGGCAGCGTCGCCGCCGCCCCGCTGAATCCGGCCACGAGCGGCTGCCCGTGCCCGTTCCACGCCACCAGCTCCAGCCACTCACCGGCGATCAACTGGCCCGACACCGCCTGGTACTCGGCGAGCGTGCCCTCGTCGTAGCCCTCGGGGAAGCCGTACGCGATCAGTTTGGGGTACGGCTCGGTGTAGGCGGCCTGGGGCGGCGCGAAACCGGCCGGGGCGAGCGGGACGTCACGGTCCAGTTCGAGCACGGCGACATCGCCGGGGTCGGTGACCTCGCCCGCCCAGCCGCCGTGGACGACGACCGACGCGGACAGCTCGCCCAGCTCCCGGGCGTTCGGGAAGGAGACGGTCACCGCCGCCCGGTCGCTGCACCGGACGACGTGGGCACAGGTGAGCACCCGGCGGCCGGTGACCAGGAATCCGGCCCCCACCTCGTCGCCACAGGCGATGCGGGCGTGCCAGGCGGCGCTGTGCATCACCGGTCGGCGGGCTCCGGGCCGGGCACGGCCGGCGCCGGCACGGTCTGCCCGGGAACGGCCGGCACCGGCACGCTCTGCTCGGGGAGACCCGCGCCGGTCGCGGCCTGCTCCGGCTGCTGCTGCCCCGGCGACCAGCTGAGCTTGACGACCAGGTGACCCTCCGCCGAGCCCTTCGCGATCACCGCACCGGCCTCCGCGGACAGCCGCACGCCGAACTCGATCTCCACCGCGTCGGGGCGCAGGCTGCCGTCCCGGAAGACCCGCAGCGCGGCCGCGGCCGCGGCGCGTACGCCGTCCAGCGCGCCCTCGAAGGTGCGCGCGGCCTGCGCGGGTCCGTCACCGCGCGAGACGAGGCGGGCCCCCGACCGGGTGGTGCCGGCGCCCTCCACCACGACGAGCGCACCGTCCTCGGTCCTGAACTCCACCAATCCGTCCATCGTGGCGCTCGCTCCCCCGTCGTACCTGACCCAGTGACACCGACCATGTTACGGACGGTGCTACCGGAGTCACATATTCAGCGGTGTGCGGCGGGACGTCCACCGAGGTTGGCGAAAACCCGCCAGGGCGCCTTTCCGTCAGTCCCGGTCAATCCCCGTGCGGGAAACGGCACATCACACTCGTCCCAGCACTCGACGCGCTCGACACTCATGAGAAGAGGCGTGGATGAGCACAGGACCAGTCAGACGCGGGGCGGCCCTGCTGGCGGCGGGGCTGGTGAGCGCCCTGCTCCCGGCCGGCCCGGCGGCGGCCGCGGCCCGGCACACCCCGGGCCCCGGACCCGGCAGCCGCGACACCACCACCGTCACCCTGGTCACCGGCGACAAGGTGACCGTCACCGACCTCGGACACGGCAGGCAGACCGTCACCGTGCGGCGGCCGCGCGGGGCCGGCGGTGCCGTACGGACGCGGAAGAGCGACGGCGAACTCACCGTCGTACCGGACGAGGCGCTGCCGTATCTGCGCGCCGGCACCCTGGACCGGCGGCTGTTCGACGTCAGCGGGCTGATCCGGCAGGGACTCACCGACGCGAAGGCCGACGCGCTGCCGCTCATCGTGACCTACGACAAGGGCGCCCGGGCCGCGGTTCCGGCCGGTGCCGAGCGGACCCGCGCGCTGCCCAGCCTGCGCGGGGCCGCCGTGACGGCCGGCAAGGGCCGGACCTTCTGGCGGTCGTTCACCCGGACGTCCGGCATCGGCAAGGTGTGGCTCGACGGGCGGGTTTCGGCCGAACTCGCCGAGACCAACGCCCAGATCGGCACGGCGGCGGCCTGGGACACGGGGCTGACCGGCAAGGGCGTCACCGTCGCAGTCCTGGACACCGGCGCCGACCTCGGCCACCCCGACCTCGCGGACCGGGTGAGCGCGACTCGGAGCTTCGTCGAGGGGCAGGAGGTCGCCGACCGCAACGGACACGGCACCCACGTCACCTCCACCGTCGGCGGCAGCGGCGCCGCCTCCGACGGCAAGGAGAGGGGCGTCGCACCCGGCGCGGCCCTCGCCGTCGGCAAGGTGCTCAGCGACCAGGGCTCGGGCAGCGAGTCCCAGATCATCGCCGGGATGGAGTGGGCCGCCCGGGACGTGCACGCCCGGATCGTCTCCCTGAGCCTGGGCTCCACGGAGCCGAGCGACGGCACCGACCCCATGGCGCAGGCGGTGAACACCCTCTCGAAGGAGACCGGCGCCCTGTTCGTGGTCGCGGCCGGCAACACCGGCGCCCCCTCCTCCATCGGCTCGCCCGGCGCCGCCGACGCCGCCCTGACCGTCGGCGCGGTGGACTCCGCCGACCAGGCGGCCCCCTTCACCTCGGCCGGCCCCCGGTACGGCGACAACGCCCTGAAACCCGACCTCTCCGCCCCCGGGGTCGACGTCCTCGCCGCCCGCTCGGGCCTCCTGCCCGGTACCGGCCCCTACACGTCCATGAGCGGTACGTCGATGGCGACCCCGCAGGTCGCGGGCGTCGCCGCGCTGCTCGCCGAGCAGCACCCCGACTGGACCGGCGCGCGGCTGAAGGACGCGCTGATGTCCACCTCGAAACCCCTGGACGCCTCCGCCTACGCGCTGGGCGCGGGCCGGGTGAGCGTGCCGGACGCGGTACGCGCGACGGTCACCGCCACCGGCAGTGCCGACCTCGGTTTCCACAGCTGGCCGTACGACGGGAACCAGCCGGTCACCCGGACCCTCACCTACACCAACTCCTCCGCGGGACCGGTGGAACTGAAGCTCTCGGTGCGGGGCGCCCCGGCCGGCGCCGCCGCCCTCGCCGACGACACCCTCACCGTTCCCGCGCACGGCACCGCCTCCACCACCGTCACCGGCGACGGCGCGAAGGCACCGGTGGGCGAGACCAGCGGACGGATCGTGGCCACCGACCCGGCCGGCGCGACGGTCGCCCACACCGCCTTCGGGCTGGTCAAGGAGGAGGAGCGGTACACCCTCACCGTCCACGTCAAGGACCGTACGGGCGCGCCCGTCGCCGCCGGCCTCACCGTGCAGCGGCTCGCCGAGGGCGCGGACCCCGAGCCCGCCCACGTCGGCGACTCCGGCACGCTCAGACTGCGCCTGAGGCCCGGCACCTACTCCCTCGCCTCCTTCCTCGACGTGCGCGGCAGCCACGGCGCCGACTCCCTCGGCCTCGGCTTCCTCGCCGCCCCCGAGATCACCCTCGACCGGGACCGCGAGGTCACCCTGGACGGCCGCGCGCTGCGGGAGATCGGCGCGGACGTCGACCGGCGCACCGAGACCCACCAGCTGGTCATGGAGTACGACCGGAAGGCGGACGGCGCCGACCTGTTCGAGGCGGTCCAGGTGCCCCTCGCCTACGACAGTGTCTTCGCCGCGCCCACCCCGGAGGTCACGCGGGGCGGCTTCGAGTACCGGACCGTGTGGCGGCTGGCCAAGCCGCTGCTGGAGGTCGAGGGCGTCGGCGAGGCCACCGTCCAGCCGGGCGGCACCCTCATCGAGGGCCGCAGCAGGCTCCCGCTGGTGGACGTGGGCGACGGACCCGTCACCGGGGTGTCCGGCAAGGCCGTGCTCGCCCGCCTCGCCGACGGCGCCGACCCGGCCGCGCTCGCGCGGGCCGCGCAGGACGCGGGCGCCCGGGCCCTGTTCGTCACGGACGACGCGCCCGGCCGGCTGATGGCCTGGTGGGGCACCGACGACAACGCCGGCCGGCCGCTGCAGATCGCCACCGTGAACCGCGCGGACGCGGCACGCCTCAGGGCGGCGGGCCGGGTCGACATGACCGGCACCGCCGACCCGCCGTACGTGTACGACCTCTCCGAGGGCCACCGGGGCGCGATCCCGGACCGGGACCTCACCTACGCGCCCGGCCACCGCCGACTCGCCGCGCTGCACGTGAAGTTCCACTCGGCCCGGCCCCGGCACGGCGGCGAGTTCCGGTACTCCCTCACCGACACGTTCCCCGTCGGCCTCGGCTTCCGGGAACGCGTTGCCCTGCCCGCCGAGCGCACCGACTACGTCTCCACCGGCCCCGGCCAGCTGTGGCACGAGTCCGTCACCACCGCCGACGGCGCCCTGGAGGAGCGCGGCGGGCTCGTCCGCCACACCGGCGGCACCCGCCCGGCGCTGAACTGGTTCCGGCCGGTGTGGCACCCCTGGCTGGGCACCGGGCTCGGCTGGGGCCAGCAACGCGCCGGGAACCGGATCCAGGTGAACGTGCCCGGCTGGGGCGACTCCGGACCCGACCACACCGGCTTCGGCGACGTGTGGAGCGAGGACAGCGGAATGCGCCAGACCACCGCCGTCCACCTGGACGGCACCCTGGCCGACAGACGGACGGGTTCCGCCGCCTACGTCTGGGACGCGCCCGCCGACGAGCACACGTACCGGGTCGTCACCGACACGGAACTCGACGCAGGCCGGTGGCCGCTCGCCACCCGGGGCCACACCGAGTGGACCTTCCGCTCGGCCGCCACGCCCGAGGACCACTGGACGTACCTGCCGCTGATCAACCTCGCCTACGACCTCGACACCGACCTCACCGGCGCGGTGCCCGGCGGGCGGCGGACGACGGTCGGCCTCAGCGCGCGGTACGTGGCCCGGGCCGCCGGAACCGGCACGCTCGGCGGGGGCCGGCTGGAGGTGTCGTACGACGACGGCACGACCTGGCGGACGGTCCCCCTGACCGCCGGCCGGGGCGCCTCCTGGCGGGGCACGCTGACCGTGCCGCGCGGCGCCGCGTCCGTCTCCCTGCGGGCCTCGGCCCACGACGACAGGGGCGGCTCGGTGACCCAGGAGACCGTCCGGGCCGTGGCGGTGAGGTGACCTACGGCCGGGAGTGGTCCACGCGGTCCGCGATGCCCCGGACCACCCCCAGCTCCACCAGGTCCTGTGGGCGGATGCGGAGCTGGTCCGCGGTCGGCCGGACCTCCTCCGGCCGGCGCTTCAGGATCGCGGCGGCCAGTTCCGGGGCGATCACCGAGAAGTAACTGTCCGGCGTGGCCCAGGTGTTGCCCGGCGCGGCCAGCGCGAGCGCGCCGCCGGAGCCGCCCTCGCCGATGACGAGGGTGGTGACCGGCACCCGGGCGGCGGCCACCGCGCCGAACACCTCGGCGATGGCCGCGCCGGCGCCCTGCCGCTCCGCCTCCGCGTCGTTCGCGGCGCCCGGGGTGTCCACCAGCGTCAGCACGGGGATGCCGAGCCGGTCCGCGAGCCGGATCAGCCGGGCGGCGGTGCGGTACCCGGCGGGGCGGGTCGCCGTCCCGGTCTGCGCCGCGTACGCCACGGTACGGCCGTCCCGCTCACCGAACCCGCACAGCATCCCGTCGGGATCGGTGCCGCCGCACCGGTCGCCGCTGATCGGCAGCCGGTGGCCGAAGTAGGCGTCCAGGTAGGCGTGCGCCCGTGGCCGCCCGGCCGTCCGGGCCCGCTCGACGGCCTCCCACCCGCTCCCGGGCAGCCCACCCCGCCCGAGCGCGCCCGGCACGGGGGCGGGCTCGGTCCCGGCTCCTGCCGACGCGCCGGCCCCGGCTCCCGGCGCACCCGCTCCCGGCGCGTCCGCCCCCGCCAGCAGCCGCAGCCACCCCCCGAGCACCTCCTTCAGCTCGGCCTGCTCCACCACCGCGTCCGCCGAACCCGCCGCCAGCTGGGCCTCCGCCGTGTACGCGGCCGGGTCGGCGTCCGGTGGGCGGACGCGGGAGCCGGCGAAGCCGACCTGGGCGCCGGTCAGGGCGAGGACGATGTCCGCGCCGGCGCCGAGGGTGGCCCAGCCGCCGCCGGTCGTCGGATCCCGCAGGACCGCGATCTGGGGCAGGCCGGCCTCCCGGGTGAGCGCGGACTGCCGGGCCACCCGCTGCAGCTGGGTCAGCGCGAGCATGCCCTCCTGCATACGGCTGCCCCCGGTCGCGATCAACGGCACGACCGGCAGCCGCTGTTCGCGGGCATGGCGGTACGCCGCCTCCAGCCGGTCCCCGGTGCGCTCGCCCAGCGAGCCGCCGAGGAAACCGAACTCGAAGGCGATCAGGACGGCCCGGGTGCCGTCGACGCTCGCGGTGCCGCAGACCACCGACTCCTGCTCGCCGGTGCGTGCGGCGGCACGGGCGCGCGAGGCGTCGTAGCCCTGCCAGCCGAGGGGGCCGTCCGGGCGCGACCGCCCTGCCGGAGAGGGGAGTTCACGGAAGCTGTCCCGGTCCGTGACCAGCGCCAGCAGCTCCCGTGCCGAGAGCCGTTCAGGCATCGGCGAGGGCCCGCTTCATGATCTTGCCCATGTCGTTGCGGGGGAGCGCCTGGAGGTAGCGGACGACCCGCGGGCGCTTGTGCGGGGCCAGCCGCCGGGCCACATGGTCCGCCAACTCCTCCGCGCCGGGCGGGTTCCCCGGGTCCGCCGGGACGATCCAGGCCACGATCCGCTCGCCCAGGTCGGCGTCCGGCTCCCCGGTGACCGCGGCCTCCCGCACCCCCGGATGCTCCAGCAGCGCGTTCTCGATCTCACCGGCCCCGATCTTGTACCCACCGCTCTTGATCAGATCGGTGGCCTTGCGCCCGACGATGCGGACATAGCCGTCCGGCTCGCGCACCGCCATGTCCCCGGTGCGGAAGAACCCGTCGGCGGTGAACGCGGCGGCGGTCGCGTCGGGCCGGTTCAGGTACTCCGTGAACAGGTTCGGGCCGCGCACCTGGATCTCCCCGACGCTCTCCCCGTCGTACGCGGTGATCTCCGTACCGTCCTCCTCCACCAGCCGCAGCTCCACGCCCGGCAGCGGCACCCCGACCGTGCCGGCCCGGGCCTCGCCGTCGGCCCGCACGCTGGTGTTCATCAGCGTCTCCGTCATGCCGTACCGCTCGATCACCCGGCGCCCGGTGGCCCCAGCGATCCGCTCGTGGTCGTGCACCGGCAGCGCGGCCGACCCCGACACCAGCAGCCGGGCCCCGGCGAGCGCCTTGGCCAGCTCCGGATCGGCGGGCAGCGCCTCCGCGATCCGGTGGTACATCGTCGGCACCCCGAACATCATGGTCGCGCCGTCGTTCAGCTCGCGGGTGACGCCCTCGGTGCTGAACCGGCCCAGGTGCCGGACCGAGCCGCCGCGGCGCAGCGGGCCGAGGACGCCCAGCACCAGCCCGTGCACATGGAACAGCGGCAGCCCGTGCACCAGCACGTCGTCCGCGGTCCACTGCCAGGCGTCGGCCAGCGCGTCCAGGGTGGTGGCGAGGGCCCGGCGGGGCAGGACCGCGCCCTTGGGCGGGCCGGTGGTGCCGGAGGTGTAGACGACCAGCGCCGGGTCGCCGTCCGACGCCCGTTCCCCGGGGACGGCCCCGGAGGCGGACGCGTCCACGTCGACACGCGGCAAGTCACCGAAGACGGGCGGCAGTTCCGCACCGGGCGCGGCGAGCACGAGGGCCGGCGCGCTGTCGGACAGGATGTGCGCCAGTTCCTTCTCGCCCGACTTCGGGTTGAGCGGCACCGCGGCCACCCCGGCGAGCAGCGCACCGGTCACCGCGACGGCGGTCTCCAGCTCCGGGGTGGCCCACACGGCGACCCGGCCGGAGCCCTCGATCCGGGCGGCGAGGGCACCCGCGGCGCCCGCGAGCGCGCCGTACGTCAGGGTCCGTGGTCCGAACCGCAGGGCGACCTTCCCCCGGACCTCGTCCGGGGGGACCCCCGTCTCGCTGCGCTCACCGGGACCGCTCGCCAGGGCGGGGAAGAGGGAGGACACGCGGCGCACTCCTTACTGTCGACGGTGCCGACCGCTGGGGACGACAGCACCCTTCCTACACCAGGAGCCGCGTCCCGACGACCGTGCTCAGATCGGCCGCGAGCCGCAGCTCGACCGCCCGCAGCGCCGGATGCTCCAGCCAGTGCAGCCGGGCCCGGTCCGGCCGGCCCTCGTGCAGCGGGGGCCAACCAACCGCGGGCGTGAAGTCGTCCACGACGACCGTCCCGCCGGGCACCAGCAGCCGCTCGACGTCGGCGGGCGGATCCCCGGGCGCCTTGCCCTGCCCGCCCCCGTCGAGGACGAGCAGGTCGTAGGGGCCGTACTCCTCGATCCGCCGCCAGTCGCCGGTGAGCACGGTGACCTCGGGGCGGCCCGCGAAGACCTCCGCCGCACCCCGCGCCCGCTCCGGATCCCGCTCCACGCTGTACAGCCGCACGCCCGCCGCGGCCCCCGACACCAGCCAGGCCAGGCCGACGCCCAGGCCGGTCCCGGTCTCCGCGATGCGCAGCCGTGCGCCGCCCGCCAACGCGTGCAGCAGGCGGCCCTGTTCGGGACGGCAGGAGTGCGGGAAGCCGCGGGCCCGGGCGGCGGCCAGGGCGGCGCGGACCAGGGGCGGCAGATCGGGCAGGGCGGTGTGGGCGTCCGTACCGGCGAGGGACATGGAGGTGATCCTGCCCGAAACCCGGCCGGTCGCGGGGCCGTTCCGGAGCGGTCCGAACCGCTCCGGGCCGTTGCGGGGCGGGAGTTCACCCGCGCTTGTTAGCCTCGCAGCCGCGCCATCCCTCGAACCCCCGTACGACAGGAAGCCCGCCGTGCCCCGGATAGCCCTCGCCACCTACGACCCCGGAACCGAGCCGAGCAAGGACGCCGATCTGCCGCTGCTGGTGCGGGCGCTCACGGACGCCGGTGCCGAGGCGGAGGCCCGGCACTGGGACGACCCGGCGGCGGACTGGGGCGGCTACGACCTCGTCGTCATCCGCTCGACCTGGGACTACAGCTGGCGGGCCGCCGAGTTCGGTGCCTGGGTTGACCGGGTCGGGTCGCTGACCCGGCTCGCGAACCCGGCGCCCGTGGTGCGCTGGAACGCCGACAAGCGCTACCTCGGAGACCTCACGGCGGCCGGTGTGCCCACCGTCCCCACCCGCTACACGGCGCCCGGCGAGCCGGCCGACCTGCCCGCCGGCCGGGAGTTCGTGATCAAACCGACGTCGGGCGCGGGCGCCCGGTTCGCCGCCCGCTACACGCCCGCCGAGCAGGACACGGCGGTACGGCACCTGGCCCGCATGCACGCGGAGGGGCTCACCGCGATGGTGCAGCCGTACATGCCGCGCATCGACGTGGCCGGCGAGCGGGCGCTGCAGTTCTTCGGCGGGCGGCTGCTGCACGCCAGCCGCAAGGGCGCCGTCCTGTCGCCCGGCACCCCGTACGACGCCGACAAGGTGGCCCACCCCCGCCTGGAGCCCTGGCAGCCCACCGACGCCGAACGCGCCGTGGCCGAGAAGGCGTTGGCGGCCGTACCCGGCTCACCGGGGTTGCTGTACGCCCGCGTCGACCTGGTCGACGGCGACGACGGCGAGCCCCGCCTGATGGAACTGGAGCTGGTGGAACCGAACCTGTTCCTGTGGCTGCACCCGGAGTCGCTGCCGCGTGTGACGGAGGCGATCCTCGTGGCGGCCGGGGACACCGCGCCCTGATCGGTTAGGGTCCGTCAAGACATCGGTTCCGACGGGGAGTTGACGTGAGCAAGGTATGGCTGGTGACCGGGGCGAGCAGCGGCTTCGGGCGGGAGATCACCGAGGCGGCCGTCGCCGCCGGCGACCTGGTGATCGGCGCGGTCCGCCGTCCGGAGGCCCTGGACGACCTGGTGGCCGCCCACCCCGGCCGGGTCGAGGCGGTGCGTCTGGACGTCACCGACCTGGCCGCGGTCGACATGGTGGTCCGGGATGTCGTGGACCGGCACGGCCGGATCGACGTGCTGGTCAACAACGCGGGCCGCACCCATGTCGGCGCGGTCGAGGAGACCACCGACGCGGAGCTGCGGGACCTGTTCGACCTGCACTTCTTCGGTCCGGTGGCGCTCGTGCGGGCCGTGCTGCCGCACATGCGGGAGCGGCGCTCGGGCGCGATCGTGCAGATGAGCAGCATGGGCGGGCAGATGTCCTTCGCGGGCTTCGGCGCCTACAGCGGCACGAAGTTCGCGCTGGAGGGCATCTCCGAGGCGCTCGCGGACGAGGTGGCGGAGTTCGGCATCAAGGTGCTGATCGTGGAGCCGGGCGCGTTCCGTACCTCCCTGTTCGGCGCCGGCCGGTCCGGGGCCAGCCAGGACAGCGGGGTGTACGCCAAGGTGAGCGAGACCCGCTCGGCCGTGTCCGGCGGCGACGGCTCCCAGCCCGGCGACCCGGCCAAGGCGGCGGCCGTGATCCTGGCCGCGCTGGAGGCCGAGCGGACCCCGCTGCGGCTGCCGCTCGGCGACGACGGGGTGAGCGCGGTCCTGGCCCACCTCGACCAGGTCCGCGGGGACGTCACGGCGTGGGAGAAGCAGACGAGGGCGACGGCCTTCGACGCCTGATGCCCCTCAGGGCAGGACCGCCGTCCGCTGGAGCAGCCCCCAGGTGAACTCGGCGACGACCTCCCGTCGTACGCCCTCCCGGTCGGGGGCGGTGAGGGCCAGCCCCCACCGGGTGGGGGCGGTGCCCTCCAGCGGGCGGGCGGGAGGGAAGGCGCGGGCGGCCTCGTCCACCGTGCAGGACCAGGGCGTCAGATCCTCCAGGGTGCGCAGCTCGGGCGCGGGCGCGCCGGGCGCCCGTACCAGCCACTCGTTCCAGACCCCGCCGTCGGGTCCGACGAGCACCTCGAAGCGCAGCTCCGGCCAGAGCGGCAGCGCCCACCGCCGGGCCTCGCAGTCGACGTCGCCGAGGCGGCGGGGCTCGACGGATTCCGGCTCGCCGAGGACGGAGCGGTACCGGGCCGCCGCGCCCCGGGTCCGCGGCGAACGGACCATGGCCTGCCACCGTTTGTTGGCCTCCCGCATGTCCGCGGCCGACGCGCCGAGCCGCCGCCGGGCCTCCTCGGCCAGCTCCGGGTTGTGGTCGGCCATGCGCCGCAGCAGCACCAGCTGGAAGTCCAGATCCATGGCCTCCATGGTGCCCGTGACCACGGGGCCGTTCCCGACCCATTGCCCGCACCACCCACCATGACTAGCCTGTGTTCGTCATGCCGATCGTCTGTTGAAATCTCGAACGCAGACGCTAGACCAAGGGAGGGGGCCGGACGTGGGACGCCTCGTGCCTGCCGTGACCCGAGCTCTCGACATTCTTGAGCTGTTCCTCGACGGGGACGGGACGCTCTCCGCCCCCGACATCGTGCGCCGGCTCCAGCTGCCGCGCACCACCGTGCACGAGCTGGTCACCACGCTCGCCGCACGGTCGTACATCGTGCCGGTGCCCGGGCAGCCGGGACGGTACCGGCTCGGCGTACGCCCGTACCAGCTCGGCAGCCGCTACGCCGAGCAGCTCGACCTCGCCGCCGAGGGCCAGCAGGTGGCCCGCTCGGTCGCCGAGACCTGCGACGAGACCGTCCACGTCGCCCTCCTCGAAGGCACCGACGTCATCTACATCGCCAAGGTCGACTCCACGCACGCGGTCCGCATGGTCTCGGCCGCCGGCCGCCGCCTTCCGGCCCACTGCACCTCGGTCGGCAAGATGCTGCTGGCCTCCCTGCCCGAGGCGGAGCTGGCCGCGCGGATCCCGGACGGCGCCGAGCTGACCGCGATGACGCCCAACAGCATCACCGATCCCGCCGTCCTGCGCGAGACCCTGGCTCAGATCCGGCAGCGCGGGATCGCCGTCGAGAACCGCGAGTCCAACCCGGACGTCAGCTGTGTGGCCGCCCCGGTCCGCGACCGCACCGGCCAGGTCGTCGCGGCCCTCTCCATCTCCGTCCCGATGATCCGCTGGAGCGAGGAGCGCCGGGCCGAGCTGGAGCAGCTCGCCGCGAAGGGCGCGGCGGAGCTGTCGGAGCGGCTGGGCCACCGGAGCGCGGTATGACGCCGTACGAGGTCGCGGTACGGGCGGAGGCGGCGCTCGGCGAGGGCCCCACCTGGGACCCGGCGACGGGCCGGCTGATCTGGCTGGACATCCTGGGCATGCGGCTGCACACGTACGACCCCTCCTCCGGCCGGCGCACCCTCCGTACGACGCCGCAGCACATCGGCGCCGCCAAGCCCCGGGCGGGCGGCGGCCTGGTGCTGAACCTGCGGGACGGCGTCGGCCTGCTGGACCCCGACGACACCTTCCGCTGGCTGCACCACGAGCCGGTGCCCGGCCGCCGCGCGAACGACGCCGCGGTGGCCCCCGACGGCTCCCTCTGGGCGGGCACCATGCGCTACGACGAGGCGCCGGCCGGCGGCACGCTCTCCCGCCTCACCGGGGACGGCACGGTGACGACGATCCTCCCCGACGCCACCGTCAGCAACGGCACCGGCTGGAGCCCCGACGGCCGCCTCATGTACTACGTCGACTCCCCGACCCGGCGCGTGGACGTCTTCGACCACGACCCCGACGGCACGGTCCGCAACCGCCGCCCTCTGGTGCGGATCGAAGAGGGCGCCGGCTTCCCCGACGGCCTCACGGTCGACGCGGAGGGCTGCGTGTGGGTCGCGCTGTGGGACGGGGGAGCGGTACGCCGGTACACGCCCGCCGGCGACCTCGACCGCGTGATCACCTTGCCGGCCCCGCGCACGACGGCGTGCGCGTTCGGCGGCCCCGGGATGACCGACCTGTACGTCACCACAGCCCGCACGGGCCTGTCTGCCCCGCACCCCCTGTCGGGCTCCCTCCTGGTGATCCCCGACGCGGGCCAGGGCCTGCCCCAACCGGCGTTCGCAGGCTGAGGGGCGCGGGGACCGCGCGACCAGCCACCGCGGACCCGCAGTCGGCAGCCGGCGTCAGCCACCCTCACTCAGAACCGTGACCGTCTCCGCCGGGACGGCCGCCGCACGGACCGCCGCGATGTCGGCGGGACGCCGCAGCGCGCGGGAGACGGCGCCGATCTCGCGGAGCAACTCCGCGGGGTCGGGCCCCCCGGCCGGCTCCGCCGGTGACGGCATCCGCGCCCTGGTCCCGACCGCGTCGAGAACGGTCACCGCCGCGGCCAGCGCGCGGGCCCGCTCCGGCGGGTGGCCGAGGCCGAGCGCGGCGTCGTACGCGCGGCTGCCGAGGCCGGTGTCGATGTGCCGGGACAGCGCCAGCAGCACGTCCCGGATGAACGTCTCGCGCCGGGTGAGCCGCAGCTCGGGCGTGGCCCGCAGCACGAACGGCACCCCCTCGCCGCTCGCGGCACACAGCACCCGGTACAGCGGCCGCAGTTCGCGGTGGGCGCGCCGGATCCGCCGGCGGTCGCGCAGGTACTGGCCGGCGTGGGGGAGGACGAAGCCGGCCGCGATGAGGATGGCGGAGAGGGCCGCCACCGGCGGGGCCAGGTCGGTGCTCAGCCAGTCCAGGTCCCGCCCGCACCAGCGCGCGACCACGGCGGTCAGTTTGACCGCGCCGAAGACCAGGTTCAGGACGTAGCCCGCGCCCAGCAGTTCCAGGCCCCGGCGCAGCCACGCGTCCAGCCCCGCGGCCCGCACCCAGTCCCGGATCAGCCGGAAGGTGATCACACAGGCCACGGCGTGCGCGACCAGGTAGAGCAGGATCTCCTCGCGCATGAACGGCGTGGTGGCGTAGTAGGTGTCCAGGTCCCGCAGCCGCTCCTCGGGCGCGTCGGCGAGCAGGAACAGCGCCCACAGGGCGACGATCACCCCCGAGTAGGAAGAGATCACCCACCGCGTGGCGCGCCGGGTGGCGGCCGAGCGGCCGGACGGGCCGTTGCGCCAGGTGACGAGGAGCAGCAGGCAGGAGCCGCAGAACGCGGTGATGAGCGAATAGCACCAGGGCGCCGAGAAGTTGGGCACACCGGTGACCCGGTTGACCCGGGCGATGGTGGACGGCGTGCAGAACACGAACACCGCGCAGGCGAGCAGCAGCAGCCCGCCGACCGCGCGCAGCAGGGGGTCCCGCCACAGCCGGATGATGCTGGGCAGCTTGATCACCAGGGCGGCGGTGAGCGCGGCCGTGGGGATCCAGAAGGAGATGTAGAACGCGCTGAGGAACCCCGAGGGGTTCTCCGCCGCCAGGGTCACCGAGCCGTTCCTCCACGCCCGCGGTAGCCGAGGGAACGCTGCACCGGGTCCAGCGGGGCGGCGCCGCTTCCGGAGAGGTGGCCCCGGAACAGCGTGGCCAGGCGGTGCCCGAAGTCGTCGGCCTCGGCCTCGTCGGCCTCCCGGGAGCCGTTGCGGGCGGCCACGGTGAGGGCGGCCTCCCGCCAGCCGGGGGTGTCGGCGAGGGCCCGGGCCGCGGCGGCCCCGGCGAGATGGTGGTGCCGGTGCCCGGCGTGCAGATGCCACAGCTCGTGCCCCAGGATGACCAACTGCTGTACGGCCTCGGCCCGTTCCTCCACGATGACCAGGTCGAAGTCGGCGAACTCGACCCACAGCCCGGTGACCTCGATCTCGTCCGGGAAGCGTTCGAAGCGCAACTCGACCGGTCGCCCGCCGCGCAGCGCGCTCATCTCCTCGCACAGGGCCCGGCACAACGGCCGTACCCCCTCGGGCCGTTCGGGCCGGGCGCGGACGGCGGCGGCGAGGTCGCCGGCCAGGGTGCGCATGGCCGAACCCGGGCGGGAGCGCCGCAGTCGTGCGGCCAGGCGTGCCGCCTGCTCCCGCGCGCCCCCGAAGCTCATCTGTCTCCCTTCCCACCGCCGGTCGCGGCTGGTCCGAGCGTACGCGCCCGGATGTGCCCACGTCATGCGATCCGACGGCCGTCGTTCACCGGGGAACCGCCTGTGAGCTTGTGTCCAACCCATTGACGTGGACGCGCTTCGAATCTACGGTCCCGTTCGAAGTTACGAGCGCTATCCGATATATCGAACGGTGGGGGCAAGGTATGGGACAACCTGGCCTGAATCGCAGGCAACTCCTCGGCGCTGCGGGCGGGTTGGCGGTAGCCGCGAGCTTCGGCTTCGCGGCCCTCGGCAGCGGAGCCGACGCACTCGCCTCCAGCGCCGGCACCCGGGTCCGCTACTGGAACCTCTTCAGCGGCGGCGACGGCGCCAACATGATCGCGATGCTGAACGCCTTCCGTGCGGCGCACCCGGACATCGCGGTGAAGGACTCGACCCTCCAGTGGGGCAACCCCTTCTACACCAAGCTCGCCATGGCGGCGGCCGGCAACCGCGCACCGGAACTCGGCGTCATGCACATGGGCCGGGTCACCGGCTTCTCGCCGGGCCGCTTCCTGGACGCCTGGGACGTCGACCTGCTCGCCGAGTACGGAGTGCGCGAGCAGGACTTCAACCCCAGGCTGTGGCAGCGCGGCCTCATCGACGGCAAGCTCTACGCCCTCCCGCTCGACGTCCACGTCCAGCTCTGCTTCTACCGCAAGGACGTGCTGAAGAAGGCGGGCCTGCTCGGCGCCGACGACCGGATCGTCCCGATCACGTCGACCGACGACTGGTTCGGGGTGCTGAAGGAGGCCAGGAAGGCCACCAGGAAGGGCCTGCAGACCATCGGCTTCTGGCACAACGACCAGAACTTCCAGTGGTGGTTCTTCGTCGCCTTCTACACCCAGCTCGGCGGCACCTGGTTCGACGACGCCCGCACCGAGGTCACCTTCGACACCGACAAGGCCACCCAGGTCCTGGAGTTCCTGCGCCGGCACATCACCGACGGGTACGCCGACCCCGGCTACGGCGGCGGCGCCGGCGCCGAGCAGTTCGTCAACGGCTCCCCCTTCTGCTGGGAGGGCAACTGGTCGGTGCCCGTCTTCGCCGGTGCCGAGGTCGACTACGGCGCCATCCCGCTGCCGCCCGTCTTCGGCAAGCAGGCCACGCACGCCGAGTCGCACACCTTCGTCCTGCCGCACCAGTCCGACCGTGGCGGCGCCACCAACGAGGCGGCCCACCAACTCGCCGCCTACGTGGTCACGCACGCCCGGCAGTGGGCGGCGGGCGGCCACATCCCCGCATACACGCCCACCCTGTCCACGCCCGCCTACCAGAAGCTGTACCCGCAGAACGAGTACGTGTCGGCCATGGACCACCAGGCCAACGAGCCGAAGGTGTGGTTCGCGGGCTCCACCGGCATCCTCGCCCAGCGCGTCGGCCCGATCGTCGTCTCCTCCACGATGGGCTCCGCGGGGCCCGACGCGGCGGCCCGCCGGATGAAGAGCGAGCTGAGCACGCTGCTCGCGATGAAGAACCCCATGGACGGCAAGACCGCCGCGCAGGGAGGTACGGCCGCATGACCACCGCCGAGACCGTCTTCGCACCCGCACGGACCACGTCAGCCGCCGCCGGCGTCGCCGTCCGCCGCAAGCAGGGCTTCCAGCACGGCGGCTGGTTCGTCGCCCCGTTCCTCGCCCTGTTCGCGCTCTTCGTGATCTGGCCGCTGCTGCGCGGCATCTACCTGAGCTTCACCGACGCCAACATCTCCGGCCAGGGCGAGAGTTTCATCGGCCTCGACAACTACCGCGAGGCCCTCGAGGACCCGCTGATGTGGGACGCCCTCGGCCACAGCGCGTACTTCACGCTCCTGGTCGTGCCCTGCATCACGGTCCTCGCCTTCCTCCTCGCGATGCTCGCCCACCACATCGAGCGCGGCAAGTGGCTCTGGCGCCTCTGCTTCTTCGCCCCGTTCCTCCTGCCCTCCACCGTCGCCGGCAACCTGTGGCAGTGGCTGTTCAACCCCGGCACGGGAATGATCAACCACGTCCTCGGCATCGACACGCCGTGGCTGACCGACAAGTCGTACGCGATGCTCGCGGTGGTCATCTGCACCCTCTGGTGGACGGTCGGTTTCAGCTTCCTGCTCTACCTCGCCGCGCTCCAGTCCATCCCCGACCACCTCTACGAGGCCGCCAAGCTGGACGGCGCGAACGCCTGGCACCGCATGGTCCACATCACCCTGCCGATGCTGCGCAACATCACCGGCCTGGTCATCGCCCTGCAGATCCTCGCCTCCCTCCAGGTCTTCGACCAGGCGGTGGTCATGATGGACTTCGGCCCCGGCCCGGAGAACGCGACCCGCACCTTCGTCCAGTACACCCTCGAAGAGGGCTTCACCAGCTACCGCGTGGGCTACGCCTCCGCGATCTCCGTCATCTTCTTCGTGATCATCGCGGCCGTCGCCCTCGCCCGGATGTGGCTGCTGCGCAACCGTGAGGAGGCAGCCCGATGAGCATGACCACCCAGCCCCGCAAGGCATGGACCCCCAGCCAGATCGTCCTCACCCTGCTCGGCACGGCCGTCTCCGTCGTCTTCCTCGCCCCGCTCGCCTGGGGCCTGTTCACCTCCCTCAAGTCGGAGACCGAGGCCGTCGAGGTGCCGCCGCACTGGCTGCCGAAGCACTGGACGGGCCAGGCCTGGAAGGCCCTCCTCGACACCGGCAACCTCACGAACTGGTTCGTGAACTCCCTGGTCGTCTCGGTCTGCGTGACCTCCGTCGTCCTGCTGGTGAGCGCCCTGGCCGGATACGGCTTCGCCCGCACCGAGTTCCGCGGGAAGGGTGTCCTGATGGGCGTCGTCATGGCGGGCCTGATGATCTCCCCGGCGGTCCTCGGCGTGCCCCTGTTCACCACGGTCCAGCAGATGGGCATGGTCGACACCTACTGGGGCATGATCCTGCCCCAGTGCGCGCCGGCCGCGATGGTGTACATCCTCTACAAGTTCTTCCAGGGCATCCCGCGCGAACTGGAGGAGGCCGCCTTCATCGACGGCGCGGGCCGCTGGCGGGTCTTCTTCACCATCGTCGTCCCGCTCGCCCGCCCCTCCCTCGCCGCGGTCGGCATCTTCACCTTCATCGCCTCGTGGAACAACTTCCTGTGGCCCTACATGGTGACCAACAACCCCGACCTGATGACCATGCCGAACGGCATCGCGACCGTCATGAACTCCTACGGCATCCAGTGGGCCCAGCTGATGGCCGGCGGCCTCATGGCGGGCCTGCCGCTGATCATCGTCTTCGTCTTCTTCCAGCGCCAGATCGTGGCGGGTGTCGCCCACACCGGCCTGGCCGGCCAGTAACAGGAGACCGTCCCCTTGAAGCCCAGACTCGCCGCCGTACTGGCGGCAGCCGCCCTGGCCCTCCTCCCCGCCACGGCCTCGGCCGAGCCGGCGTACCCCGACCCGCTGCCCCTCACCGGCCGGCAGATCATCCACGACCCCACCGTCCACCAGCTGAAGAACGGCCGGTACGTCGCCTACTCCACCGGCGGCATCCTCGGCGCCCGCCTCTCCACCGACCTCCACCACTGGTCGGACGCGGGCAACGCCTTCTCCACCCCGCCGAGCTGGTGGTACGACTACAACTCCACCGCCGACCCCTGGGCCCCCGACCTCAGCTACCGCGACGGCCGCTACTGGCTCTACTACGCCGTCTCCTCCTGGGGCACCAACCACTCCGCGATCGGCGTCGCCACCTCCCCCTCCGGCCTGCCCGGCACCTGGACCGACCACGGCAAGGCGTTCAGCTCGGAGAAGACGGACACCTGGAACGCCATCGACCCGGCGCTGATCCGCGCCGACGGCAGACTGTGGCTGGCCTTCGGCTCCTACTGGACCGGCATCCGCATGGTCGAACTGAACCCCGACACCGGCAAGGCGATCCCCGGAGCCACGGTCCACCACCTGGCCACCCGCCCCGACGCCCCCTACGCGGTCGAGGGCCCGTCGATCCTCCACCACGGCGGCTACTACTACCTCTTCGCCTCCTACGACACCTGCTGCGCCGGAGTGAACTCCACCTACAAGATCCGCGTGGGCCGCTCCACATCGGTGACCGGCCCGTACGTCGACAGCGAGGGCCGCTCGATGCTCGACGGCGGCGGCGACCTCCTCCTGGCAGGCCACGGCCGCTACGTGGGCCCCGGCGGAGAGTCGACGTTCCGCGCCCACGGCAAGACGTGGCTGGCGTACCACTACTACGACGCGGACGACGACGGCACCCCGAAGCTGGGCCTCAACGAGCTTCGCTGGCGTGCGGGTCGGCCTGTTCTCAAGTGACACGGAAGGAATCCATGAGCAAGCGCACTGCCCGGTTCACGCTCGACCCCGCATTCACCGTCGGCGAAGTCAACCCCCGTATGTTCGGCTCCTTCGTGGAACACCTGGGGCGCTGCGTCTACACCGGCATCTACGAACCGGACCACCCCACGGCCGACGCCGAAGGCCTCCGCACGGACGTACTCGACCTGGTCCGCGAACTCGGCGTCACCGCCATCCGCTACCCCGGCGGCAACTTCGTCTCCGGGTACAAGTGGGAGGACTCCGTCGGCCCGGTGGAAGACCGCCCCCGCCGGCTCGATCTCGCCTGGCACTCCACCGAGACCAACCGCTTCGGCCTGTCCGAGTACATCGCGTTCCTCAAGAAGGTCGGCCCCCAGGCGGAACCCATGATGGCGGTGAACCTCGGGACGAGAGGCGTGGCCGAGGCGCTCGAACTCCAGGAGTACGCCAACCACCCCGCCGGCACCGCCCTCTCCGACCTCCGTGCCGCCCACGGCGACAAGGACCCCTTCGGCATCAGGCTCTGGTGCCTCGGCAACGAGATGGACGGCCCCTGGCAGACCGGCCACAAGACGGCCGCCGAGTACGGCCGTGTCGCCGCCGAGACGGCACGGGCCATGCGCCAGCAGGACCCCGCCGTGGAGCTGGTCGCCTGCGGCTCCTCCAGCCAGGCCATGCCCACCTTCGCCGAGTGGGAGGCGACCGTCCTCGAGGAGACGTACGACCTGGTCGACTACATCTCGCTGCACGCCTACTACGAGCCCGTCGACGGTGACGTGGACTCCTTCCTCGCCTCGGCCGTCGACATGGAGTCCTTCATCGAGAACGTGGTCGCGACCGCCGACCACGTGGGCGCGAGGCTGAAGTCGAAGAAGAAGATCAACCTCTCCTTCGACGAGTGGAACGTCTGGTACCTCTCGAAGTGGGAGGAGTACGCGAAGACCATCGACCGGTCCGACTGGCCGGAGGCCCCCCGTCTGCTGGAGGACAACTACAGCGTCACGGACGCGGTCGTCTTCGGCTCGCTCCTCATCGCCCTGCTGCGGCACGCCGACCGCGTCACCGTCGCCTGCCTCGCCCAGCTCGTCAACGTGATCGCCCCGATCATGACCGAGCCGGGCGGCCCGGCCTGGCGGCAGACGACCTACTTCCCGTTCGCGCAGGCCTCGAAGCACGGCCGGGGCCAGGTGCTGGACGTGCGCGTGGACTCGCCGACGTACGAGACGAAGAAGTACGGCGAGACGGACCTGCTGCACGCCACCGCCGTCCGCGCGGACGACGGCACGGTCACCGTGTTCGCGGTCAACCGCAGCCGCACCGACCCCCTGCCCCTGGAGGTCGCGCTGAACGGGCTGGAGCTGACGTCCGTCACCGAGCACAGCGCGCTCGCGGACGCCGACCCCGACGCCCGCAACACCCTGACCGACCCCGACCGTGTCACCCCGCACCCGGTCGAGGGCACCGCTCTGACGGACGGCACCCTCACCGCCGTACTGGAGCCGCTGTCCTGGAACGTGATCAGGCTGGCGTGATCAGACCGGCTCGACCGGCACGCCGCCCGTCGCCCTGCCGAGCAGCGTCAGGCTCACCTCGCCCGGCCCCGACAGCGTGGTGAACTCCGAGAGGACCGCCAGCGCCAGGGTGTTGGTGCCCCGCGTGCGCAGGATGCCGTTCGGCAGGACGAAGGTGTGCTGCGGGCCGACGTTGTTGATGTACTGGCCCAGGTTCCAGCCGTTGAGGAAGATCTGGGCGCGGTAGGCGCGGTACGGGTCGTCGTCCAGGGTCAGGCCGATCGACGCGTCGATGCCGGCCGGCACCGACAGCCGGAACGCGGTCCGGTACCAGGT
This sequence comes from Streptomyces sp. NPDC028928, assembly GCF_055564915.1. Taxonomy (NCBI): domain Bacteria; kingdom Bacillati; phylum Actinomycetota; class Actinomycetes; order Kitasatosporales; family Streptomycetaceae; genus Streptomyces; species Streptomyces sp. NPDC028928. Next base: position 710,599 of record NZ_JBVHVI010000002.1, read on the forward strand.
CACGCCCTGGTACCGCTCCGCGCGCGGGAAGGTCACCCGCTCCCAGTCCCGGTCCCGGAAGCCGGGCAGGTGCCAGCCCTCCCGCTCGCCGTACAGGCCGCCGTTGTTCATCGGCCCGCGCACGGGGTCGGGAGCGCCCGCGCCCTGGATGCGCCAGCGCACCTTCGGCTCGGCACCCTTGAAGGTGACCGCCGTCAGGCCCCGCGCCGCCTTGTGCGTGTCGAGCGCCTTGCCGTCCTGGTCGTGCTGCATGCGCCGGACCAGGACCGACAGCACATGCCGGCCGGGGGAGCGCAGCCGCTCGCGCACCGGGAAGACCGCCGTCTCCGCCCAGCTGCCCTTGCGGATGGTCACGGTCTTGTCCGGCACGGGCATCCGGTGGGTGCCCAGCGGCTCGCCGTCCAGCCAGGCCATCAGCAGGCCCTGCGTGCCGGTGCTGTAGGCCAGCGAGACCTCCTCCACACCGCTCGTGTCGGAGAGGGTACCCCGGTACCAGACGTCGCCGTAGTGGAAGCCGTAGTCGTCGGCGAAGAGGACCGGCTGTCCGTCCGGGACGGCCGTGGTGCTGTACGACGTCGTCTTGTCGGCGAGCTGCCACGACGAGTCGTCGAAGCTCGGGCCCGCCTCCGGGTTCTCCGTGCGCATCCGCCAGCCGCCCAGCTCGGGCAGCCGCACCTCGGGTGTGTCCGGCAGCATCCCGGTGGTCATCAGGCTGCCGGAGAGGGTGACCCGGGTGGGCAGCTTCCGCCCGTTCCACACCAGGGTGTCGATCCCGCGCGGGCCCCACACCTCCAGGCTGGTCCGCTCGGTGATGTCACCGGTCAGACGGACCTCCGAGCCGTGCAGCTCCGCGTGCCGCAGCAGCGCGGGGCCGTAGACGAGGAGGGTCCCGGACGGGGTGTCGTACGGGAAGAGGCGGACGGCGGTGGCGTCGTCGGCGAAGAGCAGCAGCAGCGGGGTGTCGGTCTCGCCCTTCTGCACCAGCACCCGGGTCAGCCCGCCCTGCCCGAGGGGGGCGTTCACATGCAGCTCGTTCTGGTCGTAGGCCCAGCCGGCCTCCGGGTCCAGGCGCTGCACGAACGGCTCCTCGGGGCACTTCAGCACCAGCTCGGCCATCTCGCCGCGCCGGCCCGCGAACACGGCGATGTCCTGCCGGCCCGCCGTCAGGCACGTCATCGGCGCGGCGGTGGAGTACTTCAGGGTCCGCCGGCCCAGCGGCAGCCCGGTGGTGAGCAGCTTGGCGTCCTTGCCGGGCACGGTGACCGGCAGGCGGCCGACGTCGGTGGGCAGGTCGGTGGTGACCGGGTCGGTGCCGTCGTTGCGGGCGATGTACACATGGCTGCCGGTGTCCGGGTTGGTCAGGTGGTAGACCTTCAGCCCCTCCGCCGTCACGTCCGCCGCCCGGTCCAGCTTGGCGAAGTCGGGCACGCGCTGGAGCAGATGCCCGAGCTGGTGCATCGGCGCCATCTTGTCGGTGACGTTCCGCGCCTCGTCGATGGCGGCGCCGTAGTCGTACGACGTGTAGACGACCGGTGCCGGCAGCCAGCCCCACGAGGTCCCGCCGAACGTCATGTACACGTTGTGCAGGGTGAGCCCGTTGGCGAGGTTGGTCAGATAGAACCGGCGCTCGTACGCGGCGTCCCGGGTGCGTCGCGACTCGGCGTACCCCTTGCCGTCGAACCAGGCCCCGCCCCACGGGTCGAACCAGCCGCCCCCGAACTCGGGCACGAACCCGGGCGTGGACGGCGAGGCGGTGGCCCCGCCCTTCGGTCCGCCCGGGCCGTAGTGACCCCAGTCCGGCGGGGTCTGGGACGGCGACGGATACCCGTCGAACCCGTACAGCCAGCCGCCCCTCTCCCCGCCGGTGTCGAAGGACCCGGGGACCCAGTACCCGTTCCGCCCCTTGTCGTTGTGGAACAACGGGACATCGATCCCGTCATTCCGCACCTTCCGGTACAGATGGGACATGTAGTTCCGCCCGGCGGCTTCTTCCACATGGGCGTCGTACTCGTTCTCGATCTGGTACAGCAGGACCGTGCCGGTGCCCTGTGTGAACAGATGCCGGCGGACGATCCGGTTGACCTCGGTCAGCCACTCGTCCACGTACGACAGATAGACCGGATCGTCGGTCCGGGCCGTGCCCTTGGTGGTGGTCAGCCACCCGGGGAAGCCGCCCCCGTCGACCTCTGCGTTGATGTACGGCCCGGGTCGCAGGATGACGTACAGCCCGGTCTCGGCGGCCGTCCGCAGGAACAGGTCGAGGTCCCGGACGCCGCTGAAGTCGTACCGGCCCGGCGCGGGGGAGTGGTAGTTCCAGGCCACGTAGATGCTGACGGCGTTGAACCCGTGCGCCCGCATCTTCTGCAGCACGTCCCGCCACAGGGAGGGACTGGGCAGCCGGAACGGATGCATCTCGCCCGACCACACCACCAGCCGCCGCCCGTCCACGAGCAGCGAGTAGCGGTCGTACCCGATGGTGTGCCGCCGGCCGTCGGCGCTCGGCGGGACCGGTGCCGGACCGGTCGGCGCGCTGCCGCCCGCGTACGCCGAGGGCGCCCCGGGGCCGCCGCTGCCGCCCAGGGCGAGCCCGAGCGCGGCGGAACCGGCCAGGGCACTGAAGGTACGTCTGCTGAGCGCCAAGGTGGATCCTCCCGGGCGATCTTACGGGGGCGCGGTCCGGCCATTCTCCACACGGGCACGCCCCACAATGGACCCATGAGGATCTCGGCGCGGGCGGATTACGCGGTACGGGCGGTACTGGAGCTGGCCGTACGGCAGGGTAACGGCCCGGTGAAGGCAGAGGAAATCGCCGCCGTCCAGGCCATCCCGCACAAGTTCCTGGAAGGGATCCTCGGCGACCTGCGACGGGCCGGGATCGTCGAGAGCCGGCGCGGCGGAGGCGGCGGCTACCGCCTGGCCCGGGACGCGGCCTCGGTCACCGTGGCCGACGTCATCCGGGGCGTCGACGGCCCGATCGTCTCGGTACGCGGCGAACGCCCGACGGACGTGACCTACACCGGCGCGGCCCAGCCCCTCCTCCCCCTCTGGATCGCCCTGCGCGCAGGTGTCCGCCGCATCCTGGAGGGCGTCACCCTCGCCGACCTCGCGGCGGACGCCCTGCCCGAACCGGTCCGCGCCCTGGCCGCGGAACCGGCGGCCTGGGAGAACCCGTAGCGGACCGCCGCTCGGCCGGCCGGGGGACGGGGAGGTTCCCCCGCGTGGCCTCGGTCGTTAGTGAGGTCATGATCAAGAAGCTCACCTGCGTCACCGTCCTGGCCGCCGCCCTCCTGGCCGCCGCCCCCACCGCCGAGGCCGCCCAGCGCCCCGCCCCGCCCACCACCGTCCCCGGCGGCGCCCTGCTGAACGGCCTCCTCGGCTCCCTCGAAGTGGGCCACCCGGTCACGTCCCTGCGCACCCTGCTCCCCGGAGGGCTCCAGGGCGAGTAGGGGCGCGCCCTCGAGGCCGTGAAAAGCCCGGTGTGAATGGCCGGAGTTCACTCTCCCACCCCTGGGCGGGGCTACCTACGCTACCCACGCCTCCACCCCGGCTTCACAGGTGGAACATGTGTCCTTCACCTTTGAACCGCCGCGGGCGGGGGCGGTACCCCCCACTCGACAACCGGGAGAAACGATGGCTGGTGGACTCCTCATGGGCGGCGCAGTGGCCGCCCTGCTCACCACCGCACTAGCGCCCGCCCAGGACTCGTCCCCCTTCGACGACCCGCCCCCGGACAAGATCGTCATAGACGTCGCCACGGTGAACGGTTCCGGCTGTCCCGCCGGTACGGCCGCCGTGGCGGTGTCACCGGACAACACGGCGTTCACGGTCACGTACAGCGCCTACCTGGCCCAGGTCGGCGGCAACTCCGACCCCACGGCCTTCCGCAAGAACTGCCAGCTCAACCTGGTGGTCCACGTCCCGCAGGGCTTCACGTACGCGATAGCCAGCGCCGACTACCGGGGCTTCGCCTCGCTCCAGCGGGGCGCCACCGGCACGCAGAAGGCGTCGTACTACTTCCAGGGCTCGTCCCAGACCGTGCCCAGGTCCCACCCCTTCAGCGGCCCCTACAACGACGACTGGCAGGCCACCGACTCCACCGACTGGGCCCAACTGGTCTGGGCCCCCTGCGGAGTCCTCCGGAACTTCAACATCAACACCGAACTCCGCGTCAGCGCGGGCACCGCGACCCCCGACAAGGTCAGCTTCATGACGATGGACTCGACGGACGGGGACATCAGCACGGTCTACCACCTGGCCTGGAAGGAGTGCCGCCCGACCTCCTGAACGGAGTCGGCAAGCGGCCGTGCTGCCGCGATTCCCGGGGAGAGCCGCCTGGCCGGCCCGGCGCGCCGGCCAGGACGACCAGGCGGTGGGTGCCGGGGTGGATCGTCGTCAGCCTCGCCACCCCGCCGGCGTCGGTGAGGGCGCCGCCGCTTGGTGCGTCATGTGGGTTCGTGTGAGAACCGTTGACGCGCGAACCATTCGACTCTACCGTCCCGTTCGATTCAGCGACTCGAGTTCGAAATGTCGAACAGGAGATCCCGCGTGAAGCGCGCCCGCACCGCACTCCTCACCCTCCCCGCCGCCCTCCTGCTCGCCCTCGTGCCGAGCAGTGCCTCCGCGTACCCCAACCCCGGCACGGTCACCGGAAGCGTCGTCGTCCACGACCCGACGATGATCCGCACCTCCGCCGGCCGCTACCTGCTCTACGCCACCGGCGGCGGCCTGGCCTACAAGACCTCCACCGACCGCACCGCCTTCACGGCCGGCGCCGACGCCTTCACCGCCAAGCCGGGGTGGTGGTCGTCGTACGCCACCGAGGCCTGGGCGCCGGACATCTCGTACCACGGCGGCAAGTACCTGATGTACTACGCCGTCTCCAAGTTCGGGGAGAACACCTCGGCCATCGGCCTGGCCGGCTCCACCACCGGACTGCCCGGCTCCTGGACCGACTACGGCATCGTCTACACCTCCACCTCCAGCAGCGACTACAACGCCATCGACCCCAACCTCTTCGTGGACGACGACGGCAAGTGGTGGCTGTCCTTCGGCAGTTGGTGGACCGGCATCAAGATGATCCGCATCGATCCGTCGACCGGGAAGCAGTACGCCGGCGACACCAGGCGGTACTCGCTCGCCTCCCGCCCGACCGGCAGCAAGGCGGTCGAGGCGCCGTACATCGTCAAACGGGGCGGCTACTACTACCTCTTCGCCTCCTACGACGTCTGCTGCCAGGGCACCAGCTCGACGTACAAGGTGAAGGTCGGCCGGGCGACCTCGGTCACCGGGCCCTACTACGACAAGAACGGGGTCGCCCTGACGAACAACGGCGGGACACCGGTGCTGGAGTCCCACGGCCGTGTCATCGGGCCCGGCGGGCAGTCCATCATGAACGACGCCGACGGCGACCTGATCGTCTACCACTACTACGACGGCAACGACGGCGGCACCCCGAAACTCGGCATCAACCTGCTGAACTGGTCGACGGGCTGGCCGGTGGCCTACTGAGCGGGAGTGAGATCTCGCCGATATCGGGGCGAACCTACCAAGCGCGCCGGGGAAGCGGGCGGACCGGCCGGCCCGCTGCGCCGAACGGGTGCATCCTTCATCCCAACGGCCGTGCCTCGGCCGCTCAGGGCGCCCCCGCCGCCGTCGCGCCGCCAGGATGGCGGGTGACCGACGCCATGGCGTGGGCGGACGGCGAGCATCGGGAGACGGACGACCTGTGAGCATCCTCAACGAACCCCAGGACGGGGCGACGGCAGCCGAGGACTCGTACGAGAACGAGCTGCCGCTCCGGCGCAAACAGCCCGGCAATGTCGTGGTGAAGTGGCTGACCACCACCGACCACAAGACGATCGGCACGCTGTATCTGACGACGTCGTTCGCGTTCTTCCTGGTCGGCGGCGTGATGGCGCTGATCATCCGGGCCGAGCTGGCCCGTCCCGGCCTGCAGCTGGTCTCGAACGAGCAGTACAACCAGATGTTCACGATGCACGGCACCGTGATGCTGCTGATGTTCGCCACCCCGCTGTTCGCCGGGTTCACGAACTGGATCATGCCGCTCCAGATCGGCGCCCCGGATGTCGCCTTCCCCCGGCTGAACATGTTCGCCTACTGGCTGTACCTGTTCGGATCGCTCATCGCCGTCGGCGGCTTCCTCACCCCGCAGGGCGCGGCCGACTTCGGCTGGTTCGCGTACACCCCCCTGTCGGACGCGATCCGCACCCCCGGACTCGGCGGCAACCTGTGGATCCTGGGCCTGGCGTTCTCCGGCTTCGGCACCATCCTCGGCGCCGTCAACTTCATCACCACGATCATCTGCATGCGCGCCCCCGGCCTGACCATGTTCCGCATGCCGATCTTCACCTGGAACGTGCTGCTGACCGGTGTGCTGGTCCTGCTGGCCTTCCCGGTCCTGGCCGCCGCCCTGTTCGCCCTCGCGGCGGACCGTATCTTCGGCGCCCACGTGTACGACCCGGCCAACGGCGGATCCCTGCTGTGGCAGCACCTCTTCTGGTTCTTCGGCCATCCGGAGGTGTACATCATCGCCCTGCCGTTCTTCGGCATCGTCACCGAGATCATCCCGGTGTTCGCCCGCAAGCCGATCTTCGGCTACATGGGTCTCGTGGCCGCGACCATCGCGATCGCCGGTCTCTCCGTCACGGTGTGGGCCCACCACATGTACGTCACCGGCGGTGTGCTGCTGCCGTTCTTCGCCTTCATGACCTTCCTGATCGCGGTCCCGACCGGGGTGAAGTTCTTCAACTGGATCGGCACGATGTGGAAGGGCTCCCTGAGTTTCGAGACGCCGATGCTGTGGGCCGCCGGCTTCCTCGTGACGTTCCTCTTCGGCGGACTCACCGGCGTCATCCTGGCCTCGCCGCCCATGGACTTCCACGTCTCCGACACGTACTTCGTGGTGGCCCACTTCCACTACGTGGTCTTCGGCACGGTCGTCTTCGCGATGTTCGCCGGATTCCACTTCTGGTGGCCCAAGTGGACCGGCAAGATGCTGGACGAACGCCTCGGCAAGATGACCTTCTGGACGCTGTTCATCGGCTTCCACACCACCTTCCTCGTCCAGCACTGGCTGGGCGCCGAGGGCATGCCCCGCCGGTACGCCGACTACCTCGCGGCCGACGGCTTCACCGCGCTGAACACGGTGTCGACCGTCGGTTCCTTCCTGCTCGGCCTGTCGATGCTGCCGTTCCTCTACAACGTGTGGAAGACGGCCAAGTACGGCACCCCGGTCGGCGTGGACGACCCGTGGGGCTACGGCCGCTCGCTGGAGTGGGCGACCTCCTGCCCGCCGCCCCGGCACAACTTCCTCACCCTGCCCCGGATCCGCAGCGAGTCCCCGGCGTTCGACCTGCACCACCCGGACATCGCCCTGCGGGAGCAGGAGGCCTACGCCCTCCCGGGCACGAGCGACCGGGGACACGGGTGAGCGGTCTGCCCAAGCAGGGGGCCGGCGCCGGCGGCGACCTCGGCAACGAGGTGGAGGGCTATCTGCTGTGGCAGGCCCGGATCGCCGAGGCGGAGCGACGGGCCCGGGAGTTCACCGGCCCCCTGGACTGGCTGACGACGGCCCAGCGCGAGCAGATCGAGCAGCACTACGTCGCCGACAGCCTGCAGCGGGCCCGGGCCGACCTCGAACGCATCGCCGCCCGCTGCGTGTCGCTGCGCGCCGAGTACGAGCAGCGCTACCAGCAGCTGCGCCGACGCTGCCTAGGCGTCGCCCTGGCGGTGTGCGCCGGCCTCACCACCGCCCTGGCCACCCTGCTGCTGGTCCTGTGACGGCGGGGGGGGGGGGGGGGGGGGGGGGGGGGGGGGGGGGGGGGGGGGGGGGGGGGGGGGGGGGGGGGGGGGGGGGGGTGGGGTGGGGGAGGGGGGCTGGTGTAGTGCAGGTGG
>NZ_JBVHVI010000003.1:0-89311 GCF_055564915.1 Streptomyces sp. NPDC028928
CCCCCCGCCCCACCCCCCCCCCCCCCCCCCCCCCCACCCCCCCTACCCCCCCCCCCCCCCCCCCCCCCCCCCCCCCCCCACCCCCCCCCCCCCGCTGCAGTTTTCGGGGATATTTCAGGGTATGGGCGCAGTTTCGCCGGATCTCACGGTGGCTGAAAACCGCCGGTGCTCAGCCCTTCCCGAGCGCCCGCTCCACCTCGATCTCGATGACCACCCGGGACGGGTTCGGCGACGGCGTCCGCTCGTACCGGTCGGCGTACCGCCGCACCGCCTCCGCCACCCGCTCCGGCTCGGTCCGCACCCGCGCCCGCCCCTCCAGCGTGGCCCAGCGCCGGCCGTCCACCTGGCACACCGCCACCCGGGCGCCCTCGGGTCCGGCCGCGCGTATGTGCCGGGCCTTCGCGCTCGTTCCGTTGGTGATCACCCGGGCCAGCCGGGCCTCGGCGTCGTACGTCACGCCCACCGGCACCACGTGCGGGCTGCCGTCGGGGCGCAGGGTCGTCAGGGTGCACAGGTGTCGTTCGCGCCAGAAGGCGAGGTACGGCTCGTCCATGCGCGGAAACCTAGCCCCGAAGCGCTCCCGCCCGGAACCTTGAGTGGAATAGACTCAAGTTTGCGTATGCTGGTTAAGTCAGCAGTGGACAGTGGTCGAGGAGGAGAACGGACACCGTGGACGCCGAGCTGACCAACAGGAGCCGGGACGCGATCAACGCGGCCAGCAACCGTGCCGTGACCGAGGGGCACCCGGACCTCACCCCCGCTCACCTGCTGCTGGCTCTGCTCCAGGGGCAGGACAACGAGAACATCACCGACCTGCTCGCGGCCGTCGACGCCGACCAGGCCGCCGTGCGCGCGGGCGCCGAGAAGATCCTGGCCTCGCTGCCCAGCGTGACCGGGTCCACCGTCGCGCCGCCGCAGCCCAACCGCGAGCTGCTGGCCGTGATCGCCGACGCGGGCGAGCGCGCCAAGGAGCTGGGTGACGAGTACCTGTCCACCGAGCACCTGCTGATCGGCATCGCCGCCAAGGGCGGTGCCGCCGGTGAGCTGCTCACCCGGCAGGGCGCCGAGGCGAAGAAGCTGCTGGAGGCCTTCAGGAAGGCCAGGGGAGGACGCCGCGTGACCACCGCCGACCCGGAGGGCCAGTACAAGGCCCTGGAGAAGTTCGGCACCGACTTCACCGCCGCCGCCCGCGAGGGCCGGCTCGACCCGGTCATCGGGCGGGACCAGGAGATCCGGCGGGTCGTGCAGGTGCTGAGCCGCAGGACGAAGAACAACCCGGTGCTCATCGGTGAGCCCGGCGTCGGCAAGACCGCCGTGGTCGAGGGGCTCGCGCAGCGGATCGTGAAGGGGGACGTGCCCGAGTCGCTCAAGGACAAGCGGCTGGTCGCGCTCGACCTCGGCGCGATGGTGGCCGGCGCCAAGTACCGCGGCGAGTTCGAGGAGCGGCTGAAGGCCGTCCTCGCCGAGATCAAGGACTCCGACGGGCAGATCATCACCTTCATCGACGAGCTGCACACCGTGGTGGGCGCCGGTGCCGGCGGGGATTCGGCCATGGACGCGGGCAACATGCTCAAGCCCATGCTCGCCCGCGGTGAGCTGCGCATGGTCGGTGCGACCACGCTGGACGAGTACCGGGAGCGGATCGAGAAGGACGCCGCCCTGGAGCGCCGCTTCCAGCAGGTGCTGGTCGCCGAGCCCACGGTGGAGGACACCATCGCGATCCTGCGCGGGCTCAAGGGGCGGTACGAGGCCCACCACAAGGTGCAGATCGCGGACAGCGCGCTGGTGGCCGCCGCCACCCTGTCCGACCGGTACATCACCTCGCGCTTCCTGCCGGACAAGGCCATCGACCTCGTGGACGAGGCCGCCTCGCGGCTGCGGATGGAGATCGACTCCTCGCCCGTGGAGATCGACGAACTCCAGCGCGCCGTCGACCGGCTGAGGATGGAGGAGCTGGCGATCGGCAAGGAGACCGACCCGGCCTCCCGCGAGCGGCTGGAGAAGCTGCGCCGCGACCTCGCCGACAAGGAGGAGGAGCTGCGCGGCCTCACCGCCCGCTGGGAGAAGGAGAAGCAGTCCCTCAACCGCGTCGGTGAGCTGAAGGAGAAGCTGGACGACCTGCGCGGGCAGGCCGAACGCGCGCAGCGCGACGGCGACTTCGACACCGCGGCCAAGCTGCTGTACGGCGAGATCCCGCAGCTGGAGAAGGAGCTGGAGGCCGCCTCCGCCGCCGAGGAGGAGGCCACCACGGACACCATGGTCAAGGAGGAGGTCGGCGCCGACGACATCGCCGACGTCGTCGCCGCCTGGACCGGCATCCCCGCCGGGCGGCTGATGGAGGGCGAGACGCAGAAGCTGCTGCGCATGGAGGAGGAGATCGGCCGGCGGCTCATCGGGCAGAACGAGGCCGTACAGGCGGTCAGCGACGCCGTACGGCGGTCGCGGGCCGGGATCGCCGACCCCGACCGGCCCACCGGGTCCTTCCTCTTCCTCGGCCCGACCGGTGTCGGCAAGACCGAACTCGCCAAGGCGCTCGCGGACTTCCTCTTCGACGACGAGCGGGCCATGGTCCGCATCGACATGTCGGAGTACGGCGAGAAGCACAGCGTGGCCCGGCTGGTCGGCGCGCCCCCCGGCTACGTCGGCTACGAGGAGGGCGGCCAGCTGACCGAGGCCGTGCGCCGGCGCCCGTACAGCGTGATCCTGCTGGACGAGGTGGAGAAGGCCCACCCGGAGGTCTTCGACATCCTGCTCCAGGTGCTGGACGACGGCCGGCTGACGGACGGTCAGGGCCGTACGGTCGACTTCCGCAACACCATCCTGGTGCTCACCTCCAACCTGGGCAGCCAGTTCCTGATGGACCCGCTGACCAGTGAGGAGCAGAAGAAGGAGCAGGTGCTGGAGGTCGTCCGGTCCTCCTTCAAGCCGGAGTTCCTCAACCGGCTGGACGACCTGGTCGTCTTCTCGGCGCTGACCAAGCCCGAGCTGGAGCGGATCGCCCGGCTGCAGATCGAGCGGCTGGGCAGGAGGCTGGCCGAGCGGCGGCTCACGCTGGACGTCACCCCCGAGGCGCTGGCGTGGCTGGCGGAGGAGGGACTGGACCCGGCCTACGGCGCCCGGCCGCTGCGCCGCCTGGTGCAGACCGCCATCGGCGACCGGCTCGCCAAGGAGATCCTCGCCGGCGAGGTCAAGGACGGCGACACGGTCCGCGTCGACCGCTTCGGCGAGGGCCTGCTGGTGGGCCCGGCGACGGGGAAGACGCTGTGACGCTCAGGTTCTGACGCTCAGGTTCTGACGCTCATGTGGTGAACGCCGAGAACCGTACGAGGGCCCGGTCCGGGCCCTCGTACGGTTCTCGGCGTCCGCCGCGTACGCGCCGAAACCCGGGTCGGACAGGCCCGGGAACAGCCCGGCGTAGTCCGCGGAACCCGCCTGGAACTCCAGGTGCAGACACAGGTCGACGGAGTCCGGGTAGCAGTACCGCGTCTTCGGCTCCGACGCGACCGGATAGGCGGTCTCCAGCCAGTCGCGCCAGGACCAGCGCGGGCAGTGCCGTGATCGCCGCGACCAGCCCCCACCGGGTACGACCCCGTCCCGTCACACCCGTCACCTGTCCCCCATCCGTCCGGCCGCGGGAATCATGTCAGCCGACGGCGGACAGGCGGGCGTCGGGGCTTGCCTCCCCCCTCCCCGCATGGGGGAGGATGGCGGCATCCGCATGAAGGGAAAAACACGGTGAGCATCGACCCGTCCTCGATTCCGAATTTCGGGGGCCAGCCCGAACCGCAGCCCCAAGGACCGGCGGGCCCCGTCCTCCCGGATCAGGACCTGGTGAAGCAGCTTCTCGACCAGATGGAGCTGAAGTACGTCGTCGACGAGGAGGGTGACCTCGCCGCGCCGTGGGAGCAGTTCCGCACGTACTTCATGTTCCGGGGTGAGGCCGAACAGGCGATCTTCTCGGTGCGGACCTTCTACGACCGCCCCCACAAGATCGACGAGCGGCACCAGCTGCTGGAGTCCATCGACGAGTGGAACCGCCGCACCCTGTGGCCCAAGGTGTACACCCACACCCACGACGACGGCACCGTCCGTCTGATCGGCGAGGCCCAGATGCTGATCGGCACGGGCGTCGACATCAACCACTTCGTCTCGTCCACGGTCAGCTGGGTGCGGGCCGCGATCGAGTTCGACAAGTGGCTGGTCGAGCAGCTCGGCCTGGAGCAGGAGGTCAACGACTCCGAGAAGCCCGAGGACGACGGGGAGTAACCGGCCCCGGCCGGTCCGGGGGCGTCCGCTCCCGGACCGGGTCCACCGCGCCCGCCCGCGCCGCGGCCGCCGCGCTCACATGGCCCGCAGCCGCTGCGCCGCCTCGCGGAGCACGTCCTCGCGCTTGCAGAAGGCGAACCGCACGAAGGGCGCTCCCGCCTCCCGGTCGTCGTAGAACACCGCGTTCGGGATGGCCACCACCCCCGCCCGCTTCGGCAGGGCCCGGCAGAAGGCGAACCCGTCCTTCTCGCCGAGGGGCCGGATGTCGGTGGTGATGAAGTACGTGCCGGCCGTCCGGAACACCTCGAAGCCCGCCGCCGTGAGCCCCTCCGCCAGGATGTCCCGGCGGGCCAGCATGCCCCGGCGGAACTCCTCGAAATAGGAGTCGGGCAGGGCGAGAGCCTCGGCCACCGCGTACTGGAAGGGGCCCGAGGCGACGTACGTCATGAACTGCTTCACCGAGCGCACCGCGCTGACCAGCTCCGGAGAGCCGGTCACCCAGCCGACCTTCCAGCCGGTGAACGAGAACGTCTTGCCGGCCGAGCCGATGCTCAGTGTGCGCTCGCGCATCCCGGGGAACGTCGCCAGGGGCAGGTGCTCGGCGCCGTCGAAGACCAGGTGCTCGTAGACCTCGTCGGTCAGCACCAGCAGGTCCCGCTCCACCGCCAGCTCGGCGATCGCGGCCAGTTCCGCGCGGGTGAGGACCGTACCGGTCGGGTTGTGCGGGGTGTTGACCAGCAGCAGCCGGGTGCGGTCGGTGACCGCCGCGCGCAGCTCGTCCAGGTCCAGCCGGAAGCTGCCGTCGTGCGGCCTGAGGGTCACCGGCACCCGGGTGCCGCCCGCCATCGCGATGCTCGCCGCGTAGGAGTCGTAGTACGGCTCCAGTGCCACCACCTCGTCCCCCGGCTCGACCAGCGCCAGCAGCGAGGCCGCGATCGCCTCGGTGGCGCCCGCCGTGACCAGCACCTCGGTGTCGGGGTCGTAGGACAGGCCGTAGCGGCGCTGCTGGTGCGCGGCGATCGCGGTGCGCAGCTCGGGGACGCCGGGGCCGGGCGGGTACTGGTTGCCGCGGCCGTCGCGCAGCGCCCGCACGGCGGCCTCCCGGATCTCCTCGGGGCCGTCGGTGTCAGGGAAGCCCTGGCCCAGGTTGATCGACCCGGTCGCCACGGCGAGCGCCGACATCTCGGCGAAGATCGTCGTCCCGAACGCGGCGAGCCGACGGTTGAGGTGAGGACGTGCGCTGGAGGTCATGCCGGTCATCCTGCGCTCAAGCTCTGGAGTTCCTCAACTCTGCTTTGCGGCAAGCGGCGGCCGGGAATCCCCCCGGCACCGCGCGAGACGCGGCAACAGGCGAGGCGCCCACGGGGGGCCGCTTCGGGGGAACGGAAGGAGGGTGACGCCATGGTCGTAGGCATCATCCTGGCGGTGATCGTGGTGGTGCTCCTCGCGGCGGGGCAGTCCCGCAGGAGCAGGAACGCCCGGCTGTCGCTGAGCAGGTCCGGGCGCGGGCGGAACCGGCCGTACCGTTCGTCCTCGTCCTCGTCGTCCTCGTCGTCCGCGTCCTACGCGGTGGGGGACGGTTCGAGCAGCTGGTGGGCCGGCGGCGGGGACTCCGGCTCGTCGGGGCACCACGGCGGGCACCACGGCGGGCACCACGGGGGCCACTCCTGCGGGAGCAGCCACTCCTGCGGTGGCGGTTCGTCGTGCGGCGGGGGATCGTCGTGCGGCGGCGGCGGGGGCGGATGCGGGGGAGGCAGCTGACACGGGGCAGCTGAGCTTTCCGGAGCAGGGGGAACCGCATCCGGGCCGCACCCACCGGGCGCCCGCCGGACAGACCGTCCGGCGGGCGCCCGGCCGTTCCGATCCCGCGCCGGGCGCACGCCATGGTTGAACAGTTGAGCTGTGGAGCCCTCTGAGGGATGGAAACCCCACGAAGTTGGGTAAAAACGCTGTGGCGTCGCCACTGTTCATGATTCCCTCTAAATCGCCAACGCAGCCCCTCGGACGTCCCCAGACTCCCCACACCGGCCGGGCCGGCTGGGCTGACATGGCCGATCTCCCCCTCATTTGCGTGTTAGCGGAGCCGATCCATGCTCACGACCCTGAACACCACGTACACCGATACGCGCGCTGCCGACCTGGCCTGGGCCCTGGGACGCGAACCGCTGCCCGCCCTGGCCACCCTCGATCTGGAACTCACCGGCGCCAAACTCCAGTTGCGGCTGCTCGGCGCCTCCCATCAGGTGCTCCTGGAGGAGGAGCGGGGCAGCTGTTCGGAGACGGTCGCGTGCATCCCCGGCTCCAGCACCCCGCTGCCGCTGGGTGTCGCCAAGCGGGTCGGCGACTGGGAGTACGAGTTCGCAGCCCGCGTCGAGATCCTCACCCCCGGCTCCTTCGCGGGCCGCGCCCAGGAGTTGCTCGCCCTCGTCTCCGACCATCCGCACGGCCTCGCCGGGGTCTTCCCCGGCAGTCCGCACGCCTTCACCGCGATGCTGGCCCAGCGGCACGAGGGCCAGGTGCACTGGCGCACCTGGCACGCCTACCCGCAGGACGGCCAGCTGGTGGCCACCCGGACCCGGGTCGGGGCACGGACGAGGGCGGCGGCTCACCAGCATGCGGCGACATAAACCCGCCATGCGTCAACTGCCCCCAGATCCACACGTGTGGGTGACGAAGCGTGCCGAGGATGTGACGTAACGTCGCAGCGTGATCGAACCGCACGCCCCCGCGCCCCCGGGTGCCCCGCCCTCCTGGACAGGCCCCGCACGGCTGCCCGTCCGGCCCGGCACCGGGCGGTTCCTGGTCCTCGTGTGCGTCTTCGTCTGCGCCGCCTGCGGACTCGTGTACGAACTCGAACTCGTCGCGTTCGCCTCCTACTTGATCGGCGACTCGGTCACCCAGGCCTCCGTGGTGCTGTCCGTCATGGTGTTCGCGATGGGCATCGGCTCCCTCGGCGCCAAACGGCTGCGCTGGCACGCGGCGGCCGGGTTCGGTGCCGTCGAGTCCGCCCTCGCCCTGGTCGGCGGGTGCAGCGCCATGGCCCTGTACGCCGTCTTCGCCTGGACCGCCGGCTGGGGCGGGATGTGGGCGGAGGGACCGCGCTGCCTCCTGGTCGCCTTCTCCCTCGCCATCGGCCTGCTGATCGGCGCCGAGGTCCCGCTGCTCATGGAGCTGATCCAGCGCATCCGCCGGCAGGACGCGGGCGGCGCGGTGGCCGACCTGTTCGCCGCGGACTACGTCGGCGCGCTGGTCGGCGGCCTCGCCTTCCCCTTCCTCCTGCTGCCGTTCCTCGGCCAGTTGACGGGCGCCCTGCTGACCGGAACGGTCAACGTCGTCGCGGGCGGCGCCCTGGTCCTCGGCCTCTTCCGCCGCGACCTCAGCCGCCGCGCCCGCTGGACCCTCCTCCTCACCGGCCTCACCGTCCTCGGTGTCCTCGCCTCCGCCGCCGCCCTCGCCGGCGACTTCGAACGCGCCGCCCGGCACGCGGTGTACGGCACCGACGTCCGGGTGGCCGTGCGGACCGGCGTCCAGGAGGTGGTCCTCTCCGGCGGCACCGGCGGCCGCCCCCTCGACCTCTTCCTCGACGGCCGCCTCCGCGTCGGCGGCCACGACGAACACCGCTACCACGAGGCCCTGGTCCGGCCCGCCCTGACCGGCCCGCACGCGCGCGTCCTCATCCTCGGCGGCGGCGACGGCCTGGCCGCCCGCGAGGCGCTGCGCCACCGCGGGGTGCGCCGGGTGGACATCGTCGAACTCGACCCCGGCCTGGTGGACCTGGCCCGCCGCGACCCCGGCCTGTCCGCCGCCAACGGGCACGCCCTCGCCGACCCGCGCGTGCACATCACCACCGCCGACGCGCTCGCCTGGCTGCGGGAGCCGCGCGGACCGGCGTACGACGTCGTCATCGCCGACCTCCCCGATCCCGGCATCACCGCCAGCACCAAGCTGTACTCCCAGGAGTTCTACGGCCTGGCCCGCCGCGTCCTGGCCCGGGACGGCCGCCTCGTGGTGCACGCGGGACCCGTCACCACCCGCCCCCGCGCCTTCTGGACCGTCGCCGCGACCCTGCACACCGCCGGTTTCGCCGTCTCCCCCTACCGCGTCCTCGGTCACGACTCCGGCTTCGCGGCCGGCCCCGACCGCTCGACGGACACGTCCCGGGCACCCAGGGACTGGGGGTTCCTGCTGGCGGCGCCGGGGACCGCGCCACCGGTCCTGCGGGTGCCTCCCGGCCACTCCGGGGGGCTGACGCAGGGGGAACTTGCGGCGGACGCGCGGGCGGCGGAGGGGACGCGGGTGGAGGGGCTGGCGGCGTCGACGTTGGTGCATCCGAGGTACTGAGGGGTCACCCGCCCGCTGCCGGGCCGGCCGAGTCGCCCGGGTGAGTTCCGGCCACAACTGGGTAGGCTCCCGCACCATGGAGCACCAGGTCTTCCTCCCGGCCCCCGCCGAACAGCTCCGGACCGCCCTGGCCGACCAGGCCCGCGTGGCCCGCGCCGTCCCCGGCCTGCAACAGGACGCCGGTGCCGAACCGATCAACGGCCGCCTGAAACTCCGCGTCGGCGGACACTCCGTCACCTACCGGGGCACGGCACACGTCACGCCCCACGAGGACGGCGGGTACGCCATCGAGGCCGACGCCACCGAGGCCCGCGGCACCGGCTCGGTCAAGCTCGCCCTGACCCTGCGCCTCACGGACACCGAGGGCGGCTGCACCGTCACGGCCGAGGGCACGGCGGACGCGACCGGCCGGATCGCGGAACTCCCGGCGGAGACGGTGACCACGGCGGCGACGAGGCTGCTGACCCGGTTCCTGGAGGCCCTGGCGGCGAACGGCGCCGAACGGCCGACGCCCCCCGCCGACGCGGACGCCGACGCCGAGACCGACAGCGACACCGACGCCACCCGCACCTCCGTCTTCGAGACCGAGGTCCCCCCGCCCTCCCTGGACCGGGACTTCGCCGAGACCGGCGAACCCCCCGCCGAGGCCGCGCACGCGCGCCGCACGATGATCGGCCGCAGCGCCGAGGAGGTCGACCACGCCCCGCCCCGCGGCCGCTACGCCCCCGTACCGGCCCCCCAGACCGTCGTCGGCAACCCGGCCCTGCGCTGGGCGGCACCGGCAGCGGCGCTGGCGCTGGCCTCCGCGATCGTCGTGGGCAGGGCCCTGCGCAAGCGCCGCTGACGAGACGCCCGACCGGACCCGCCCACAACCGGACCCGCCCCCAGTACTGTCGTCCCGTGAGTAACGAAGACATCACGCTGACCGCGGGCGAGGCGGAAGTACGCGTCAGCCCGGCCAACGGCGGCCGCATCAGCAGCCTGAGGACCGGCTCCCTGGAACTGCTGAGGCAAGGGCCCCGCTACGGCTGCTTCCCGATGGTGCCCTGGTGCGGCCGGACGAGGGAGGGCCGCTTCCTGGACGGCGGAACCGTCCGCCAGATGCCGCTCAACTCCCCGCCGCACGCCATCCACGGCACCGCACGCGACGGCGCCTGGCGCACCGCGCGCGTCACGGAGAACGAGGCGGTGATCACGTACGAGCTGACCGACCCCTGGCCGCACCCCGCCCGCGTCACCCAGGTCGTCGCGCTCGCCGAGGACGCCCTGACACTGACGATGTCCGTGGAGACGTACGACGACTCCTTCCCGGCCCAGCTCGGCTGGCACCCCTGGTTCCACCGCAACCTCGGCGGCGAGGACGTCCAGCTGGACTTCAAGCCCGCCTGGCAGGAGGAGCGCGGCGCCGACCACCTGCCCACCGGGAACCGCATCGACCCGCGGCCGGGCCCCTGGGACGACTGCTTCGGCATGCCCGGCGGCGTCGACGTCACCCTCACCTGGCCCGGGCAGCTGGAGCTGAAGGTGACCAGCCGCGAGGAGTGGGTGGTGGTCTACGACGAGCAGGCCGAGGCCGTCTGCGTCGAACCGCAGACCGGTCCGCCGAACGGGCTGAACACCCTCCCGCGCCTGGTCACCCCGCTGGACCCGCTGGAGGCGACGACCACCTGGAGCTGGCGGCGGCTCTAAGCTGGTCGGCATGACGGACGTACGTGGCGCGCTGCTGCAGCAGATCAAGGACAAGGCCGTGGTGCACGGCAAGGTGACCCTCTCCTCCGGTCTGGAGGCCGACTACTACGTCGACCTGCGCCGCGTCACCCTCGACGGCGAGGCCGCCCCGCTGGTCGGCCAGGTGCTGCTCGACCTGACCGCGGACCTGGAGTTCGACGCGGTCGGCGGACTCACCATGGGCGCCGACCCGGTCGCCGCCGCCATGCTGCACGCCGCCGCCGCGCGCGGGCGGCGGCTGGACGCGTTCGTCGTCCGCAAGGCGGCCAAGGCGCACGGGCTCCAGCGCCGCGTCGAGGGCCCCGACATCACCGGCCGCCGCGTCCTGGTCGTCGAGGACACCTCCACCACCGGCGGTTCCCCGCTGACCGCCGTGGAAGCCGTCCGCGAGGCCGGTGCCGAGGTCGTCGCCGTCGCGACCATCGTGGACCGCGCGACCGGCGCCGCCGAGAAGATCGAGGCCGGCGCGGGCGTTCCGTACCTGTTCGCCTTCTCGAAGGATGAACTGGGTCTGGACTGACGCGCGCCTTTGACCTGGACTTGACCGAGACGCCGACCATGCGGTCGGGTCTGGAAAGATGGGGCCGACGACGACGTCGAACCCCCAGGTCTAGGTCAGGGCCGTAACGCAGAACGCCAACCCGCAACTCAAGGAGCGGACAGATGCCCATCGCAACCCCCGAGGTCTACAACGAGATGCTCGACCGGGCGAAGGCAGGCAAGTTCGCCTACCCGGCCATCAACGTCACGTCCTCGCAGACCCTGAACGCCGCCCTGCGCGGTTTCGCGGAGGCGGAGAGCGACGGCATCGTCCAGATCTCGACCGGTGGGGCCGAGTTCCTCGGCGGCCAGTACAGCAAGGACATGGTGACCGGCGCGGTCGCGCTCGCCGAGTACGCGCACATCATCGCCGAGAAGTACCCGGTCAACATCGCGCTGCACACCGACCACTGCCCGAAGGACAAGCTCGACGGGTACGTGCGTCCGCTGATCGCGATCTCCGAGGAGCGCGTCAAGGCCGGCCGCAACCCGCTGTTCCAGTCGCACATGTGGGACGGCTCCGCCGAGACCCTCGCCGACAACCTGGCCATCGCCCAGGAGCTGCTGGAGCGCACCAGCGCCGCCAAGATCATCCTCGAGGTCGAGATCACCCCGACCGGCGGCGAGGAGGACGGCGTCACCCACGAGATCAACGACGAGCTGTACACCACCGTCGACGACGCGATCCGCACCGCCGAGGCCCTGGGCCTGGGCGAGAAGGGCCGCTACCTGCTGGCCGCCTCCTTCGGCAACGTGCACGGCGTGTACAAGCCGGGCAACGTCGTCCTCCGGCCCGAGCTGCTGAAGGAGCTGAACGAGGGCGTCGCCGCCAAGTTCGGCAAGGCCGCCCCGTTCGACTTCGTCTTCCACGGCGGCTCCGGCTCCACCGAGCAGGAGATCCTGACCGCGCTGGAGAACGGCGTGGTGAAGATGAACATCGACACGGACACCCAGTACGCCTTCACCCGCCCGGTCGCCGGTCACATGTTCCAGAACTACGACGGCGTCCTGAAGGTCGACGGCGAGGTCGGCAACAAGAAGGCCTACGACCCGCGCACCTGGGGCAAGCTGGCCGAGGCGAGCATGGCCGCGCGTGTCGTCCAGGCCACGCAGAACCTGCGCTCGGCGGGCAACAGGATCAAGTAAGCGCCACGGCGCCCGGTGGGCCCGGCGGCTGTCCATGCCGCCGGGCCCGCTGTATACCTGGGGGCATGCCCGATGTCCGGCTGGCCTCGCCCCAGGGCAGGTGGACCCTGTTCACCACGGTCCTCGGCTCCGGCATGGCGATGCTGGACTCCACCGTCGTCAACGTCGCCCTGCCGCGCATCGGCCACGACCTGGACACCGACCTCGCCGCCCTGCAGTGGACGGTCAACGCGTACATGGTCACGCTGGCCGGCCTGATCCTGCTGGGCGGCTCGCTCGGCGACCGCTACGGCCGCCGCAGGATCTTCCTGCTCGGGGTGGTCTGGTTCGCCGCCGCCTCCCTGCTGTGCGGGCTCGCGGCGAACGCCGTCATGCTGATCGCCGCGCGGGCCCTGCAGGGCGTCGGCGGCGCCCTCCTCACCCCCGGCTCGCTCGCGCTCATCCAGGCCTCGTTCCACCGCGACGACCGCAGCCGGGCGGTCGGCCTGTGGTCCGGCTTCGGCGGGATCGGCGCCGCCGTCGGCCCGTTCCTCGGCGGCTGGCTGGTGGCCGGCCCCGGCTGGCGCTGGGTGTTCCTGCTCAACGTGCCGCTGGCCCTGCTGTGCGTGCCGGTCGCCCTGCGGCACGTACCGGAGTCGGCGGACGAGCGTACCCACGGCCGCTTCGACGTCCTCGGCGCGGCCCTCGGCGCCCTGTCCCTCGCCCTCCTGACGTACGCGCTCATCGAGGCCCGCGCCGGCACCCTGGCGGTGGCCCTGACGGCGGCGGCGGGCCTGGCGTCGGCGCTGGCCTTCGTCCACGTCGAGCGGCACCGCCCCGACCCGATGCTCCCGCCGGACATCTTCGCCTCACGCCAGTTCACCGCCGTCAACCTGGTCACCCTGTGCGTGTACGCGGCCTTCGGCGGCTTCTTCTTCCTCACCGCCCTCCAGCTCCAGGTGGTGGCGGGCTACTCGCCCCTGGCCGCCGGTACGGCCCTCCTCCCCACCACGGCCCTCATGCTGCTGTTCTCCTCCCGCTCCGGCGCCCTCGCCGACCGCACGGGCCCGCGCCTGCCGCTGACGGCCGGGCCGCTGCTGTGCGCGGCGGCGATGCTGCTGATGCTGCGGGTGGGCGCCGGTGCCGACTACCTCACGGACGTCCTGCCCGCGCTGCTGGTGATGGGCGCCGGCATGGTCACGCTGGTGGCGCCCCTGACGGCCACCGTCCTCGCCTCGGTCGACACCGCCCGGGCGGGCCTGGCCAGCGGCATCAACAACGCGGCGGCCCGTGCGGCGGGCCTGGTGGCGGTGGCCGCCCTCCCCCTCCTGGCGGGCATGGGCCCGGAGGCGTACCGGTCGCCCACGGCGTTCGACGCGGCGTTCGACCGGGCGATGCCCCTCTGCGCGGGGACGCTGCTGCTGGGCTCGGCCCTGGCCTTCACCCTGGTCCGCCGCCCACCCCCGGACTGCCGCCGCCCGGAGTGCCGGACCCACGGCAACGTGACGGCTCCGCCGCTGGAGGGCGAGCCCCGCCGTTAGCCGCTGGCGGTGGGCCGTTCGCGCGGTTCCCCACGCCCCCAGGGGGTTGCGGTCGCCCCCGCACCCCACGCCGAGCCGCCCCTCGTACCCGTAGGCCAAACTGAACCCATGACGATTCACGAGAACCTCCTCGGCGGCCCGCCCCCCACCCACCTCCCCGACGACCCGGAGCCCCGGCAGGCGCTGGCGGACGGCACCGCGCCCGCGGATGTCGCCGCCAAGCACCCCACCTCCTCCCTCGCCTGGGCCCAGCTGGCGGACGACGCGTTCGAGCGGGGCGCGGTCGTGGAGTCGTACGCGTACGCCCGTACGGGCTACCACCGCGGCCTGGACGCCCTGCGGCGCAACGGGTGGAAGGGGCACGGCCCGGTCCCGTGGGAGCACGAGCCGAACCGTGGCTTCCTGCGCGCCCTGCACGCCCTCGCCCGCGCCGCGCAGGCGATCGGCGAGCAGGAGGAGTACGAGCGCTGCACGCAGTTCCTGAAGGACTCCTCGCCGACGGCGGCCCAGACCCTGGGCTGACCCGTGGAGGGAGTCACCGGTGTGGCCCGTCTGGCAGCAGGCGGGCCTTGCCGTAGCCGGAGGCATTGCGGAGGATTGCGGGGTGGGGACCGGGGCCCCCGTGCCGGCATCGGCAGGGGCGGACCGCTACCCGGAGTAACAACAGGAGACAGCGATGTCCCAACAGGCTCACCCCCTTCCTGAGGCCGCTGAGCCCGAGACCCCGAATCTCGATTTCGCGGGGACGACGCCGTACGAGGACTACGTCAAGGCGGACGTACTCACCCACCTCCAGCACACCCTCTCCGACGACCCCGGAGAGATGGTCTTCCTGGTGACCACCCAGGTCATGGAGCTGTGGTTCACGGTCATCGTGCACGAGTGGGAGACCGCCGCCAAGGCGCTCCGCTCGGACGACGTGCCCACCGCGATCGCCGCGCTGAAACGTTCCGTGCGGGAACTGGAGGCCCTGAACGCCTCCTGGAAGCCGCTCGGCCAGCTGACCCCGGCGCAGTTCAACGCGTACCGCAGCGCGCTCGGCGAGGGCTCCGGCTTCCAGTCGGCGATGTACCGGCGCCTGGAGTTCCTGCTCGGCGAGAAGTCCGCGTCCATGCTCGTCCCGCACCGCGGCGCCCCGCGCGTCCACGCGGAACTGGAGAAGGCGCTGCACGAGCCGAGCCTGTACGACGAGGTGGTACGGCTCCTCGCGCGCCGCGGCCACGCCGTCCCCGACGCCGTGCTGCACCGGGACGTGTCCCGGCGCTACGAGCCGTCGGACGCCGTGGAGGCCGCCTGGACCGCGGTCTACGCGGGCGACGAGAGCGACGAACTCGCCCGGCTCGGCGAGGCGCTGACCGACGTCGCCGAGCTGGTCTGGCGCTGGCGCAACGACCACCTGGTCGCCACCCGGCGTGCGATGGGCGCCAAGGCCGGCACCGGCGGCTCCGCCGGCGTGGCCTGGCTGGAGAAGCGCGCCCGCAAGAACGTGTTCCCCGAGCTGTGGACGGCGAGGTCCCATGTCTGAGCTGCCCCTGCTCGCGCGGAAGCTGGACGAGTCCGACGAACTGGCGCCCCTGCGCGACCGCTTCGTCCTCGACACCGCGTCCGATGATGCGGCTGACGCCGCGGGCGTGTACCTGGACGGCAACTCCCTGGGCGCCCTCCCCGCGAACGTCCCCGACCGGGTGGCGGACGTCATCCGTCGCCAGTGGGGTGAACTGCGCATCCGCTCCTGGGAGGAGAGCGGCTGGTGGACGGCGCCCGAGCGGATCGGCGACCGGATCGCCCCGCTGGTCGGCGCGGCGCCCGGCCAGATCGTCGTCGGCGACTCCACCAGCGTCAACGTCTTCAAGGCGCTGGTGGCCGCGATCCGCATGGCGGGTGACGGCCGGGACGAACTCCTGGTGGACGCGACGACCTTCCCCACGGACGGTTACATCGCCGAGTCGGCGGCCCGGCTCACCGGCCGCACCCTGCGCCCGGTGACCCCGGCCGAGGTGCCGGCGGCGCTGGGTGACCGCACGGCCGCCGTGCTGCTCAACCACGTCGACTACCGCACCGGCCGGCTGCACGACCTGCCCGCGCTCACCGCCGCGATCCACGCCGCCGGTGCCCTCGCGGTCTGGGACCTGTGCCACAGCGCGGGCGCCCTGCCGGTCGGCCTGGACGAGCACGGCGTGGACCTCGCGGTCGGCTGCACCTACAAGTACCTGAACGGCGGCCCGGGTTCACCGGCGTACCTGTACGTGCGTACGTCGCTGCAGGACCGCTTCGACTCCCCGCTGCCCGGCTGGAACTCGCACGCCGAGCCCTTCGGCATGAGCCCGGCCTACACCCCGGCGGCGGGCGCGGTGCGCGGCCGGGTCGGTACGCCGGACATCCTCTCCCTGCTGGCGCTGGACGCCGCCCTCGACGTCTGGGACGGGGTGTCCCTCACCGCCGTACGCGCCAAGTCCCTGGCGCTGACGGACTTCTTCCTGCGGTGCGTGGCCGAGTACACCGAGCCCGGCCGGGTGGAGTGCGTGACGCCGCAGCGGCACGCGGAGCGGGGCAGCCAGATCGCGCTGCGCTGCGCGGACGCGGGCGAGGTGATGAAGCGCCTGATCGCCCGGGGCGTGGTGGGCGACTTCCGCCACCCCGACGTCCTCCGCTTCGGCTTCACCCCGCTGTACGTGGGCTTCCGGGACGTGGAACGGGCGGCCCGGGTGCTGGGGGAGGAGCTGGCCTAGCACCGGTGGTGCGTGGGCCCCGCGCCGGGCGGCGCGGGGCCCTGGGCATCCCGCCCCAAAGAACCGTTCAACCCTCACCGTGCGTGACATCCCCGTATCCCCGCACGTCACCGGCCTGATACCGTCCCCGCCAACGGCCGATTTCCCACCTGGTCCGCCAAACCCCGTTCTGTAGCTGAGAGGTTGGAGCATGCCGGACGACGCCGCAGCAGCCCGCGCCGCCGCCGAAGAGGAGTCGGCCTTCTCGCACGCCCCGGTCGATCCTGACGTGACCGCCGCATACGGTGACCACCCCGACCAGGTGATCGACTTCTACGCCCCCCGTCCCGGCCCGGACTCCACGTCGCCCGCCCCGCTGGTGGTGGTCCTCCACGGCGGCGCTTGGCGCGCCCGCTACGACCGCCGCCACATCACGCCCTTCGCGGACTACCTGGCCCGCAGGGGCTTCGCGGTGGCGAACGTGGAGTACAGACGGGGTGGCGCCGAGGGTGCCGCGGCGGACGGCACACCGCCGGCCGGCCGCTGGCCCGACACCTTCGACGACGTCGCGGCGGCGCTGGACGCCCTCCCCGCCCTGGTCCGCGAGGCGCTGCCGCAGGCGGATCCCCGCCGTACGGTCCTGACCGGCCACTCGGCGGGCGGCCACCTGGCCCTGTGGGCGGCGGCCCGCCATGTCCTGCCCGCGGACGCCCCCTGGCGCACGGACGGCCCGGCGCCGCTGCGCGGTGTCGTCGCGCTCGCGCCGATCGCGGACTTCGAGGTGGCGGAGAAGCTGGACGTCTGCGAGCACGCGTCGCTGCAACTCCTCGGCGGGCAGGACGGTTTCGCCGAGCGCCGCCCGTACGCGGACCCGGTGCTGCTGCTGCCGACGGGCATCGCCACGACCCTGGTCCAGGGCCGTAGCGACCTGGAGGTGCCGCAGCAGGTGGCCGAGTCGTACGCGGTGGCGGCCGCGAAGGCGGGGGAGATGGTCGGGCTGACGCTGCTGGAGGACGTGGGCCACTTCCCGCTGATCGATCCGGCGGCCGACGCGTGTGCGGTGGTGGCGGAGGAGATCGCCCAACTGGCCTGGTGAGCAGCGGGTTCAGGCCCTTCCGGGGCGGGACCCGGTGATACCCGTAATACCTGAGAGCTACCCGCCGGGACAGCTCCCTGGCGGGACGCGGACGACCGCCCCCGCTCCGTAACTTCCTTCCCAGTCGAGCCCGATGGCCGGGCGAACGGGAAGGAAGCCGACCATGGGGCACGCCCTGCGCACCGACGTCCGCCGCACGTCAGCAGGTTCCGGCAGCGACGATGCCCGGCAGTCGCCGGCGGTGAGCCGGCCCCAGCCGCGCTCCCGGACGACCCGCCTCCGCCGGGGCCTTCTCGCCGCCCTCCTCGCCGCCGCCGTCATCACCCCCCTCGCCGGCGCGGCCCGCCCGCAGATCCCCGCCCCAGCCCCCGCCACCCTCGCCGCCCCCCTCACCCCGTCCACCCTCCCCTCCGTGTACGAGGCGAACCGGGAGAACGCCACCGAGGCGGCCCGCATGGCCGCCGCCCACGGCGACACGCACCGCGCCGCGGCGGACCGCGCCCTCGCCGCCCCGTCGAGCCGTCTCCTCGCCTTCGACGGCCGAGGCACCGGCCAGGCCACAGAGGTCCTCGGCGACCTCACCCACGCCGACCACATCGCCGTACTCGTCCCCGGCTCGGACACCACCCTCGACACCTACGCCCGCTTCCACGGGGCCGCCACGGCTCTGTACAGGGACCTCAGCCACCGCGCCGCCCGGAACACCCGCGTCGCCGTCGTCGCCTGGCTCGGCTACGAGACCCCGGCCACGGTCAGTACCACGGTGACCACGCCCACCCGCGCCGACGAAGCCGCCCCCCGCCTGCGCGCGTTCGTACGCCGGCTGCGCACCCTGGCCCCCGCCGGTACGCACGTCTCCCTGCTCTGCCACTCCTACGGCTCCGTGGTCTGCGGCCGAGCCGCCCCCGGCCTGGACGCGGACGACATGGCCCTCGTCGGCAGCCCCGGCACCGGCGCGGACTCCGTCGCCGCCCTCCACACCCGCGCCCGCGTCTGGGCGGCCCGCGGCGGCGACGACTGGGTGGCGCACGTCCCGCACGTCCGTGCCGGCCTCTTCGGCACCACCGTCGGCTTCGGCACCGACCCCGTCTCCGCCGCCTTCGGCGCCCGGGTCTTCGACGCGGCCGACGCCGACCACAGCGGCTACTTCACCCCGGGCTCGCCCTCCCTCGCCAACCTCGCCCGGATCACCCTCGACCACCCCCGGGAGGTAACCCGTGGCTGAGCCGTCCCCGACCGCCCGCGCCCCGCGCACCCACGCCCCGCGCACCCGCACCCACGCCGCGCACCACGCCCTCCGCGCCCTCCGTCGCGCAGCCCACCGCGTGGACGCCGCCACCCCCGCCTCCCGGGACCGCGCCGTCGACGCCCTGCGCGCCGCGGCGATCCTCGGTGTCGTCCTCGGCCACTGGCTGGTCACCGCCCTGGTCGCGGAGGACGGCGGTCTGCACACGGCGAGCCCGTTGCAGCACATGCCCTGGCTGGCCCCGGTCTCCTGGCTCTTCCAGACCCTGGCCGTGTTCTTCCTCGTCGGCGGTCATGTGGCCACGCGCAGCCTGGGCACGGCCCGGGCCAGGGGCGACTCCTACGGCAGCTGGCTGCGCGCCCGCCTGACCCGGCTGCTCCGCCCGGTCGCCGCGCTCCTCGCCCTGTGGACGGTGGCCGGCACGGCCCTGCTGCTCACCGGCACACCCCTGGCCACCATCCACACCCTGTGCAAACTGGCGCTGTCCCCCCTGTGGTTCCTGCTGGTCCTCGCCGCGCTGACGGCCGTCACCCCGCTCGTCGCCCGCCTCAACCCGCTCTGGCCGCTCGCCGTCGTCCTGCACGTGGACGTCCTCCGCTTCGGCCTGCACCTCGGCCCGTCCTGGCTCGGCTGGACCAACCTGGCCGCCGGCTGGCTG
The DNA here is from genome assembly GCF_055564915.1 of Streptomyces sp. NPDC028928. NCBI lineage: Bacteria > Bacillati > Actinomycetota > Actinomycetes > Kitasatosporales > Streptomycetaceae > Streptomyces > Streptomyces sp. NPDC028928. Next base: position 19,250 of record NZ_JBVHVI010000003.1, read on the forward strand.
GTCCCCTACACCCTGGGCGCGGCCTGGGCCCGGGGCGAGCTGCACAGCCGGCGCTCGGCGTGGGCCCTCCTCCTCGGCGGTACGGCGGCCACCGCGGTCCTCGTCGGGTGGGCGGGCTACCCGGCGTCCATGGTCGGCGTCCCCGGCAGCGCGGTCTCCAACCTCAACCCCCCGACCCTGGCGGCCGTCACGTTCGGCCTGGCCCAGTGCGGCCTGGCGCTCCTGCTGCGCGACCGGCTGCGCCGTACGACGGCCCGCCCGCTCGCGTGGGCGGCCGTGGCGCTCGTCAACCTCTCGGCGATGACGATATTCCTCTGGCACCAGACGGCCATGATGGCCACCACCGCCACGGGTCTCCTGGCCGGCCGCCTGCCCGGCCTGCACACCTCACCCGACTCACTGACCTGGGTGGCGTACCGCCTGGCCTGGCTCCCCCTGTTCGCCCTGGCGCTGACCCTGTGCCGGGCGGCCTTCCGCCACCACGAGCAGGGTCCGCGCCGTCCCCGCAACCGCCCCTCCAAGGTGGTCCACCGCCACCTCCGGCCGACGAAATCCCCCCATCATGCCTAATGTTGACCTCGTGACGCCCGCGGACCCGAGCCCGACCACCACCCCCACTCCCCACACCGCTCCAGCCGAGGGCAGTCACCTCCCGTCGGACGGCACCGCTCCCCTCCGCCGGCGCCTGCGCGGCTGGCTGGGCGAGGCTCCCACCCGTAACTCGCCGCCCTTCTCCCGGTACCGCTGGGCCCGCCTCGTCACGTATCTCCTCATCGGCTGGACGGCCCTGGCCATCGCCCTCGGCGGCGGCGCCGAGGTCGCCGACTCCTACGGTCTCCGCTTCTCCGTCGGACTGCTCACCACCTCGCTCCAGGCCGCCGCCATCGTCCTGGCCGTCCGGCGTCCCGTCCCGGCCTGGGCCCTGTCCCTGGCCGCCGCCACCGTCACCGCCCTGATCGTCCGCCCGCACCTGGAGTCGGTCCCGGCCCCCGGCCCCAACTGGCCCTGGTCGACACCGGCGCTGCTGGCCCACATGACCGTGCTCCTGCTCCTCGCGCTGCGGGTCCGCCTCGGCGGCACACTCACCGTGCTCGCCGTGACCACGGTCGTCACCTACCTCCTGCGCGCCGGTGTGGCCGTGGGGCACTTCTCCGGCACCGGCACGGTCGCCGTGGCTCTGTTCGGCATCGCCACCGCCATCGGCGGCACCCTGCGCAGCCGCAGCGAGGCCCGTACCGAACTGGTCCAGCAGACGACGATCACCGCCGAGGAACGGGCCCGCCGGACCCTGCTGGAGGAGCGCAGCCGCATCGCCCGTGAACTGCACGACGTGGTCGCCCACCACATGTCGGTGATCTCCATCCAGGCCCAGGTGGCCCCCCATCTCGTGAAGGACCCCTCCGAGGAACTGCTGGAGAACCTGGCCGGCATCCGCGGCAACGCGCTGGAGGCGCTCACCGAGCTGCGCCGGGTGCTCGGCGTACTGCGCTCCGAGAACCCCGAGGACCCCTACGGCCTGGGTGCTCCCGGCACCGGCGCCGCCCCGGACGCCCCCCAGCCCACGCTCGCCCGGCTCGACGGACTGATCGAGAACACGCGCGCGGCCGGGCTGGACGTGACCGCGGAGGTCGTCGGCGAGGTCCGGCCGTACGCTCCGGGCGTGGAGCTGTCGGCGTACCGCATAGTCCAGGAGGCGCTGAGCAACGCCCTGCGGCACGCGCCGGGGTCCCGGGTGCACGTCGAGGTCGGGCACGTCCCGGACGGCCTGCACCTGCGGGTGACCAACTCCCCGCCGCAGCGCCCCGTCCCGCCCTCCCCGGGCGCCGGACACGGGCTGCTCGGCATGCGTGAGCGCGCCGCGATGCTCGGCGGCCATGTCCTCGCGGAGCGCACCTCGGGCGGCGGCTTCAGCGTCACGGCCCACCTCCCCGGGGACGTCCCCACGAACCCGCCCGACCAGTCCCCGACAGGAGAACAGACCCCATGACGAGCGGTACCGGCAGCATCCGGGTACTCATCGCCGACGACCAGCAGATGGTGCGGCAGGGCTTCACCGTGCTGCTCGACATCCAGCCGGACATCGAGGTGATCGGGCAGGCGGTGGACGGCCGGGACGCGATCGCCCGGACCGCCGAACTGTCCCCGGACGTGGTGCTGATGGACATCCGGATGCCGGCGCTGGGCGGCATCGAGGCGACCCGCCGGATCACCGAGGACCACCCGCACGTCAAGGTGCTGGTGCTGACCACGTTCGACCTGGACGAGTACGTGTACGACGCGCTGCGCTCCGGGGCCTCCGGCTTCCTGCTCAAGGACGCCTCCGCGGACAAGCTGGCCGAGGCGGTGCGGGTGGTGGCCGCGGGCGACGCCCTGCTGGCCCCCGGCATCACCCGTCGGCTCATCGCCGAGTTCTCCCGCCTGGACGGCAACGGCCGCGCCCCGCTCAAGCGGCGCGTCGGCGACCTCACCGAGCGGGAGACGGAGGTGCTGGCGCTGATCGCGCAGGGCCTGTCGAACGCGGAGATCGCCGAGCGGCTGGTCGTGGCCGAGCAGACCGTGAAGACCCACGTGGGCCGGATCCTGGTGAAGCTGGGCCTGCGCGACCGCACCCAGGCGGCGGTGTTCGCCTACGAGTCGGGCGTGGTCCGCCCCGGAGGCCGCTGACCCTGCCCTACCCGTAGTACCTGAGAGGGACCCCGCAGGACCCCTCTCCAAGGGGACGACCGTGACCCTGTTCCCGCCTACCGTTTTGACCGTGACCGAGACGACGCACACGCAGACGACCCCGCCGGGCCCGGCCGGCCGGACGCGCAGCCCCGAGTTCCGGCTGGCCGCGGACGCCCTGCGCGGGCTGCGGCAGGACCTGTTCCACCAGGCCTTCGCCTACCGGCCGCTGCCCCGCATGGCGGTGGACGGCCCCCTCACCCGCCACCTCTCCGGCCGGCTGCGGGCCTACGCGGCCTGGACCCCGCACGCCGTGGTGGCGGCCGGCGGACTCGTGGCGCTGGCCGCCGGCATGACGGGCGCCGACGCCGGCGCGCCGGCGCTGCTGTGCGGGCTGCTCGCCCTGGCGCCGGTGCTGCTGACCCTGGTGCGTCCGGTCGGCGCGTTCTGGCTGTCGTTCGCGGCGACGGCGGCCAGCTCGGTCCTCGGCAGCAACTGGGGCAGCTGGCCCTGGCTGCCGGGCAGCCTCGTCTCCCACCTGCTGGTGCTCACGGTGGTGGCGATCCGCACCCGCCCGCGCACGGCGGCCTGGATGTGGCTGCTGACCGCGCTGTACGGCTTCTGGGCCGAGACCGCCTTCGGCTACGGGCACTACGACACCGACACCGCCCCCCTGCTGGTGGTGTCCGCGCTCGCCCTGCTGGTCGTCACGGTCCGGCACATACGCCGGGAGGCCGAGCAGGAGGTGACCGCCCAGCAGACGGTGACCGAGCACGAGCGCTCGCGGCGCACGCTGCTGGAGGAGCGCACCACGATCGCCCGTGAGCTGCACGACGTGGTCGCCCACCACATGTCGGTGGTCGCCATCCAGGCGGAGGCCGCGCCCTACCGCGTGGAGAACCCGCCGCCGGAGCTGGAGAAGGCGTTCGCCACCATCCGGGAGAACGCGGTGGCGGCCCTGACCGAGCTGCGCCGGGTCCTCGGGGTGGTCCGCGCGGAGGACTACGAGGCCCCGGACGCCCCGCAGCCCACCCTCGCCGACCTGGACGGCCTGCTCGCCAATGTGCGCGAGGCCGGCCTGACGGTGGAGAAGGCGGTGACCGGCGCGGTGCGCGAACTGCCGCAGGGGGTGGAGCTGTCGGCGTACCGGATCGTGCAGGAGGCGCTGAGCAACACCCTGCGCCACGCGCCCGGCGCGAGTGCCCGGGTGGAGATCGGCTACGTCCTCGGCGGCCTGGGCGTCCGCATAGTCAACGGCCCGCCCCCGGCGCCGAGTCTGCTGAAGCCGTCTCCCGGCGCCGGACACGGCATCACCGGTATGCGGGAGCGTGTCTCGATGCTGAACGGCGAGATGACGGCGGCCCCCACGGCCGAGGGAGGGTACGAGGTGACGGTGTTCCTGCCGGTGCCGGCGGCGGCTGCTGCGATCGAGGGCGAGGCATGACGATCCGCGTACTGATCGCGGACGACCAGATGATGGTCCGCGAGGGCTTCTCGGTGCTGCTGAACGCGATGCCGGGCATCGAGGTCGTCGGCGAGGCGGTCAACGGCCGGGAGGCGGTGGACCGGGTCCGCGAACTCTCCCCGGACGTCGTCCTGATGGACATCCGCATGCCGGAGCTGAACGGGATCGAGGCGACCCGGGAGATCGTCGCCGCGGACGAGACGGCGAAGGTGCTGGTGCTGACCACGTTCGACCTGGACGAGTACGTGTACCAGGCGCTGCGCGCGGGAGCCTCCGGCTTCCTCCTCAAGGACGCCTCGGCGCGTCAGCTGGCCGACGGCGTGCGGGTGGTGGCGGCGGGCGAGGCCCTCCTCGCCCCCTCGGTCACCCGACGCCTGATCACGGAGTTCTCCCGCCTGGCGGACACCCCCCGCCTGGTGCCGGCGGCCCAGGCGGCCTACGGAGAACTGACGGAACGCGAGACGGAGGTACTGATCCTGATCGCCCAGGGCCTGTCGAACGCCGAGATAGCCGGCCGCCTGGTGGTGGCGGAGTCGACGATCAAAACCCACGTGAGCCGCATCCTGGTCAAACTGGGCCTGCGCGACCGCACCCAGGCAGCGGTGTTCGCCTACGAGGCCCGCCTGGTGACGCCGGGCTGACCGGTCATCAGCTCTTGCACGGCCGTACCTGTTGCCGGAGGACCGCAACGGCAACGGCGTGCGGTTCGTCCGCGACGACGACGGCCTGCCCACGGCGTTCGTCCACGAGGGCGGTTACCGGGTGCGCGTCACCCGTCACCCGGATCTCACCCGGGTCACGGCACTTGACCTGGAGACCCCCGAGGGCCCGGTCCGGGTCGCCTCGTTCTCCTACGACGAGCACCACGACCTTGTGGGCGTGTCGGGTTCCCGGGGCGTGCCCCTGCGGTTCACCTACGACGACGAGCACCGCGTCACCTCCTGGACCGACCGCAACGGCAACACCTACGGCTATGTGTACGACGCGGCCGGCCGGGTCGTGGAGACGATCGGCCCCGACGGCGCGCTCTCCTCGCGCTTCGCCTACGACACCGCCGCCCGCGAGACCCGCTTCACCGACTCCACCGGCGCGGTCACCGTCACCCGCTTCAACCAGCTCCGCCAGACGATCAGCGAGACCGACCCGCTCGGCAACACCGTGCACTTCGAGTGGGATCGTTACGACAACCTGCTGTCCCGCACCGACGAGCTGGGGCACACCTCCCGGTTCACGTACGACGACGCCGGCAACCTCCTCACCGTCCACTACCCGGACGGGCGCCGGGCCTCGACCACGTACAACGCGCTGCACCTGCCGGAGACGACGACCGGCCCGGACGGCACCGTGTGGCGCAACGTCTTCGACGAGCGGGGCAACCGCACCGCGGTCGTCGCGCCGGACGGCACCGCGACCACGTTCACCCACGACGCGACGGGCGCCGTAGCGACGGTCACGTTCGCGACCGGCGAGACGGAGACCCGTACCCACGACGAGGCAGGCCTGACCCTCTCGGTCACCGACCCGCGGGGTGCCACCTACACGGTGCGCCGGGACGCCTTCGGCCGGCCGTACGAGTCGGTCGACCCGGCGGGTTCCGTGACCCGCCTGGAATGGACGGCGGACGGCTGGCTGACCCGGCGCACCGCACCGGACGGGGCCACGGAGTCGTGGACGTACGACGAAGAGGGCAACTGCCTCACCCACACCGACCCGCTCGGCGGTGTGACCCGCTTCGAGTACACATGGTTCGACCTGCTCGCCGCCCGCACGGGCAAGGACGGGGCGCGGTACGAGTTCACGTACGACACCGAGCTGCGGATCAGCACGGTCGGCAACCCGCAGGGGAAGACGTGGACGTACCGGTACGGCCCGTCGGGGCTGACCGAGTCCGAGACCGACTTCGACGGACGCGTCACCCGCTACGAGTACGACGCCGCTGGCCGCCTCGTCGCCCGGACGACGCCGCTCGGCCGGCGTATCGCCTTCACCTTTGACGCGGTGGGCAATGTGCTGGCCAAGGACGCCGACGGCGTGGTCACCCGCTACACCTACGACGACGCCGACCGACTGGTCTCCGCCGTCTCCCCGACCTCCTCGCTCACCCTGGAACGCGACGCCCTGGGCCGCCTGCTGGCGGAGACCGTCGACGGGCGCAGCATGCGGTTCGACTACGACCGGCACGGCGAACTGGTCTCCCGCACGACCCCGACCGGGGCCACGACGTCGTACGCGTACGACAGCGCGGGCAACCGGGTCCGCGTGGACCTCGCCGGGCACACGCTCGGCTTCACCCACGACCCGCTGGGCCGCGAGACCCGGCGCACGGTCGGCTCCGGGCCGGCGCCCGTGACGCTCACCTCCCAGTGGGACGTGATGGGCCGCCTCGCCGCCCGGTCGCTGACCACGCCCCGCGGCACGCTCCGGGACCGCTCCTACGGCTACCGGGCCGACGGTTTCCTGACGGAGATCACGGACGGGCAGGGCGGGCCGGCCTGGCACATCGACCTCGACCCGGTGGGGCGCCCGCTCGGCGTCACCGTCGGCGACTGGTCGGAGCGCTACGCCTATGACGCCGTGGGGAACCAGACGGACGCCCACTGGCCCGACCGGGCACGGCATCCCGAGAGCCGCGGCGCGCGGACCTATGACGGGACCCGGCTGCTCGGCGGGGACGGCGTGCGTTACGAGTACGACGCCGCGGGGCGCGTCGTGCTGCGCCGGAAGCGGCGCCTGTCCCGCAAGCCCGACACCTGGCGCTACACCTGGGACGCGGAGGACCGCCTGGTCTCCTGCTCCACTCCCGACGGCACCGTGTGGCGTTACACCTACGACGCGCTGGGCCGCCGCACCGCCAAGCACCGCATGCGCTCCGACGGGCAGGGCATCGCGGCCACGGTCCGCTTCGCCTGGGACGGAACGCAACTGGCCGAGGAGACCGACACGGCCACCGGCGTGACCCTGACCTGGGAGTACGAGGGGTCGCAGCCGATGGCCCAGTTGGAGCGCCGGCTTCCGGACGACGCCGGTCAGAGCGAGGTGGACAGCCGGTTCTTCGCCATCGTCACCGACGTCATCGGCACCCCGACCGAACTCGTGGACGAGCAGGGCGACGTCGCCTGGTACAAGCGCTCCACGGTCTGGGGCATCACGGCCCGCAACCGCGACGCGCGGGCCCACACGCCGCTGCGCTTCCCCGGCCAGTACGCCGACCCGGAGACGGGCCTGCACTACAACCTGAACCGGCATTACGACCCCGAGACGGCCCGCTATGTCTCGGCGGACCCGTTGGGCCTCGTACCCGCCCCGAACCCGGCCGCGTACGTCGTCAACCCCTACACGTGGATGGACCCGGAGGGTCTGGTCGCCAAGGGGTGCACGCAGGACGGCGGATGGTACGGCGGACTGCTTCCCTCGAACCGGATGGCGAACGGCCAGAAGTACCCGCAGAAGATGGAGGTCAATCACATCCCGGCCAAGTCCGCGTACAAAGACGTCATCGAGCCTGGCTTCTACATAGCCAACAAGCCCCACAAGAAGCAGAAGGTCAACAATGGACCGGCCATCCGTATGGAGCAGGCCGACCACGAGCAGCTCTACAGCACGGGTTACCACCTACAGGCCCAGGCCTGGCAGCAGTATCAGCGTGAGCTGATCAACCAGGGCCGCATCACCGAAGCCATGCGGATGGACATCGACGACATCAAGCGGCGGTTCCCCGGTAAGTACGATCGGCACATCGAGGAGATGGTGGCCAGCCTGAAGCACAACAAGCCCCTTCAGGACATGCTCAAGAAGCGAGGCTGGACCATCGACGAGAGCGCCCTGCTGGCGTAAGGATCCGGGGTGCGTGATCGAGGGAGTGAACATGGAACTGGAACTGGTGCCGCACGTCGGCGTCGGGCGTTTCCGGCTCGGCATGTCGGTCGATGAGGCGCGCGCCGCAGTGGAGGAGTGGGGTCTTTTCCGGACCGTCGCCGGCGACGAGGAGCCGGGCCAGATCGTCCTCACGCACGACGACTCCCAGATGGACATCGTGCTCGGCTTCAGCAAAGGCACCCTGAGCGGAGTGGAGCTGATCCGTTTCCGGAAGGAGGACGCCGACGTCCGGGTGCTGCTCGACGGGCTCGATGTCTTCCGCACCCCGAGTGAGGACCTCTTCGAACAACTGGCGGCACGGGGCCACACCATCGAGGAGAACGACCTTGGCTTCGACGCCCTGCGCGAGCTGAAGGTGATCCTCGCGAACCAGAGCAGCCACGATTACCCGGTGGACGAGGAGGGCGACCCCCTGTACTACGACTATGTCCTCGTCGCGCAGCAGATCTGAGCGCACATGAACGTCGAGATCCGTCCGCACGCCGGCGTCGGGCCGTTCCGGTTCGGTATGCCGTTCGACGAGGCCATGGAGATCGCCCCGACGCTGGGTCGTGTCAGCCACCGGCCGGGAGCCGAGCGGCCCCCGGGCAAGTACGTCGTGAACTTCGACGACTCCGCGTTCCAGTACGTCCTGTCCTTCCCCGAAGGCGGCACGCTCACCGGCATCGAGCTGTGGCGTTTCCGTGAGGAGGCAGCGGACATCACTGTCACGTTCGACAAGCTGGACGTGTTCCGCACGCCCAGCGAGGAGCTGGTCGAGCAGTTGGAGGAGCGTGGCCACACCGTCTTGTACGACGGCGACCCGGGCATCCACGCCCTGCCCGAGCTGAGGGTGTCCTTCGCCAACAACAGCTCGTTCGAGTACCCCGTGGACGAGGAGGGCGACCCCCTGTACTACGACTACGTCCTGGTCAGTGCCGAGCCCGTCGTCTGAGGCGTGGTGGTCTGAACCGTGCGGGCAGGTCCCCCTGGTCAGGCGTCGTTCGGCGCGCTAGCGTCCCCGCATGGCAGGCTCCAGCGACCTCGCGTTCGATCCCTGGGACCCGGCGTTCGTCGCCGACCCGTATCCGGCCTACGCGGAGCTGCGGGCCCGTGGTCGGGTGGTCCGGTACGAGCCGACCGACCAGTGGCTGGTCCCGCACCACGCGGACGTCTCGGCGCTGCTCCGGGACCGCCGGCTGGGGCGGACGTACCGGCACCGCTTCTCGCACGAGGAGTTCGGCCGTACCCCGCCCGCGCCGGAGCACGAGCCGTTCCACACCCTCAACGACCACGGGATGCTCGACCTGGAGCCGCCGGACCACACCCGGATCCGGCGCCTGGTGTCGAAGGCGTTCACCCCGCGCACGGTGGAGCGGCTGAAGCCGTACGTCGAGGGGCTGGCGGACGAGCTGGTGGCCGGCCTCGTCCGCGACGGCGGCGGTGATCTGCTGACCGACGTGGCGGAGCCGCTGCCGGTGGCGGTGATCGCCGAGATGCTGGGCATTCCGGAGGCCGACCGGGGGCAGCTCCGCCCCTGGTCGGCGGACATCTGCGGGATGTACGAGCTGAACCCGTCGGAGGAGACGGCCGCGAGGGCGGTGCGGGCCTCGGTGGAGTTCTCCGAGTACCTGCGGGAGCTGATCGCGGCCCGCCGTAAGGAGCCCGGCGAGGATCTGGTCTCGGGGCTGATCGCCGCCCATGACGAAGGGGACCGTCTCACCGAGCAGGAGATGATCTCCACGGCGGTGCTGCTGCTCAACGCCGGTCACGAGGCGACCGTCAACGCCACCGTGAACGGCTGGTGGGCCCTGTTCCGCAACCCGGGCCAGCTGGCGGCCCTGCGCGCCGACCACTCCCTGATCCCCTCCGCGATCGAGGAGCTGATGCGCTACGACACCCCGCTCCAGCTCTTCGAACGCTGGGTGCTGGACGACATCGAGATCGACGGCACGACGATCCCGAGGGGTTCGGAGATCGCCATGCTCTTCGGCTCCGCCAACCACGACCCGGCGGTCTTCACGGACCCCGGCCGCCTGGACCTCGCCCGCGGGGACAATCCGCACATCTCCTTCAGCGCGGGCATCCACTACTGCATCGGCGCCCCCCTGGCCCGTATCGAGCTGGCGGCCTCCATGGCGGCCCTCCTCCGGCGGGCCCCGGCCCTGACCCTGGCGGCGGAACCGGAGCGGAAGCCGAACTTCGTGATCCGGGGACTGAAGGGCCTGCGCGTGGAGGCGGGCTGACCAGGCGGCCCGGGCGTCACCGCTCCTTCGTCTCCTCCAGCACCGTCCGCCCCAGCAGCGCGTACCGCTCGGGCGAGCGGCGCTTGAGGTACTGCGCGTAGCCGAGGCCGGTCGCCGCGACCAGGGCCACCAGCCACGGGGTCGCCTTCAGCACCAGTGAGCCGGATTCCGGCCCGGCCGCCACGCCCATGTTGGAGACCAGCAGCACGACGACGGCGAGCATCGCGACGCCCCCGACGAGCGGCGCGGTGAAGGTGCGGAACCAGTGCCGGCTCTCGGGGTGGTGGGAGCGGAAGTACACCAGCACCGCGAAGGAGCACACGGCCTGGACGACGAGGATCGCCATGGTGCCGAGGATGGCGAGCAGGACGTACGTACCGGTGTAGGGGTCCTTGCCCGCGGCCCAGAAGGCGCCGATCAGCACCGCGCTGACGGCGGTCTGCACCAGGCCGGCGATGTGCGGGGAGCCGTGCCGGGCGTGGGTCCGCCCGACGGTGTCCCGCAGCGAGGGCAGGACGCCCTCCCGGCCCAGGGCGTACAGATAGCGGGCGGCGCAGTTGTGGAAGGCCATGCCGCAGGCGAGCGAGCCGGTGATCATCAGCCACTGCATGACGTCGACCGCCCAGTGGCCGACGTAGCGCTCGGTGGGGTTGAAGAACATCGCGAGCGGGTTGGCGGAGGACGCGGCCCGCACGGCCTCCGCCTCACCGTTGCCGGTGATGGCCATCCAGGAGACGAGGACGTAGAAGACGCCGACGCCGAGCACGCTGATCATCGTGGCCTTGGGAATGATCTTCTTCGGGTCGCGGGACTCCTCGCCGTACATCGCCGTCGACTCGAAGCCGACCCAGGACCAGAAGGCGAAGAAGAGGCCGAGGCCGGCCGAGGTCCCCTTGAAGGCGTTGACGGGGTCGACCGGCGCGAAGGTGAAGCCGTGCGGTCCGCCCCCGTGCAGGGCCACGGACACCGCCATGGCCGCGAGCACGGTCACCTCGGTGGCCAGCAGTGCCACCAGCAGTTTCTCGGCGACGCTGATCCCGAACCAGGTGCCGGTGGCGTTGACGGCGAGCATCAGGACGGCGAAGGCCCACCAGGGCACGTGCAGCCCCGTCTGGTCCTTGAGCGTCGTCGTGGCGAAGGTGGAGAAGATCCCGATCAGCGCGGGTTCGAAGACGACGTACGCGAAGGTGGCCAGCAGCCCGGAGGCGAGTCCGACGGTCCGGCCGAGCCCGTAGGAGATGAAGCCGTAGAAGGCGCCGGTGGACGTGATGTGCTTCGCCATCGAGGTGAAACCGACGGAAAAGATTGCCAGGACGACCATTGCCACGAGGTAGCTCGCGGGCGCTCCGACGCCGTTGCCCGACGCCACCATGAAGGGCACGTTGCCGGTCATCGCGGTGATCGGCGCGGCGGTGGCGACGGCCATGAACACCACCCCGAGCAACCCCACGGCGTTGGGCTTCAGCCGGTGAACGGGCCCGCCGTCCTCCGCGCCCGTCGTCGGCGCGACACCCTCGTCCACAGCCATCGGGTGGCCCCTTCCCTGTTTCAGTCCGTGGGTCCTGATGGAGCAGGATGGTGGACGAAGGACGCACCCGGGAAGGGGTCGGCACGGTTAAATATGTGTCACCAGACCTTTAGAGGCCTGCGGGGAGGTCGGTGAGGATCAGTGGGCGGCGGGCAGGGTGAGCCTCCAGGCGCCCTCCGCCACCCGCCACGTGCGCCGCCGTACCGGCCCGGAGACCGCCGCGTCCGCCCGGTAGCGGAAGGCCTCGCCCGTGACGGTCACCGTGCGGCCGGAGGCCAGCAGCGGGGTCGCCTCCGCGCCCACCGACAGCGGCCGTACCTCCACCGAGGCCACCCCGTCCGGGCCCGGCGCCACCGACACCGTCTCCACCGGCTGGTCCAGGTCCACCACCGTCCGGCCGTCGACCTCCACCCGCAGCCGGGTCACGCCGGGCACGGCGGCCAGCCGGGTGGGCCGGGGGGCGAGGGTGCGGACCAGGGAGCGGTACCAGGGCCGGCCCGGGGCGACCGGCACCGGCTCGGCGACGGCCGCCCGCAGCGGCGCCGGCGGAATGCCCAGCGCGCCCAGCACCACCCCGTCGCTGTCGTCGACCAGCAGATCCATCCGCCGCCCGGCGCCGTCCAGCACCGCCCGCGCCGCCGCCACCGTCCCGCCGGGCACCCCGAGCGACTCGGCGAGCGCACTGTCCCCCACCGGCACCACCGACAGCGTGCATCCGGCCAGCTCCCGCTGCCGGTGCAGCAGCGTGACGGCGCGCACCAGCGCCCGGTCGTCACCGATCACGACCGGCCGCCGGGACCCCCTTCGGCCCAGCGCGCGGGCGAATTCCTCCGGATCCTCCGGCAGGCACACCTTGGCGGCCGCACCCGCGCTGAGCACGTCTTTCGCGATGCGTACGGACTCGCCGTCCGTCTGCCGTGCGACCGGATCGATGATCACCAGCAGCTGATCGGACGTCGCGAAAGTCGCCACCTCGGTCCTGCCTCGCTTCCTCGGGTAGCATCTTTGTGCAAGAGCCCCTTGCGCTATTGCGCCAGGGGCTTCGTCTATTCCGGGGCATCCGGTCCGACGGTTGTGCGACCAACGGCGGTCGCGGTGGTACGCGGCGGTGAACCTTACGCCCACGCCCCCGACCTTGGACATGCCCCGCCCGGAAGGGGTGTACGCGCGTGCCCGCACTTGTGCTGCTCGGTGCTCAGTGGGGTGACGAAGGCAAGGGAAAGGCGACGGACCTGCTCGGTGGATCCGTCGACTACGTGGTGCGCTACCAAGGCGGCAACAACGCCGGCCACACGGTAGTCGTGGGCGACCAGAAGTACGCCCTTCACCTGCTCCCTTCCGGGATCCTGTCGCCCGGCTGTACGCCGGTCATCGGTAACGGCGTCGTCGTCGACCCGTCGGTCCTGCTCTCCGAGCTGAGCGGTCTGAACGAGCGTGGCGTCGACACGTCCAAGCTCCTGATCAGCGGTAACGCGCACATCATCACGCCGTACAACGTGACCGTCGACAAGGTGACGGAACGCTTCCTCGGCAAGCGCAAGATCGGCACGACCGGCCGCGGTATCGGCCCGACCTACGCCGACAAGATCAACCGCGTGGGCATCCGGGTCCAGGACCTGTACGACGAGTCGATCCTCCAGCAGAAGGTGGAAGCGGCTCTCGACGTCAAGAACCAGATCCTCACCAAGCTCTACAACCGGCGCGCCATCGCCGCCGAGCAGGTGGTCGAGGAGCTGCTGGGCTACGCCGAGCAGATCAAGCCGTACGTCGCCGACACGGTGCTGATCCTCAACCAGGCCCTGGAGGACGACAAGGTCGTGCTCTTCGAGGGCGGCCAGGGCACGCTGCTGGACATCGACCACGGCACGTACCCCTTCGTCACCTCCTCCAACCCGACCGCGGGCGGCGCCTGCACGGGCGCGGGCGTGGGCCCGACGAAGATCAGCCGTGTGATCGGCATCCTGAAGGCCTACACGACCCGCGTCGGCGCGGGCCCGTTCCCGACGGAGCTGTTCGACGAGGACGGCGAGGCGCTGCGCCGTATCGGCGGCGAGCGGGGCGTCACCACCGGCCGTGACCGCCGCTGCGGCTGGTTCGACGCGGTCATCGCCCGTTACGCGACCCGCGTGAACGGCCTGACCGACTTCTTCCTCACCAAGCTCGACGTGCTCACCGGCTGGGAGCAGATCCCGGTCTGCGTGGCGTACGAGATCGACGGCAAGCGCGTCGAGGAGCTGCCGTACTCGCAGACCGACTTCCACCACGCGAAGCCGGTCTACGAGATGCTGCCGGGCTGGTCCGAGGACATCAGCAAGGCGAAGACCTTCTCCGACCTGCCGAAGAACGCCCAGGCGTACGTCAAGGCGCTGGAGGAGATGTCCGGCGCCCCGATCTCCGCGATCGGCGTGGGCCCGGGCCGGGACGAGACGATCGAGATCAACTCGTTCCTGTAGGCACCTCGCGACACCGCCCGCCGGTCCCGCCCTCCCCGGGCGCGGGCCGGCGGGCGGTTCCGTGTCCACACCCGGTGGACAATGGACCCATGGGCGTCCACCGGACCGCACGATGCCGGGGCCCGTACGGCGGTGAGGGCCACCAGGCCGACGGCACGGACTGCTCCGACCCCGCGGTCTTCGAGGTCGCCCGCCACAACCGACCACCGCTGCAGGTGTGCCCGGTGCATCTGGGACCCGCATTGCTGCTCGCGAGCGGGGTGCTCTGGCCGCCGGAGATCCGGCTCATCGGCCGCCGCCCCGCCCCGGCCTGAGGGTCAGCTGAAGACGATCATCGAGCCCTGGGCCAGGGAGCGGGTCGCCGCCGCGTGGAGGCCCAGCCAGACGTGGCGTTCGCGGGCGAAGGGACTGGGGTCGTACGGGGCGGGGACGGCCGGTTCCTCCAGCTCGGTGGGGGCCGTGGGCGGGGACGGCGCCGCCGGGGGGTTGGCCGGGTCGATGCCGATCGTCGGGGCCACGTACTGGAGTTCGCGCAGGAGGGTCTGGGAGGACCCCAGCGGGCCGCCGCCCGCCAGGAGTTCGTCGTTGGAGAGCGGGTGCGGGAAGTCCACGGGGACGTAGGCGCCCGCGTGGTCGTAGTGCCAGACCAGGTGGGACTGCTGCGCCGTCGACTCGAACATCTCCAGCAACTGCTCGTAGTCGCCGCCCAGTTCGTCGACCGGCGTGACCGGCAGGCCGCAGACCTGGAGCAGGTAGGCCCGGCGCAGGAAATGGAGGGCGTCGTAGTCGAAACCGGCGACCGGGGCGACGTCGCCGGACAGGCCCGGCATGTACTGGTACACCGGCACCGGCGGCAGGCCGGCCTCGGCCAGCGCCTTGTTGTACTGCGCGAGTTCCTCGGCGAAGGGGTTGTCCGGGGTGTGGCACAACACGTCCACGAGCGGTACCAGCCACAGGTCACAGGCCAAAGAGGGCTCCTCGTACGGCAGGCGCGTGGTCACGCACGGCAGCAGGTGGTCAGGGAAGGGTAGTCGGTACGGCCCCGGGGCGGCTCCCCTCGTACGGATCCGGCGGCCGTACTCGGCCACTTACCCCTCGGTCAGGTCTTCCAGCAGGGCGAGCGAGTGGGAGTTGGCGGCGGCGACGATCGCGCGGGCCGTCTCGGCCTCGCGCCGGGCGAGTGCGTCCACCAGGTCCGTGTGCCCGGCCCAGAGCCGGCCACGCAGGTCGGGCAGGCGGAGCAGGTGCTGCACCGCGCAGACCCAGGACTGCACGCGCAGCCGGTGCAGGAAGTCGCCGAGGTAGGGGTTGCCGAAGAGGGCGCTCAGCTCGCGCCAGAAGCGGAGGTCGTAGCCGATCAGCACCGTGAGGTCGCCGGCGGTCGCGGCCCGCTGGGCCTCCTCGCCGCGGCGCCGTACGGTCGCCAGGGCCGCCGCCGTGCGCGGGTCCTCGGGCGGGGTGCGGAAGGCGGGGTGACCGGTGGTGAGGGCCTGGAACATGCCGTCGGTGACCAGGCTGCGGGCCTCGATCATGTTCCGGTAGTCGGTGAGCGAGTACTCGGGCACGCGGAACCCGCGGTGCTGGTCGGCCTCCAGGATGCCCTGGGCGGACAGGTCGACCAGCGCCTCGCGGACGGGGGTGGCGGAGACGCCGTACTGGTCGGCGATCTCCTTCACGGTGAACGCCCGGCCCGGGCGCAGCCGCCCCGCCAGCACCTCGTCACGGAGCGCGTCCGCGATCTGCTGGCGCAGGGTGCTGCGCGTCACGGTGCCGTTGCCGGGCATGCTGCGTGCCTCTCCTCACACGTCCGGGTGACGTACTCGTACGGACGCGCGGTCGACGCGCGTCCCTTGTGCTTACGAGCACGTCACCTTACGCGTTCGGATCGGCCCGGCGGCAGCCGCGGTACGGTCACACCGTGTGTTCGTCGGCGGCGCTCAGCGCGGCGTCGAGCGCGGCCAGGCCCGCCTTCAGCTCGGCCTCGGTCGCGTTGCACGGCGGGACGACGTGGGTGCGGTTCATGTTCACGAAGGGCCACAGGCCGTTGCGCTTGGCGGCGGCGGTGAACGCGGCCATCGGGGCGTTGGCCTCGCCGGCCGCGTTGTACGGCACCAGCGGCTCGCGGGTCTCCCGGTTCCTCACCAGCTCCAGCGCCCAGAACATGCCGACACCGCGCACCTCGCCGACGCTCGGGTGCCGTTCGGCCAGCTCGGTGAGGCCGGGGCCGACGACGGTCTCACCGAGCAGCCTGGCGTTCTCGACCACGCCCTCCTCCGCCATCACGTTGATCGTGGCGACGGCGGCGGCGCAGGCCAGCGGGTGGCCGGAGTAGGTGAGGCCGCCGGGGTAGGGGCGCTTGCCGAAGGTCTCCGCGATCTTCTGCGAGATGGCCACACCGCCGAGCGGGACGTAGCCCGAGTTCACGCCCTTGGCGAAGGTCATGAGGTCGGGTACGACACCGAACAGGTCGGCCGCGAACCACTCGCCGGTCCGGCCGAAGCCGGCCATGACCTCGTCCAGGACGAAGACGATGCCGTACTTGTCGCACAGCTCGCGCACGCCGGCCAGGTAGCCGGGCGGCGGGACCATGATCCCGGCGGTGCCCGGGATGGTCTCCAGGATGATCGCGGCGATCGTCCCGGGGCCCTCGAAGGTGATCGTCGTCTCCAGGTGCTCCAGCGCCCGGGCGCACTCCTGCTCCTCGGTCTCGGCGTAGAAGCGGGAGCGGTAGAGGAACGGCGCCCAGAAGTGGACGACACCGTTCGAGCCGGAGTCGTTCGCCCAGCGGCGCGGATCACCGGTGATGTTGACGGCCTGCTGGGTGCCGCCGTGGTACGAGCGGTACGCCGAGAGCACCTTCGGGCGGCCCGTGTGCAGCCGGGCCATGCGCACCGCGTGCTCGACGGCGTCCGCTCCGCCGTTCGTGAAGAAGATCTTGTCCAGGTCGCCGGGGGTCCGCTCGGCGATCAGCCGGGCCGCCTCCGAGCGGGCCTCGACGGCGAACGCGGGCGCGAAGGTGGTCAGCTTCGCCGCCTGCTCCTGGATCGCCGCGACGACCTTGGGGTGCTGGTAGCCGATGTTGGTGAAGACGAGTCCGCTGGTGAAGTCCAGATACCGCGTGCCGTCGTAGTCCCAGAAGTACGACCCCTCGGCGCCGGCGACGGCGAGGGGGTCGATGAGGTCCTGGGCGGACCAGGAGTGGAAGACGTGCGCACGGTCCGCGGCCTTCACCGCGGTGCCGGCTTCGGGGCTGGGCTGAGGGGTCATGCCGGTGAGGGTAAATGTCCGCGATGCGGAAGGCATATCGGCGTCTTGTTCCGTGGACGACCCGAATCCGCGACAGGTTGTCGACGGGGGAGCGCCGCTGTCGTACGACCGCACTATTCTCGGTCGTTGCAGACCTATGGGGGGAAGGCGGCGCGGGGATGGAGAAGCTGGGGCCGGGGGATCCACAGCAGATCGGGGCCTATCGGCTGCTGGCGCGGCTCGGCGCGGGCGGTATGGGGCACGTGTATCTGGCCCGGTCGGACCGGGGGCGGACCGTCGCCGTGAAGCTGGTCCGGGAGGAGCTGGCCGCTCAGGAGGAGTTCCGGGCACGGTTCCGGCAGGAGGTGCAGGCCGCGCGGCGGGTCGGCGGGTACTGGACCGCGCCCGTGCTGGACGCGGACACCGAGGCGGCCGTGCCGTGGGTGGCGACCGGGTACGTGGCCGGGCCGAGCCTGCAGCAGGTCGTCGGGCACGACCACGGGGCGCTGCCCGAGCGGTCGGTACGGATCCTGGCGGCGGGGCTCGCGCACGCGCTGAAGGACATCCACGCGACCGGGACCGTGCACCGGGACCTCAAGCCGTCGAACGTGCTGGTGACCATCGACGGGCCGCGCGTGATCGACTTCGGGATAGCGCGGGCGCTGGAGACGGCGACCGCCGGCGGGGAGGGGCTCACCCGGACCGGGGCGCTCGTCGGGTCGCCCGGTTTCATGGCGCCGGAGCAGGTGCGCGGGGACCGGATCACCCCGGCGTGCGACGTCTTCTGCCTCGGGTCCGTGCTGGCGTACGCGGCGACCGGGGCCCTGCCCTTCGGGAACGCCGACAGCGGCGCGCACGCGCTGATGTTCCGCATCGCGCAGGAGGAGCCGGACCTGACGGGGGTGCCGGAGGGGATCGCCGACCTGGTCCGGGACTGCCTGCGCAAGGATCCGCAGGCCCGGCCCTCACTGGACGCGATTCTGGAGCGGACCGGGGTGGAGGACACCGTGACCGGGGGGCGGTCCCGGGATCCCTGGCTGCCGAGTTCGCTGGTCGCGCAGCTGGGACGGCACGCCGTGCAGCTGCTGGAGGTGGAGAATCCGGAGGGGGGCTCCGGCGGGGCTCCTGCGGTGTCGTCGGGTGCGGGTGCGGGTGCGGGTGCGGGTGCGGGTGCCGGGGCCGGTGTCGGCGCCGGGGCCGGTGGTGCCGGTGGGTCGCCCGAGCACGCGCCCGTCTCCGACGGGGCGCCGGGCGGGCCCGTCAACCATCTGCCCACCGTCGTCTCCGCCCAGGCTCCGCCGCCGCCGAGCGCGCCGCCGAGCGTGCCGCCCGGTGTGCCCCCGGCGCCCGCCGGGTTCGGGGCGCCGCCCTACGGTGCCCCGCAGCCGCATCCCCAGGCCGCCGCCTACGGGTACCCGCAGCAGCCGGGGAACTGGGGCGCGGGGCAGCCGTCGTACAACCCCTACGCCGGCGGGCTCGGCTCCACCCCGCCGTACGGGCCGCCGACCGTCGGTGTGCCGGCGGAGCCGGAGCGGCGCGACGGGCGGTCCACCGCGCTGCTCGTCGTGATCGCGCTGGTCGTCGCGCTGGGCGCGGGCGGCTCGGTGTACGCGCTGATGAAGAAGGACGGCGGGACCGACGACAAGGGGAACGGCACGGTCGGTCCGGCACCCACCGCCACCTCCACGTCCCCGGCCGGCTCGGGCTCGCCCACACAGGCCGGCTCGTCCCCCTCCCCGTCTCCGTCCGCCTCCACCGCCGGGGCGATACCGGACGCCTACCTGGGCACCTGGCGGACGACCATCGACAACGCGAGCGGCTCCAACACCCGCGAACTGACCATCCGGCAGGGCGAGGTGGGCGACACCGTGCTGACGCTGGTCGCGGACGGGCCGACCGAGGGCGGAGGGTCGTACCACTGTGTCTTCGAGGCGGAGCTGACCGAAGAACCCGGCGCAGCCGGGCCGTTGGAGATCGGGCCGTCCACCGTCACCACCGGTGAACCGGCCTCCTCCTGCACCCCGGGCGAGGCCACCGAGGTCGCGCTGCTGCCGGACGGGCGGCTGAAGCGGGCCAAGGCGAGCGGTGGGGAGAGCCTCACGTACAGCAAGGAGTGAGCCCGCGCCCCTTCGGGGGCGCTCACCGTGGCTCCGGAGGTCTCTGCCGCGGCATGTTGGGCCGGCTCCCGTTCGCCGGCGGCAACGGAAAGCGGCCCCCCGGGCCCCCCGCGTCCTGCCGCGGTACCGCCGCCACCGCCGTCTGGATGCCCAGGGGGACGGAGCCCGTGCGGAACTCCACCATCCAGTCGGTCGTCTCGGTGCGCACCAGCTCCGTGATGTCCTCGGAGAAGCGCCGCAGTACGGACAGGCACCGCTCGGCCGCCTCGCTCGCCGTGCCCTCCGCCGGTCCCAGGACCTCCCGCACGCTCTCCGACGCCCAGTCGAACTGGAACGCCTGAAGTCGCCGCTGCACCGCCTGCGCGGTGGCGACGTCCCTTATCCAGCCGGAGGTGACACCGAAGAACCGGTCGATGCCGACGCAGGCGACCGCGAGCAGCAGGGCCAGACAGCCCCAGGGCGCCACCCCGCCGGCCACCCCGGTCAGGTCCAGCAGGGGCAGGGCCGCCCCGGCCACCGCTCCGGCGGCCGCCCCGGCCCGCAGCACGCGCGCGCCGCGCCGCTTCCAGATCCGGTCCCGCAGATACCAGGACGCCGTCTCCAGTGCCCGGCGCTCCACCCAGCGGTACAGCTCGTCCAGCCGCTGGGCGGGCTCCTCCCAGTCGCCGAGCGGGAAGGACCGCCCGGTCAGGTCGCCCGGCCGCAGCCCGGCCGCACCCTCGCCCCGCCCGTCCTGAGGCGGACCCTCGGGCTGCATCTCCGGCTGACCCACCCGGCACTCCCAACTGATCACGACCGGTCACGTAGCGTGACATTCCCTGCCGACGCGCGGCCACCTTCCTACCGCCCAATGGGTGGCGGAGAGGGAGCTTTCCCGGCTTTTCCGCCCGGAAGGGGGCCTTGATCAGGTATAGGCCCGCCGTTGTTCTCACTCGAAAGAGTGGCGGGGCAGTGGCCGCGTGGACCACGTAGGCTCAGTCACGACGGAGAAAAACGTCGACGCGGAAGAGACGCGGAAGAGACGCGGAAAACCCGTCGGAGACAACGACGGAGACGGCGAGGAGCTGATCGTGATCCCCGGTGGCCAGCCCAACATGCAGCAGTTGCTCCAGCAGGCCCAGAAGATGCAGCAGGACCTGCAGCGGGCGCAGGAGGAACTGGCGAACACGGAGGTCGACGGGCAGGCGGGCGGCGGCCTGGTGAAGGCCACCGTCACCGGCGCCGGTGAGCTGCGCGCCCTGAAGATCGACCCGAAGGCGGTGGACCCGGAGGACACCGAGACCCTCGCCGACCTGATCGTGGCGGCCGTACAGGCGGCCAACGAGAACGCGCAGTCGCTCCAGCAGCAGAAGCTCGGTCCGCTGGCCCAGGGGCTGGGCGGCGGCAGCGGCATCCCGGGCCTGCCGTTCTGACGCATCCGCCTTCCAAGCGGAGGCGGAAGCCAACTACCGTACGTACCGAAAGGTCTCCAGGAAAGGCAGTCCGTTGTACGAAGGCGTGGTCCAGGACCTCATCGACGAGCTGGGGCGGCTGCCCGGCGTCGGTCCCAAGAGCGCGCAGCGGATCGCCTTCCACATCCTGCAGGCCGAGCCGGCGGACGTGAAGCGGCTCGCGCAGGCCCTCCTGGAGGTCAAGGCGAAGGTCCGCTTCTGCGCCACCTGCGGCAACGTGGCGCAGGAGGAGCTGTGTGGCATCTGCCGGGACCCGCGCCGGGACCCTGCCGTCATCTGTGTGGTGGAGGAACCGAAGGACGTCGTGGCGATCGAGCGGACCCGCGAGTTCCGGGGCCGTTACCACGTGCTCGGCGGCGCGATCAGCCCGATCGAGGGCGTGGGCCCCGACGACCTGCGTATACGAGAACTTCTCGCGCGGTTGGCCGACGGGACGGTCACGGAGCTGATCCTGGCCACGGATCCGAATCTGGAAGGCGAGGCCACGGCGACGTACCTCGCCCGCATGATCAAGCCCATGGGCCTGAAGGTCACCCGCCTGGCCAGCGGCCTCCCGGTGGGTGGCGACCTGGAATACGCGGACGAGGTGACCCTCGGCCGCGCCTTCGAGGGGAGACGACTCCTAGATGTCTGACGCCACACTGCACGCCTCGGCGCAGAACCCGGACGACTTCGTGGTCCAGATCGCGGACCAGGTCGAGAGCTTCCTGGTGGCCGTCACGGAGGTGGCGAGGGGCGACGAGCCCGAATCGGCGGTCCCCTTCCTCCTCCTTGAGGTCTCCCAGCTCCTGCTGGCCGGCGGCCGGCTGGGCGCCCACGAGGACATCGTCCCCGAGGAGCGCTACGAGCCCGACCCGGGCCCCGAGCCGGACGTGGACGAGCTGCGCGAGACCTTCGCCCGGCTCCTGGACCCGATCGACGTCTACTCCGAGGTCTTCGACCCGTACGAGCCCCGTACGGCGCCGGTGCCGGCCCGGATCTCCGACGACCTCGCCGACATCATCACCGACCTCCGGCACGGCATGGCCCACTACCGTGCGGGCCGCACCACCGAGGCCCTGTGGTGGTGGCAGTTCTCGTACTTCTCCAACTGGGGTCCGACGGCCTCCGCCGTGCTGCGCGCCCTCCAGTCCGTCCTCATCCACGTCCGCCTCAACCAGCCCCTGGAGGAGCTGGACGGCCTCGACACCGACCAGCCGGCCATGGGCGACGAGACGCTGGAGTTCGAGGCGGGCCGGGTGATGGCGCAGGAGATCGGCGCGCCGCTGGGGATCCGGCCGGGGCAGTAGCCGGGCCGGCCGCTGTGAGCCGGGGCACGTTCGGAGTGCGGCGCCGATCGCTGGGCAGGGTTCGTGACCGAGCGGGCGATGTCTCACCATGCGGGAGCACGGTGGTGGGATTCGGACGCTCGTTAGACTGAGCCGACATAAACGAACCGAGCGAGGAGCGCACGTGGGCCTTGTCGTGCAGAAGTACGGAGGCTCCTCCGTAGCCGATGCCGAAGGCATCAAGCGCGTCGCCAAGCGGATCGTGGAAGCGAAGAAGAACGGCAACCAGGTTGTCGTCGTCGTTTCCGCGATGGGCGACACGACGGACGAGCTGATCGATCTCGCCGAGCAGGTGTCTCCGATGCCTGCGGGGCGGGAATTCGACATGCTGCTGACCGCCGGAGAGCGGATCTCCATGGCCCTGCTGGCGATGGCGATCAAAAACCTGGGCCACGAGGCCCAGTCCTTCACCGGCAGCCAGGCAGGCGTCATCACCGACTCGGTCCACAACAAGGCCCGGATCATCGACGTCACGCCGGGCCGGATCCGTACCGCGCTGGACGAGGGCAACATCGCCATCGTCGCCGGGTTCCAGGGCGTCAGCCAGGACAAGAAGGACATCACCACCCTCGGGCGCGGTGGGTCCGACACGACGGCCGTGGCGCTCGCCGCCGCGCTCGACGCCGAGGTCTGCGAGATCTACACCGACGTCGACGGCGTGTTCACCGCCGACCCGCGCGTGGTGAAGAAGGCCCGGAAGATCGACTGGATCTCCTTCGAGGACATGCTGGAGCTGGCCTCGTCCGGGTCCAAGGTGCTGCTCCACCGCTGTGTGGAGTACGCCCGCCGCTACAACATCCCGATCCATGTCCGGTCGTCCTTCAGCGGACTGCAGGGCACGTGGGTCAGCAGTGAGCCGATTGGGGACAAGAAGGTGGAGCAGGCCATCATCTCCGGTGTCGCGCACGACACCTCCGAGGCCAAGATCACGGTCGTCGGCGTGCCGGACAAGCCGGGTGAGGCCGCCGCGATCTTCCGGACCATCGCCGATGCCGAGATCAACATCGACATGGTCGTGCAGAACGTGTCCGCCGCCTCCACCGGTCTGACGGACATCTCCTTCACGCTGCCGAAGACCGAGGGCCGCAAGGCCATCGACGCGCTGGAGAAGAACCGCTCCGGCATCGGCTTCGACTCGCTGCGCTACGACGACCAGATCGGCAAGATCTCCCTGGTCGGCGCCGGTATGAAGACCAACCCTGGCGTCACCGCCGCGTTCTTCGAGGCGCTCAGCAACGCCGGTGTGAACATCGAGCTGATCTCGACGTCCGAGATCCGTATCTCGGTGGTCACGCGCGCCGACGACGTGCCGGAGGCCGTCCGCGCCGTGCACACCGCCTTCGGGCTGGACTCCGACTCCGACGAGGCCGTCGTCTACGGAGGCACGGGCCGCTGATGGCACCGACCGGGAAGCCGACACTCGCGGTCGTGGGAGCGACCGGGGCCGTCGGCACGGTCATGCTCCAGATCCTGTCCCAGCGGGCGGACATCTGGGGCGAGATCCGTCTGATCGCCTCCCCGCGCTCGGCCGGCCGCAAGCTGGCCGTGCGCGGCGAGGAGGTCGAGGTGACGGCCCTGACGGAGGACGCCTTCGCCGGGGTCGACATCGCGCTGTTCGACGTCCCCGACGAGGTCGCCGCCGAGTGGGCGCCGGTCGCCGCCGAGCGCGGCGCGGTCGTCGTGGACAACTCGGGCGCCTTCCGGATGGACCCGGACGTGCCGCTCGTGGTGCCCGAGATCAATCCGCACACGGTGCGGTCACGCCCCCGCGGCATCGTCGCGAGCCCCAACTGCACCACCCTGACGATGATCGTCGCCCTGGGCGCGCTGCACGCCGAGTTCGGGCTGCGCGAGCTGGTGGTGTCGTCGTACCAGGCGGTGAGCGGGGCCGGGCGGGCCGGCGTGGACACGCTGCGGGCCCAGCTGTCCCTGGTGGCCGGCACCGAGCTGGGCACCAAGCCGGGCGACGTACGGCGGGCCGTCGGGGAGGACACCGGGCCGTTCCCGGAGCCGGTCGCGCTCAACGTCGTACCGTGGGCCGGGTCGCTCCGGGAGGACGGCTGGTCCTCGGAGGAGATGAAGGTCCGCGACGAGTCCCGCAAGATCCTCGGCCTGCCGAGGCTGCCGGTCGCCGTGACCTGTGTCCGGGTGCCGGTGGTCACCACGCACTCGCTGACCGTCCACGCCCGCTTCCAGCGCGAGGTCGGCGTCGACGGCGCCCGGGAGATCCTCGCCACCGCGCCGGGCGTGGTGCTGTGCGACGATCCGGCCGCCGGTGAGTTCCCCACCCCCGCCGACGTGGTGGGCACCGATCCGACCTGGGTGGGCCGGGTACGGCGGGCCCTGGACGACCCGACCGCGCTGGAGCTGTTCGTCTGCGGCGACAACCTGCGCAAGGGCGCCGCGCTGAACTGCGCGCAGATCGCCGAGCTGATCGCGGCGGAGACGTCCGCCCCCGCCTAGCCGTTGAACTTTGTAGGATCTGTGTAAGAACTGTGGCCGGGAGCATGGTCCAATCCACTTGAACCGTCCCTCCCGGCAGCAGAGGATTTCTCTCCCCGCCTTCCGCAACCGTACGGAGGCGGGGAGCGTCTTTGCGGTCACCCTTGCGGGACCTGGGGACGTGATGATCCTGGCGTGGGGACGCCGTGATCGGGGCGTGGGGACGCCCGTTCAAATGGGACATAACGGAAGAGCGGGACGCATGACGGCATTTGAAGCACCGTCGGTTGTCGCACATGTGACGCCCGGCACGTACAACCCCCGAGGGGGGAAGCGTGTCCAACTGGCGTGGCAGAGGTACTCGAACTCAGTGTGGCCCGCGGCGGCACGGCCCTGCGGCCCCGCTCGGCGCCCCGGCGCGCGCCCGGCGGCATGCCGGTGATCGCGCCCATGCCCGCAGCGCGGCCCGCCCGCATACCCAGTCAGCGTGACGGCGTCGAGGAGTCCGCGGGCGCCGTGGCGACCGAGGCCGCCGGGACGACCGTCGACCACCTCACCGAGACCTACCGGGCGCACTACCGCTCGCTGCTCGGTCTCGCCGCGCTCCTCCTCGACGACACCGCCTCCTGCGAGGACGTCGTCCAGGAGGCCTTCATCCGCGTCCACTCGGCCCGCAAGCGCGTCCGCGACCCCGAGAAGACCCTCGCCTACCTGCGGCAGACGGTCGTCAACCTCTCCCGCTCCACGCTGCGCCGGCGCATCCTCGGCCTGAAGCTGCTCTCCAAGCCGATGCCCGACATGGCGAGCGCGGAGGAGGGCGCCTACGACCAGCTGGAGCGCCGCGACCTCATCAAGGCGATGAAGGGCCTGCAGCGCCGCCAGCGCGAGGTGCTCGTGCTGCGCTACTTCGCGGACATGACCGAGGCGCAGGTCGCCGAGACGCTCGGCATCTCCCTGGGCTCGGTGAAGGCGTACGGTTCGCGGGGCATCGCCGCGCTGCGGGTGTCCATGGAGGCATCGGCATGAGCGACCACGCCGAAGGGGGCGAATCCCATGACGGTCACTCCCATGAGCGGCACTCCCACGAACGCCACGAGCCCTATGCCTGGCACGAGCCGACAGGGCGCGCCGGGCAACAGCACACGTCATCGCACGCTGGGAACGGAACTGTGAACCACGGCCCCGAGGACAAGGGCCCCGAGAGGCTCGACGGAGTCCACATGCTGGACGACCTCGACTCCGACGAACAGGCCCTGCGCCGGCTGCTGCACACGGCGGTCGACGACATCGAGCCGCGCACCGGCACCCTGGACCACCTGCGCCGGGCCGTCCCCGCGCGGCGCGCCCGCAAGCGGCAGGCCGTGGTCGGCATGGCCGCGGCGGCCCTGTTCATCGGCACCGCGATCCCGGCCCTCGTCCACGTCTCCCACGCCGGCGGCTCCGACCCGAACACCGCCATGGCCGGCCAGAGTTCCCAGACCCAGGGCGGCACCGGCCAGGGCAAGGACACGGGCGGCGGCAAGGACGGCAAGAAGGACAGCGCCAGTACGACGGTCAAGCCGGGCAAGGAGCCCGGTGAGAGCGGCGAGAAGGACGAGAAGGGCAGCAAGGGCGGTGGCTCCACCGGCGGCGCCGACCCCTCCGCCACGCAGGCCTCGGGCACCCCGCTCTGCACGGCGGCCCAGCTGGGCTCCGCCACCGGCACGGTGAACCCGCCCGACTCCGCGGGGGCCGTCTACGGCGTTTTCCGCGTCACCAACATCTCCGGCACCGCGTGCACCGTCGCCGGTCCCGGCAGCATCGTCCCGACCGCCCAGGGCGCCGCCGATCCGGCCAAGATCGTCACCGCCCGGCACGCGGCCGGGGACGCGGCGACCTCCCTGCCCGACCCGTCTCTCGAAGTGCCCTCGCTGGTCCTGCAGCCCGGCGCCGCGTACGAGGAGAAGTTCGCCTTCGTCCCCTCGGAGACCTGCCCCACCACCAGCGACCCCAGCAATGGCGGTACCAGCACCGGCGGCCCGTCACCGGACCCGACCCCCACCCAGGACGCCGGCGCCACCGGCGGCACCACCGACACCGGCGGCTCGGACGGCACCACCACCCAGCTCGTCACCGAGGACGGCACAGCCGACGGCAGCATCGCGGTCACCCACACGGCGGAGGGCGGATCCCCTTCGGCCACGGCGGTGGTGTCCGGGGCGTGCGCGGGGACGATCTATTACACCGGGGTGCTGGCGGGGGCGTGACGCTCCACCAGGGGTGCGCCCTCGGACGCCGGTCCAGGGCGCCGGTGCGGGTGCCGTAGACCGAGCACGTCACCCGCCGACCGGCGCACGGCGGCTCAGCCGGCGGCCAAGTGGCGCCTTGCGAAGTCCAGTTCCAGGGCCACCTGCTTGATCCGTTCGTCCACGACCAGGGAGCCGTGCCCCGCGTCGTACCGGTACACCTCGTGGACCGCGCCGCGGGACTCCAGTCTCTTGACGTAGTTGTCGATCTGGCGGATCGGGCAGCGGGGGTCGTTGACGCCGGCCGAGATGTAGACGGGCGCCTTGACCTGGTCGACGTACGTCAGCGGGGAAGACGCCGCGAAGCGGTCCGGGACCTCCTCGGGGGTGCCGCCCAGCAGGGTGCGGTCCATGGCCTTCAGGGCCTCCATCTCGTCGTGGTACGCGGTGACGTAGTCCGCGACCGGGACGACCGCGATGCCCAGCGACCAGGCGGCCGGCTGGGTGCCGAGGCCCAGCAGGGTGAGGTAGCCGCCCCAGGAGGCACCGGTCAGGACGAGCCGGGCGGGGTCGGCGAGGCCGGAGCTGATCGCCCACTCGCGGACGGCCGCCACGTCCTCCAGCTCGATCAGGCCGACCCGGTGCTTGAGGGCGTCGGTCCAGGCGCGGCCGTAGCCGGTGGAGCCGCGGTAGTTGATGCGGATCACCGCGTACCCGTGGTCGACCCAGGCGGCCGGGCCCGCCGCGAAGGAGTCGCTGTCGTGCCAGGTCGGCCCGCCGTGCAGGTCGAAGACGGTGGGCAGGGGACCCGTGGCACCCGCCGGCTTCTGGATCAGGGCGTGGATACGGCCGCCGGGGCCCTCCACCCACACGTCCTCCACGGGCACCGACGGCGGGCACGCCATCCCGGGCGGGTCCAGCACCACCCCGCCGGTCGTGGACCGCACCGCCGGCGGCTCGGCGGCCGACGACCACAGGTACTCCACGCTGCCGTCCGGGCGGGCCGTCGCACCGGAGACCGTGCCGGGCGGGGTGGGGATGCGGGTCAGCTCGCGGGCCGTCAGGTCGTACCGGAACAGCTCGCTGCGGGCCTCGAAGCCGTGGGCGATGAGCAGCGCCGAGCCGTCCGGATACCACTCGGCGCTGACGTCACCCGGCAGGTCCAGGGCCAGGTCCGTCTCCTCGCCCGTCGCCACGTCCCACACCAGCGGCTCCCAGCGGCCCCGGCGCTGGTGGCCGATGAGCAGCCGGGTGTCGCCGTCGACCGGGGCGAAGCCCAGCACCTCCAGGCCCAGCTCCTCGGTGCCGCCCTTGGTGTCGTCCAGCTCGGCGACCGTCGTGCCGTCCAGGCGGAGCACCCGCAGCGCCGCGTGCATGGCGTCGCCGTGCTCCGTGTGCTCGACGGCGATCAGGGAGCCGTCGTACGACAGGTCGCCGACGCCCGCCGACTCCCGGTGCCGGTAGATCTCCACCGGGTCCGCGCCCTCGCGCGCCACGTGGATCGTCGTGCCGTCGTCGTCCGTGGAGCGGCCGACGACCGCCGTGCGGCCGTCGCGGGACAGGGCCAGGCCGGCCGGGTAGGAAGGGGCGAGACCGGGCACGGCCGGCTCGTCGGGGCCGCCCGTGAAGGGCTGGCGGCGCCAGATGCCGAACTCGTCGCCGTCCTTGTCGTCGAACCACCAGATCCAGGCGCCGTCCGGGGAGAGCACGCCGTCCGTCGTGCCGTTCGGCCGGTCCGTCGCCTGCCGCTGCTCGCCCGTCGCTCTGTCCCAGGCGTACAGCTCGTACGTCCCCGTCGCGTTCGACACGAACAGGGAACGGTCCGGCGCGTCCTCCGCCCAGTCGGGCAGGGAGACGCGTGGCGCCCGGAAGCGCTTCTCCCAGTCCGGCATGTCCGGTGTGTCCGGCGTCCTGCTCTCACTCATGGCCCCAGTCATGCGCCCATATTGCCTGGCCGCGCCGACAATTGGGTGGCGGGTGTGCGCAGCCTGTGGATAACTTCCCGACCATGAGCGTTTCCGTCACCTCCACATCCGTTCCCGAGGGCTGGCGCGAGGACAACCGGGCCATGTGGGACGAGAGGGTTCCCGTCCACGTCGCCGGCTCCTTCTACGACCTCGACGGCTTCCGCACCCGCCGGGACGACCTGCGGGACTTCGAGACGGCCGAGGTCGGGGACGTCACCGGGAAGTCGCTGCTGCACCTGCAGTGCCACATCGGCACCGACACCCTCTCCTGGGCCCACCGCGGCGCCGCCCGCGTCGTGGGCCTGGACTTCTCGGCACCGGCGGTGGAGGCGGCCCGCGCCCTCGCGGCCGACCTCGGCTACGGCCCCGACCGGGCGGCGTTCGTCACCAGCGACGTCTACGACGCGCCCGCCGCCGTACCCGAGCCGTCGTACGACATCGTGTACACCGGCCTCGGCGCCCTGTGCTGGCTGCCGGACATCCGGCGCTGGGCCGAGACGGCCGCCTCGCTGGTCGCGCCCGGCGGCTTCCTCTACCTCGCCGAGTTCCATCCGCTCACCGAGTCCCTGGACGACGAGACCGGCAGCCGGATCGTGCGCGACTACTTCACCCGGGACGCGCAGGTGTACGAGGAGCCGGGCACCTACGCCGACCTGGACGCCGCCACCGTCCACAACCGCAGCGTGGAGTGGCAGCACACCCTCGGGGACGTGGTCTCCGCTCTCGCCGCGACGGGGCTGCGCGTGGAGTTCCTGCACGAGCACGACGTGTCGGTCTTCCCCCGCTTCAGGAACTTCGAGGTCCGTGACGGCTACCACCGCTTCCCGGCGGACCGTCCGCGCATCCCGCTGATCTACTCGCTGAGGGCGAGGAAGGACTGAGGGCCGGCCGGGGAACGATGACCCGCGGCCGGGCCGCCCAGCCGGGCGCCGTACCGTGGAGGGCGTGTACCGCTTCCTGCTGACACCCCGCTGGTGGGGCATCAACGTCTTCGTGCTGCTCGCCATCCCGTTCTGCGTCTTCATGGGGTCGTGGCAGCTGAGCCGGTTCGAGGACCGGGTCCAGGACCACCGCACCGTGACCGAGCGGGTCGAGTCCGGCCGCACCGAGGCCGCGCGCCCGCTCGACTCGATGCTGCCCGTCGACAAGAGCACGGCGGGGCGGCGGGTCACGGCGAGCGGGCGGTACGGGAAGCAGCTGCTGGTGCCCGGGCGGGAGCTGGACGGCAAGCGCGGGTTCTACGTCCTGACCCTGCTGCGCACCGACTCCGGGAAGGCGCTGCCCGTGGTGCGCGGGTGGCTGCCGGGGACGGCGGACGCGGCCGAGGCGCCCGCACCGCCCGCCGGCG
Organism: Streptomyces sp. NPDC028928; assembly: GCF_055564915.1. NCBI lineage: Bacteria > Bacillati > Actinomycetota > Actinomycetes > Kitasatosporales > Streptomycetaceae > Streptomyces > Streptomyces sp. NPDC028928. The sequence continues at coordinate 49,585 of NZ_JBVHVI010000003.1, forward strand.
ACGTCACCGTCACCGGCGCGCTGCAGGCGTCCGAGACGCCCGGGGACAACGGGGTGAGCGCACAGGGCGGGCTGCCTGCCGGGCAGACCGCGGCGATCAGCTCGGCGTCGCTGGTCAACCTGGTGCCGTACCGCCTCTACGACGCGTGGGTCACCCTCGACAAGGGCGACGCCGGGATGAAGGCCGTACCGGCCCGGGCGCCGGGCGGTACGGGGCTGGACCTGAAGGCGTTCCAGAACCTCGGTTACACCGGCGAGTGGTTCGTGTTCGCCGGGTTCGTGGTGTTCATGTGGTTCCGGTTGCTGCGCAGGGAGATCGAGTTCCAGCGGGACGCGGCGCTGGGGCTGGTGCCGGAGGAGCCGGAACAGACACCGGTACCGAGCGGCTGACCCGGGCCGGCCCGGGAGGGCTTCGCGGGGCTCCTACTTCTGGTCTTCCGCGGTCTCGTCCGCGGTGGTCGCCGTGGCCCGTTCACCGTCCTGGACCTGCTGGAGCCGCTTGAGCGTGGTGGCGAGCATGTCCCGGGCGGGGGTGGTGTCGCCCGCGGTGCCGTCTATCTCCACCTTGATGTCGACCCTGCCGGAGCGGCTGAACGCCTGGATCGAGTCCTCGCTGAGCCCGGGGTTCACGACGAACGTGGTCTCGTCACCGATCTTCTCGTCCGGCGTCCGCTCCTTCTTCTTCTCGGAGCCCTTCCAGTCCCGGTAGGCGCTCGCGGCGTTCTCAGGCGTGTCGTACAGGCAGATCGCCACGTCCATCATGTTGTCGGTGGAGCCCTGGTAGAGGTACTCGGCGTCACCGCTGCGCACCCAGCCCTTGGGGGCCTGTTCGTCCCTCGGGCCGTCCACCTTCGTGCAGTACCGGCCTTCCATCACCGACTTCTCGTGGTACGGCTCCCAGCCGGGGAGGATCTCGCCGACGCCCGGCAGAGCCTGTGAGATCTCGCCCTGGCTGAGGTCCTTCGTGATCGGCTTCCCGGCGTCGTCGCCCGAGTCGCTGGAGGAGCAGGAGGTGAGGGCGGCGACGCCGAGGAGAGCGGCGAGAACGGTGGTGCGTGTACGTGACATGGACACACTCTAGGTGACCATGATCATCTGAGAGGGTCCAGAGGAACGGACGGGATCAGCGACGCGGCAGCGACACGTACAGGCGCGTGCCCCGGGCCCGGTAGCCGACGCGTTCGTACACCCGGCGGGAGCCCTCGCCGGAGTACTCCAGCCAGACCGAACCGACCCCTCGGGCGAACATCGCCTCGGTCACCGACGCGGTCACCGCGGCGGCGATGCCGCGGCCGCGGTGGGCCGGGCGGGTGCCGACGCCGGACAGTTCGGCGGTGTCCTCGGCCGGCGCGGAGCAGGAGGCTCCACCGGCGCAGCCGCCCTGCGGGGCACGGACGAAGCGCACCGCCCCGCCGCCCTCCTGGGTGTGCCGCAGCCGGGCCGCGCCTTCCGCCGAGGAGGCGAAGACACCGCCGAACGCCTCGGCGAGCGCGGCGTCCAGCTCGGCGTACTCCTCGTCGGTCGCCGGGGTCCGAACGGCCGGGGCGGGCCGGGGGACCGTCAGCCGGTCGGGGGTGCAGACGAGGTACTCGTGCACCGCCTCCGTCTCGAAGCCCGCCGCCCTCAGAGCCGGTGCCACGGCGGGCGCGGCCTCCGGCGCGAACTCCAGCCGGGGCAGCAGCCCCCGCTCCCGGAAGGCGCCGATCAGCGCGGTGACGTCCCGCCCGGTCGGCTCGGCCCCGGGCAGCGGGGTCGCGTAGTTGAGGTAGGGGCTGTCGGTGTCGGGGGAGAAGCCGGCGACGAAACCGCCGGTCTCCACGACGACCGGCCGGCGGCGGAGGTTGGCGACGGCAAAGCTCTGGACCTGCATGTCCATGGTGGGTGTGACCTCACGAAGTCTCGGAACGCAGCCCTGACGAACTCGGTCTCGCCGAGTTCGGGGCAGGAAGGAGTGGCGGTGCGTCAGGCACCGCATCGTGGGGCCGCCGTGCGGAAGCGTGAAGCGTGCGCGGCGCTCAGCGCCGACGGCGGCCGCTCGGGGACGCCGCAATCATTGGCTGTCGTTCCTCACCGTGAGTTCCTCTGCCGGGTCGCAGAGCACGGTCACTGTTCCATGATCGGCGGGAGCTCGGCAACGGGTTTTCCGAAGGCTGTCTCCGCCCGGTCAGCGGAGTTCCGCCAGGCCTCTGCGGGTGGCGGCGACCACCACCCGGTCCCCCTTCTCCAGTACGTGCTCGGCGGACGTGTCGGTTCGTCCCAGCAGCGCCAGTACCCGCCAGGAACCGGCCCGGAAGGCGTCCCGTACGGTCCGGCCCTCCAGCTGCGGATGGCCGTCGACGTCGATCGCGGCGAACAGCAGCACCCTGCGTTCCACCGCGACGGCCCCCAGCACCTGCCGGCCCAGCATCGCGCCGGCGAACGCGGGGGCGGCGAGATGGGTGACGCTGCGGCTGCGGGTCAGGGCGTGGGGGTACGCGGTGCGCAGGGTGCGGTAGACGGCGGTGGCGAAGTCGTCGTCGTAGAGGCGCAGGACCACGCGGAGGTCGGGGCGGACGGTGCGGGCGTAGAGGACGGCCTCCAGGTTGGTGGTGTCGGAGCTGGTCACCGAGAGCAGCGCCTGGGCCCGGTGGATCTGGGCGGCCTCCAGAACGCCCTCCTGGGTGACGTCCCCGAGGACCACCGGCACCCGCAGCCGGCGGGCCGTGGCGAGGCCGCGGGCCTCCGGGTCGGACTCGACGCAGACCACCGGGATGTTCAGCTCCCGCAGCCGGGTCAGGACCCGGGTGCCGATCTTGCCGAGTCCGAGCAGGACCACGTGCCCGCTCAGGCCCCGGGGCGGCCGGCGCAGGGCGGAGGCGGTGCGGAAGGTGCCGAGCGCCTCCAGGGCGGCGGCCAGCAGGATCGGAAGGAGGAGCAACCCGACGAGCGCGGAGAGGAGTTGCAGGAGCTGGCGGCCGAGGGGTTCCTTGAAGGCCGGGTCGTCGATCGCGAACAGGTCGAGGAGGGTGATGTAGAAGGCACGCAGCGGGTGGATGCCGGTGACCAGCCACAGGGCTACGGCGAGACCGACCACGCAGCCGACCAGCCCGGCCAGGGACCAGCGCAGCCGCCGGGAGAAGAGGGAGGCGAGCGGCATGACGCCGGTCAGGCGGCGGGTGGGGGCGGTGGACTCCGTACCGGTGCCGGAGGAGACGTGTTCCAGCACCACGGCCTGCCGGCCGGCGGCCTGCCGTACCTCCTCGTCGTCGGGGAGCAGGCGCGGTTGCTCCCCGAGGCCGCCCGGGTCGCCGCCCGACAGCAGGGCCAGGGTGCACAGCCCGGCACCCGCATCCGCCGGGCCGGCGCCGGCGTCGGGCCCGTACCCGGGCAGCGGTCGTTCCACCGCCCGCAGCAGCAGCCCCTCGGTCTGTACGACCCGGCTGGTGCCGGCGACGGCGGTGGCGGCCAGTGCGGGTGCGGCGGTGTCGGCGTCGGACAGCACGGTCGTGGAGGCCTCCGCGCCGGCGCCCGGGGCGCCCCCGTCGTCGTCCCCTGCGGCCAATGCGGCCGCCTGATCGAGGAGTTCCTCGATGTGCTGGCCCAACCGCCGGTTGTAGAGCCGGAGGACGAGCCGCAGTCGCGGGTTGAGCCGGCGGGCCGTCAGCGCGGCGCGGATGTTGGTCTCGTCGTCGTCGTACACGAGGGCCAGCGCGGCGGCCCGGGCCACCCCGGCCTCGGCGAGCACTGCCTCGGTCAGCTCGGCTGCCTCCAGCACCCCTTCCCCGTCGGGCCGTTGACCGGCCGGGGTGCCCGGCGGCTGCCCGGTCCCGCCGGCCCGGCCGACGGTGCCCACGGCGGCGCTGACCACACGGTCGAACAGCGCCGCCGACGCGGCCCGGGCCCGGCCGACCACGGGGGGCCGTGCGGTGCGTTCGTTCGGCGGTACGACGAGGGTGACCTGTTCGCCGTAGACCCCGCGCAACTCGGCGGCCAGCCGGTGCGCGAGCCCGTCGTCGCCGCACACCACCATGTGCGGCGGCCGGGTCCCCGGCCCCCCTTGATACGGAACGCTCGCCACAAGGGGAAAGAGTGCCCCAAGGAGATGCATGGTTCCAGCAACGGTCTGAACGGTCGCGCCGGGGCGCGCGTAGAGGAGGGGAGGGAGAGCAGCAGCCGGAGGTAACCACCCGTGGCCATCACCGAAGACGCCCCGCCGGGCACGGACACCCGCGGCTCCGGCACCCCACGGGCCCCCCACGCCGCGCCCCCACCGGACCCCGGCCCCACGCCTTCGCCGGACCGTCGCGCCGTGTCCCCCTCGGCCCCCCGCTCCGATCCCCCGCCCGACCGTGCGGGCGGTCTGCGGCTCACCTCCCCGCTCGTGCTGGTGCTCACCCTGCTGTTGGCCGTGCTCGCCCAGTCGCCCATCCGGGGGCTGCTCGGTACCCCGGCGATGCAGAGCTGGACGACGGTGTTCGTGGCGGTGACCGTCCAGGCGCTGCCCTTCCTGGTGCTCGGCGTGCTGCTGTCGGCGGCGATCGCGGTGTTCGTCCCGGCGTCCTTCTTCGCGCGCGCCCTGCCGCGCCGGCCCGCCCTGGCCGTGCCCGTGGCCGGCATCGCGGGCGCGGTGCTGCCGGGCTGTGAGTGCGCGTCGGTGCCGGTGGCGGGCGCCCTGGTCCGCCGGGGCGTGGCCCCCGCCGCCGCCCTCGCCTTCCTCCTCTCCGCGCCCGCGGTGAACCCGGTGGTGCTGACCGCCACGGCCGTCGCCTTCCCCGGGCACCCGGAGATGGTCCTGGCCCGGTTCCTGGCGAGTCTGCTGGTGGCCTGCGCGATGGGCTGGCTGTGGCAGCGGCTGGGCCGCACGGACTGGCTGCGCCCGCCGGTCCACGGCGCGTACGAGGGCGCGAGCAAGGCGGAGGCGTTCTGGGACGCGGTCCGGCACGACGTCATGCACGCCGGCGGCTTCCTGGTGCTCGGTGCGACGGCCGCGGCCACGCTGAAGGCGGCGGTCCCGGCGGAGTGGCTGGCCACGGCCGCCGGCACGCCCCTGCTCTCGGTGCTCGCCCTCGCCGTACTCGCCGTCCTGCTGTCCATCTGCTCGGAGGCGGACGCGTTCGTCGCGGCCTCCCTCACCCAGTTCTCCCCGACGGCCAAGCTGGTCTTCCTGGTGGTGGGCCCGATGATCGACCTCAAGCTGTTCGCGATGCAGGCCGGCACCTTCGGCCGTACCTTCGCGCTCCGCTTCGCGCCCGCCACCTTCGCGCTGGCCGTCACGGGCGCCGTACTGACCGGGGCGGTGCTGCTGTGAACCGCCAGGCGCAGGCGGCCGTCCTGTTCCTGCTCGGCGCGGCCCTGCTGCACGCGGGCGCCACCGACCTGTACCTGCGGTACGTCAAGGCGGGCCTGCGCCCGCTGCTGCTGGCCTCGGGCGCGGTCCTGATCGCGGCGGCGCTGGCGACGGCCTGGTACGAGCGCCGCCGCGACCGGCGATCCGGGTCTCATGAGCACCCCGAACCCCGCGTCGCGTGGCTCCTCCTGCTCCCCCTCCTCGCCCTCATCCTGATCGCCCCGCCGGCCCTGGGTTCCTACAGCGCCCTGCGCTCCGGTACGGCACTGCAGAAGCCGTACGCCTACGGCCCGTTGCCCGCCGGCGACCCGGTGCCGCTCTCCGTCGTCGACTACGCCTCCCGCGCGGCCTACGGCCACGGCCGCTCCCTGCACGGCCGCCCGGTCCGCGTCACCGGCTTCCTCGCCCTGGACCACTCGGGCACCGCCTACCTGGTCCGCATGGCCCTCAACTGCTGTGCGGCGGACGCCCAGCCGGTGAAGATCGCGCTGACCGGCGAACTCCCGCCCGTCCTCCGCCCGGACGCCTGGCTGGAGGTCACGGGCACGTACACCCCCCGACTGGCCCGCGACCCGGTCAACAACGGCCCGGTGCCGTACCTGAAGGTCACCTCCGCGCGACCGGTACCGGCCCCGCGCGACCCGTACGACGAGACCTGGAACACCTGAGCCGGCCCCGGCTACCGGTCCGCGGCCGCGCTGTCGAAGTCGAAGCGGGCCAGGTCCCGTAGCCACGCCTCCGCGTTGCCGTCCGACGGGGCCCGCCAGTCGCCGCGCGGGGAGAGGGAACCGCCTGCCGAGACCTTGGGGCCGTTCGGCATGGCCGAGCGCTTGAACTGGGAGAACGCGAAGAAACGGCGGGTGAACACCTCCAGCCAGTGCCGGATCTCCGCGAGGCCGTACGCGCCGCGCTTGGCCTCGGGGAAGCCGGGCGGCCAGGCGCCGGCGTCCGGGTCGTGCCAGGCGTGCCAGGCCAGGAAGGCGATCTTCGAGGGGCGGAAGCCGTAGCGCAGGACGTGGAACAGCGTGAAGTCGTGCAGCGCGTACGGGCCGATCTTCGACTCGGTGGACTGCATCTCCTCGCCCGGCACCAGCTCCGGGCTGATCTCGGTGTCCAGGATCGCGGCGAGGATCTTGCCGGTCTCGTCGTCGAACTGGCCGCTGGTGATGACCCAGCGGATCAGGTGCTGGATGAACGTCTTCGGCACACCGGAGTTGACGTTGTAGTGGCTCATCTGGTCGCCGACGCCGTACGTCGACCAGCCGAGCGCCAGCTCGGACAGGTCACCGGTGCCGAGGACGATGCCACCGCGCTGGTTGGCCAGCCGGAACAGGTAGTCGGTGCGCAGGCCGGCCTGGACGTTCTCGAAGGTGACGTCGTACACCGGCTCGCCGGAGGCGAACGGGTGGCCGATCTCCTGGAGCATCAGCCGCGCGGTCGGCGTGATGTCCAGCTCGGCCGCGGTGACGCCGAGCGCCCGCATCAGTTTGTGCGCGTTGTCCTTGGTGTGGTCGCTGGTGGCGAAGCCGGGCAGGGTGAAGGCCAGGATGTCGCTGCGCGGCCGCCCCGCGCGGTCCATCGCCCGGGCGGCGACGATCAGCGCGTGCGTGGAGTCGAGCCCGCCGGACACCCCGATGACGACCTTGGGTCCGCCGATCGCCGCCAGTCGCTGCTGGAGCCCGGCGACCTGGATGTTGTAGGCCTCGTAGCAGTCCAGGGCGAGCCGCTCGGGGTCGGCGGGCACGAACGGGAAGCGCTCGATGCGCCGGCGCAGCCCGAGGTCGGTGAGCGGCGGGTCCAGCTCGAAGGAGACCGTCCGGAAGTCCCCGGTCCGCGCCGCGTGGGCCCGCCGGTTGTCGTCGAACGTCCCCATCCGGTGCCGTTCCTGCCGCAGCAGGTCGAGGTCGACGTCCGCGACCGCGTACTGGTCGCCGAGCGGGAACCGGTCGGTCTCGGCCAGCAGCACCCCGTTCTCGTAGATCATGGTCTGCCCGTCCCAGGACAGGTCCGTGGTGGACTCGCCCAGTCCGGCCGCCGCGTAGACGTACGCGGCGAGGCAGCGGGAGGACGCCGAGCGGCACAGCAGCTTGCGGTCCTCGGCCCGGCCGACGGTGATCGGGCTGCCGGAGAGGTTGACCAGCACGGTCGCCCCGGCGAGGGCGGCCTCCGCGCTCGGCGGCACCGGCACCCACATGTCTTCGCAGATCTCCGTGTGCAGCACGAGCCCGGGCACGTCCGCCGCCGCGAACAGCAGATCCACCCCGAACGGCACCTCCGCGCCGGCGACCCGGATGGTCCCGCCCCGCTCGTCGTACCCGTCGGCGATCTGCCGGCGCTCGTAGAACTCGCGGTAGTTCGGCGGGTACGACTTCGGTACGACACCGAGGACCCGGCCGCGGTGGATGATCACCGCGCAGTTGTAGATCCGGTGGCGGTGGCGCAGGGGGGCGCCGACGACCAGCACGGGCAGCAGCTCCGCCGACCCGGCCACGACCGTGTCCAGCGCCTCCTCGACCCGGTCCAGCAGGGCGTCCTGGAGCAGCAGGTCCTCGATGGAGTAGCCGGTGAGGCCCAGCTCGGGGTAGACGGCGACGGCGACGCCCTCGTCCGCGCACCGGCGGGCCTGGCGCAGGACCGCTTCGGCGTTGGCGTGCGGGTCGGCGATGACGGTGTGGCCCGTGCACGCGGCGATGCGCGCGAAGCCGTGCTGATAGAGCGACCAGAAGTTCAACGGGGCTTCCTTCATGTTTCAACAGACCCACAGACGAGCTGACGAAGCGAATCTCCTCCAGGAGGAAGCCTAGATCCGGCCCCGCCGAGGTACTCGGGCGGACCTGAGTAGCTCCGCTCTGGTCGCCGCCGGCGCGGGAGACGAGGTTGGGGACATGCGTACAGGACTCCTGAAACCCGCTCTCCGGACGCTGCCGGCCCTCGCGCCGGTCCTGGCCGCACCGCTCGCGTGGGCCGCCTGGCTGGGCTGGGACCAGCACCCGGACGTACAGCCGGACGGCTCGACGACGGGTCCGTACGAGGCGTGGCAGGTGATCGGGCTGGTCCTGACCCTGCTGATACCGGTGTGCTGGACCGCGTCCCGGCACCACATCGCGAGCGCCGTCCTCGGCACCACGGTGGGCCTGACGGCCGCGGCCTGGTACGACTGGTCGGACGACTCCAGCGGCCTCTTCGCGATCGGCGTGGCCCTGGTCATGATCGGCACTCTCGCCGCGACGGCCGCGGTCTCCGGCATGATCGCGCTGGCGACGCGGGACGTCGGCCGCTGAGCAGGCGCGGGACGTCGCCCGCTGGGCAGACGCGGACATCGGCCGCTGGGCAGACGCGGACATCGGCCGCTGAGCACACGCGGTACATCGCCCGCTGAGCAGACGCGGGGCGCCGGCCGCTGAGCAGACGCGGGGCGCCGGCCGCTGAGCAGAACGGGTGACCGGCGCTCAGGGAGTACGCGCACACCGCCGGCCGGGTGCCTCCGTCAGCGTCCCGTCAAGGCCGCCCCGATCGCCGTAAGCGTCCCGTCAGGGCCCGCCGGGAACCCCCGCACGCCCCCGGGCCCCGGGCATACCGTCGAGGCCGAGCCCCGGTCCGCCTCCCCGCGTCCGGGGCGCTCCAGGACACGCGTTCCCCGCATTCCGGAGGCACCCATGGCAGAACCGCTGTACGGCGACGACCCCGAGCCCTCCGATCCGTTCCCGGCCGGACCCCTGTACGTGCCCGTCCGGCCGGGCCCTTCCGGGTGCGCGACCCGGCTCTTCCGCACCCCGCTCGGCGGCCGCACCGCCGTCGGCTTCACCACCGCGCGCCGGCTGGCCGCCACCCTCGGCCCCGGCCAGGCATGGATCCGGCTCGCCGAGCCCGCGCTGCGCGCGCTGACCGCACCGCTCGGCATCACCACCGTCACGGTGGACCCGCAGCTCACCGCCCCGGCGCCCACGCCGGTCACACCCGCCACGCTCGTGCTGCGGACCGCCTGAGAGGGGCAGCGCCGATGACCACGGTTCACAAACCCACCACCGCGTCGGTGGTGTGGCCCGCGACCGCCACCGAACCCCGCCCGGGCGACCTCCGCGTCGGCGGCGTACCGCTCGCCGAGGTCGCCGACCGCTTCGGCACCCCCGCCTACGTCCTGGACGAGGCCGAGGTCCGCCACCGCTGCCGTACCTACCGGGACGCCTTCCCCGACGCCGAAATCCTCTACGCCGCCAAGGCGTTCCTGTGCCGTGCCATGGCCCGCTGGGTGGACGAGGAGGGCCTCGGCCTGGACGTCTGCTCCGCCGGCGAACTGGAACTCGCCGTCACCACCGGCTTCCCGCCCGAACGGATCGTGCTGCACGGCAACGCCAAGTCCCCCCACGACCTGGACACCGCCCTGCGCCTCGGCGTCGGCCGCATCGTCATCGACAGCCCCGCCGAGATCGCCCGGCTGGCCGCCGCCGTCGGCCCGGACGGCCACCAGAAGGTCATGGTCCGGGTCGTACCCGGCATCAGCGCGGGCGGCCACGAGAAGATCCGCACCGGCACCGACGACCAGAAGTTCGGCCTGCCCATCGCCGACGGCTACGCCCAGCACGCCATCGCCCGCATCCTCGACCAGCCCCAGCTGCACCTCACCGGCCTGCACTGCCACCTGGGCTCGCAGATCACCAGCGTCAAGCCGTACCTCGTCGCCGTACGCCGCCTGGTCGGCCTGATGAGCCGGCTGTACGAGCAGCACGGCCTGGTCCTGCCCGAACTCGACCTCGGCGGCGGCCACGGCATCGCCTACCGCCCCGGCGAGGAGGCGCTGGACCTGACGGCGCTGGCCCGCAGGGTCCGCGCGGAACTCACGGACGCGTGCGCGGCGGCCGGGTTACCCGTCCCCCGTCTGATCATCGAGCCGGGACGGGCCGTCGTCGGCCCCGCGGGCATCGCCCTCTACCGCGTCCTGGCCGTGAAGCACACGGGCGATCGCGTCTTCGTCGCGGTCGACGGCGGCATGAGCGACAACCCGCGGCCGGCCCTGTACGGCGTCCGGTACGCACCCCGGCTGATCGGCCGGCGGCCCGGCACCGCGGCCCCGGCCCGGATGACCGTGGTGGGCCGGCACTGCGAGGCGGGCGACGTCCTCGCCGCCGACGTCGACCTCCCCGCCGACACCCGCCCCGGCGACCTGCTCGCCGTACCGGTGGCCGGCGCGTACCACCTCTCCATGGCCTCCGCCTACAACCTGGTCGGCCGCCCGCCGCTGATCGCCGTACGCGACGGCCTCGCCCGCCTCCTGGTCCGCCGCGAGTCCTTGGCGGACCTCCGCAGCCGGGACGTGGGCCTCTGACGCCCCTTTCGGGTGACAGCGGTCAAGTCCTCGGTGGGGGCAGGCGGTTGCTTTCTACGGTGTGGCCGAGGTACGGCACACCACGGGGAGCGGCCATGCACACCATCAAGATCACCACGGGCGAGGGCGGCGGACGCACGATTCCGGACCTGTACCGCTGGCTGCGGTCGGACCCGCGGATCGGCGGGTACGCCGACGTGAGCCTCGGCTCCTCCCGGCCGGTCACCGGCACCATGGGCGCCTGGGACGTCGTCAACCTGGTGTTCACCCAGGCCACCGCCGCCCTGAACCTCGCCCTCTCCTACGCGGCCTGGCGCGCCACCCGCCCCACCGCCCCGGCCGTCACCTTCACCGCCGACGGCAGATCGGTCACCGTACGGGGGAAGTGCGACGAGGCGACGGTACGGCTGATCGCGGAGCTGGTGAACGGGGTGGGCGACGGGACGCGGGCGCAGGCGGACCATCGTGACGGCACGGAGTCCGCGTAGTGCCGTCGCTGTCGGATCCCGCCGCATCGCGCGCGGTGCTCATCGCCGTGGACACCTACCGCTGCGTGGACGGCCACGAGCCCATGGAACCCCTGCCGTCCGTCGCCCGAGGCGCGCAGCGGCTCGCGCACCTGCTCAGGGACCCCGCCGTGTGGGGCCTGCCCCGGAAGAACTGCGTGGTGCTGTCCAACCCGGCCCGGCCGGACATCGTCCTGGACACGGTCTCCAGGGCCGCGCGCGCCGCCACCGACACGCTCCTCGTCTACTTCGCCGGCCACGGATGGCTGGAGAGCGACAACGACCTGTGCCTCATGCTGCCCGACTCGCACCCGGACCAGCTCATCCGAGCACTGAGATACCGGGACCTGAGGTCCGTCCTGCTGGCCCGACGCCGGGCGCACAGCCAGGTCGTCATCCTCGACAGCTGCTTCTCCGGCACCGCGGTCACCGGTGCCATGGGTGACGGCGCCGAGTCCGTGGCGAACCGAGCCCTGGTCGACCGCACGTACCTCATGACGGCCTGCGCTCCCCAGGAACTGGCCTACGCCCCACCCGACGAGACGTACCCGGCCTTCACGGGCGAACTGATCCGAACCCTGGAGCAGGGGATCCCCGGCGCCCCGGACCCACTCCCCATGGACGCGGTGTTCAAGCAGGTGAGGGACGCCCTGACGGCGAAGCAACGACCACGCCCCCAGGACAGGGCGATCAACGTGGGCCACGAGATCGCATGGGCACGCAACCAGGCACCCCCCGCCGTCCCGGCCCCGGACAGACGGCCAGGGCCCCCTCCACCGGCCCCCGCCCCCACCCGTGACCGCCGCTGGTGGCAGAGACGCCGGCTATGGCTCCCGGCAGCGGCGGCCTCCCTGACCGCCGTACCACTCCTCCTCCTCCTACCGCTCCAGCCGCACGGCGGGCACGAGACCGTACGGCCGTCCCACCTGAACCGCGACACAGACCCCTGCACGCTCACGGCCCCCGCCGCCCTCGGCCGCTTCGGCGACACCGAACAGGACCCGGCGTACGGCGGCTTCGACCGCTGCGACGTCCTGGTGCACCGGTCCGACGGCGGCACGGTCGACGTCAGGGTGGACCTGGACCGGGGAACACCGCAGGCGGCGACGCCGGGCCGGACGGTCGGCGCGGTCAAGGTGGTGGACAGCCCGCCGGCGGCGGGGGCCTGCGAGCGCCTGCTGTCACCGGCGGGCGACGACGTCACGGTGACCGTCAGTGCGAAGAGCGACGGTCAAGACGAGCCACCCCTGTGCGCCATCGCCGACGCCGCCGCGCACAGCGCGGCCGCCGCCCTGAACGAGGGCCGGGCCCGCCCCCGCAGGACGGCCTTCCCCCCGAACTCCTTGTTCCACCAGAACGCCTGCGACCTGATCGACGCGGAGCCCCTGCACGCGGGCGCCCCGCGGCCGGGCTTCGGAAACTGGCTGTGCCGCTACTCCAGCACGACCGCCGACCTCGACGCGGTCGTCTTCTTCGACCGCGGCCGACCCCCGTCTTCTGCTGACGGCACCCCCACCCGCATCCAGGGCCACCGAGCCCTGATCCAGCCGGAAGCGGACGGCGCCGGCACCTTCCAGGTACAGGTGATCCAGCGCACCTACACGGACGCCCACCACCACGACCTGACGGAAACCCTGAACATCATCCTCCGCGGCGACGCCCCCCAGAACGACCTGCGCCGCACGGCCACCACTCTCGCCGGCACAGCGACCGCGAAACTACCGAAGCCGACCTAGGCGCGGGAGGGCGGTCGAGTACGTCACGCTGGTCGTACGCCGCCTGGCCGGTCTGACGTCATACCTCTCCGGGGCCGGGCAGTCACCGCCCGGGCGCGGCGCCCAGCCGCGCCTCGCGGGCCTCCTGCGGAGCGCCCATGCTGGGTAAGAGGGCGCCGTCGTCTTGCGACTTGTCCTTCCCGAAGGCCGAAGGAAGGCGCCTGAGAGGAGGAGGAAGTCATGCGCATGCGCAGAATCCTGGGCCTCGCCCTGGCCGCGGCGACTCTCGCCGGCGTGAGCGCCGTCGGCGCTGTCAGCGCCGGGGCCGCCTCGGCTCCGAACATCTCCAGAGACGACTGCACGGCCGCCGGCGGACAGATCGTTTCACGCCCCTACGCCGGCGACGCCTGCCTGCTGCCTGACGGAACCACGCAGGCGATCACTTGACCGGTCGGCGCACGGCTGGTCAACCAGTCCGTCCTGAGGCCAACTATGCCCATGTCCGACGGGTCGCGTCACCGACCCCGCACCGACAGCCCTGTCACCCGAATGGCCCAACATGACGTGCCACCCACATGGGTGAAGATCAAGCTGGCTAGTGCCCCAACCGAGGCAATCCGCGAAAGGCGAACCCAATGCGCATTCGACGAATCGTCGCCGCCGTCATCGCCACGGCAGCCCTCGCCGGACTCGGCCTCTCAGGCGCCGCCACCGCACAAGGTGCCCCATCCGACGTCACCCCTTCCGAGTGCAAGCAGGGCGGCGGAACACCCGATCTGTCGGACAACCTCTGCAAGGGCGGTACGCACGACGGGGAGAAGGTCGACTGACCCCCACAAGGCGCCCCACAGCCACGCGCCGTGGGGCGCTCCCGCGCGAGCGTAGCCGCTACCTTGGACCGCTCCAGCCGAGCCACAACCGGGAGTTCGTGACCCAGCTCGAAGCGCCCCCCTGCAACTCGCGCACGGTGACCCCGCCAGCCATGGATGCGCGCCGCGTCGTCCCCTGGGAACCCAAGCGCGTGTTCCCCGTGCGCGCCGGCATGGTCGAACGCTTCCGACCCGTGGTCGACGTGGGCGTCGGGTTGCGGCCTGCGGCAAGGAAAACCCGCCCCGCGACCCGCGCGGTAAGCACAGGTCGGGGGCCTGACGGCAGAACCTGCTTCTTCTTGCCCTGGGTCTTGCCGGGGATCTTGGTGAGTTGGGTCTTCGCTGGTCGGGGCGATGGGCTCGTGCGCCTAGTGGTGGTCGTTGGTCGTCATTGGCCACTATCGAGCGGCCTCGGACGGCCCAAAGACGGCCCAGCCGGGGCCCTCGGACTTCGTCATGTCGCGTTGTCAGTGGGGGCGGCTACTGTGCACCCGCCAAAGAGGTCCACACCCTGGGGAGGGGCTTTGGGAGCCAAGACGGGCTTTCTGGTGTACGCCGACGGCGACGTACCGGGGCTGCTGCGAGAAGCAGGCACAGCGGACCTCGCAGGCACGGCCGGCATGATGCGGCTGCTCTACCCGGGCTGCGAGATAGAGGAGAGCGAGGGCTCGCCTCTCTGGGACGGCGTTTACCCCCCGGAGGGGACGGCGTACGCGGCGAGCTGGCCCGGCGTCGAGGTCATCGGCGACCAGCGGGTGATGATCGACTTTCCTTCCCAGCTCCCGGAACACCTCGTCGCGGCGAGCATAGGCCGGCGGCTCGTGCTGCACGCCATGCACAGCGTCGTGGACTGGCTCGCGTTCGCCGTGTGGGAGGACGGCCGACTCGTCCGCTCTCTGAGCCTGTCCCCGGACAGCGGCATCATCGAGAACATCGGCGAACCACTCGCTTTCGAGCTGCCCTACTGGGCCGGAGACCGCCCGGCCGACGTCATTCCCTGGCCGGACGAGGACGAAGAGCCGTATCCACTGCCGTTCCACCCTTTGGAACTGGGCGAAGACGCACTGCGCGCGCTCTGCGGCTTCGTATTGGAGGGCCGTCCCGAACCGGATGACATCGACATGGACAGCATCCGACTGCACGGCTTCCGAGTCCGGGACCCGCACCGCCCTGATCTCGCGGAGCGGGAAGCGACGTTGCAAAGGGCCACGGAAGCCATGGGGCCACCGCGCTTCTTCTCTCTTGGCCCTGACGGCTCACTCATGGAGCGCGACGGCTTCTAGCTCGGGATTTCTTCGTCCTGAAGCACTCAGGCGATCCGGCGCACGCGGGTGAGCACGTCGAGCGCGCAAGCCGGAGCGCACGCTGACGAGGACCAAGCCGAGGTCCTCGACCGCTTGCCACGCGCGCGGGATGCGAAGGACGTCTGAGACGTCAGCCTCAGGGTTGCCCGGGTCCACTCCTCGCTGATGAGCCGGATACTCTCCCAGGTGGGGACGGCAGTGAAGCGGCAGTGAAACCAGGGCTGGTCAATGCGATCGAGCGTGAAAGTCGCAATGACGACCTCACCACGCTCCAACCGCCAAGAACGTGTAGTTACGGGCCTCACACCAGAAGGTGATGTTCTCCGGCACGGTACCGCCGAGGACATCACCTTCTGATCCGTAGCTCTACAGAGATCGGTCGGAGAGGGGCATACAGGTCGTGTAGCGGCCCCGAGGGGGCGCTACGGGGTGGCGCCGGTTGCTGTGGTTGCTGTATCCGGCTGCTGTACAGCAGGATCCCGGTGGGGGGTGACGGCATGGAGCGGGAACTACTCGAACGGCTGCTGGTCGGCAGCGACGAGGCGTCCGTGGCTGCCCTGGCTGCGCTCCGCTGCGGCGGTTCCCACGTGGTCTGGGAGGGGACCACGTCTGCTGGGGCGCTCGCCCGTGTCTATGAACGTCGACTGCGGTACACACGCCGCCGGGGCATCGAGACCACGAGCCTGGCCCATGCCGTGAATCAGCTCGGCCGGCATCAGCACCCAGTCCGCCTGGGGCAGATCAGGGCTGCCGATGGCGCCTGGACTTTCATGCTGTTCCTCACCGAGGACGGCAGCAGGCTGATCGCGTGCACCGGCGTCCGACGGACCTCCGTGTGAACCTCAACCCGCGACAGTCAGCCACGACGGCGGGTGCACCAACCGACCACGCACGCGTGTGCCTTGCTTCACCCCCACCGGGCCCAGCTACGCTCCCACTGCCGTCCACCAGGGCAAGGCACGACGGCCGGCCCGTGCTCACGGCACCTGAGCCCTCGGCTTGGGAAGCTCAGGGCGTCCGAGGTTTGCTCCAGGCCTGAACTGCAGCAGCACGACGTAGACGCGCGGTAGACGGCCGATTGGTTCCCCGCTGTCGCCCGTGGTTCCCCGCACGATCTGGCACGCGCCTGGCACGGGTCATTTATTGTCGCACCGCTCCAAGACCAGGGCTATGGAGCCATCTTCGCGCGCGGGGAGCCGGGTGGCGGCGGGCCGCAGACCTCAGCACGACCTCCGGCTCTGTGATGCGGATCACTCAAAATTCCGGGGTGAGGATTGCCGGTTCGGGGCCTTCCGGGGCCCGAAAGGGGACAGGCTCGCCCATCAACTGCCGGAGGACCACCCATGACGTCCGAAGCTCCCGAAGAACCGCAGGCACAGGAAGTGGCGGCATCGCCTGAGACAGTCCCACCCTGTGAGGAGAACGTGTCGGAGACGGAGGAAGTCGAGGATCTCGACGCCTTTTACGCACGCTATGGCCTGGTCAGGCGGTGGCGGGTTCTTCCCGAGCCGAAGACCGTACCCATTGATCCGCAGTCCAATCGCGGCCTCCCCGTACTAGGTGAAGACGACCTCATTGCGTACGGGGGCGATGGGGGAGTCCGCGACAGCTCCTACTTCTACTTCGGCAACGAAAGGGACGGTGGACGACTGCTGGCAGGACGCCTGTTCCGGACCAACTCGAAACTCGAACCCTGGGAGATCGTGCGGACCTGGACCGACGGTGAGGTCGACAGCCCATGGGCTAGAACGGCCACCACCGGCAAGCCCGGTTCTCCGGAGGCTAGTGCGGAGGCCCGTGAGGCCAGACTCGCGGCACGGGCCGTGGAAGCACGGAATGAGGCGGTGCTCGGCAACACCGAGCTCATCGAGGACTTCATGGCCGCTGACCTCGGCCTGTGGCGTGGAGCCCGCTGGCAGGAACCGGTGACAACGGCTCTCCTCGGCGACTGGGCGAGCACCCTGTACACGCACGGCACCATCCGCCGGGGGGCTCTCTCCCGGCTGATGCATGAGGTGAGGGAGATCCACCGACAGCTCACGCCACTGTGGCGTCGGCGCTGCGCCGGAGAGCGGCTACTCAGCCTGGATGTCCTTGTTCTGGAGAATGGGCTGACTCTCGCCGACCTCGTCGCTGGAGGGCCCGACCCGGCCGACATCCTTACCGGGACGCTGCCTGATGATCCGCGTGTGCTCACCGTGCTGGAGCAGATGTCCCCGATCGAGAGGGCAGTCGCGCTCGCCTGGAGCCGTTCGGGCACGTCGAGTTGGACCGAGGCGGCCGCCACGGTATTGGCCCTCACCTCGCAAGTGTACGTGCAGGGTGACGCCGAAGCTCTGGGTGAGCGAGTACGCCGCAAACTCAAGCGGCTCGGTCGCCGTGTGCGTTCCAGTTGGGATGGCGAGGAGACGTCCCGTTTCCGAGCGGCTCAGTCGCCTGTTGTCGGTCGAGTCGATGACCGCGCAGCGACCGGGCGGGAGGCGTGAATGCCTGACACATTAACTCTCGCCCTGATCACCCTGGTCGGCTGCTTCGTCGTGCGTGAATCTCGGCGCGACGAACGGCTAGGCGCTGCGCTCTTGGTCGGCGTTGCCGTTGTGGCACTGATGCTGACGCTCTACGGGGCGGGTCCTGACTGACAGCGGTCGGCTGTAGGCCGCTTGTAGGCCGACGCGAGGCCGACAGGGGTCTGACCCGCGATGCGGATCAGACCCCTGTCGTGGTGTTTCAACTGTCGGGGTTGCGGCATCTGAGCCCACGACCTCTTTGTCCCGAAGCAACTCGGGCGAGGCCGCTCCCTTGGGCTGCTGCGCCTCTCACCTGTACTGATCGTCTGCAGACGTTCGCGCTCGTCCGCCGCTGCTCGTCGGCGTTGTCACGCAGTTAGACACTCACCGCTCCCGCGCTTCCCCTTACTCAGGGCAGAGATCTAGCGCGCGGTCGATCAACGTACCGGTCTCTGCCCTCAACCCTTGGGCCGCCCAGGAATCGATGGGATGAGAGGCCACAATCTCCTCCGCGCTTGGGTACTCCGGCTCCTCCACACCCTCTGTGGCGACACTGTTGTAGTCCAAGCGGTACTTTTCCCCGCCGGTCTCGAAGACGATCACAGCAGGTGCCTCACAGTCGATCGTGCCCTCGTCGATGCCTTCCACGAAGGGCCAATCCGCACCGTACGCGGCGCGGGTTACGCTGATCGGTCCCTGTGGCTTGGCTGAGTTCTGGCTGCACCCGGTGAGGATTACCACGCCGACCACAGACAGTGCGGCAAGCTTCCGCATGTCCCCCCCTTGATCATTTGGGCGGCCAGGGTAACTGCGGTTGGCCATACGCGCGATTCCCAGGACAACGGAGCGTCAGTAGCCGAAGAGGCGAGGGCGAAGTCTCTGACCTGCGCCCCTCTTCGCGATCAACGCCCTGACCTGCGGCGAAGCGGTCGCCGGTTGTCAGTGTTAGTCACCCTCGCACGGCCCGGCGACGGCCCGACGGCATCACTTCCGCCGCTTGGCCTTCGCCTTCCGCTCGGCTTCCTTACGCTTCTGAATCGTGTATGGGGACCAGTCGCCGCGATGGCGGTCGCACCGAGATGCTCCGATCATGGCGAGCCGCCGGCACCTGGTCCCCTTCTCCGTCAGTGCTCCACACCTGGACTGCGTGGCTGCCACGCTTCCCCCTTAGAGCTGGTGGACCTTCGGACCGGGTAACCCTGCCAGCAGGCCGAAGCGCGAGGAGAGGCGCATGCTGAAGCACGATCTCTCCCAGTCGGCGCGCAGGGGCGCACGCTTTCCAAGTCTGTTGGCTTAGATCAGAGGCTTGTTCTCAGTCGTTCGCCTGCGTGGACCCATCCGTTCGAGGCGTTGGCGAGGCTGCTGGACTCGTCCAGACGGCGCTGAAGGCAGATGAATGAGACGGAAACTGAGGCGGCCCTTATGCCTCGGACGGGTCAACGCCGATCTTCTCGTAGTGCGCGCGACAGAACGCCACAAGGTCGTCCGCGTGGATAGCTCCATATTCCTCGGGCGATAGGGCTTCCACGGCCCGGATGATCTGATGGGCCGAGTGTGATCGGTACCCCTTGGCGCTGGCGCCGTCATCGACGGACACGCTCCAGTACTTCACGAGGATCGGCGAAGCCTGGAAGGTTTGGTACGTCTTCGTGTCACGCAGATCTTCGTCCTTGATCTCGACGTTCAACCCCTCGGACAGGGCCTCACGGGCGTAGGTCAGAGCGGCTTCAAGATCCAGCGTGTACAGGGTGAGTGGACGCCCGTTGGGCTCGCGAGGGATGGCCATGCCTGCACCCTAAGGTTGGATAGCAGGCAGGTGAGGGGCTTTGGAAACCTCCGGCCAGCGCAAGCCACAACCTTCTCCGACTCCCATCCCGTACGCCAGGGGCCGCGTCTGCTCGGCTCTGCCTGGGTCGACGGTGTACGGGATGGGAGCGCCCCCGCGCACGCCCCAACGAACCCGCAGTCGGCGACGGCGCCCCCTCCATCCCGGTGCCGACCGATCCTTCGCCGGAGGCATCGTTCTGACCCATGGCCGCTCTCGGTGGCACTCGCTCTGTGGCCTTAGGTCGCTGCCACGCGCGCGTGGAGCGGAGCGAGCCGCCTTGAACCAGTAGAGAAAGTTGTAACTCACTCTTCAGGGCGGGGTGTGTCCGGTCCCGGTAGATGCTTGACAGTTCGGTCCCAGCTGATGGTTGACAGTGGCCGTGTTCGGCTTTTCTGTGCGCGTCGTTGCGGTGCGTGTGGGGAGGCCGGGATTGGCGCTGGTGGAGTTGTCGGTTGTCGAGCAGAGATACCGGGCTGCCTGGCTGTGCTGGCGGGTGCGACGGTGACCGAGGTCGCCGCGTCGCTGGGGGTGTCCCGGCAGACGGTCAGCGGCTGGAAGTCGAGGTATGAGGCTTCGGGTCTGGCCGGGTTGGCGGACCGTTCGCGTAGGCCGGCGTCGTGTCCGCATCAGGCGTCTGCCGAGGTGGAGGCGGCGGTGTGTGAGCTGCGGCGCAAGCATCCGAAGTGGGGTCCGCGGCGGATCGCTCATGTGCTGGAGCGGTCCGGGACGGTGAGTCCGGTGCCGTCACGGATGACGGTGTATCGGATCCTGGTCCGTCATGGACTGGTGGAGCCGGGGGTGCGGCGCCGGAGCGGTCGGATTACAAGCGCTGGCAGCGGGACCGTCCGATGCAGTTGTGGCAGATGGACATCGTCGGCGGTGTGATGCTGGTCAACCCGGTCACCGGCGAGCTGACCGAGGCGAAGGTCGTGACCGGGGTGGATGATCATTCCCGGTACTGCGTGATCGCGTCGGTGGTCGAGCGGGCGACCGGGCGGGCGGTCTGCGCGGCCTTCGTCCGGGCCTTGCAGGCGTTCGGGGTGCCGGAGGAGGTGCTGACCGACAACGGCAAGCAGTTCACCGACCGGTTCGGGCAGGGTGGTGAGGTGTTGTTCGACCGGATCTGCCGGGAGAACGGGATCGCGCACCGGCTCACCCAGCCGGCCTCGCCGACCACGACGGGCAAGGTCGAGCGGTTCCATCAGACCCTGCGGCGCGAACTCCTCGACGACTGCGGAGCGTTCGAGAGCATCGAAGCGGCTCAGGCGGCGCTGGATGAGTGGGTGGAGGAGTACAACTCCATGCGTCCGCATCAGGCCCTGGATATGCAGTCTCCGGCGGACCGGTTCGCCCCGGTTGCGGAGCAGGAGCGGGACGTACTGGGCCTGAAGATCCCTGGCGTGCTTGCGCTGGTGCCGCAGCAGCGGACACCCCCAGAGGATCCGGAGCCGGCTCCGACCGAAGCCTGCGAGGTTCCTGCCGCCCTGCCTGAGGTGCCGGCGGTGGTGCCGGTGGAGCCCGGTGGGCCGGTGGAGTTCGAGCGGGTGGTGCCTGCGAGTGGGAATCTGCAGGTCGCGGGCAAGCAGTTCTGGCTCGGTCCGGCCCGCTCAGGCCTGACGGTGACCTTCTGGGCCGACACCTCGGTGATCCATCTGCTGATCGCCGGGGCGCGGATCAAGACCGTGCGGTCGCACTTGTCGGTGGCGGATCTGGGGCGGCTGGCGGCCCGGGGCGGACGTCCGGCGGGGCTGGCCCCGCTACCGGGCGGTGACGGGGCGGCGTTCGAGGTGGACCGGGTGGTGAACAACAGCTGCCTGGTGGGCCTGGGCGGGCACCAGGTGCTGGCGGCAGAGATCCTGGGCGGCCGCCAGGTGGGTGTCCGCATCGACGCCGAGACGCTGTCGTTCTTCGATCCGTCTTCGCGGGAACTGCTGCGGGTGCGGCCCAACCCGCTGATCAGTGAGGAAGTCCGCAGGCTGCGGGGCCTGCGTCCGGCCGGACCGCCGCCACGTCCCGGCATCGAGCCCGTGCGTGTGCAGCGGCGGGTCAGCGCGGTCGGCACAGTCATGGTCTGCCGGCAGGTCGTCTCCCTCGGCCGCCCCTACGCGGGGCAGACCGTGACCGTCCACGTCTCGGACTCCACGATCAGCGTCGAGCTGGACGGCCAGGACCGGGTGATCCGGCGCACGACCGACGTCCCGGTCCGTAACGTGAAAGCGAACAAGCCCCACGGGGCTCCCTACGTTGTCTAGGCCCACCGTCAAGCATCACCCGGGACCGGAACGTCAGGCATCAGCTGGGATCCGACACTGTCTGGTGGGGCACGAAGTCGTACGCAGACGACGGAAGTTCGGCAGCCTGACGGTGCACAAGTGGCAGGAAGAGCACCGGTCGGATCGTCCAGGTGATGCGGGTCTTGGCGTGGGGCACTGACACCGTGCACGGTTCGGCGCGCAGCAAG
The DNA here is from genome assembly GCF_055564915.1 of Streptomyces sp. NPDC028928. Taxonomy (NCBI): domain Bacteria; kingdom Bacillati; phylum Actinomycetota; class Actinomycetes; order Kitasatosporales; family Streptomycetaceae; genus Streptomyces; species Streptomyces sp. NPDC028928. Next base: position 71,423 of record NZ_JBVHVI010000003.1, read on the forward strand.
GCTCGTCGGGTCTCGACGCGGCCCTCGTACAGCCACTCCCAGGCCTCGTCGGAGGCGTCCGCGTCCAGGGCCGGTGAGACCGTGCGGAGGGCGACCGCTACCCAACGGTCCGCCTGCTGTGCCGAGTGCGCGTCGAACGATGCCAGCAGCACCGGCCCCCACTGGTTGGTCAGGTCCTCGGTCCAGCACTCGCACCAGTAGCCGAATCGCCCCGCCTCCCTCGGAGTGCGCGGCTCGGTCCGAGTCACCGGGCAGCCGCCCCTCCGGCCCGGCAGTTCGGGCACTCGCAGGACGGGAAGGCGCTTGTGAACGGTGGCGGCCCTTCGAGGGGTGGGACGCTCACCGTGCCGCACTCCTGGGTCACGGCGCCGTAGCGGTTCACCCGGTACACCCTGATGGTCATCTTTGCGGCCGGCGGGTCATCCTGGGGCGGGCATGTAGCGTTCGTCATGTCGACGCTCCTTCGCAGCGTTGGCCGGCCCCGGGGTCGTTCGCGCGGCCGCCGGGGCGCATCTCGCCTCGCCGCCATCGCCTGGCGGTGACGAGGCGTGAGTAAAGAGTGACAAGCTGCTGGAGGAGGAACGCTCACAGTGTTGTGAGCGTGTGAGCGGGGCTAGAGGCCGACCCAGGCCGCCATGTGGTTGAGCGTCTCCGGTGTGCGGCGGGACTGGTGCACCAGGCCGGTGACCGTTTCCCGGGCGGCCGGGTGGTAGCGGGTCTGTTCGGGGGTCAGGCGGCGAGCGTCTACGAGGGACTTCAGCGCGGCGTCGGTATGCCCGGTCTCCATCTCCGCACGGGCCCGTTCGATCAGGAAGTGGGCGCGGCGTGAAGTAGGGAGCCGAGAAGGCAGTTTGATGTTCCGGGCCTGCTTCAGGGCATCGTCGTACTGGCACATCTCCACGGCGGCGGACATCTTGTGCAGGGCGACGTTGGCCGGGCCGAAGCTGAGCCAGTACACGTCGGAGGCGTCGCCGATGCGCTGTGCGATGCGGTGGGCCTCGCCGATGTGCTGTGCGACGGACGACCGTTGCTCGGCGCGGGCGGCGATGACAGCACCGCCGAGGTGCAATTGTCCGGCGACTGCGAGCGCTTCTCGTGAAGGATCGTTCTGCGCGATCACGTTGTGCCCGGTGGCGATGAGGCGTTGTCCGATCCGGTACTCGCCCTCACGGAAGTAGACCAGGGCCCGCATGTACTGCCGTACGGCGGCCAGACACGGGTCGGATGCACGGTGTGCTGCCCAGTCCATGCGGTCCAGAGCGACCGTGGACAGGTCGTAGTAGCCGAGCTTCACGCTGATGTCGTGCGCCGTGCGGTAAGCGGAGGACAGCGCCTGCCACAGTTCCGTAGAGGGGGTCGACCATGCCGTGTGGGTCAGCTCGGCGATGAGCCCGGGCAGGGCGCGGGCCGCACTACGCAAGTGAGTCGCCCGTACCTCGGCGCAGAGGTGGTCAGCGCCGGCGATGAGCTGTGGCGCCGGTCGGGCGGTCAGGTCCGGGTTGGGACCGAGGTCGTACAGGTCCAGGGACTCGCGGATCGGCCGGACCAGTTCCGCGAGGCGGTCGCGTTGCAGTTCCGTCACGTACGGCTGCCCGGTCAGGACCGTGACGTCGATGCTGAGGGCTTTCGCACAGGCGGCGACGAAGGCGGCGGTGGCCGGGCGCGCTCCGCATTCGACCTGGTTCAGGTAGCTGTAGGAATAGGGGAGTCGCTCGGCGAACTGCCGCTGGGTGAGTCTGGCCAGTCTGCGTTGTTCCTTGATGCGTGCACCCGCGTGGTCTTCACCCCGTGTCGGCATCTCGGCCTCCGTTCTGAGCACCCGCTGGGAACGGTACCCGGGTGGTCGTACGGCCATATGCCTTCCGACGCCTACTCACCCATGGGAGGCGTCGGTTGTGTGTGATCCGATAGGTGCATGACGACGACGCGCCGTGTCCTCTACCTCTTCGGCTCCGCCGCTCCGCCGGTGTTCGACATGGAGACTGTCATTGCGGACGCGCAGGATCGCGGCTTCGACGTGTGTCTCGGCCTGACGTCGACGGCGGCTCGCTGGCTGGAGCCGCAGAAGCTGAAATTGGAGCGGCTCACCGGGCACCCCGTGCGCAGCGCGTACAAGCTGCCGGGGGAGCCGGACGTGTGGCCGAAGGCGGATGTGATCGCGGTGGCTCCCGCGACCTTCAACACGGTCAACGCGTGGGCCCTCGGTATCACGCGAGAATTCGTGGTCGGCGTCGTCGCCGAAGGCATCGGCAAGGGCATCCCCATGGTGGCGATGCCCTGCGTGAACGCCGCCTACGTACAGCACCGGCAGTTCGAGCGGAGCGTCGCGGAACTGCGGGGGATGGGTGTGCGCGTTCTGTATGGCGAGGGCGGTTTTGTCCCGAACCAGCCAGGGCAGGGCAGTCCGAACGCGTATCCGTGGCACCTGGTGCTCGGTGCGGTCGAGGAGATCGGCGCGGGACGGTAGCCAAGATGAGCCGGCACCGTCACGCGTGGCGGCCCGGCCGAGCCGTTGTCGGCCCAGGGGCGGCCTCATCACGGCATCAAGCCCCTTGCCCGCGAGAAATCCGCGGGTAAGGGGCTTGATCAAGCAGGCTTACTTCTTCTTGCCCTGGTTCTTGACCGCCTCGATCGCGGCAGCCGCCGCCTCCGGGTCGAGGTACTTGCCGCCGGGGGTGAGCGGCTTGAAGTCGGCGTCCAGTTCGTAGTAGAGGGGGATGCCGGTCGGGATGTTCAGGCCCGCGATGTCGGCGTCGGAGATGCCGTCGAGGTGCTTGACGAGGGCGCGCAGGCTGTTGCCGTGGGCGGCGATCAGGACCGTGCGGCCGGTCAGCAGGTCGGGGACGATGGCGTCGTACCAGTAGGGGAGCATCCGGATGACGACGTCCTTGAGGCACTCGGTGCGCGGGCGCAGCTCCGGGGGGATCGTCGCGTAGCGGGCGTCGTGGGCCTGGGAGAACTCGGAGTCGTCCGACAGCGGCGGGGGCGGGGTGTCGTACGAGCGGCGCCAGAGCATGAACTGCTCCTCGCCGAACTCGGCCAGCGTCGCCGCCTTGTCCTTGCCCTGGAGGGCGCCGTAGTGGCGCTCGTTCAGGCGCCAGGAGCGGTGGACGGGGATCCAGTGGCGGTCCGCGGCCTCCAGGGCCAGCTGGGCCGTGCGGATCGCGCGCTTCTGGAGGGACGTGTGGACCACGTCGGGCAGGAGATCGGCGTCCTTCAGAAGCTCGCCACCGCGGACTGCCTCCTTCTCGCCCTTCTCGTTCAGGTTGACGTCCACCCAGCCGGTGAACAGGTTCTTCGCGTTCCACTCGCTCTCGCCGTGGCGGAGGAGGATCAGCTTGTACGGTGCGTCGGCCATGGCGTCGAGCCTACCTAAGGGGGGTCGGGGGCGAGACGCGCGCGGGCGCCGTAGCACGCCTGGCCATGGGGTGTGTGGGGGTGTGCTCTCCGTCTCGCTACGTTTCGGTTAATTCTCGTACAACCATTCGCTACATTCGCGTGTCTGGTTATCGCCAGGAAAGTCGAGGGTCAGGAAGAGGAGCACAGAACGTGACCGTGCGTTCCTTTGCGCGGCGGATACGACCGCGAGTCGAGCGGAAGGCCGCCGAGCGGGTGTGGCAGCTGCGTACCATGCGGCGGCGCCGCAAGGCGGCGGTCACGGATCCGGTGCTCCGCCCGGTGGCGGTGCGGGGGCAGCAGTTCTACGGCCGGGTGGTGGACCGGTTCACCGCCGCCGAGGCCGCCGCGTCGAATTTGGATCTTGTTGTCGGCGCGCTGGAACAGGAAGGCATTTCCTATTTCCTGGTCTCCTCCCGTACGCGGTACACGGTCGGCGTGAACGCGGCGGACCGGGAGCGGTTCCTCACCGCCCTGGAGGCGCGCCACGCCGGCACGGCCGTGTTCATCGGCCGGCCGCTGCCCGGCGGCCAGCTCAAGCACCCCGCCCTGTTCCTGGACGGCGTCCTGCCCACCGCGCTGCGCACCGCCCCCGTGCTGCGCGTCGGCGAGAACCACCTCGGCCCCGCCGGCCAGCTCCTCGCCGGGCCGGAGCTGGCCTGTGACGTGGAGTTCTGGGAGGACGGCGCGGAGCTGCTCGCCTCCGCCGACGGGCCCCGGCGGCTGGCCAAGGTGCAGCCGCAGGCCTCCGCCGACATCTTCGCCGAGTCGCTCGTCACGCCCCGTAACAACGGGATCACGGATGTGCTGCCGGCCAGTGAGCAGAAGCCGGTCAGCGTTCGGGTCGGCGAGCGGGAGCTGCCCAGCTTCGTGCCGCTCACCCTGCCCACCGTGAACCAGGTGACCTTCCCGGTCGACGTCGTCTACACCTGGGTGGACGGCGAGGAGCCGGCGATGCGGGCCAAGCGGGCCCGGTACCAGGAGAACGGCATCGCCGAGATCCTGGACAAGGAGACCAACGCCTCCCGCTACACCAGCCACGACGAGCTGAAGTACTCGCTGCGCTCGCTCGCGATGTACGCCGACTTCGTCCGGCACATCTACATCGTGACCGACGGCCAGAAGCCGCACTGGCTCGACGACACCGCCCCCGGGATCACGGTCGTCGACCACCGCGACATCTTCCCGGAGGACGTGCTGCCCGTCTTCAACTCGCACGCGATCGAGACCCGGCTGCACCACATCCCCGGCCTGTCCGAGCACTACCTGTACTTCAACGACGACGTCTTCGTCGGCCGCCGCGTCACCCCGGAGCACTTCTTCTTCGGCAGCGGCCTGATGAAGATCCCGGTGTCCCCGCTGAAGATCGGCGTCGGCAAGCCGCACGCCGAGGAGACCGCGACCAACTCCGCCAGCAAGAACGTACGGCGGCTGCTGCTGGAGAAGTTCGGGCGGATGACCACGAACAACTTCATGCACACCCCGCTGCCGCAGCAGCGCGGGGCGCTGCGGGCGCTGGAGGAACTGTTCCCGCAGGACATCGCCCGCACCACCGCGTCCCGCTTCCGCTCGCCGACCGACATCGCCATGACGGCGCCGCTGCTCTACCAGTACGCGCTGATGACGGGCCGTGGCGTGCCCGGCAAGTTCAGCTTCCGGTACGTGAACATCAGCCGGCCGGACGCCGAGCGGCGCCTGGCCGACCTGCGGCGCAACCGCCGCTTCGACTTCTTCTGCCTCAACGACGTCGACGTGCCGCCGGAGGAGCGGGAGCAGGTCAGCGTGCGGATGCACGAGTTCCTGGAGAACTACTTCCCCTTCCCGAGCCCCTTCGAGAAGCAGAGCTGACGGGACTCGGCCATGGCCATCGACCTCCGTCACCGTCTCGCTGCGCCGCCGCCGGGCCTGCGGGCCGTCCGGGACCTGCTGCTGCGCCTGCGGCTGTGGCTGTCGGCCCGCCTGTGGGCGCTGCGCGCCGCCCCGGCCCGCCGCCGGCTGCGCGCCGCGGTCCCGGGGCTGCGCCGGGTCGCGTGCGGACCGGTACGGCTGTATGGGCGTACGGTCGCCGGATACACGGCCGCCGAGGCTGCCGCCGCGGACCTGGAGCAGGTGTGCGCCCTGCTGGAGGCGGCCGGTGTGCCGTACTTCCTGGTCCCCGCCGAGCAGGGGCCCGGGGTGCCGCGGCCGGTGGTCGGGGTGGAGGAGTCGTACCGCGCGGCCGTGCTCGCCGGGGCCCGGCAGCACTTCGCGCGCAGCGCCGCGTACGTCGGTGCGGTGGGCGCGGACGGTGCGGTGACGAGCGCGGTGCTGTGGGCCGACGGCAGGCTGCCGCGGGCGCTGCGCGGGGCGCCGGTGCTGCGGGCCGGCCTGGTCCGGCTGGGGCCCGGCGGTCAGGTGCTCGGCGGGCTGGAGACGGGCTGCGACATCGAGTTCTGGCGTTACGGCCGCGATGTGGGTGCGGACCCGGCCCACCTCACCGTCCCCGGCACCCGCCTGCAGGACGACTTCGGCCCGGCCCTCGTCGCCCCGCGCCGCAACGCCGTGTCGGAGGTACTGCCGGCGGCCGCTTGGCAGCCGGCGGCGGGAGCGGGGCGGCCGACGGCGGGCGCGGGGGTTGTGCCGGGCGCGGTGGCCGGGCAGGCGTCGGGCGTGGTCGAGGGGCTTGGGCCGGGCGCGGTGGCCGGGCAGCCGGCGGGTGCGGTGGCGTGGCAGCCGTCAGCGGGGGTGACTGAGCAGCGACAGGCGGGGGTGGCTGAGCAGCGACAGGCAGGGGTGGCCGGGCAGCAGCCGGGCGCCGTGGCGGGGCAGAGTCCGGCCGCTGTGGCGGGACAGCCGGGCGGCGCTGTAGCCGGGCAGCACCCGGCAGCGGTGCTGGGGCAGCAGCCGACCGTGTCGACGGAGTGGCCGTCGGCCGTGTCGATGGGGCAGGCGGCGGTCATGCCAGATGCGCAGGCGGCGGCCATGCCGGCTGCGCAGGCGTCGGCCGCAGCGGCTCACCAGCCGTCGGCCATGCCGGCCGGGCAACCGTCGGCCACGGCGGCTCACCAGCCGTCGGTCATGCCGGCCGGGCAACCGTCGGTCATGCCGGCCGACCAGCCCCCGGGCATGGTTGCCGGAGCGGTCGCCCGGCGGCCCGTGCCCACCTTCCCGGCGTTTGCCGAGCCCGGTATCGATCAGGTGTGTTTTCCCGTCGATGCCGTGTACACCTGGGTCGACGGCGATGATCCGGTGATGGCGGTGAAGCGGCGGGCCCATCAGGCGCTCTCCGACAATGTCATCGCGCCGCGCGAGACCGGTGCCTCCCGGTACACCAGCCATGACGAGCTGAGGTACGCGCTGCGGTCGCTGGAGATGTACGCCGGTTTCATCCGGCACGTCTATCTCGTGACCGACTCGCAGACGCCCTCCTGGCTGGACCCGGAGGCGGAGGGGCTGACCGTGGTCGATCACCGGGAGATCCTCCCGGCGGACGCGCTGCCCGTCTTCAACTCGCACGCGATCGAGAGCCGGCTGCACCACATCCCGGGGCTGTCCGAGCACTACCTGTACTTCAACGACGACGTCTTCATCAACCGGCCGGTCGGAGCCGAGCGCTTCTTCCACGGCAACGGCATCGCCCGCATCCCGCTGTCCCCGCTCAAGCTCGGGGTCGGTGCCCCGCACCCCCTGGAGCCGGCGCCGAACTCCGCCGGGAAGAACGCCCGTGAGGTGATCCGGCGCTTCCACGGCAGGTACGTCACGCACAAGTCGCTGCACACCCCGCACCCCCAACTGCTCTCGGTGATGCGGGAGATGGAGAGCCTCGGCATCGAGGAGCTGGAGCGGACGTCGTACTCGCGTTTCCGGTCCACCACCGACGTCGCCCCGGCGTCCACGCTGCACCACCACTGGGCGATCGCGACGGGCCGGGCCGTACCGGCCGAGTACAGCTTCCGTTACGTCCAGCTGGGCACCCCGGACATGCGCCGGCGGCTGGCGCGGCTCGCGGCGGGCGAGGACGTGGACTTCTTCTGCCTGAACGACGTGGACACCGACCCGGCGGACCGGGCGGCGGCCCAGTCGGCCATCCGGGCCTTCCTGGAGCGGAAGTATCCGTTCCCGAGCCGCTTCGAGCGGGCCGCCCGGACCACGTCGTACCCGGCCCCGGTCCCCGCCCGAGGAGGACGGAAGGCGTCCCGGCGCCGCCCGGCCGCGGCCCGATTGACGCGAACCGCTAATTGAGTGGCGCCCCCGCGCACCGCGTTTGTAATTTGTGCTCGCCGCCTGAGCCGCTTACAAAACCGGGGGATCCTCGATGTCACCAGCCCGTATGGGACGAGCCGTCAGCGAATCCGTCTCCGGGCTGCCCCGCGCGTTCTGGTGGCTGTGGATCAGCACCCTCGTCAACCGGCTGGGCGCGTTCGTGGCCACGTTCATGGCCCTCTATCTGACCCTCGACCGCGGGTACTCGGCGTCGTACGCCGGTCTCGTCGCTTCCCTGCACGGGCTCGGCGGGGTCGTCTCGTCGCTGGGCGGCGGGGTGATGGCGGACCGGCTCGGCAGACGGCCGACCCTGCTCATCGCGCAGACCGCCACCGCGGCCTCCGTCGCCCTGCTCGGCTTCATGACCGACCCGGTCGCCATCGCCGCCGTCGCCTTCCTGGTCGGCATGGCCTCCAACGCCTCCCGGCCCGCCGTACAGGCGATGATGGCCGACATCGTCCGCCCCGAGGACCGGGTGCGGGCCTTCTCCCTCAACTACTGGGCGCTCAACCTGGGCTTCGCCGTGTCGTCCATGGCCGCCGGGTTCATCGCCGAGTTCAGCTATCTCGCCGGGTTCCTGATCGAGGCCGGGATGACCCTGGCCTGCGCGATCGTCGTGTTCGCGAAGCTGCCCGAGTCCCGGCCCGCGCCCACGGCCCAGCAGAGGGAGGCGGGCATCGGCCTGGGCACCGTACTGCGGGACGGCCGGTACATGGCCGTCGTCGGACTGTCCTTCCTCGTCGCCCTGGTCTTCCAGCAGGGCTCGGTCGGACTCCCGGTGGCCATGGGCCGCGCCGGGTTCTCGCCCGCCGACTACGGCCTGGTCATCGCCGTCAACGGCATCCTGATCGTCGCCCTGCAGATCCCGGTCACCCGGTTCATCGAACACCGCGACCCGCGCACCCTGCTGGTCGTCTCCTCGGTCCTCGCGGGCTACGGCTTCGGACTCACCGCGTTCGCCGGCTCGGTCGGGGTCTTCATGCTCACCGTGTGCGTGTGGACCCTCGCCGAGATCGTCAACGCCCCGACCCAGACCAGCCTCGTCGTCCGCCTCTCCCCGGTCCACGGCCGCGGGCGCTACCAGGGCGTGTACGCCCTGTCCTGGTCCCTCGCCGCCCTCGTCGCCCCCCTGATGTCGGGCGCGGTCATCGACCACCTCGGCGCGCGGTGGCTGTGGGGCGTGTGCGCGGCGGTGGGCACGGCGGCGGCGGCCGGTTACGGCGTCCTCATGCGCCGCCTGCCCCCGGAACAGGCGGCCCAGGCCCCTGTCGAGGCCAGGCCGGAGACGGCGGCGGAGGCCCGTGCCGCCTAGGCGGTCAGGGCGGGCAGGAAACCGCCGCGGGCGGTGCCCGAGGAGAGCAGGGCCGGCCAGTCGAACACCTCGGGCAGCCGGGACACGGACACGACGACCGCCCCGCCGGCCCGCTCCGCATCCGCGCACCAGTCGTCCATCCCACCCGGAGCGTCGCCGCCGACCACCGGCGCGGCAAGCGCGGGCACGACGATCCCGTGCTCCCCGGGCCCGTCCACCACACACAGGGTGAGCCGAGGCACGATGCTCCACCCCTCGCACGGCGACACGGCCCCGCCGGGCGCGTCCAGCAGGGGCAGGGCGTCGTGGACGGGCGCCCCGGCCAGCAGCAGCACGGGCACGGCACCACGCAGGAACACGGTGTCCTCGGGATTCATCAGCACGGGGGCCACTCTCGCAGACCGTCCCCCTCACCGCAGAAACGGGCAGTTACTTCTCCCGTCCTGGGAACCCGGTACCCGCAGGCCGGTGGATCAGCAGACCGGTGGATCAGCAGGCTGGTGGATCAGCAGGCTGGTGGATCAGCTCGGTGCAGTCCGTGCCGCGGCGGGAGTGATGAGGATGCCGCCCGAGGAGCCCGGGGCGTCGGCCGGCGGCGGGATGCCGTCGGACGCCGAGGGGCAGCTGCGGGTCAGCGAGACGCTGGCCGCCGCCGCGCGCTGCACCGATGACCCGCGGGCGGTGCCCCACGCGCTGTGTGCCGCGTGCGTGCGGCTGCTGCCGGTCACCGGCTCCTCCGTGTCGATCTCCGGCGGCAAGGGTGTCCGCGTGACCTGGTGCGCCAGCGACCGGGTCGCCGCCCGGCTGGCGGAGTTGCAGTACACCGTGGGCGACGGCCCCTGTCAGGCCGCTCTCGACGGGGGCGTCCCGATCCTCGCCGCCGACCTCACCCAGGGCCCCGACATGCGCCGCTGGCCGATCTTCGCGCACGAGGCGGTGGGCCTCGGCGTCCGCGCGGTGTTCTCGCTGCCGATCGGTGTCAGCGGCGCCGCCATCGGCACGCTCGACCTGTACAGCGACCGGGTGGGCGGGCTCGCGGAGCCCGATCTGCGGGTCGCGCTGTGGGTGCGGGACGCGGTCACCTTCGCGTTGATGAACCTCCGGGCCGCCGCCCGCGGTGACATCGGCGCGGGCAGCGAGGAGGACGCGGAGAACGAGGTGGCGTCCTGGGTGGCGGCCTCCGAGGCCGACCACACCGAGGTCTACCAGGCGGTCGGCATGGTGATGGTGCAGCTGGACGTCGACCCCGAGCAGGCCCTGGACCGGCTGCGGGCCCGCGCGTACGCCGACGGCCGCACGGTCAGCCAGCTGGCCCGGGACGTCCTGTCCCGCCGGCTGAGCTTCCACCCGGAGACGTACGGCGGCGACCCGGCCCGTCCGTGCGACGGCGGCGGGCCGTGAACAGCGGCTCACGGAGGCCGGCGGCAGCCGGTCAGACCTCCAGCGGTACCGCGTGCACCTCGTCCGCGCGGTGCCCGGCGCGTTCGTGGACGCGCTGGACGGCCTCGGCCGAGGGGGCCTCGGAGAGGCAGTAGACGATGCCGGACTCCGGGTCCGCCCAGGCGTGCTCGAAGTGCACGGACTCGTCCCCCTCGATGGCGAGGTCGGCCCGGTGCGCCTCCATCAGCTTCTCGGCCGTGATGCCCTGCATACCGCGGTGTACGTCCATGAACTTGGCCATGGCCCCACACCTCCTCTCCTGCCTCATGTCCATGCTGCGCCCGGCGGACGGGAGGGGCATCCGGTACGACAGCGGGGCCGGTGTGAACCCCGTCCACACCGGCCCCGCTGTCGTCGAGCGCTGTCGCTCAGCCGCACTGGCAGGGGTTGCCCGACTGGCACCCGCAGCCGCATCCGGAACCGCAGCCGCACGCGCCGAACAGCGGAAGGCTCTTGATCTCGGCGGGCTGCTCGGTCTCGCGCTCCTGCGTGGGATCGGGCGTGGTGCTGGGGGATTCGGCCATGGGACCCTCCTAGACCTTGGGCAGGGATGCCCTCGCCCATTCCATGCCCGTTCGGCCGGGCGCATCAACGGCGCACGGAGGCGTTCAGGTGTTCTCGGTGCCCGTCACCGGCTGGATGTCCTGCTGCAGATCGTCCGCGTGCTCACCGGTGACCAGGTAGACCACCCGCTTGGCGACGGCCACGGCGTGGTCGGCGTACCGCTCGTAGTAGCGGCCCAGCAGGGTGACGTCCACGGCCGTCTCGATGCCGTGCTTCCAGCGGTCGTCGATCAGGTGCTGGAAGAGCGTGCGGTGCAGCAGGTCCATCTCGTCGTCGTCCTGCTCCAGCTGGAGCGCGAGGTCGACGTCCTTGGTCACGATCACCTCGGCGGCCTTCGCCATCAGGCGCTGCGCGAGCTGGCCCATCTCCAGGATCGTGGCGTGCAGGTCGTGCGGAACGGCCCGCTCCGGGAAGCGCAGCCGCGCCAGCTTCGCGACGTGCTGGGCGAGGTCGCCGGAGCGCTCCAGATCCGCGGACATGCGCAGCGACGTGACGACGATCCGCAGGTCCGTCGCCACCGGCTGCTGCCGGGCCAGCAGGGCTATCGCCCGGGCCTCCAGGTCGTGCTGGAGCTGGTCGACCTTCTGGTCGGCCTCGATCACGCTCTCGGCCAGCTTCAGATCGGCGTCCAGCATGGCGGTCGTGGCGCGCCCGATCGCCGAGCCGACCAGCCGGGCCATCTCCACCAGTCCGTCGCCGATCGAGTCCAGTTCCTCGTGGTACGCGTCCCGCATCAGGGTTCCCTCTCATAGGCGTGCTTGGTCCCCACGCTCCCACGTTCTGCCCCGCACGCGTCCGTTTCCGCCACCCCGAATGAACCGGTACTGGCTGCAAGGTGAACTCTGGGCGACGAGTGTTCGAGGTCGCACCTCGACGGCTGTGGTCATGTCCTACCCCGTGCCTAACCTGGAGACATGGACGTGAACGCGGCGGTCGCCGCAGCGGCAGCGATCGCCGGGGTGCTCACCGGCGTCATCGCCATGCTGGCGTTCCGCTGGAGCGAACGCGACCAGAAGCGACCGACCAGGACTTCCTTGCACACTGATCCCGTACTCCCGCCCGGCGTGGACACCGTGCTGTCGGTGCTGCGCTCCTCCGCCGTCGTCCTCGACGAGGCCGACGCCGTCGTCAAGGCCAGCTCCGCCGCCTACGCCCTCGGACTGGTCCGCGGCGGCAAGCTCGCCGTCGAGCCGATGCTCCAGATGGCCCGGGACACCAGACGTGACGGGGAGATACGGCAGGTCGAGCTGGATCTGCCGCGGCGCGGCACCGGGCGCGGCGAGGCCCTCGCCGTCTCCGCGCGCGTGGCCCCGCTCGGCTCCCGCCTGGTTCTGCTGCTGGTCGAGGACCTGACGGAAGCCCGCCGGATCGAGGCGGTACGACGCGACTTCGTGGCGAACGTCAGCCATGAGCTGAAGACGCCCGTCGGCGCGCTCTCCCTGCTCTCCGAGGCCGTCATGGACGCCTCCGACGACCCCGAGGCCGTCCAGCGCTTCGCGGGCCGGATGCAGATCGAGGCGACCCGGCTGACCAACCTGGTCCAGGAGCTGATCGACCTCTCCCGGGTGCAGAACGACGACCCGCTGGAGGACGCCGAGCCGGTCGGGGTGGACGAACTGGTCGCCGAGGCCATCGACCGCTGCCGCCACCAGGCGGGCACGAAGCAGATCACGATCGCCGCCGGCGGCACGGCCGACCTGCACGTCTGGGGCAACCGGGGGCAGCTGGCCGCCGCCCTCGGCAACCTGGTCGAGAACGCCGTCAACTACTCCCCGGCCCGCACCCGCGTCGGCATAGCCGCCCGCCGGGTCAACGCGCCGGGCGGCGACATGATCGAGCTGGCCGTCACCGACCAGGGCATCGGCATCTCGGACAAGGACAAGGAGCGCATCTTCGAGCGCTTCTACCGCGTCGACCCGGCCCGCTCCCGGGCCACCGGCGGCACCGGTCTGGGTCTCGCCATCGTCAAGCACGTGGTCGCCTCGCACGGCGGGGAGGTCACGGTCTGGAGCGCCGAAGGCCAGGGCTCCACCTTCACCCTCAGGCTGCCGGAGGCGGGCGCGGCCCGCGACCGCGCACAGCAGCACCCCGACCTCGACGACGAGGCCGGCCCCACCGACTCATCCCCGTACGAACCGCTTCCCGCCCCGGAGGTCCTTCCGTGACCCGAGTGCTCGTCGTCGAGGACGAGGAGTCCTTCTCCGACGCCCTGTCGTACATGCTCCGCAAGGAGGGCTTCGAGGTCGCCGTCGCGGCGACCGGCCCCGACGGCCTGGACGAGTTCGAGCGCAACGGCGCCGACCTGGTCCTCCTCGACCTGATGCTGCCGGGCCTGCCCGGCACCGAGGTCTGCCGCCAGCTGCGGGGCCGCTCCAACGTCCCCGTGATCATGGTGACCGCGAAGGACAGCGAGATCGACAAGGTCGTCGGTCTCGAAATAGGAGCCGACGACTACGTCACCAAGCCGTTCTCCTCGCGTGAGCTGGTCGCCCGCATCCGCGCGGTGCTGCGCCGGCGCGGCGAGCCGGAGGAGGTCACCCCGGCAGCGCTGGAGGCGGGCCCGGTCCGCATGGACGTCGACCGCCACGTGGTCACGGTCTCGGGCGCGAAGGTCGACCTCCCGCTGAAGGAGTTCGACCTCCTGGAGATGCTGCTGCGCAACGCCGGCCGCGTCCTGACCCGCATGCAGCTCATCGACCGCGTCTGGGGCGCCGACTACGTCGGTGACACCAAGACCCTCGACGTCCACGTCAAGCGCCTGCGCGCCAAGATCGAGCCGGACCCGGGCGCGCCGCGGTACCTGGTGACGGTGCGCGGCCTGGGCTACAAGTTCGAGCCGTAAACCGTACCGCGCTGACACGACGCTACGACGGACACGACGGATAAGACGGATACGAGGGATACGGCGAAGGGCGGCACCCCTGCACGGGGTGCCGCCCTTCGCCGTCGTACGGCTCTGTCGTCCGGCCGGTCAGTGGCCCGCGGCCGACTGGGAGGCCGAGTCGCTCGGGGTGGCGGCCGAGTGGGAGGCGGTGGCCGACGGGCTGGTCTCGTGGCCCTTCTCCGGCTTGCCGCTGCTGGAGGCGCTCGCGCTGCCGGAGGCGGTGGCGCCCGGGGCACCGCCGGCGGAGGCCGAGGCGGACGGGATCTGCGACGGGCCCCACTTGTCGAAGTAGCTGGTGGCCGGGACGACGAAGGCGCTCAGGCTCACCTTGCCGGTCTTGCTGAAGGTGAAGGTGAGCTTCTGGGCGTTGCCGTCCTTGACCGCCTCACGGCCGCTGGGCAGCGTCGCGGAGGCGTTGTCCTTGCCGCCGATGACCAGCGAGCCGCCCGCCGGGACGGTCAGGCTCTGGCCCTTGGCGGGCTTCAGCTCGGCGGACGTGCCGCTGCCCTCCACGGTGACCGACTGGAGGGTCTGGTCGCTGCGGCCGCTGTTGAACAGGGTCGCGGAGATCACCGCGGGACCCGTCGACTCCGGGTCGGGCTGGGTGATGACCAGGGCGTTCTGGATCTTGATGGCGCCGACGCTGGTCGCCGCGTTGTCCGGCTTGATCTCCAGGGTCTGCGAGTTGTTGCCGGCGCCACAGGCGGCGAGCGAGGCGATCGAGAAGACGATGGCGGAGGCGGCGAGGGCGCCGCGTCGAAGGCTGCTGCTCACGGCGGCGGCAACTCCTTGAACGCGCGGGCGGCTCCCCTTATAAAGCCACCCTAAGTGTCTGTCAGCGGCCTTAGGTTACCGAGCCGTTCCCACGCGACCGCACCCGACCCTCCCCCAAGCCCCGGGCTTCCCTCCAGGTGGGGGTACCTCACCAGGCACAACTGGCCCCTCAGTCACATTGCGGAGCCGTCCGTCCGCCATTCACATAACGCGCCGGCAACCCCCTCTCGGCGCCTCTCGAGACCCTTCGCAAATTTTCCGTGAAGGAATGCGCGACCGTCCCCGATATTGATCACGCAGCACCCGTCCGGCGGCGGTTGATCAATTCCTGATTCGTCTCACAACCGCCTCCGGCCACCGAACGGAGTAGCGGAAGTCGCACGCTTGGGAGCGGACAAATCGTGACGTTCCTCCCCTTGGAGCGCTCTCCGGAGGTGTGTAACGTGGGCGTTTCGCCCCGCCCGCAGAGCCCCTCCGACCTGCGAATACCCGCTTCCGAGGGCGGCCCGCAGCACGTTCCGGTTGCTGTTGTCAAGCCCCGAGATATGCCCTGACCTGCGAAAACGCCATTCAGAAGACGCCGTATCCGTGTTACCCTGGATAGCCACGGAAGGGGTACCTGTCACATGACGTTCAAGGTTGGCGACACCGTGGTCTATCCCCATCACGGGGCCGCGCTGATCGAGGCCATCGAAACTCGCCAGATCAAAGGCGTGGACAAGACCTACTTGGTGCTGAAGGTCGCCCAGGGTGACCTGACGGTACGTGTGCCAGCGGACAATGCGGAGTTCGTCGGCGTGCGTGATGTGGTCGGTCAGGACGGACTCGACCGGGTCTTCGAGGTGCTGCGCGCGCCGTACGCCGAGGAGCCCACGAACTGGTCCCGTCGCTACAAGGCAAACCTGGAGAAGCTTGCCTCCGGCGATGTCATCAAGGTCGCGGAAGTCGTGCGTGACCTGTGGCGTCGCGAGCGCGAGCGTGGACTCTCCGCCGGTGAGAAGCGCATGCTCGCCAAGGCCCGCCAGATTCTGGTGAGCGAGCTGGCGCTCGCGGAGAACACGAACGAGGACAAGGCCGAGGCCCTGCTCGACGAGGTGCTCGCCTCCTGACGCGCAGCGGCAGCGAACCTTCGCTTCCGGCACGCTCAGCACACTGAAATGCCGCGGTGCCCGATGACACTCACCCTGTCGCCGGGCGCTGCGGCATGTTCGTCCCCGCAGCGGGTGCTCTTCGGGGAAACCTCTGTACAGCAGGGAATCCTCTGCACAGCCCCCCGATACTTGACGTGCCGGGCCCGGGCGGATGGCTCGACCAGGGTCACGGAAAGGGTCCGGTCAAGGCGTCGCGCCCGGCACTCCTCCAGGCCATACCCACGTAGGTCGAGCACACAAACCTGACAGGAACCGATGTCTGACGAATCACGCCCCACGCCCGCGCAGACCTCCGTCGCCGCCGTGATTCCCGCCGCCGGCCGGGGCGTGCGGCTCGGTCCGGGCGCCCCCAAGGCGCTCCGCGCGCTGAACGGCACGCCCATGCTCATCCACGCGGTCCGCGCCCTCGCCGCGTCCCGCCATGTCTCCCTGGTGATCGTCGTGGCGCCGCCCGAAGGCGCCGCCGAGGTCAAGTCCCTGCTCGACGCGCACGCGCTCCCCGAACGGACGGACTTCCTCGTCGTGCCCGGTGGCGAGTCCCGCCAGGAGTCGGTCCGGCTCGGCCTCCAGGCCCTGCCGCCGCAGTACGGGATCGTGCTGGTCCACGACGCGGCCCGGCCGCTCGTCCCGGTCGACACGGTCGACGCGGTCATCGAGGCCGTACGCGACGGCGCCCCCGCCGTGGTGCCCGCGCTGCCGCTGGCCGACACGGTCAAGGAGGTCGCGCCCGCGGCCGGGCCCGACGAGCCGGAGCCGGTCGTCGCCACCCCCGAGCGGTCCCGGCTGCGTGCCGTGCAGACCCCGCAGGGCTTCGACCGGGCGACCCTGGTCCGCGCCCACGAGAGCGTCACCGAGAACGTCACCGACGACGCGAGCATGGTGGAGCAGCTGGGGCTGCCGGTCGTGGCCGTCCCCGGTCACGAGGAGGCCTTCAAGGTCACCCGCCCCCTGGACCTGGTCCTCGCCGAGGCGGTCCTGGCCCGCAGGAGGCTCAACGATGGCTTCTGAGGCCGGATTCGTGCTGCCGCAGGTCGGCATCGGCACCGATATCCACGCCTTCGAGGAGGGCCGCGAGCTGTGGTGCGCCGGCCTGAAGTGGGAGGGGGAGGGCCCCGGACTGGCCGGACACTCCGACGCCGACGTCGTCGCCCACGCCGCCTGCAACGCCCTGTTCTCCGCCGCCGGACTCGGTGACCTGGGGCAGCATTTCGGCACCGGCCGCCCCGAGTGGTCCGGCGCCTCCGGGGTCACGCTGCTCACCGAGGCCGCGCGGATCGTCCGCGCGGCGGGCTTCACCGTCGGCAACATCGCCGTCCAGGTCGTAGGCCCCCGCCCGAAGATCGGCAAGCGCCGCGACGAGGCCCAGAAGATCCTCTCCGAGGCGGCCGGCGCACCCGTCTCCGTCTCCGGCGCCACCACCGACGGCCTCGGCTTCCCGGGCCGCGAGGAGGGGCTGATGGCGGTGGCCACGGCACTCGTGGTGCGGGTGAGCTGAGGGCGTGCGAGGGTACCCACACGACCAGCAGTGACCCCTGGACTCCGGAGGGTGCCCATGTCCGCCGTACTGTCCGACCGTCTGAAGTCCGTGCTCGACGGCAAGGTGTTCATCGTCGTCGGCACCGTCCAGCCCGACGGCAGCCCGCAGCTGTCCCCGGTCTGGGTGATGCGCGACGGCGACGACCTCCTGTTCTCCACCACGGTCGACCGCCGCAAGTACCTCAACCTGGACCGCGACCCCCGGGTGACGGTCGCCGTCCTCAACCCCGACGAGCCCTACGAGTACGCCGAGATCCGCGGCACCGCCGAGATGACGACGGACGGCGGCCGGGAACTCATCGACCAGCTGAGCCAGAAGTACACCGGCAAGAACTACGCGGACTTCAACCCCGCAGCCGCCCAGGACGCCGAGCGTGTGGTCGTCCGCATCCGGCCGCGGAAGGTTGTCGGGCGGTTGTGAGAGTGCCGGGGGGTCGGCGGGGGGTTGTGTGGTGGGCCGGTGGGGGCGGTCCGGGTGTGTGGGCTGAGCCGGAGGTGCACGGGCGAGGACTGCGCGGCCCGCGGGCGGAGCCCGCTGTCGGATGGGGTAACCCCGCAGCCGCCCAGGACGCCGAGCGTGTGGTCGTCCG
>NZ_JBVHVI010000003.1:89403-511869 GCF_055564915.1 Streptomyces sp. NPDC028928
AGCCGGAGGTGCACGGGCGAGGACTGCGCGGCCCGCGGGCGGAGCCCGCTGTCGGATGGGGTAACCCCGCAGCCGCCCAGGACGCCGAGCGTGTGGTCGTCCGCATCCGGCCGCGGAAGGTTGTCGGGCGGTTGTGAGAGCGCCGGGGGGCCTCGGGCGCCTCTGAGGCCCGGCATTGCGGGGAAGGGCGTGAGGCACTCTGTCACGCCCACTACTCTGGAGTGGTGACGATTCGCCTGTACGACACCAGCGCCCGGCAGATCCGTGACTTCACCCCGGTCAAGCCGGGCTGTGTCTCGATCTACCTGTGTGGCGCCACCGTGCAGGCCGCACCCCATATCGGCCACATCCGCTCCGGCCTGAACTTCGACATCATGCGCCGCTGGTTCGAGTACCGCGGCTACCAGGTGACGTTCATCCGCAACGTCACCGACATCGACGACAAGATCATCACCAAGAGCCACGAGCAGAACCGCCCGTGGTGGTCGATCGGGTACGAGAACGAGCGCGCGTTCAACGAGGGCTACGCCGCCCTCGGCTGCCTCCCGCCGACCTACGAGCCCCGCGCCACCGGCCACATCACCGAGATGGTCGAGATGATGCAGGGCCTCATCGAACGCGGGCACGCCTACGAGGCCGACGGCAACGTCTACTTCGACGTGCGCTCCTTCCCCGGCTACCTCCAGCTGTCGCGGCAGGAGCTGGACAACCTCCAGCAGCCCTCGGGCACCGGCGAGACCGGCAAGCGGGACCCGCGCGACTTCGCCATGTGGAAGTCCGCCAAGCCGGGCGAGCCGTCCTGGCCCACCCCGTGGGGCCCCGGCCGTCCCGGCTGGCACCTTGAGTGCTCGGCGATGGCCCACAAGTACCTGGGCAGCGTCTTCGACATCCACGGCGGCGGCCTGGACCTGATCTTCCCGCACCACGAGAACGAGATCGCCCAGGCCAAGGCCTACGGCGACGACTTCGCCCGGTACTGGGTGCACAACGCCTGGGTCACCATGGCCGGCGACAAGATGTCCAAGTCGCTCGGCAACAGCGTCCTGGTCAGCGAGATGGTCAAGCAGTGGCGCCCCGTCGTACTGCGCTACTACCTGGGCACCCCGCACTACCGCTCGATGATCGAGTACAGCGAGGAGGCGCTGCGCGAGGCCGAGTCCGCGTTCGCGCGGATCGAGGGCTTCGTCCAGCGCGTCACCGAGCTGGTCGGCAAGACGGTCGAGCCGTCCGACGAGGTCCCGCCCGCCTTCGCCGAGGCGATGGACGACGACCTGGGCGTCCCGCAGGCCCTCGCCGTCGTGCACACCACCGTCCGGCAGGGCAACAGCGCACTGGCCGCCGACGACAAGGAGGCCGCCGTCGCCCGGCTCGCCGAGGTGCGCGCCATGCTCGGCGTCCTCGGCCTCGACCCGCTCGACCCGCACTGGGCCGGCGAGTCCGGCGACCGCAGCGAGGACCTGAACGGCGTGGTCGACAGCCTCGTACGCCTCGTCCTCGACCAGCGCGAGTCCGCCCGCGCCCGCAAGGACTGGGCCACCGCCGACGCCATCCGCGACCAGCTCAAGGAGTCCGGGCTGGTCATCGAGGACAGCCCGCAGGGCCCGCGCTGGAGCCTCGGCGCGCGCTGATCCCTCTTCGATCCGGTGATCGATTGTGCCGCCCGGCCTCCCGGGCGGCACACTGCATAGACGTACGTATCCGCACGCATCACGAAGACAGGTAGGTCATGGCCGCGAACAACCGTCGCATGTCCGGCAAGAAGGGCGCGCAGGTCGGCAGTGGCGGCCAGCGGCGCAAGGGGCTGGAGGGCCGGGGGCCGACCCCGCCGGCCGAGATGCGCAAGGGCCACAAGAAGAACCGCATCGCCAACGCGAAGGCGAAGCAGGCCGTGCGCCGCCCCGTGGCCCGGGGCCGCGGCGGCAAGTCCGCCTCCGAGCTGGTCGTCGGCCGTAACCCGGTCGTCGAGGCCCTGCGCGAGGGCGTCCCCGCCTCCACCCTCTACGTCCAGCAGTTCATCGACAACGACGAGCGCGTCCGCGAGGCCCTCCAGCTCGCCGCCGAGCGTGGCGGCATCAACCTCATGGAGGCCCCGCGCCCCGAGCTGGACCGCATGACGAACGGCCTCAACCACCAGGGGCTCGTCCTCCAGGTCCCGCCGTACGAGTACGCGCACCCGGAGGACCTGCTCGACGCCGCCGCCGAGGAGGGCGAGGATCCGCTGGTCGTCGCCCTGGACGGGGTCACCGACCCGCGCAACCTCGGCGCCGTCGTCCGCTCCGTCTCCGCGTTCGGCGGCCACGGCGTGGTCGTGCCCGAGCGCCGCTCGGCCGGCATGACCGCCGGCGCCTGGAAGACCTCCGCCGGTACGGCCGCCCGCACCCCGGTCGCCCGCGCCACCAACCTGACCCGGACCCTGGAGGCCTACAAGAAGGCCGGCCTCACCGTGGTCGGTCTCGCGGCGGACGGCGAGGCCGAACTCGGCGACCTGGAAGCCCTGGAAGGCCCGGTCGCCATCGTCGTCGGCAGCGAGGGCAAGGGCCTGTCCCGCCTCGTCGGCGAAACCTGCGACTTCCGCGTCCGCATCCCGATGCCGGGCGGCGCCGAGTCGCTCAACGCCGGTGTCGCGGCGGGCATCGTGCTGTACGAGGCGTCGCGCAGGCGGAGCTGAACAACGGTCCGGACGGGCTGAACACCCGTCCGGAACCTCACCCCTGCGGGGGCATTCGCGCGTCCATGGGGCGTTCGGGACGGCTTTGACGGAGTCCGGACACATCCGGCCGGTCAAAGCAGTGTCCTAACGCCACGTCACTCGGTTAGATGAGTGTGGACACCAGAACACCCCGCACACCCACGGGGGACCGCTCGTCGGGATACGACGACGCTCCCGCGCTGAGCATGGTGAAGGTGCCGAGCGATCCGGCGCAGGTCATCGTCAACCACGCCAGCTTCCGCGTACAGCTGGGCGCGGCGGCGAGTCGGACCCAATCCCCGCGCATCGCCCGGCACCTGAGCGCCGGCCAGGACACCGCCCGGATGCCCGTCGTGGGCACGGCGGGCCGGGCCGGCGCCACCGGCCGCCGCCGCCCCGTCGTGTGGAGCGGCAAGTCCGCCCCCGACGACACCGGCGCCCACCGGCTCCTCCAGGCCGTGCGGGGCAGCAGCGTCCGCCACGCCGACGAGCCCGAGGCCGGCGCCACCCAGGTCATCCCGCGCGTCCAGACGGGCTACGCCGACACCTAC
Source organism: Streptomyces sp. NPDC028928 (assembly GCF_055564915.1). Lineage (NCBI taxonomy): Bacteria > Bacillati > Actinomycetota > Actinomycetes > Kitasatosporales > Streptomycetaceae > Streptomyces > Streptomyces sp. NPDC028928. The sequence goes on from NZ_JBVHVI010000003.1 coordinate 92,644, forward strand.
GACGCCCTCGACCAGACCGTCGAGACCCCCGTCGTCGGCCACCAGCGCACCGCCCCCGACGCCGACGGCACCCGCCTCCTGCCGCACATGCGCACGGTCACCGGCGCCTACGACGACCCGCCCCACCCCGACACCGGCCACGAGCCGTACGACACCTACGACGGTTACGACGGCTACGACGACCCGGCCGACCTCGACACCGACCCCGACCACCCGGGCCCCGCCAGGCGCCAGGGCGACGACCCCGCCCGGCACGCCTACTACCCCGGCCGCCGGCTCAACCTCGGCGTCGTCCTCCTCCCGCTGCGCATCTTCCTCGGCTTCATCTCCCTCTACGCCGGCATGGGCAAGCTGTGCGACCCCGTCTACTTCGACGGCGGCAAACGCGGCTCCATGGTCAAGTGGCTCAACACCCTGCACCCCTGGGACGTCGCCGAGCCGCTGCGCCAGTTCGCCCTGCACCACCCGGTCGGCTCCGGCCTGGTCATCGCCTTCCTCCAGGTCGTCGTCGGCGTCCTGACCATCCTGGGCTGCTGGCAGCGCGTCACCGCCGTGGTCGGCGCGGCGCTCTCCGCCGCCCTGATCGTCACCGTCAGCTGGAAGACCGTCCCCGCCTACGACGCCCCGGACATCATCTACCTCGCCGCCTGGTCGCCCCTGATCATCGCCGGCGCCCCCGTCTACTCCGTGGACGGCCGCCTCGCCGGCAGCGCCTGGCGCCGGCTCGGCCCTCGCGCCGACATCTGGGAACTGCGCCGCTACGTCCTGCGCCGCGGCGCCCTGGTCACCGTCGTCACGGTCGGCCTGACTCTGCTCATCGGCTCCCTGCTGGGCGGCGCGGTCCGCGACTCCAGCCGTGTGGTCGTCCCCGGCCCCGGCGAGGCCCCCCGCAACCAGCTCCCCGGCTCCCCCCTCCCGGAGGAGCCCGGCAAGCGGCACCGGACCACCCCGCCGGCCTCCACCTCCCCGACGGGCGGCGCCACCGCCGGCGCGAGCCCCTCCGGCCCGGCGACGACCCCGGGCACGAGCCGCAGCACCACCGGCGCCACCACCACGACCCCCACCCAGACCCAGGGCACCACGGGCCAGGTTCCGCCCCGCCAGACCTCCCCCACGGGCGGTGGAGCCCCCAGCACGACAGCGGGCCCGACGACCACGGGCGGCGGCACGAGCACCAGCGGCTCGACCACGGGCGGCAGCACGTCCTCGGGCGGCAGCAGCACCTCCACCGGCCAGCCGGGCCTGGTGGGCGGCCTGCTGGGCTGACGGAACAGGACGGAACCGGACGGAACAAGACAACAGAGGGGCCCTGTACCTCCCTCGGTACAGGGCCCCTCTTCCGTCTGCGGCTACCGCCCCAGAGCAGCGAGTTCCTTGGCCGCCTCCGTCAGATCCTTGGCCGTGTCGATGGCCCGCCAGTACGCCCCCTGCGGAATGGGGAACCCGGCCAGCTTCTTCTCCCGCGCCAGCCGCGGGAACGTCGTCCGCTCGTGATCCCCCCGCTCGGGCAGCAGGGAAGCGAACTCCGGCGAGAACACATAGACACCGGCATTGATCTCGAACGTCGACGGCGGCGCCTCGATGAAGTCGGTGATGTGCCCGAACCCGTCGGTCCTCACCGCACCCCACGGAATCCGCGGACGAGCCAGCGCCAGGGTGGCCACCGCGTCCCGCTCGGTGTGGAAGTCGGCCATGTCCCGCAGCGAGAACCGCGTCCAGATGTCCCCGTTCGTGGCGTACCAGGGCCGGTCGGGGTGCGGCAGACGTGCCGCGGCGTACCGCAGGCCACCCCCGCGGCCGAGGGGCTCGGTCTCCACGACCGTGGTGACGGAGACGGGAAGGTCGGCCGAGTCCAGCCACTTCTGGAGGACGTCGGCGAGGTGGCCGCAGGAGACCACCACGTCCGTCACGCCTTCCTCGGCGAGCCAGGTGAGCTGGTGGCCGATGATCGGAGTGCCCGTACCGGGGATCTCGACCATCGGCTTCGGCCGGTCATCGGTGTACGGACGCAGCCGTGAGCCCTGGCCACCGGCCAGGACCACGGCTTGAGTGGGGCGCGACGCGGCGTTCGGATGGGTCATGACCGCACTGTACGTGGCGCCCCACCACGGCGGGTCGGCGGCAACGCCCTTCTTGAGGAGCCGTTACCGACTTCCCACCGGAACTCAGCTGTGCGCGGCCAGGACGCCCGAGGCGAAGGACGTGTCGCACACCGGGCGGGCGTACGACTGCGCGCGCGAGGCGCCGTAGATGCGCACCGCGGCCCGGCCGAGGGCGCGGGCGATGGAGGAGCAGTGCCGGGCCAGCGCGGGGTGGCCGTTGACGGCCTGCTGGAGGTGGGTGAGGGCCACCCCCGGGTTCCTGCTCTGCAGCTCGGTCATCAGCCGGTCGCGGAGCACGTCCTGCGGGGCGTGGGAGACCCTCCTGACGGGGGCTTCCGCCACCGAGACGTCGGAGGCGGCCAGCACCGAGCTGGACGGGCTGCCCGTCCAGTTGACCCGGGTGACCGCGAGGGTCCCGGAGAGCACCAGGACGACGGGCAGGACGAGGGCGAGAGTGCGGCCGATCCGGCGGGCAGGGCCGCCCCGGTGGCCGCGTCGCGTCTGTGGGGTGGTGGAGTGCTTCACGCGTGTGAGGGTAGCGCCCAGTGATGATTTGGAGACATTGAGTCACTCTTATGGGGGATGAGAAGGCGTCGATTTCCGGGTAACGGGTTGACGAAGCACCCGACGACAAGATCCACAGCGAGATCAAAAACGAGATCAAAAACGAGATCCGACGACGAGATCACGGGAAGGGCCCCGCACGCCGAGCGCGCGGGGCCCTTCCGATGCCGCGGGCCGTCAGTCGGACAGCCGCTCGCCGGTGGACGTGGAGAACACGTGGGTCTCGCCCGGCCGCGGCACGACGTGCAGCGTGGAGCCCTTCTCCGGCACCTGCCGGCCGTTCACCCGGACGACCAGGTCCTTGACCTCGCCGCCGACCTCCGCGGTGCCGTACACGTAACCGTCGGCGCCCAGCTCCTCGACGACGTTCACGGAGACGGCGAGGCCGGCCGGGGCGTCCGCGGAGTCCTTGGACAGCGAGGCCGCGACCGTGCTGTTGTGCTCGACCACGTCGAAGTGCTCGGGACGCACGCCCACGGTGACCGTGCGGTCACCCTTGTCGGCGGCGGCCGTCAGGGCCTCCCGGTTGACCGGGACGACGCTGTTGCCGAACTTCACACCGCCGTCGGTGATCGGCACCTCGACCAGGTTCATGGCAGGGGAGCCGATGAAGCCGGCGACGAAGAGGTTCGCGGGCTTGTCGTACATGTTCCGCGGCGAGTCCACCTGCTGCAGCAGACCGTCCTTGAGGACCGCCACCCGGTCGCCCATCGTCATGGCCTCGACCTGGTCGTGGGTGACGTAGACGGTGGTGATGCCGAGACGGCGCTGCAGGGACGCGATCTGCGTACGGGTGGAGACACGGAGCTTGGCGTCCAGGTTGGACAGCGGCTCGTCCATCAGGAAGACCTGCGGCTCACGCACGATCGCACGGCCCATGGCGACACGCTGGCGCTGACCGCCGGAGAGCGCCTTCGGCTTGCGGTCCAGGTACTCGGTGAGGTCGAGGATCTTCGCGGCCTCCTCGACCTTCTGCCGGATCTCCGCCTTGTTGACGCCGGCGATCTTGAGCGCGAAGCCCATGTTGTCGGCGACCGTCATGTGCGGGTACAGGGCGTAGTTCTGGAACACCATGGCGATGTCCCGGTCCTTCGGCGGCAGGTGCGTGACATCGCGGTCACCGATGCGGATGGCGCCGCCGTTGACGTCCTCCAGGCCCGCGAGCATCCGCAGGGAGGTGGACTTTCCGCAACCGGACGGGCCGACCAGGACGAGGAACTCGCCGTCCTCGATCGCGATGTCGAGCTGGTCGACGGCGGGCTTGGTCGAACCCGGGTAGATCCGGGTCGCCTTGTCGAACGTGACAGTGGCCATGGTGAATGGGCCCCCTTCTACCGGCAGGAACGTGCCGGACGATCCGTTGTAGGAAGGTGGTTGGCGTAGTCCACCGGAGTGAACTGGATCAGGACGGTACCTGGCGTTCACCGGCTCTGTCAGTACCCGGGCCCTTGTGAACTTCGCGGAAATTTTCGACGGGGCGGCACCCAGACCTGGGTACACTGCACGAGCACCCAGGTGCGCGCCTCCTTAGCTCAGCTGGTCAGAGCGCCGCTCTTGTAAAGCGAAGGTCGTCGGTTCGAATCCGACAGGGGGCTCGATCAGCCCAGGCGGGACCCGTTCCCACCTGGGCTTTCTCATGTCAGCCAGCAGTCAGCAGGCGGGCGATCTCCAGCTGCCGCGGCTCGATGGGACGGCCGTCCTCCACGTCCCACAGGGCGTTCTGGAGGAGCCGGCCGAGGGTCCAGGCGCGGGCCCGGTCCCGGTCCAGGCCGAGGACGTCGGTCATGGCGTCGAAGCGCCAGCGGACCTCGGCCGGGTCGTAGCGGTTGTCCAGGGCGGGCCACAGTTCGAAGCCGGGGTCGCCGGCCAGCGGCTTGGGGTCGATGGCGAGCCAGTCGGCGCGGCCGGCGGCGAGGACGTTCTCGTCGTGCAGGTCCCAGTGGAGGAGTCGGTCGCCGGGTTCGGTGACGACCTCGCGTACGGCGGCGGCGCAGTCGGCGACGGTCCGGCGGACCTCGGGGTCGGGGATGCGCCGCAGGGCCCGCGGGGTCTGTTCCAGCATGGCCTCGGCGATGTCGCCGAGGCGGCGCAGGCCGGGCGGGGCGGGGAAGGACGTCAGGTGGGCCAGGAGCCGGGCGATGACGAGGACGGCCTCGCGGGTGTCGGGGAGGCCGGCGAGCATCCGGGACTCGTCCAGGCGTTCCAGGAGCATGGTGCCGGTGGCCGGGTCGTGCTCGAGGAGTCGTACGGCGCCGTCGCCGTTCCAGACGCGCAGTGCGACGGGTTCGCCTTCGCTCTCCTCGTCCAGCAGCTGGAGCTTGAGGACGGCGCGGAGGCCGTCGGTGCGGACGACGGGGAGGACGAGGGCGCTGACGCCGTTCATGGAGGGCCCGTCGAGTGTGAGCCGCCAGCGGTCCAGGAAGCCGGCCGCGAGGTCCGGGAGCGCGGCGATGAAGGCGCGTCCCGCCGCGCCGTTGTAGGTCTCCTGGGCCTCCGCCAGCTCACCGGGGATGTCAATCATGAATCGGACGTTAGTGGCGTGCGTGAATCGGCTCATGCGAATTTTCCGGGGCCTGAGCGGGGTGCGGGCGTATGTCCGCAGTGCTCCCGGCACCTGTGTGTGGCTGGTGATCCTGTTCGTCACGACGGTGGCGTTGCACCACATGCCGCCGGAGTTCGAGGAGCATTTCCTGCGGCGGCGGTCGACGAACCTCCATGAGCTGTCCCGGAACCCGGTGCGGGCGCTGGTGGCGAGTGCGATGTGGATCGAGAGCGGCCACTGGGTGCCGTACGCCGTGCTGTACACGGTGTTCCACGCGCCGGCGGAGCGGTGGCTGGGGACGGCGCGCTGGCTGGCGGTCTGCGCGTTGGCGCATGTCCTGGCGTCGCTGATCAGTGAGGGGGTGCTGCTGGAGGCGATCCGCCGGGGTGTGGCCCCGCATACGGCGGTCGACACGGTGGACATCGGGGTGAGTTACGCGTTGGCCGGGGTGATCGCGGTGCTGGGGTACGGGATCGCGGTGCCGTGGCGATACGTGTACCTGCTGGTGGTGCTGGTCGTGTTCGGGCTGCCGCTGGCCATGGGGCCGACGTTCACCGATTTCGGTCACTTCCTCGCCGTGCTGATCGGTCTGGCCTGCTATCCGCTGGTCAGGGGCCGGGGAAAAGCATGGAATCCGAAGGAGACACTGGCCGGGCTCAGGGGTTAACGTCCCGGCCATGAGCAGCTCGGCGAGCAGTGTCGTGAACGGCGGGATCTCCTTCTGGTACGCGGACGACGGTCTTCCGGCGGTACGGGAGCCGCTGTCCGGGGACGCGTCGGCCGACGTGGTGATCGTGGGCGGCGGCTACACGGGGCTGTGGACGGCGTACTACCTGAAGAAGGCCGCGCCTTTCCTCCGTATCACCGTCCTGGAGCAGAAGTTCTGCGGGTACGGCGCCTCGGGCCGTAACGGCGGCTGGCTGTACAACGGGATCGCGGGCCGGGACCGGTACGCGAAGCTGCACGGTCATGAGGCCGCCGTTCGGTTGCAGCGGGCGATGAACGACACGGTGGCCGAGGTGATCACGGTCGCCGAGGCGGAGGGCATCGACGCCGACGTGCACAGGGGCGGTGTCCTGGAGGTGGCCACGACCCCGGCGCAGCTGGCGCGGCTGAAGGCGTTCCATGAGCACGAGCTGTCGTACGGCGAGAAGGACCGGGAGCTGTACGGCGCGCGGGAGACGGCGGAGCGGATCCGGATCGCGGACGCGGTCGGCTCGGCCTGGACCCCGCACGGTGCCCGGTTGCACCCGGTGAAGCTGGTGAAGGGCCTCGCGGCGGTCGTGGAGGCGCTCGGGGTGACGATCCACGAGTCGACGCCGGTGACGGAGATCCGCCCCAAGCACGCGGTCACTCCTTACGGCACCGTCCGCGCGCCCTACGTCCTGCGCTGTACCGAGGGCTTCACGGCCTCGCTGAAGGGCCAGCGGCGGACGTGGCTGCCGATGAACTCCTCGATGATCGCGACGGAGCCGCTGTCCGAGGAGCAGTGGGCGGGGATCGGCTGGGCGGGCCGGGAGACCCTGGGCGACATGGCGCACGCGTACATGTACGCGCAGCGCACGGCGGACGGCCGGATCGCGCTCGGCGGGCGCGGGGTGCCGTACCGGTTCGGTTCGCGCACCGACAACGACGGCCGGACGCAAGCGGCGACGGTCGAGGCCCTGCGGGAGATCCTGACCCGCTTCTTCCCGTCCCTGGCGGGTGTCCGGGTCGAGCATGCCTGGTCGGGTGTGCTCGGTGTGCCGCGTGACTGGTGTGCCACGGTGACTCTCGACCGTTCCACGGGTCTGGGCTGGGCCGGCGGCTACGTCGGTTCCGGTGTCGCCACCGCCAACCTGGCCGCCCGCACACTGCGCGACCTGGTCCAGCAGGACTCCGGGCAGGGTGGCCGGACGGAGCTGACGGACCTGCCGTGGGTGAACCACAAGGTCCGCAAGTGGGAGCCGGAACCTTTCCGCTGGCTGGGCGTCCAGGGCATGTACGCCACCTACCGCACCGCCGACCAGCGCGAACGTCTCCAGCCGGGCACGGAGTCCTCCCGGCTGGCGAGGGTGGCGGACCGGATCGCGGGACGGCACTGAGACACGGCCGGTGGTCCGGTTACCCTCCCCCCATGATCCGTACCGCGACCCCCGCCGACATCCCCGTCATCCACGCCCTGATCCGTGAACTGGCCGAGTACGAGAAGGCGTCGGAGGAGGTGCGGGCCAGTGAGGAGCAGTTGCGGGAGGCGCTGTTCGGGGAGCGGCCGGCCGCGTTCGCGCACATGGCTGTGGATGAGGGGAGCGGGGAGCCGGTCGGGTTCGCGTTGTGGTTTCTGAACTTCTCGACGTGGCGTGGGGTGCACGGGATCTATCTGGAGGATCTGTATGTGCGGCCGTCGGCGCGCGGGGGTGGGCACGGGCGGGCGTTGCTGGCCGAGCTGGCGCGGATCTGTGGGGAGCGGGGGTATGAGCGGTTGGAGTGGTCGGTGCTGAACTGGAACCGGCCGGCGATCGGTTTCTACGAGGCGCTGGGCGCCCGGCCGCAGGACGAGTGGACGGTGTACCGGCTCACGGATGAGGCGCTGGCGGCGCTGGGGTCGGGTCGCTGAGTCCGGTCAGGGTTCCAGGACCACCTTGCCGATGGTGCGGCGCTGCTCCAGTGCCCGGTGGGCGGCGGCCGCTTCCGCGAGGGGGTAGCGGGTGACGGCCGGGCGGAGCCGGCCCTGGGCGGCTTCGCTGAGGGCGCGTAGTTCCAGTGCGCGCAGGCCGCCGGCCTTCTGGAGCATCGCCGGGCCGAGTACGGACTGGGAGAGGCCCTCGATGAGGTAGGCCTCGCCCTGGGCGATGCCTTCCGCCGACCAGCCGAAGACCAGGTGGCGGCCGCCGGGGGCGAGCAGGGCGACGGTGTCGCGGGCGATGGTTCCGCCGACGCCGTCGTAGACGATGGTGGCGGGTCGGCCGCCGAGGTGGGCGCGGACCTTGGCGGGCCAGTCGGGGTCGGTGTAGTCGACGGCGAGGTCGGCGCCGTTCGCCCGGACGCGGGCGGTTTTCTCCGGTCCGCCGGCGAGGCCGATCACGTGCGCCCCGGCGTTCTTGGCGTGCTGCACGAGCAGGGTGCCGATGCCGCCGGCCGCGGCCGGTACGACCACGACGTCGTCCGGTCCGGGCTCGGCGAACTGGACGATGCCGAGGGCCGTACGGCCGGTGCCGATCATGGCGACGGCCGCGGCGGCGTCCAGGTTCTCCGGGATGTCGTGGAGGCGTTCGGCCTCGGTGACGGCGCGTTCGGCGTAGCCGCCGGGGTTGTAGCCCAGATGGGCCACGACCCGCCTGCCGAGCCAGAGTCCGTCCACGCCGTCGCCGAGTGCGTCCACGACTCCGGCGACCTCCCGGCCGGGCACGGTGGGCAGGGCGGGCAGTTCGGGCAGGGGGCCCTGGTGTCCTTCCCGCAGGGCCGCGTCGAGCAGGTGCACCCCGGCGGCGGCGACCGCGATCCGTACCTGGCCGGGGCCCGGGACCGGGTCCGGGAGTTCCTCGTAGGTGAGGTTCTCGGCGGGGCCAAAGGAGTGGAGGCGGATGGCGTGCATGGGATCCCCCCGGGGAGACGGCGCGGTGAAGTGGGCGCTGCGGTACGGCTCTTGGCGCCCCCTACCCTCCGACCTCAAGCGCGCTTGATGTCAAGGGCGGGCCGGCCGAGGATCAGGGAGACCGCCGTCACCGCGCTGTTGAAGGAGACCTCCGAGAGCACGCCCGGGGCCGCGACCTGGTCGCCCGCGAGGTAGATCCCGTCGCCGCGGTCCACGGCGGGCCGGTCCCGCCAGGTGCGGCCGGGCAGGTCCACGGCGCCGGTACGGCCGTCCGACACGGCCTCGCGCCGCCAGGTCACCCGCTCCCGCCAGTCCCGGAAGCTCAGGTCGAGCAGTTGCTCGGCGCGGGTGACGGCGTCGGCGCGGCTGTCGCCGGGGCCCACCGGGAACTGCCCCTGGAGGAGTTGTTCCCCGGCCGGGGCGAGGGAGGGGTCCTGGGCGGTGAACCGCTCGATCCAGCCGGGCGCGTCGAGGTCGGAGACGGCGAAGGGGTCCCCGCGCCGGGTGCGCAGGGCGAGGTCGAGGAGGACGGTGCGGCCGCTGGGCCAGGTCAGTGTGTCGTCGCGGAGCAGTCGTCCGGCGGCGGGCAGGGCGGTGGCGACGACGACCGGGGTGTTCTCCGGCAGCTCGTCCACCCGGGATCCGGTCTCGATGCGCACGCCCAGTCGCGCGGCCCGTGCGGCCATCCGGTCGATGACCGTGCCCCAGCCGCCGCGGGGGTAGTGGGCCTCCGGGGGCAGTTTGGTGGCCCGGCGCAGGCGTTCCTGGACGAAGGCGGCGGACAGGCTGCCCGGGTCGTGGTGGAAGAGGGCGACGGCGACGTAGTGGGCGGCGGCCCGGGCGCCCTCCTCGCCGGCGAATCCGGTCGCCCAGTCGAGGAAGTCGGTGTCGACGGGGGCGGGGCCGATGCGGCGCCGGAGCAGTTTGAGCAGGGGGAAGGGCGGGGTGCGGCGCAGTGCGCCGCGGTGGCGCAGCCGCAGCCGGGCGGCTTCCAGGGGTGGCAGGGGGGCGAGGGGGCCGATCAGGTCGCGCCGGCTGAGCCAGGTCCAGTGGGGGCCGCCGGCGTAGAGGGCGTGGGGGCCTTCGTTGGTCCGGTAGGGCCCGGTCGCGGTGCGGGCGCGTCCGCCGAGGGTGTGGTGGGCCTCGTACACGGTGACCTTGGCGCCGGCCTCGGCGGCGGTGATCGCGGCGGTGAGTCCGGCGAAGCCGCCGCCGATGACGGTGATGTGGTGCATATGGGGCCTCCCTGGGTCGGTTCACCTGTTCCGGTGGTACGACGGCGGGGGCGGTGCCGGATGTGACATGCCGGTGTACGTCTCGGTGTGTGTCCGGTGTTTTCGCAGGTCGGGGGGATTGTCAGTGGTGGGGTGCAGCATGGGGGCATGGTGAGGCGAGCGACGGGCAGGGGCACGGGCCGGGACGCGGCGGGGGTGAAGGGCGCGCGGCGGCCGGAGGTGCGGCTGCCTCCGCTGGAGCCGTGGGCGCAGGGGGAGTTGGAGCCGGACGGTGACTATGACGGGGTGGAGTTCCGGGAGCTGGACCTGAGCGGGCAGGACGGTGTGGGCGCCCGGTTCATGGACTGTGCGCTGACGGGGTGCGCGGTGGACGGGACGGCGCTGGGGCGGGCCCGGGTGCTGGACTCGGTGCTGACCGGACTGCGCGGTGTCGGCACGCAGTTCGCCGAGTCGACGTTCCGTGATGTGGAGCTGGTCGACGCGCGTCTGGGCGGCACCCAGCTGCACGGTGCCGTGCTGGAGCGGGTCGTGGTCCGGGGCGGAAAGATCGATTACTTGAATCTCCGCGAGGCCCGGCTGAAGGACGTGGTGTTCGAGTCCTGTGTGCTGGTCGAGCCGGATTTCGCGGGGGCGCGGCTGGAGCGGGTGGAGTTCGCCGACTGCGCGGTGAAGGGGGCCGACTTCGGTGGTGCCACGCTGAAGGACGTGGACCTGCGCGGTGCCGAGCCGCTGGAGGTCACCCGGGGCCTGGACCGGCTGTCCGGTGCGGTGATCAGTACCGGACAGCTGCTGGATCTGGCGCCGGTGCTGGCGGCGGAGCTGGGGATCCGGGTGGAGGGGTGAGTTCTGAGAGAGGTCTGAGCGGCCACTGTGCCGGAGGCCCTGTCATCATGATCGGGTAAGCACACCAACTGCCTTCTACGGGGGAAGGACCCGAATGAACTTCCGTATCACCCGCAACCGTTTGGCCACCGCCGCGGTGAGCGCCGCCGTCGCGGGCGCGCTCGCGGTGAGCGCCTCGCCGGCCTCGGCGTCCGCGTCCAGTGGCTATGTCAACGGCGGCGGCTCGTTCTACGACGACTTCGCCGACGAGGGCACGCTGTCGACCACGTCGCACAAGGACAGCAACGCGACCTGCCTGTGGCAGATCATCCTGTACGCGGAGGGCGTCAAGGAGAGCAACGGCACCCAGTTCGACTGGGACGACATCAACGGCAAGTTCGGCTCGAACACCGCGTACGCCACCAAGCAGCTGCAGAAGGCCTGGGGCCTGACGCAGGACGGCAAGGTCGGCAACAAGACCTTCGGCGCCGCCGATGACAAGTGGAACCCCACCACCAGGGCGGGCGAGCTGGAGTACCGGAGCACCGGATCGACCGACGCCACCAAGTACAAGGTGCGGTACCACGGTTCGCGCTACTACTTCGACATCTACCGGACCGCGAGCGGCAAGTACCGCTTCTACCACAAGAACGTCTGGCACTACGCGAGCTACAAGAACGACAGCAGCTGCAGCTGACGCACGCCCCCGCCTGCGCTGCGACGCCGGTCCGGCTCTCGGTGCGGGCGGGGGGCGGGTCCGGCGCGGGGTGTGACGTCTCACGCCTCAACTGCGCTGAGGTTAACGGGGGTTGAGTCAGACCCCCGCGTTCGCATAACGGATTTCGTAGCACGGCTTTCGGATACGAACACGTAAAGTCTTGACGGCGCTCTGTCAAACGGGCGGGTTCAGGTGTCACTCTCTCCTCGCCCGCCGCAACTCTGTGCATCCCCTGTGATCCATCTGTGTCTCCACCCCACGAGACCAGTCCGAAGGAGATCGAGTGAGACAGCAGCCCCACGTCACCGGCGCCTCCCGCACTCCCCGCAAGACCGCCGTGCGCGCCGCCGCCCTGGTCGGCTCGGCGGCGATGGTGGTCCTCGCCCTGCAGAACGGCGCCGCGACCGCCGCCCCCGCACCGCACGCCTCCGGCGCCCAGGCGGTGGCGCTCAGCGCCCCGGCCCGTGCCGCCGCGCTGAAGTCGGCCCAGGAGCACGCCGGTGCGGCGGCCCGTGAACTCGGGCTCGGCGCGAAGGAGAAGCTGGTCGTCCGGGACGTGGTCAAGGACGCGGACGGCACCGTCCACACCCGCTACGAGCGCACGTACGCCGGTCTGCCCGTGCTCGGCGGCGACCTGGTCACCCACGTCGCGAAGAACGGCTCGCTCAAGGGCGTCAGCAAGGCGAGCAAGGCCCGGATATCCGTGCCGAGCACGACGGCGGCCGTGTCCGCGGCGAGCGCGGAGAAGACCGCCCTCAAGGCCGCCGGCACCGAGAAGGCCACCGCCGCCACCGCCCGCAAGGTCGTGTGGGCCGCCGGCGGCACCCCGGTCCTCGCCTACGAGTCCGTCGTCAAGGGCGTCCAGCACGACGGCACCCCGAGCGAGCTGCACGTCATCACGGACGCGCGCACCGGCAAGCGGCTGCACTCCTTCGAGGCCGTCGACACCGGCACGGGCACCAGTCAGTACAGCGGCACCGTCCCGCTCGGCACCACCGCCGCCGCCTCCGGCGGCTACGACCTCACCGACGGCGGCCGCGGCGGCCACAAGACGTACGACCTGAACGGCGGCACCACCGGCACCGGCACCCTCTTCCACGACGCCGACGACGTCTGGGGCGACGGCACCGTGAACAACCGGCAGACCGCCGCCGTCGACGCCGCCTACGGTGCCGCCGTCACCTGGGACTTCTACAAGTCCGCGTTCAACCGCAACGGCATCGCGGGCGACGGCAAGGCCGCCTACTCCCGCGTCCACTACGGCAACGCCTACGTCAACGCGTTCTGGAGCGACAGCTGCTTCTGCATGACGTACGGCGACGGCGCGAACAACGCCGACCCGCTGACCTCGCTCGACGTGGCCGGGCACGAGATGAGCCACGGCCTGACCGCGGCCACCGCGGGCCTGAAGTACAGCCGGGAGTCGGGCGGCCTGAACGAGGCGACGTCGGATATCTTCGGCACCTCGGTGGAGTTCTTCGCGAACAACTCCGCCGACGCCGGTGACTACCTCATCGGCGAGAAGATCGACATCAACGGCGACGGCACCCCGCTGCGCTACATGGACAAGCCCAGCAAGGACGGCGCCTCCGCCGACTACTGGTCGCGCACCGTCGGCCGCCTGGACGTGCACTACTCCTCCGGTGTCGCCAACCACTTCTTCTACCTGCTGTCCGAGGGCAGCGGCGCGAAGACCGTCAACGGGGTGTCGTACAACTCCCCGACCTACGACGGCTCCACGGTCACCGGCATCGGCCGGGACAAGGCGGCGCAGATCTGGTACAAGGCGCTGACCACGTACTTCACCTCGTCCACCGACTACGCGGGCGCCCGCACCGGCACCCTGCAGGCCGCGGCCGACCTGTACGGCTCGGGCAGCGCGGAGTACAAGGCGGTGGCGGCGGCCTGGACGGCCGTGAACGTCAAGTAACCCCGTCCGCGGGGCAGTACGCCGGCCGGGCCGCCCGTCGTCACGGGTGGTCCGGCTTGCCGTCCCCGTACAGCCAGTCCTTCCAGATCCCGGAGAAGTCCTCCTCCGGGGCCTGCTCCTCCACGTACTTCGTGAAGTCGGCGGTGCTCGCGGTGCCGTGCCGGTGGGCGGCGGCCCAGCCCTGGATGATGTCGTAGAAGGTGTCGTCGCCGACCTTCTGCCGGATCTTGTGCAGGACCATCGCGCCGCGGTCGTAGACCGGGGTCTCGGAGATGTGCGCGGCGCTGGGCGGTGTCGCCGGCGGGAACGCCCAGATCTCCTCGCGGTCGCTCTCGTAGAGGCGGGTGAAGGTCTGCTGGACGGTGGGCCCGTCGTGGTCCTCCTTGTACAGCCACTCCGCGTACTGCGCGAAGCCCTCGTTCAGCCACATGTCCCGCCAGGAGCGGGGGGTGACCGAGTCGCCGTACCACTGGTGGGCCAGTTCGTGCACCAGGGTCGAGGTGTCGAGCTGGTCGGCGGGGAAGACGGGGCGGTTCTGGGTCTCCAGGGCGTAGCCGGCGTCGCCGGGGCGGTCGACGATCACGCCGGCCGAGGAGAACGGGTACGGCCCGAAGTTGGTCTCCGCCCAGTCGAGTATCTCGGGGATCTTCGCGAGCACGTCGGCGCTCTCCTCGGCCTCGGCCGGGTCGACGGCGGTGACGACGGGCAGGCCGTGCGGGCCGGAGCCGCGGGTGATCTCGTAGTGACCGATGGCGACGGTGGTGACGTAGCTCGCCATGGGTTCGGCGGTGTGCCAGTGGTAGGAGGTACGGCCGCCCCGCGTGCGCTGCTCCTGCAACTCGCCGTTGGAGACGGCCTGCAGGCCCTTCGGGACGGTGACCGTGATGTCGTAGGCGGCCTTGTCGGAGGGGTGGTGGTTGCCGGGGAACCAGGCCATGGAGCCGACGGGTTCGCCGAGGGCGAGGGCGCCGTCGGCGGTGGGCAGCCAGCCCTCCTCGGAGTCGTCGGAGTCGGTGAGGGTGCGCGGGGTGCCCGAGTAGCGGACGGTGGTGCGGAAGGTCTCGCCCTTACTGAGGTCGTCGTGGGGGCGGACGGTGAGTTCCTGGCCGGTGCGGCTCCAGCGGGCGTCCCTGCCCTCGACGCGGACCGAGTCGACGTGCAGCCCGGCGAGGTCGAGGTCGAAGGCGGACAGGTCCCGGGTGGCCCGGGCGGTGATGACCGCGGTGCCGGTGAGCCGGCGGCCGGCCGGGGTGTAGTCCAGGGTGAGGGCGTAGTGGCCGACGTCGTAGCCGCCGTTGCCGGCCTTCGGGAAGTACGGGTCCCGCACGCCGGAACCGCCCGGGGTGCCCCGCACACCGCCGTCGCACGCGGTGGCCGTGAGGACGAGGGCGAGCAGGGCGGCGAGGGCCGGGACAAGGCGTACGGATCTGGACATGTCATTGATCTTAGGCGGGCCGGGTGCACCGCGGGCGGGGTTCGGCGGGCCGGGGCCGGCGTCCGGTGGACCGAAGGCGGGGTTCGGCGGGCGGGCGTGACACCATCTCCCCCGTGCTCGACATCGGCTACGCCCTCTCCAACCGGTTCCCGGACCCTCCGCAGACCGACTACCGCCACGCGGACGTGCACGCGCTGCGGTACGACCTGTTCTGCGGGGATGTGTATCTCGCGGACACCGAGACCGACCGGGAGTTGTCCACAGCCTGGGGATGGGTGCCGGTGCTGGACTTCGCGTGGGCGCTGTGCGACATCGTGGAACGGCTGGACCGGGACCCGATGGGCTCCCGCGCGGCCCGGCCGCAGCGGGCGGAGCTGGACTTCACCGAGTCCACCGACCGGATGCTCTTCGAGCGCCGCTTCGGCTGGGTCGACATCACCGCCGACTGGATGCCGGCCGAGGAGTCCCCGCTGACCTTCTCCCACACCGAACTGCGCCGCGAGGCCCGGGACTTCCTCCACGACCTGCTCGCGGACCTCACCGACCTGCACGAGGACCTGGCGGAGAACCCGGCGATCTGGAGTCTCCAGGCCCGCTTCCCGCGGGTCCCGTAGCCACGCCGGTGGAGGAAGGCCCCCGGGGCGCCGGGGGCCTTCGCGGCCGGCTCGTCGCTCAGACGTTCACACCGAAGTCCTGGGCGATGCCCACCAGGCCCGAGGCGTAGCCCTGGCCCACCGCGCGGAACTTCCACTCCGCGCCGTTGCGGTACAGCTCGCCGAAGATCATGGCCGTCTCGGTGGCCGCGTCCTCCGACAGGTCGTAGCGCGCGATCTCGGCGCCGCCGGCCTGGTTGACGATGCGGATGTAGGCGTTGCGGACCTGGCCGAAGTTCTGGCCGCGGTTCTCGGCGTCGTAGATGGAGACCGGGAAGACGATCTTGTCGATGTCGGCCGGGAGGGCGGACAGGTTGACGTTGATCGCCTCGTCGTCGCCCGCGCCCTCGCCGGTGCGGTTGTCGCCGGTGTGGACGATCGAGTTGTCCGGGGTCTGCTTGTTGTTGAAGAAGACGAAGTGGGCGTCCGAGTAGACCTTGCCCTGCCCGTTCACCGCGATCGCGGAGGCGTCCAGGTCGAAGTCCGTGCCGGTGGTGGTGCGGACGTCCCAGCCGAGACCCACGGTGACGGCGGTCAGGCCCGGAGCCTCCTTGGTGAGCGAGACGTTTCCGCCCTTGGACAGGCTTACTGCCATGGTTCGGGGGTCCTTCCCTCGTTGCGTACGCGGTGCGTGTCGAAGCTACAGCTACCCGTATGAACGTCGAAGGGGCTCCCCAAGGTTCCGGCGCACTTTACCTTTTTTACCCACGCCAAATTCGAGTGACGCGGACGGGACACAGCCGGGAACATGGACCGCATGTCCGGTCCCTATGTCATCCGTGGCTCCGTCTCCCTCCCGGAGGCCGAGCTGATGTGGCGTTTCTCCAGGTCGTCGGGGCCCGGCGGACAGCACGTCAACACCAGCGACTCCCAGGTGGAGCTGCGCTTCGACCTCGCCCGCACGGAGGCGCTGCCCCCCGTGTGGAAGGAGCGGGCGCTCACGCGGCTGGCCGGCCGCCTCGTGGACGGGGTGGTGTCCGTACGGGCCTCGGAGCACCGCTCCCAGTGGCGCAACCGCGAGGCCGCCGCCGTACGCCTCGCCGCGCTCCTCGCCGAGGCCAGCGCGCCGCCGCCGAAGCCGCGCAAGCCGACCCGCATCCCGCGGGGGATCAACGAACGCCGGCTGCGGGAGAAGAAGCAGCGCGCGGAGACGAAGCGGGGCCGTTCGGGACGGGACTGGTGACAGCCGGGGCGGGACCGGGCCCGGCCGGGGGCGGGGCGCCTGTCACAACTCCGGGTTCCCGTTCGTCAGGGGTGGTGCGGCAGCACTCGTCAGGGTGGTGCGGCAGCACTGAGGACGACCGGGAACGACGATGGAGAGGCCGGAGCCACCCATGACCGACAACGATTTTCTCGCCGAGCGGTTCGAGGCCTACCGGGGGCATCTGCGGGCCGTCGCCTTCCGGATGCTCGGCTCCGCGGCCGAGGCGGAGGACGCCGTCCAGGAGGCGTGGTTCCGGCTGAGCCGGTCCGACACCCGGGAGGTGGAGAATCTCGGCGGCTGGCTGACGACCGTCGTCGGCCGGGTCTGCCTCGACATGCTGCGCTCCCGCCGCACCCGGGGCGAGGAGCCCCTGGAGAGCTGGCAGCCCGCGCCGTCCGCCGAGCCGGACCCCGCGCAGAACGCCCTGCTCGCCGACTCCGTCGGGCTGGCCCTGCTCGTCGTGCTGGACACGCTCTCGCCGGCCGAGCGGCTGGCCTTCGTGCTGCACGATTTGTTCGGGGTGCCGTTCGAGGAGGTCGGCCGCATCCTGGGGCGCAACGCGCCCGCGGCCCGGCAGCTCGCCAGCCGGGCCCGGCGCCGGGTGCGGGGCGTGGAGGCGCCGGAGGCGGACCTGGCCCGGCAGCGGGAGGTGGTCGACGCGTTCCTGGCCGCGGCGCGGGGCGGTGACTTCGACGGGCTGCTCGCGGTGCTCGACCCGGACGTGGTGGCCCGTACCGAGGCGGGCGTGAACAGCGGTGCGGCCCGGGTCGCCGCCGGTGCGGCGAGCTTCGCCCACCTGGCGCGCATCGCGCGTCCGGTGCTGGTGGACGGCGCGACCGGCCTGGCCGTGTTCGCCGACGGCCGCCCGGAGCGGGTCCTGGCCTTCACCTTCGTCGCCGACCGCATCTCGGTGATCGACATCATCACCGACGCGTCCCGGCTGGCCGGCCTCACGCTGGAGGAGGTCTAGCCCACAGCAGGCCCAGGCGGAGGTGGAACTCCTCGGGGACTGTGGCGGCGATGTCCAGCCGCCACAGTCCCCGAGCGGCGCGGTGGCCGGGGCGGACGCGGATGCCGACGGCGGTGGCGAGGTTCTGCGGGGTGACGTCTTGCGGACGTGGGCTCATCCGCGCACCGCGGGCACGCGCGCCCCGCCCGCGCCACGGCATTTCCCGGCTCGGCCCGGCCGCCGGTACCCGTCGCGGGCGCTCAGCCCAGCTGCCGGTACCGGCCGCGGAAGTACAGCAGCGGGCCCCCCTCGGCGCTGGGCACCCGCGCGGTGAGGACGCGGCCGATGACGAGGGTGTGGTCGCCGGCGGTCACCCGCTGCTCGGTCCGGCACTCCAGGGTGGCCAGCGCGCCGCCGACCAGCGGGGCGCCGGTGGCCTCGCCGCGGGCGTAGGGGATGTCCTCGAAGAGCAGCCGGTCGCTGATGCGGCCCTTCATCGCGAAGCGGCCCGCGATGTGCCGCTGGCTCTCGGCGAGGACCGACACCGCCCACAGCGGCTGCTCGTCCAGCAGGTCGTCCATGCGGGAGCCCTCGCGCAGGCTGACCATCACCAGCGGCGGGTCGAGGGAGACGGACAGGAAGGCGGTGGCGGTCATGCCGACGTCCTCCATGCCCGGCGCCTCGGGGTCGTCCGGGTCCAGCGGCGGTTCCTGCGCGGTGACCAGGACCACGCCCGCGGCCAGCCGGGACATCGCGGCCCGGAACTCGTCGTTGCTCACCCCCTCAGCATGCCCGGTGGGCAGGGGGGCGGTGGGGGAGGGAGTCTTCAGCACGCCGGAAACGCTAGTCTCCGCCGCGCGCCGGCCGCATCGGCCCTCCGCCTGAGCCGGGTCCTAGGACCAAGGGCGCACACGGGCATGCTTCAGGCGTGCATGATGTGGGCACGCGTGCACGCCATGCGTTCAGTAAACGCACAGGCAAAACGCAGAAACTCTACTCAATTGTTCACGTTCTCCTGTGACTTGAGTCACAAGGGGCAGGAATTGTTGACCCTGTGTACCGAGTGGGCAGCGCGCTGTGATTCAGTGGCGGGACAACCCTTCATTCGCTGCGAGGTCTCGGGGGGAGGGGCGAGCATGGAGACCGAGTCGGAGCCGTATGTCCGTCTTGCGTCCCTGCGACAGCTGCACCAGGTCATGGCCGACATGAACACGGCACGCAGCCTGGCGGACACACTGCAGACCGTCGCCGACGGCGTCGTCGGCGCCCTCGGGTACGAGATGGCGGCGGTGAACCTGGTACGGCAGGACGGCGATCTCGTGGTCGCCGCCTTCTCCGGCAACTCCGCCGCCGAGGCCCTGATCACCGGCCGGGTCGGCTCCCGCGAGTCCTGGGAGCGGCGGCTGAACATGGGCGAACGCTGGGGCGACCTCGTCTTCATACCGCACACCGAGGGCTGGGTCCTCGACGACGACGACGTCCCTCAGTGGTACACCGACGGGCCCGCGCCGCGCTTCGAGGACGAGTGGCACCCCTCCGACCGGCTTTTCGCCCCCATGTACACCCCCGGCGTACAGGGCGGCGCCTGCGGAGAGCTGCTCGGCGTCATATCCGTCGACCGGCCGCGCAACGGCCGCCGACCCGGCGCCTGGGGCCGCGAGGCCCTCCAGATGTACGCCTTCCAGGCCGCCATCGCGATCAGCAACGCCCGCCTGCGCGCCAACATGCAGCGCGCCCTGGTCCGCCTGGAGCGCGAGCAGCAGGCCTTGCGCGCCAGCGAGGAATCCTTCCGGCAGGCCTTCGAGTACGCCCCCTCCGGCATGGCCATCGCCGAGATGGGCGGCGACCAGCACGGCCGCATCCTGCGCACCAACGACGCCCTGTGCCGGCTGCTCGGCCGCCCCGCCTCCGCGATGCGCCGCTACTCCTTCGCCGACCTCGTCCACCCCGAGGACATCGGCACCCTGCTGCGCACCTCGGCGGAGGGCGGCCGCGCGGAACTCCGCCTGGGCCGCCGCGACGGCACCTACGTGTGGGTGTCCCTGCGCAACAGCGTCGTCGCGGACGCCGCCGACGGCCCCCGCTTCCTCCTCACCCACGTCGAGGACATAGAGGAGCGCAAGCGGCGCGAGCTACAGCTGGCCCACCGCGCCTCCCACGACTCGCTGACCGGCCTGCCCAACTCCGCCGAGCTGCGCTCGCGCCTGTCGGCCCGGCTCTGCCAGCGCCCCGCCCACGCCGGCGGCCCGGACTCCGTGGACTCCCTGGACGCCGCCTACAGTCACCCGGTCTTCGACCTTCCGGCCGGCCACGGCTTCGACTTCGCGCCGGGCACGGAGGGGTACGACGCCTACGACCACCATGTGCACACCGTCGCCCCCGAGGACGGCCGCGACGACGGCACCAAGGGCCTCGCGGTCCTCTTCTGCGACCTCGACGGCTTCAAGTCGATCAACGACCGGTTCGGGCACAACGCGGGCGACGCCGTGCTCATCGAGGTCGCCCGGCGGCTGAGCAACGGCGTCCGGGACGGCGACACGGTCGCCCGGCTCGGCGGCGACGAGTTCGTGATCCTCGCCGACGGCCTCGGCCGGGCCGACGCCCAGGACCTCGCCGTACGGCTGCGCAACGAGATCATCCAGCCGATCCGGGCCGAGGGCCGGGCCGTCCGGGTGGGCGCCAGCTTCGGCATCGGCTGGGCACACTGCGGGATGACGGCGGACGAGGTGCTGAAATCCGCTGACGAACGGATGTACGTAGAGAAACGATCTCGTCCCAAACAGCACCGCCGCGCCGGATGAAGCGCAGGTCAGCGAGTTGATGCGGTCCCAGTCACCCGTTTGGACGAGTGAGAGCGGGTAGGCTCGCCATTCCAACCCCTACCGCATCCGCCCGCACCTGTTGAGGAGTACCAAGGGATGACGCCCGGCGACAACGGCGCGAGCACGCCCGAGGACGACGACCCGTTCGGCTACCTGTACGCAGACGGCCAGGCCCGGGGAGCCCAGCCGCCGTCCGGCGGTTACGGCTACCCGAACTCGGTCAGCAGGGTGCGCACGGTCGGCGAGCGCAGCTACGGCGCGCAGCAGGCACCCTACGGTGCGCAGCCGACCGCCCCTCAGCAGCAGGGTGCCTACGGCCACCCGAACGCCCACTACCAGGCCCCGGAGACGCTGCCCGGCGGCGCCCCGTCCTCCCGCCACCCCGCGCCCCCCGCGCCCGGCCGTCGCGGTCCCAACACCAAGGGTCTGCTGATCGGCGCGATCGCGGTGGTCGCCGCGGTCGTCATCGGCATCGGCGTCGCGATGATCAACGGCAACACGGACGACGACAAGTCCGGCAACGAGGCCCAGCCGACCCCGACCCAGTCCCAGAGCGGCAAGCCGAGCCCGTCCAGCAGCAACTCGGCGGCGAGCGACTCGATGAAGTCGGACGCCTCGGCGCTCACGCCGGTCGGCGGTGCGTCGAAAGCTTCGGACGTCAAGGGCGCGACCTCCTCCGACGGCAGCTATGTGACGGGGCTCAACCAGCCCGGCGCCTCGGTCACCTGGAACGTCAACGCCCCGTCGGACGGCACGTACACCCTGTTCGTGTACTACAGCGCGGCAGGCGACGATCAGTCGATGTCGGTCACCGTCAACGGCACCCCGTTCGGCAGCAAGCTGGACATGCAGAACTACCGGCACGCCAAGGACGGCGACTTCGCCAACGGCTGGACCTACTCCTACGTGTGGCCGACCCTGAAGCAGGGCCCCAACACGATCTCCATCTCCTGCGGCGCCGGCGACAAGTGCAACGCCCTGATCAGCAACGTCAAGCTGAAGCCGGGCCAGGTCAAGAAGGACAGCTAGGCCGCGCTGACCCCTCCGGTCACCGTCACCCGTTCCCGCAGTTCCTCGTACGCCGCCCGGTCGAACTCGCCCGCCACGGGCGCCCGTACCGTGGCCGTCGCCAGGGCGGCCGCGCGGATCAGGCGGGACGGCCAGGGGAGGTGTTCCACCAGGCCGGAGAGGAGGCCGGCCACCGCCGAGTCGCCGGCGCCGGTCGGGTTGCCGTGGGCGTGGGCCGGTGGGGCGGCGCGCCAGCGGCCCTCGGGGGTGACGGCGAGCAGGCCGTCCGCGCCGAGGGAGGCGACGACCGCGTGGGCGCCGCGCCGGCGGGCGTCCTGGGTGGCGCGCAACGGCTCGTGGGAGCCGGTGAGTTCGGCCAGTTCGTCCGCGTTGGGCTTGATGATGTCGGGTCTGGCCGCCACCCCGCGGCGCAGCGGTTCGCCGCTGGTGTCCAGCAGCACCGGGACGCCGGCCGTGCGGGCCGTGCGGACCAGGTTCGCGTACGCCCCCACCGGCACCCCCGGCGGCAGGCTGCCGCACAGGGCCACCGCCGAGGCGCCGGGCACCAGTTCCTCGTAGCGGTCCAGGAAGGTGCCCCACTCCGCGGGGGTGATCTGCGGCCCGGGCTCGTTCAGCTGGGTGGTGTCCCCGGTCAGCTCGTCCACGACCGCGATGGTGCGCCGGGTCGCCCCGGAGACCGGCACCAGCGCGTCCACCACGGGCCCGGGCACGTCCGCGAGCCCGGCCCGCAGCACCTCGCCGGTCGGCCCGCCCGCGAACCCGGTGACCGTCACCGCGTGTCCGAGCGCGGCCAGCACGCGGGCGACGTTCACGCCCTTGCCGCCGGGGCGTTCGGTGACCTCCGAGACCCGGTGCGAGGTGTGCGGGCGCAGCGACCGTACGCGATAGGTGATGTCGAGAGCGGTGTTCAGCGTGACCGTGAGGATCACCCGGGCCGACCTCCCTCGAAGTCTGTGCGCCTGTCTCGGTTTCCGGGGGCACGATCATGCCAAAGAGACGGCGGTCGGCCCAGAGCGCGGGTCGGCCACCGTCTCTTCGACACCGGTACGGATCAGGGCAGTTGGGGCGCTACCACCCATTCGCCCTGCCGCATCACGCCCTTCAGCGCGAAGTCCGCGTCCAGCAGGACCAGGTCGGCGTCCTTGCCGGGTTCCAGGGAGCCGATGCGGTCGGAGAGGCCGAGCAGGCGGGCCGGGGTGGCGGAGAGGGCCCGCACGACGTCCTCCACCGGGAGCTTGTCGACGGTCACCGCCCGCTGGAAGGCGCGGTCCAGGGTGAGCGTGGAGCCCGCGATCGAACCGCCCTCGACCAGCCGGGCCACGCCCTCGCTGACCTCGACCTCCAGCGGGCCGAGCATGTAGCGGCCGTCGCCGGTGCCGGCCGCGTCCATCGCGTCGGTGATGAAGGCGACCCGGTCCGCTCCCGCGTGACGGAACGCCAGCTCCAGCGCGGCGGGGTGCAGATGGACGCCGTCGTTGATCAGCTCGACCGTGACCCGCTCGTCCTCCAGCAGGGCGGCGATCGGGCCGGGCGCGCGGTGGTTCAGGGCGGGCATGGCGTTGAAGAGGTGGGTGGCGACCGTGGCGCCCGCGTCGATCGCCTCGACCGTCTGCTCGTAGCCGGCGTCCGTGTGTCCGATCGCCGCGATGACGCCGTGCTCGGCGAGCAGCCGTACGGAGTCGATGCCGCCGGGCAGTTCGGCCGCGAGGGTGACCATCTTCGCCTTGCCGCGCGCCGCGTCGATCAGCTTGCGGACCTCGGCCGGGTCCGGGTCGCGCAGCAGCGCCTCGGAGTGCGCGCCCTTGCGGCACGGGGAGATGAACGGCCCCTCGAAGTGGATGCCCGCGATGTCGCCCTGCTCGGCCAGCTCACTGAGCAGGCCGGCCTGGCGGACCAGCAGGTCCATCTCGTCGGTGACGGTGGAGGCGACGAGGGTGGTGGTGCCGTGCGCGCGGTGCGTGCGGAGGGCGGTGAGGATGCCCTCGGCGGTACCGGAGAAGGAGGCTCCGCCTCCGCCGTGGTTGTGGATGTCGACGAAGCCGGGGACCAGCCAGTGGCCGGAGACGTCGAGGGTCCCGGCACCCACGGCGTCCTTCGCGTCTTCGGCGGCCGTGGCCGCGATCTTCGTACCCTGGACGACCACGCGTCCGTCGTCCACCACGCCGCTGGGCAGGACCACCCGGGCACCTGCGAGAACCAAGCTGGAAGCCATCAGGCGGTTACCTCCGAGGGGTCAGGGGTGTCGAGGAGATCCCGGGCGAGCAGCCCCGCGCCCAGGCAGCCGGCCGTGTCGCCGAGGGCGGCGGGGACGATGGCCGGCAGTTTCTGGAAGGTGACCCGTCGCCGGACGGCGTCCCGCAGCGGCTGGAACAACACTTCCCCCGCCTCGGCCAGCCCGCCACCGATGATCAGTGTGCGGGGGTCCAGCAGGGTGAGCGCGGTGACCAGTCCGTCGGCGAGCGCGTCCACCGCCTCCCGCCAGACCCGGACGGCGTCCGGGTCGCCGGACGCGACGGCCCTGGCGCAGTCCGCCGCGTCCGCGTCCGGGTCTGCGCAGGCCGCCGCCCAGGCCTCGCTGACGGCGGACGCGGAGGCGTACCGTTCCAGACAGCCGCGCTGCCCGCAGGGGCAGGGGGCGCCTCCGGGGCGTACGACGATGTGGCCGATCTCGCCCGCGAACCCGTGCGCGCCGGCCTCCACCCGCCCGTCGATGCCGATGGCGCCGGCGATCCCGGTGCCCAGCGGCACGAACAGGAACCGGTCCGCGCCGCGGCCCGCGCCGATCCGGCCCTCCGCGAGGCCGCCGGTGCGCACGTCGTGGCCGAGGGCGACGGGCACCCCGAGCCGGTCGGCGAGGAGGGAGCGCAGGGGTACGTCCCGCCAGCCGAGGTTGGCCGCGTAGACGGCGGTGCCGGTCCGCTCGTCGACGATGCCGGGGACCGCGATGCCGGCCGCGCCGGCGCTCTCGCCGTACTGCTCGACGCCGTGGGCGTGCAGCTCGGCGGCGAAGTCGAGGATGCCCGCGAGCACGGCCTCGGGGCCGCGTGCGCGGCCGGTGGCGCGGCGGGCGCGGTGGAGCAGCGCACCGTCGTCGCCGACGAGGGCGGCCTTCATCCCGGTACCGCCCACGTCGAGGGCGATGACATGTCTCACCACGGGGCCTAGTGTGACCCTCCTACCCGGGAGAGGTCTAGTCCACTCACGTGGTGTAGACCTTATGTGTCCACATATTGAACGGTCAGACAGCAGGGTTGGGGCTTTGAGCGTGCGTCGGCGTACGGCAGGAACGATCGCGGTGGTGTCCGCACTGGGCATGACGGCGGTCCTCGGCGGCTGCGGGAGCACGGGCTCCTCCGACGTGACCCTCAGACTGGTCGCGGCCGACTACGGCGACTCGGCCGCGAACAGCTCCAAGAAGTACTGGGACGCCCTGGTCAAGGAGTACGAGAAGCAGCACTCGGGCGTGAAGGTCGAGGTCAGCGTCTACTCCTGGAACGACGTCGACCGCAAGGTCAAGGAGATGGTCGACGCCGGCCACGCCCCCGACATGGCCCAGATCGGCGCCTACGCCGACTACGCCGCCGCGGGCAAGCTCTACCCGGCCTCGGACCTGCTCTCCATCCGCACCCAGGCCGACTTCCTCTCCCAGCTCTCCGACGCCGGCGAGTGGAAGCACACGCAGTACGGCATCCCCTTCGCCGCCTCCACCCGCGTGCTCTTCTACAACAAGACCCTGTTCGCCAAGGCCGGCATCACCCCGCCCGCCAGCTGGGACGACCTCGCCGCCGACGCGAAGGCGCTCAAGGACAAGGGCGTGAAGTACCCGTACGCCCTGCCGCTCGGGCCCGAGGAGGCCCAGGCGGAGACCATGCAGTGGCTGCTCGGCGGCGGCAGCGGCTACACCGACGAGATCGGCACCTACACCATCGACTCCGCGGCGAACGTGGAGACCTTCACCTGGCTCAAGGACGAGCTGGTCGGCAAGGGCCTGACCGGCCCGGTCGCACCCGGCAAGCTCAACCGCGCGGACGCCTTCGCCGCGTTCGCCGACGGCCAGGTCGGCATGCTCAACGGGCACCCCACCCTGATCCAGCAGGCGTCCAAGAAGGGCGTGAAGTTCGGCATGGTGCCGATGCCGGGCCGCACCGGCAAGGCCAGGGCGTCCATGGGCGTCGCCGACTGGATGATGGGCTTCAAGCAGAACGGGCACGCCGACCAGATCGGCGACTTCCTCGACTTCGTCTACACCGAGAAGAACGTCCTCGACTTCTCCCGCACGTACGGGCTGCTGCCGGTCACCGGCTCCGCCTCCAACACGATGGCCGCGTCGAACGCGTCCACCGACAAGGCCCTGCACCCCTTCCTGGAGCAGCTGCCCACCTCCGAGCTGTACCCCGTCGGCAAGACCTCCTGGGCGGCGGTCAGCGCCTCCGTCAAGCAGGACATCGGCCAGGCCGTCGCCCCCGGCGGCAGCCCCGCCGGCGTGCTGACCCGCCTGCAGTCGGCGGCCACGGCGGCCGACAGCAGCAACGCGAACTAGGGGGAAACCCCCTAGGCCCGTTGTCCGTGCCCGCCGCTACGGTGGCGGGCATGGAACTGGGCACCCGCGAAAAAGCGATCCTTGCGCTGGAGCGCCGGGCCTTCCCCGGCCCCGGCGCGAAGGAACGGGCCATCCGCGAGGAACTCGACCTGTCCCCCGTCCGCTACTACCAGCTCCTCAACGCCCTGCTGGACGACGAGCGGGCCCTGGCCCACGACCCGGTCACGGTCAACCGCCTCCGCCGCATGAGAGAGGCCCGCCGCGCCGAGCGCTGAGGAGTGGACCGGGTGCCTCGTGGATAGGGTCGCCGTATGGGCACCCACACCACGGACCCCCGGCACCCGCTGCCGACCCCGCGCACCCGAGCCGGCCGGGACGGACTCGCCGCACTGCTGGCCAAGCCCCGCACCGCCCTCGTAGGTCTCGACTTCGACGGCACGCTCGCCCCGATCGTCGCCGACCCCGAGCAGGCCCGCGCGCACCCCGGCGCCGTACCCGCGCTGGCCGCGCTCGCGCCCGAGGTGGCCTCCGTCGCCGTGATCACCGGCCGCCCGCCCGAGGTCGCGGTCCGCTACGGCGGCTTCGCCGGCGTCCCCGGCCTGGAGCACCTCACCGTCCTCGGCCACTACGGCGCCGAACGCTGGGACGCGGCCACCGGCACCGTCACCGCGCCGCCCCCGCACCCCGGCGTCGCCGCCGTCCGCGCCGAGCTGCCCGGACTGCTCCGGCGCGCCGGCGCCGGCGAGGGCACCTGGATCGAGGAGAAGGGCCGGGCGCTCGCGGTGCACACCCGCCGCGCCGCCGACCCGCAGGCCGCGTTCGAGGCCCTGCGCGCCCCCCTCGCCGACCTCGCCGGCCGGCACGGCCTGATCGTGGAGCCCGGCCGCATGGTCCTGGAGCTGCGCCCGCCCGGGATGGACAAGGGCGTGGCCCTCCTCGACCACGCCCGCACCCTCCAGGCCGGCTGCGTCGTCTACGCCGGCGACGACCTCGGCGACCTGCCCGCCTTCGCCGCCGTCGAGGAACTCCGCGCCGACGGCACCCCCGGCCTGCTGGTCTGCAGCGGCAGCACCGAGGTCACCGAACTGGCGGAACGCGCCGACCTGGTGGTGAACGGCCCGGAGGGGGTCGTGGAGCTGCTCAGGACGCTGGCCGCTCAGCTCGGCTGACCGCTCAGCTCGGCTGATCGGTCAGCGCGTCCAGCTGGTCCAGGAACCACCGCGCCGGCGGCAGCGCGGTCGCCGCGGCCGCCAGCCGCTTCGAGCGTTCCGCCCGTTCGCCGGCCGGCAGGGTCAGCGCCTCGTGCAGGGCCCGCGCCGTCCCCGCGATGTCGTACGGGTTCACCGTGAACGCGTCCTCGCCCAGCTCCTCGTACGCCCCCGCCTCCCGCGACAGCACCAGCGCGCAGCCCGCGTCGGAGACGACCGGGACCTCCTTGGCGACCAGGTTCATGCCGTCGCGGATGGGGTTCACCAGCGCCACGTCGGCCAGCCGGTACGCGGCCAGGGAGCGGGCGAAGTCGTCCTTCACGTGCAGCACGACGGGCGTCCAGCCCGCCGTGCCGTACCGCTCGTTGATCTCGTCCGCGACCCGTCGCACCTCGGCGGTGTACTCGCGGTACACGGCGAGGTCCTGCCGGGACGGGTAGGCGAAGGCCACGTGGACGACCTTCTCCCGCCACTCGGGGTGGTCCTCCAGCAGCTGCTCGTACGCCAGCAGCCCGCGCACGATGTTCTTGGACAGCTCGGTGCGGTCCACCCGGACGATCGTCCGGCGGCCCTCCCCGATCTCCTCCCGCAGCGCCGCCATCCGCTCGTCCACGTCCGGCCGGTGCGCCCGCTCGCGCAGGAAGTCGGCGTCCGCGCCGAGCCCGTGCACCCCGATCCGGGTGCCGGACGGGATGCCGGGCCCGAGCACCGCGTGACAGCAGTCGGTGAACGCGTCCGCCCACCGCCGGGTGAGGAACGCCGCCCGGTCCGCGCCGAGGATCCCGCCGAGCAGCTCGGCCGCGATGTCGTCGGGCAGCACACGGAAGTAGTCCGGCGGTGCCCACGGGGTGTGCGAGAAGTGGCCGATGCGCAGGTCGGGACGGAGCCGGCGGAGCATCCGGGGGGCGAGGGCCAGGTGGTAGTCCTGGATCAGCACCGCCGCGCCCTCGGCCGCCTCCTCGGCCAGCGCCTCGGCGAACGCCCGGTTGTACGCCTCGTACGACCCCCACTGCCGCCGGAACTCCGCGTCGAAGACCGGCTCCAGCGGGGTCTGGTACAGCATGTGGTGGACGAACCACAGCACCGAGTTGGCGATCCCGTTGTACGCCTCGGCGTGCACGGTCGCGTCGATGTCGAGCATCCGCACCCGCTGCCCGCCGGTGTCCTCGGCCGGCAGCAGCCCGCCATCGGCGCGCCGCACCGCCGCCCGGTCGCCGTCGCCGAGCGCGGCGCACACCCACACCGAGCCGGCGTCCGACCCGATGGCGGACAGTCCCGAGACCAGTCCGCCGCCGCCTCGCCTGGCGTGCAGCGCACCGTCCTCGCCCACCTGATAGGAGACCGGGCCGCGATTCGACGCGACCAGCACCTGAGCCTTGTCGACAGCACCACGCGTGGAAGCCATACGCCTCAACCTAGCCCGGCCCGGAAACACTCAAACGTGCCGCCCGCCCGGCGGGGCGACCGTATACGGCCTGTTCACGCCACCTTCCGCTCGGCGTACTCCGCGATCTCCACCATGGGCGGCCGTTCCTCGGTGTCCACCGAGTAGGTGCGTGGCTCGAACCCGTCCTCGCCCCGCTCGAACTGGGTGAGGGAGGGCCGGACGAGGTGCCCGCGTGCGAGCCGCAGCTGGGCCGTGCGGTAGATCGCCGCCGCCATCCGGCCGAGCGCCTGCCCGTCCTGGTGCCGGTGCTTGCGCACGCCCACGTCGACCTGGGCCAGCGCGTCCAGGCCCACCAGGTGCAGCGCGTCCACCAGCATGCCCAGCTCCACGCCGTAGCCGACGGGGAACGGCAGCTGCTCCAGCAGGGAGCGGCGGGCCGCGTACTCGCCGCCCAGCGGCTGCACGAACCCGGCCAGCTGCGGCCAGTGCATGTTCAGCAGCGGGCGGGCCATGAGTTCGGTGACCCGGCCGCCCTGCCCCGCACTGCCGGCGAGCGGGCGGTCGTACATGCCCTTGACCAGGTCGACGTCCGGGTCGGTCAGCAGCGGGCCGACGATCCCGGTGACGAAGTCGGAGGAGAACTCCTTCAGGTCCGCGTCGATGAAACAGACGATGTCCCCGCTGGTCACCAGCAGCGAGCGCCACAGCACCTCACCCTTGCCGGGGACGGCCGGGATGCGGGGCAGGATGTCGTCGCGGTGGACGACCCGGGCGCCGGCGCGCGCGGCGACCTGGGCCGTGCGGTCGGTGGAGCCGGAGTCGACGACCACGATCTCGTCGACGAGCGGCGCCTGCTCCACGAGGTCGTGCCGGATGACCGCGACGATGTCGCCGACGGTCTCCTCCTCGTTGAGGGCGGGCAGGACGACGCTGATCGTCTGGCCCGTGCGCTGCTTGGCGGCCAGGACCTGGTGCAGCGGGCGGTCGGCCACGGACCAGGAGCGGGTGCTCAGCCAGCGCTCGACTTCTTCCAGCACGGTCGGCGGCTCCTCACTGTCACGACCACACGTCACCGTGTGATCCATCTCGCGGTTCGGACGACTATCTCAACTGTCCTGGCCTTCGGTTACAGTCTTGAACAACGCCGATGACCATCGCATGTCGGGGGTCGACCGGCGTCCACAACCGCATACCGCTCATCCAGAGGGGCAGAGGGACACGGCCCGATGAAGCCCCGGCAACCCTCCAGCCGATTCTCGTCTTCCAAGCGAGGCTCCCGGCTAGGGAAGGTGCCAAATCCGTCTCACGGCGAGATGCGTCGTGAGGAAGATGAGGAGAAAGGGCCTCGCCTCACATGGCTGTGCAGACAGTTGCCACCTCCAGCGAATCCACCGTCGACCTCGGCCCCGCCGCGGCACTGAGCTGTCGCGAGTGCGGTCACCGCGTGCCGCTCGGCCCGGTCTTCGCCTGCGAGGAGTGCTTCGGCCCACTCGAGATCGCCTACGACTTCTCCGCCTACGACACCGAGGAACTGCGCCGTCGCATCGAGGCCGGTCCCGCGAACATCTGGCGGTACGCGCCGCTGCTGCCGGTGCCCGCGGACGTCGCCGACAAGCCCAACCTGAACCCCGGCTGGACCAAGCTCGTCAAGGCCGACAACCTGGCGGGCGAGCTGGGCGTGACCGGCGGGCTGTACGTGAAGGACGACTCCGGCAACCCGACCCACTCCTTCAAGGACCGGGTCGTCGCCCAGGCCCTGGAGGCCGCCCGCGCCTTCGGCTTCACCACCCTCTCCTGCTCCTCCACCGGCAACCTGGCCGGTGCCGTCGGCGCCGCCGCCGCCCGGGCCGGCTTCCGGTCCTGCGTGTTCATCCCGCACGACCTGGAGCAGGGCAAGGTCGTCATGGCCGCGGTCTACGGCGGCGAGCTGGTCGGCATCGAGGGCAACTACGACGACGTCAACCGCTTCTGCTCCGAACTGATCGGCGACCCGGCCGGCGAGGGCTGGGGCTTCGTCAACGTCAACCTGCGGCCGTACTACGCGGAGGGCTCCAAGACCCTGGCGTACGAGATCTGCGAGCAGCTCGGCTGGCGGCTCCCGGACCAGATCGTGGTCCCGATCGCTTCCGGCTCCCAGCTCACCAAGATCGACAAGGGTCTGCAGGAGCTGATCAAGCTCGGCCTGGTCGAGGACAAGCCGTACAAGATCTTCGGGGCGCAGGCCGAGGGCTGCTCCCCGGTGTCGACCGCCTTCAAGGCCGGCCACGACGTGGTCCGCCCGCAGAAGCCGAACACCATCGCCAAGTCCCTGGCCATCGGCAACCCGGCCGACGGTCCGTACGTCCTGGACATCGCCCGCCGCACCGGCGGTGCCGTGGAGGACGTGACGGACGAGGAGGTCGTGGACGCCATCAAGCTGCTGGCCCGCACGGAGGGCATCTTCGCGGAGACCGCCGGCGGCGTGACCGTCGGCGTCACCCGCAAGCTGCTCAAGGAGGGCCTGCTGGACCCGGCGAAGACTACGGTCGTCCTCAACACCGGCGACGGCCTGAAGACCCTGGACGCGGTGGCCGGGACCGGCCTCACCGCCACCATCCGCCCGACCCTGGACTCCTTCCGAGAGGCCGGCCTCGCATGACAGGCGCTCCGCCGGAAGGCCGAACCGGGCCCGCGTACCGGTGGTGGCCGGTCGCGCCCGCGCGGCGGCAGCCGCACACTCACCACAGCCCCGAGCCCCTGGGGCGCTGCCCCGCCGTACCCGTGAACCCGACCGGAGGTCTCACCGCATGAGCGTGACCGTTCGCATCCCCACCATCCTGCGCACCTACACCGGCGGGCAGGCCGAGGTCGCCGCCGAGGGCGCGACGCTCGCCGAGGTCATCGCCGACCTGGAGAAGAACCACACGGGCATCGCCGCGCGCGTGCTGGACGACCAGGGCAAGCTGCGCCGGTTCGTGAACGTGTACGTCAACGACGACGACGTCCGTTTCGAGCAGGGCCTGGAGACGGCGACGCCCGACGGCGCCGGCGTGTCGATCATTCCGGCGGTCGCGGGCGGCTGAGCCCGTCCATATGTCCGCTCATTACCGTCGGTAACGCCGATTACCGGCTGTTCATCGGATTGCCCCCTCCGTGAGAGAAGCGGAGGGGGCAATTCTGTGTGATTGAGCGCGGTAGAGTTGGGGAACACGGGCTGGACCTTCGAGTCACGGGCCCTGGAAACATGCCGCGCGCCCCGACAAGAAGTAGCCAAAGTGTGGGGGTTCTCTGTGGCTTTTGCGGCTTTTATGGGGCCCGACTTGCCCCGAATTCGGGTGAATTCTCCCCAGATTCCGGACCGCTCGCGTCCAGAATTCTCGTCCGATTGACCTGTTGCAGACGGCAGTTGGACAGATACATTCAGCCGCGGTCGACGCGTTCCGGCGCACGCCCCCGACCAATGGGGGGTGAGGTCTGACCCGGGTCCGCGAAGTGTGGATCTGTGCAAGGGCCAGTAATAGGGGAGTTAGGCATGGCTCAGGGCACCGTCAAGTGGTTCAACGCGGAGAAGGGGTACGGCTTCATCGCGGTCGACGGTGGTGCGGACGTCTTCGTCCACTACAGCGCGATTCAGATGGACGGCTACCGCACCCTGGAAGAGGGCCAGCGGGTCGAGTTCGAGATCTCGCAGGGCCAGAAGGGCCCGCAGGCCGACATGGTTCGCGTCACCGCCTGAACGTTTCTTGTACGAAGGGCCCGCACCTCGCAGAGGGTGCGGGCCCTTCGCCGTCCCCGGACGCCTCTGTTCGCGGGCGGCTGACGGGGGCGCCGTACCCCCCTAGGCGCTTGCACTCGACCATGCCGAGTGCTAATCATTGGCGTTAGCACTCTGAAGGTGAGAGTGACAGTGAAGGACCGGGTCGGTGAGGCCCGCGGGCCAGGTGGGGCAAGGAACCACGAGGCCGGCGAGCCGTCCGTCGCGGGCGCGGGCGCGGTCCGAAGGAATCACCCCCAGTCCTGGAGGGACCACTTCACATGGCCAAGATCATCGCGTTCGACGAGGAGGCGCGGCGCGGCCTCGAGCGCGGCATGAACCAGCTCGCGGACGCCGTGAAGGTGACGC
The DNA here is from genome assembly GCF_055564915.1 of Streptomyces sp. NPDC028928. Taxonomy (NCBI): domain Bacteria; kingdom Bacillati; phylum Actinomycetota; class Actinomycetes; order Kitasatosporales; family Streptomycetaceae; genus Streptomyces; species Streptomyces sp. NPDC028928. The sequence goes on from NZ_JBVHVI010000003.1 coordinate 125,460, forward strand.
TCGGCCCCAAGGGCCGCAACGTCGTCCTCGAGAAGAAGTGGGGCGCCCCCACGATCACCAACGATGGTGTCTCCATCGCCAAGGAGATCGAGCTCGAGGACCCGTACGAGAAGATCGGCGCCGAGCTGGTCAAGGAAGTCGCCAAGAAGACGGACGACGTCGCCGGTGACGGTACGACCACCGCGACCGTGCTCGCCCAGGCCCTGGTCAAGGAAGGCCTGCGCAACGTCGCCGCCGGCGCCAACCCGATGGCCCTGAAGCGCGGCATCGAGAAGGCCGTCGAGGCCGTCTCCGCCGCCCTGCTGGAGCAGGCGAAGGACGTCGAGACCAAGGAGCAGATCGCCTCCACCGCGTCCATCTCCGCCGCCGACACCCAGATCGGCGAGCTGATCGCCGAGGCCATGGACAAGGTCGGCAAGGAAGGCGTCATCACCGTCGAGGAGAGCAACACCTTCGGCCTGGAGCTCGAGCTCACCGAGGGCATGCGCTTCGACAAGGGCTACATCTCCGCCTACTTCGCGACCGACATGGAGCGCATGGAGGCGGTGCTCGAGGACCCGTACATCCTCATCGCCAACTCCAAGATCTCCTCGGTCAAGGACCTGCTCCCGCTCCTGGAGAAGGTCATGCAGTCGGGCAAGCCGCTGCTGATCATCGCCGAGGACGTCGAGGGCGAGGCCCTGTCGACCCTGGTCGTCAACAAGATCCGCGGCACCTTCAAGTCCGTCGCCGTCAAGGCCCCGGGCTTCGGCGACCGCCGCAAGGCCATGCTCGGCGACATCGCCATCCTCACGGGCGGCGAGGTCATCTCCGAGGAGGTCGGCCTCAAGCTGGAGAACGCGACCCTGGACCTCCTGGGCCGCGCCCGCAAGGTCGTCATCACCAAGGACGAGACCACCATCGTCGACGGTGCCGGCTCCTCCGAGCAGGTCAACGGCCGCGTGAACCAGATCCGCGCCGAGATCGAGAACAGCGACTCCGACTACGACCGCGAGAAGCTCCAGGAGCGCCTGGCCAAGCTCGCGGGCGGCGTGGCCGTCATCAAGGCCGGTGCCGCGACCGAGGTCGAGCTGAAGGAGCGCAAGCACCGCATCGAGGACGCCGTCCGCAACGCGAAGGCGGCCGTCGAGGAGGGCATCGTCGCCGGTGGTGGCGTGGCCCTGCTGCAGGCCTCCCAGGTCTTCGAGAAGCTGGAGCTGGAGGGTGACGAGGCGACCGGCGCCAACGCCGTGCGCATCGCCCTGGAGGCCCCGCTGAAGCAGATCGCCGTCAACGCCGGCCTCGAGGGCGGCGTCGTGGTGGAGAAGGTCCGCAACCTCACCCCGGGCCACGGCCTGAACGCCGCGACCGGCGAGTACGTCGACCTGGTCGCCGAGGGCATCATCGACCCGGCGAAGGTGACCCGTTCCGCGCTGCAGAACGCCGCCTCCATCGCCGCGCTGTTCCTCACCACCGAGGCCGTCATCGCCGACAAGCCGGAGAAGGCCGCCGCGCCGGCCGGCGGCGGCATGCCGGGCGGTGACATGGACTTCTGATCGACCTGAGGGTTGATCGCCTGTCCTACGGACCGAGGGCGGTACGTCCAGCTTCTGGCTGGGGGTGCCGCCTTCGGGCGTTTCCGGGTGGCTCAGTCGGCGTAGTCCTTGAGTTTCTCGGTGTCGAGGTCGATGCTCACGGGCGGAGGAAGCTGGACGGTGGCGCCGTACGGGTACGAGGGGCGCTGCTGATAGACACCGCCCACGGGGTTGCTGTGTACGACCAGCTCGTCGACGTCCCGATCGATCAGCAGGTAGACGGGGATGCCGGCTTCGGCGTAGCCACGGACCTTGTCGATGCGGTCGCGTCGGTCGGTGTCGCGGTCGCGAGAGGTGACTTCCACGACCATGAGGACGCCGTCGGGGTCCGCCCAGTCTCCTTCCTGGGCGATGAAGTGATCGAAGGGTGCCAGCGCACCGTCAGCGCAGGCGTGCCCCTTGCGGTAGGCCCCGACCTTGAGTCCCTGTTCGGGGTACAGAGCCAGGTCGGGACGTCGCTGCATGAACAGCCGGCTGAGCCATACGACGATGGCCCGGTGACGCTGGTCCGGCAACGGCTTGACCTCTAGCTTTCCGTCGATGAGTTCGAGCTTGACGCCCTCGGGTGCCTGACGGGCGAGCTCCTCGAAGTCCTCGGGCGAGATACGGTCGCCCTTGACGTACAGCCGTCCGTTGATGAGTTCGAGCTGTACGTTCTCCGGTGCCCTGCGGGCGAGCTCCTCGAAGTCCTCGACGGACATCTGCGGGCGCTGGGCGGTGCTGGGGGTCATGGCGTCGCCTCCTCCCCTCCATCGTGCCCCGGAGTGGTGTCGTCGGACCGTAGGTGCGGTCACACGGGTGTCCTCTCTTGTCGCCTCAGAGACATCGCAGCCCGGATCTCACCCGCGCGGGCGTGGACTGCGGGGGCTGGCAGGGGCGTATGGGGGTGGGCGGGGGCGCGTTCACCCCGGCACCGTCTGCACACGCCCCCCGGCAGCGCCTCCGGCCGCCCCGGCACGCCGCATTCCGCGCACTCCAGGACGCGGCGGGGTGGGCGGGGGACGGGTTCCGGTTCCGGTTCCGGGGGGGAGTTTGGCGGTGAGGCGGTGGCGGACCAGGGCGGCGGGGTGGTGGACGGAGGCGGGCAGGCCCTCGGTCAGCGTGCGGATCACGCCCTCGTCGGTGGCACCGCGCACGAACCACTCCGTCAGCAGCGGGGCGAGGGCGGTGCAGTCGGCGGCGGAGAGGGACAGCACCGGGGCCGTACGCCCCAGCGCGGCGAGCAGGATGTGGGCGCGGGAGCGGGTGGGACGGGCGCGCTCGCCCGGCGCCCCCGGCGGCGGCTCCGGTTCCGGTACGTCGCCCCGGGTGAACCTCGCCCACCAGCTGTCGTCACGTGCCGTACGAGACCACCACGATCGGGTGATCCAGCGCGAGCCGCCTGTCTTCGTCTCCAGCCGCTCCCGTCCCCGCCTCAAGTGCCCGGCCTGCTGGAGGCGGTTGAGGGCGGTGCGGAGGGCGCACTGGCCGTAGGGGAGGTGTTTGGCCAGCGTTTTCACCGAGATGTCGGCGCCGTTCGGGAGCCGGTCGATGTAGGCGGCGATGGCGGCTTCGCGGGGCGGGAGATGCGTGAAGTCGTGCTTCGTGCGCGGAAGTCGGTCGGGCGCGGAGCGCTTGCCGTAACCCGGATTGGACATGGGGTGCGGGGACGCGTGCGCGGGGAGGGAGGCGGCACTAAGCTTGGCTTCAGCCATGGGATCGGGGCCGTTCCGGTCTCGTCGGTCAAGCCCCCGCAGGTGTTGCCGCACCGGGCGGGGGCTGTTCGTTATGCGGGCACGCTAGAGCGTCGTGACAGTGCGTCACAAGTCGAACGCGTGAAGTCAACTCGCGGGGTGGGTGGGTGGGTTGGGACCCACACCCGTTCCTTGTAAAGGGCGCTCGGAGCTGGGGACTTGAGCCCCGGGAGTTGGTACGTGGCTGTTGGGGCCGCCCGCTTCTCGGCCAGTGTCGGGCTTCCGCGAGGCGAGTCAAGGGCGCTGCGCGTCGGCTTCGCCGATGGGCCTCCGGCCCACCCTTGACACACCTCGCTCCAGCCCGGGCAAGAAGCGAGCGAGCGGCCCGGAAAGCCGGTTGCCCAGCCCGGCACCGGGCCCTTGGGTGGGCTGGCTGCGCACCGTCGGCGAGGGCACGCGCTCGCACCTCGCATGGACGCCGGGTCTGCTCAGCGGCTTCCGCCCGGTGGGGCGTGCGCGCCCGCGCCTCGCCAGCACGCCGGGTGGGTTTGGCGGCGAGCGGTGGGTGGGTGGGGTGCGCGGTCGCGTCTCGCCTGCACGCCGGGTCGGCATAGCGGCTTGCGGCCGGTGGGGCGAGGGGTGGGGCGTGGGCCGGGGGGCTGGGTGGGAGCGGCCGGGCGCGGTGGGGATGCGGCCGGGGCGGCTTGTGGCTGCGGGCTTGGGGGCGCGCTGCGGTTGTGGGCTGGGGCTGCCGCGGGGCAGGAGTTGCACACTGGGTCCGCTGGGGTCTGCTGCGGTTTCCCACCAGCCCCTTAGGTCACACGAAGGCAGTGATTGGCGGATTTGGGCCACCTCCGCCGGTCACCCGTCCCCCTGACCTGCACCTTTGCTGCGGACCGTGGCACAAATCTGCCAATCACCGCCTAGAGCAGGGTCAGTGAGGCCCATGAGTCCCAGGGGAAGCCGCGAAGCCGCCCCGGCGTGCTGGCGAGGCGCGACCGCGCGCCCTTGCCGACCGGGTGTGTTCGGCCGACCCAGGGGCCCGGTGCCGGGGTGGGCCACTGCTCTTTCGGGCCGCGGCCCAACGGTCACTTGAAGGAAGAGGTGAAGGCGGCCCAGGCCTCGGCCCGGAACACGAGCTTCGGGCCGTGGGGGACCTTGGAGTCGCGTACGGGGACGAGGGCGGGGTGGCCGTCGGCGACTTCCAGGCAATCGCCGCCGCTGCCGCCGCTGTAGGTCGACTTGCGCCAGCGGGCGACTTCCAGGCAATCGCCGCCGTCACCACCGCTATAGCTGGACTTGCGCCAGGTGGCCGTGTCCAGCAGGTGCTCAGGGATGGTCCTCATGTGCGTAATCCTGCGCCATCGTCTCGATGAGGACCAGGGACTTCTCCAGCGAGAGTGCGCACGCCGTGAGGAGTTCGTACGTGAACCGCTGGTGCCTGACGATGGCCGGGTCGTCCTCCAGCCGTCCGGTACCCACCCCCTCGAAGTACACCAGCGGAGGGGCGTCCTCGAAGTCCATCAGCTTGATGGAGCCCTCCATCGCCGCGTGCGCCCCCGCCCCGAACGGCAGCACCTGCACGATGGCACGCCCCCGGCGGGCCAGGTCGGCGATATGGCGCAGAGCCTCTGCCATCACGTCGGGCCCACCCGTCACCCGCCGCAGCGCAGCCTCATCGATCACCGACCACAACAAAGGGTCTGTTGGATGGTCGAGGATCTGGGCGCGCTCTATGCGAGCGGTCACCAGCTTGTCGATCTCGTTCTCGGGTGCCGTGGGCTGGTAAGCCCGGCACACGGCCCGTGCGTAAGCGGGCGTCTGGAGCAGTCCCGGGATGAGCAGCGACGCGTACTGCCTGATCGCCGTCGCTTGAGCCTCGGCCTCCGCCGCCTCCGCGAAGTGCTCCGGATATTTCGACTTGGCCGCCGCCGTGCAGTTCCGCGTGAAGAAGTCCCCCGTCCCCAACACCTCATCCAACACCCGGGCCATCTCCGGCTGCATCCGCCGGGTCCCCGCCTCCAGCTGTCCGATGAACGATCCGCTCACGAACAGCCGTTGGCCCAGTTCCTCCTGGCTCAGGCCGGCCTTCTCTCTCGCGTGACGCAGCTCCGCTCCCAGCAGCGCACGGGGCGACGACGACGGGTCGAGGTCCTTGGGTCCAGGCATGAGCAACTCCCGGTTCACCAGCACAGCTTGTTGGGGCGTCGTATCTGGCCAGGCTAGACCGCACCCCGACACCCTGTGTGACGAATCGAGAACTCACCGTGGAGGTTGAACCGGGTGGACGAGACCGAGAAGGCCGTGGAAGAACTGCGTGCCGCCCTGTACGGCGTCGGCATCAGCCTGCCCTCGCTCCGGGTCGATCCCGTGTCGGCGGCGCATGAGGAGCCGTACGCCCTGGTGGACCTGGGGCGCTGCAACCTGGGCGTGGCCTCGCGGCTGGCCGCGGCCCTGCGGGGTGCGGCACAAAGGGGGCTGGGGTGAGCGGGGCTGTGACCGGGGCGTACGTCGTCGACGTCCGGACCGGGCGGATCGGCGAGGTGATGGGGCACCTCGGCGGGTACGTGCAGCTGCGGCCGGTAGGTGGCGGGCGGGAGTGGGACTGTCCGCCGGAGGCGGTAGGGGCCGCGCCGCCGGGTGACGTGTTGCGGGAGCGGGTGCGGCGGTTGAACCGGGAGGCCCGGCTTCTGGGCGCGGGTGAGCCGCCTCCCTAACATGTGCCGGATGACGAGAGAAGATCACCGCCCCCGGCGGCGCACCCTGCGTTCGGTCACCTCGGCGGCGGCCGGTGCGGTGCTGTTCGCCGGTGCGCTCGTGGGACTGGGCAGCGGTACGGCGTCCGCGGCGACCGCGATAACCGGCGTCAGCACGTCAGGGCTCACGATGCGGGCCGTGGCGAACTACAGCACCGCGATCGACAAGCCCGACACACCGAACCCGTCGCTCGCCGGCCGGGACCTGACGGACCTGGCCGGCACCGGCGCCTCCGGCAAGGCCGGGCTGTGTTTTCCGACGCCCTTCAACCCGGGCGTCGACGCCGACGGCTACTGCTGGAACAACGCGGGCGACGACAGCGGCAGCAACGGCTGGGCCCCTCAGGGGTTCTCCGTCCCGCACACCGCCGCCAGCGACGGTGTCTGGCACTCCCACCGGTGGGAGGTGACCTCCTGGCACCACGGCACGTCGAACGACCTGGCCAAGCTCCGTTTCACCAACCGCGACACGGCCACCCCGACCTACTTCGACGTCCTCCTGGTCGTCCCCGGCACCGACGGCTCGGTCCAGGCGCAGTCCGGCAACCACGCCGACGGTGTCGTCTGGTACGAGAACCGCCTGCTGGTCGCCCACGGGCGCTACCTCGACGTCTTCGACCTGGGCGACCTGAAGTACGACTCGGACAAGCCGAACGGGTTCTCGTACGTCCTGCCCGTGCGCTACACCTACCGGACGACCGCGACGGCGGACACCAAAGACACGTGCGCGGTCGCCAGCGGTACCGAGCCCTGCCTGAACGGCATCAGCTTCGACCGCGAGCACACGGCGCTGACGACGAACGAGTTCCTCGACGGTTCCGGTGCCCGGATCATCCGGTGGGACTTCGACACGGCCGCCGGGCTGCCCAAGGCCGACAGCGGCACCGCTCCCGGTGACGCCACGGCCGACGCGGCCTGGTCCTCGCCGGTGTGGAAGATGCAGGGTGTCGTCCAGACCGGGGGGACGTTCTACATCAGCGGCGCGTGCCCGTCCTCCTTCGACAACAGCTACCGGGAGCCCGCCTGCGTGCACAAGGGTGCGGTCGACACCGCCCCGTCCGTGCTCACCCAGGTGCCGGACATGGCGCAGAACCTGGACTGGGACGCCTCCACGGGCCGGATCCGCGGGGTGAACGAGGTGGCGCAGGCCGACCAGACGAACCCCCAGCGGCTGGTGTTCGACTTCAACCCCACCGCCCGCGCCCTGACCACCGTGCGGCTCCGGAACGTCAACAGCGGCAGGTGCCTGACGCCGTACGGGGCCAGCCTCAACAACGGCGCGAACGTCGTCCAGTGGGAGTGCAACGGCCACAGCGGCGAGAACTGGTACTGGAACGGTTCGGAGATCCGCAGCTTCCTCAGCGACCGCTGTCTGACGGTCTACGGCAGCAGCACCGGCAACGGCGCGAACGCCGTGCAGTGGACGTGCAACGGCAGCGCTGCCCAGCAGTGGACCCGTGCCGCCGGCGCGGGCGGCGGCTCGATGCTGGTCAACGGCAACAGCGGGAAGTGTCTGACCATCTACGGGGCCGGCGTCGGTGACGGCGCCCAGGCGACCCAGTGGACCTGCGACTCCACCGACCCCGCGCACGCGTGGATCGGCTACACCCCTTGACGACGTAAGGCCTTCCCCGGCGATGGAGGTACGCCCGCCGTCGCCGGGGAAGGCGGGGCCCGCTCCGGTGGCGGCGGCCTATGTCCGGGATCACACGGCGCCCCCGCCCGGTTCGGGAATGCGGGACTGGCTTCCGGTATTGCTTAAGGTGCTGCAACAATGCGCACGCACATACCAGGCGGTAGCCCTGCCCGTCCGCCCCCCGAACGAGGAGCCCCCACGTGACCACCACGACCCCCGCCTCCCGCGCGGCCCGCGTCCTCTCCCGGCCGATCACGCTGAACGGCCTCACCGTCCCGAACCGGATCGTGATGGCGCCGATGACCCGGATGTTCTCCCCGGGCGGCATCCCGGGTGAGGACGTGCGCTCGTACTACGCCCGCCGCGCCGCCGCAGGTGTCGGCCTGATCGTCACCGAGGGCACCTACGTGGGCCACGAGTCGGCCGGTCAGAGCGACCGCGTCCCGCGTTTCCACGGCGAGGAGCAGCTGGCGGGCTGGGCGAAGGTCGCCGAGGACGTGCACGCGGCCGGCGGCCGGATCGTCCCGCAGCTGTGGCACATCGGCATGGTCCGCAAGCAGGGCGACGCCCCCTTCCCGGACGCCCCCGCCATGGGCCCCTCCGGCATCGAGACCGCCGGCGCCGAGCCCACCGGCAAGGAGATGACCCAGAAGGACGTGGACGACGTCATCGCCGCGTTCGCCGAGGCCGCTGCCGCCGCCGAGCGCATCGGCTTCGACGGCGTGGAGATCCACGGCGCCCACGGCTACCTGCTCGACCAGTTCCTGTGGGCGGGCACCAACCGTCGTACGGACGCCTACGGTGGCGACCCGGTGGCCCGTGCCAGGTTCTCCGCCGAGATCGTGGCCGCCGTGCGCGAGGCGGTCTCGCCCGAGTTCCCGGTCATCTTCCGCTACTCGCAGTGGAAGCAGCAGGACTACACCGCCCGGCTCGCCGAGACCCCCGAGGAGCTGGAGGCCATCCTCACCCCGCTCGCCGCGGCCGGTGTCGACGTCTTCCACGCCTCCACCCGCCGCTACTGGCTGCCGGAGTTCGACGGCTCCGACCTGAACCTGGCCGGCTGGACCAAGAAGCTCACCGGCAAGCAGACCATCACGGTCGGCTCGGTCGGCCTCGACGGCGACTTCATCAACGCGTTCCAGGGCGAGGGCTCCCCGGTCCAGGGCATCGACAACCTCCTGGACCGCCTGGAGGCCGACGAGTTCGACATGGTGGCCATCGGCCGCGCGCTGCTCCAGGACCCGGAGTGGGCGGCCAAGGTGCTCGCCGACCGCTTCGACGAGCTGGAGCCGTACGACGCGGCGGCCGTCAAGACCCTCAGCTGACCCGCCGCTACAGGTTGCCCAGCGGCTCGATGTCGACCCGTACCGGCGTGCCCCACACCCGCAGCACCTCGTAGTCGGTGAACTCGTGCACGAGCCGGTAGGCCATCGCGGGCCGTGAGCCGCGCCGCTGGGCCGCGAGATACGCCTCCGCCTCGTGCCGGTCCCGCCTCGGCGTGCCGCACAGCTGCCACTCCTGGCCGTTCCACAGCTCCGGCAGCCACCGCTGCTGCGGCTGCGGACGGTCACCGCGCACCCCGTACCGGGACGGGGCGGTGGGAGCCGGCTCGCCCGGACGGGGCCTGCTGCCCTGGAACTCCGAGCGGCGGGCGGCCCGGCGCCGGGTCTCGCACAGCAGGCACAGATCGGGCGCGCTCTCGTCCACCGGGCCCTGCGGGTGCTCGGGGCACCGGGTGGCGGGCGCACCGGCGGCGACGGTGTCGTCCAGCAGGTCGAGGGCCCGCCGCAGATCGTCCTTGATCTCGTGCAGCCGTGCGTCCGGCGTGTCGGCGCTCAGTGCCTCCCCGTGCTCCCCGAGCACCCGAAGAGCCCGTCCGAGGGCGGTGAGCTGGGCGTGGTTCATATCGGTCGCTGCCTCCTCCCCTCCATGGTGCCCTGGCCCACCGGGCTGGGACGGCCCGGGACGGGTCTGGTGGAGTGGGAGCCGTGACGACGACCCTTACGCCCCGCCTCCTCGACGCGCTGCACCGCTTCAACGCGGCCCACCCCTGGGACCACAACGCCCACTACCACCCCTGGCTGTTACGGCAGTTGCCGCGCCGCTTCGGTACCGCGCTGGACGTCGGCTGCGGCAGCGGCGACCTGGTACGGCTGCTGGCCCGGCGGGCCCGGGAGGTGCTCGGGGTGGACGCCGACGCCGAAATCCTCGGCCGGGCAAGGGAGACGACGCCCGCCTCCGCTTGCGTCACCTACACCGTCGCCGACGCCTCGCGCGCGCTCCCCGACGGCCCGTACGACGTGATCACCTGCGTCGCCGTGCTCCACCACCTCCCTCTCGTCGAGACCCTCACGCGGCTCCGGGAGCGGCTCGCGCCCGGCGGCACGCTGGTCGTCGTCGGCTGTGCGCGGGCGTCGGGCGTCCTGGACCACGCGCTCGGGCTGGTGGCCGTGGCGCTCAACCCGATGGTGGGGTGGGCGAAGAACCGTGGCCGGCCGGTCCCGCGGCGGCCCGCGTCCATGACGGCCCGCACCCGGGACCCACGGGAGACCTACCCCGAGATCTCCCGCGCGGCCCGCCGCCTCCTGCCCGGCGCCCGGCTACGGCGCCGGGTCTTCTGGCGGTACACGCTGGTGTGGCGGGCGCCGGCGAAGCGCGCGGGTCAGTGAGGTGCGTGGGTCAGTGCGGCGCGCAGGTGGCCGTCGGACTCCTCCAGCAGGCGGGCGGCCGTCTTGCCGTCGACGCCGGCGAGCAGGACCAGGATCGCGTGTTTCACCTCGCCGCCGGTCTCGGTGAGGGCCTTGTCGATCTCGGCGTCGCTCGCGCCCGTGGCCAGGGAGACGATCCGGTGCGAGCGGGCGCGGAGCTTGGCGTTGGAGGCGCGCACGTCGACCATCAGGTTCCCGTACGTCTTGCCGAGCCGGATCATCGTGATCGTCGACAGCATGTTCAGGACCAGCTTCTGGGCCGTCCCGGCCTTGAGGCGGGTGGAGCCGGTGATCAGCTCCGGGCCGACGACGACCTCGATGCCGTGCTCGGCGGCGGCGGCCAGCGCGCTGTGCTCGTTGCAGGCCAGGCCGACGGTCAGCGCGCCGAGCGCACGGGCGTGCTCGACGGCCCCGACCGCGTAGGGCGTACGACCGGACGCCGAGACGCCGACCACGCTGTCGTCCGGGGTGAGCTTGAGCGCGTCCAGGTCCCGGCGGGCCAGTTCCCCGGAGTCCTCCGCGCCCTCCACGGAGGTGACCATGGCCGCGGGGCCGCCCGCGATGAGGCCGACGACCTGGTCCGGGTCGGTGTTGAAGGTGGGCGGGCACTCGGAGGCGTCCAGCACGCCCAGTCGCCCGGCGGTGCCGGCACCGGCGTAGACGAGCCGACCGCCGCGGCTCATCCGCTCGGCCACGGCGTCGATGGCGGCGGCGATCTCCGGGAGCCGCCTCTCGACGGCTTGGGGCACGCCCGCGTCCTCACCGTTCATCAGACGGGCGATGTCCAGGGTGGGCAGCTGATCGATCTCGGCGAGGTCGGGCCGGAAGGCTTCGGTGGTCAGGGAAGCCAGCTGACTGCGCAGGTCCTGAGAGGTCATGAGGGGGGTGGCTCTCTCCAGTACGGGGATGTGTGATCCCTAGGGTCTACCGCGAAGCGCTCCGGTGCCGGTGGGCCAGCGCCTCGTAGGACGCGGCGAGCGCCGGCGCCGCGGTCTCGTACGTCCGCTGCGCCACCCCCACGAACAGACAGTCCACCACCAGCAGCTGACTCGTCCGCGAGGACATCGCGGCGGGCCGCAGCTCGGTCTCCCGCGAGGTCGACGTGGTCAGCACCAGGTCGGCGTACTGGGTGACCGCCGAGTCGGGCCTGCCGGTGATGGCCACCGTGGTCGCCCCGTGCTCGAAGGCCACCCGGAGTGGCTCGATGACGTCCCCCGTGGATCCCGAGTGGGTGATCGCGATCGCCACGTCACCCGAACGGAGCTGCACGGCGTTGGTCACCGCGAGATGCGGATCGCTGTGCGCGTGGGCTATGAGCCCTATCCGCAGCAGCTTCTGGGTGAGGTCCTGGGCGACCAGCCCGGACGCCCCTATGCCGTACACATCGGTGCGGCGGGCGCCCGCGAGGGCGGTGACGGCCGCGCCGAGCTGCACGGTGTCGAGCCCGGCGGCGGTGTCGGCGAGGGTCTGCTGCTCCTCGTAGGCCAGCTTGGCGACGACGTCGGCGATGGGGTCGTCCACCGCGATGTCGGTGGTGATCGCGGGCGCGCGGCCGGACTGCTGCTGGGCGGCGAGCCCGGCGAGGGCGAGCCGCAGATCGCGGTAGCCCGGGTAGCCGAGCAGCCGGGCGGTGCGGACGACCGTGGCCTCGCTGGTGCCGGTGAGTTCGGCGAGCCCGGTGACCGTGAGCGCGGCGCAGCCGGCCGGGTCGCCGGCGACGGCCTCGGCGACGCGCTGCATGGACCGGGTCATGGACGGGGCGAGCGTGCGCACCTTGGCGGCGAGGGACCCGCCCGGGCTGCCGAAACTTTCCTTCACGTCCTGGGTCACGAATGAAAGATATTTTCGGTTCGGTGTCGCGGTCAAGAGTGCGCACAATGGGGTGCATGGACCCCATCAGCCCCCTGGAACAGGCGTTGCACGCCGCCCGCGCCCTCGTGCTCGCGGACCTGGTCGCGGGCCAGGTCGCGGAGGCGGACGTGGTGTCGCTGGTGGAGGAGTCCATCGCGCAGCGGCGCTGGTGGGTCGAGCAGTGGCCGGACGGCATGGCCTTCGTCGCCGGACTGGTCGCCCAGGACGTGCAGGACGCCCTGCTGGAGCGGTACGGCCGCTGGCCGCTGTGCCCGGTGTGCGGCTCCGGCGACCCGCACGCCCTGGACGTGGAACCGGAACTGGGCCCGGACCCGCACTGGGTGTGCCACAAGGCGGGCGTGAAGGTCGCCTCCGTCGGCTCCCTGTCCTCGGCCACCGGCGGGATGACGTCCTCGTGAGGCGCCGGTGACCCTCTACATCGACCCGCCCACCTGGCCGGGCCACGGCCGCCTGTGGTCCCACCTGGTGAGCGACGTCTCCTACGACGAACTCCACCTCTTCGCCGCCGGGTTGGGCGTCCCCCGCCGGGCCTTCGACAGCGACCACTACGACGTCCCGTCCCATCGGTACGCGGACGCGGTGGCGGCCGGGGCGGTGGAGGTCAGCAGCCGCGAGGTGGTCCGGCTGCTGCGGTCCTCCGGACTGCGCCGGCCCAAGGGTCTGGCTCAGCGGCGCACGTAGAGCAGCAGCCCCGCGTCCAGGTCGTAGGCGTCGCGGGCGGTGCGCTCCTCCTCCACCGTCGCCCGGGTGAAGCCCGCCCGGTCCACCACGCGCTGGGAGGGGAGGTTGTCGCGTTCGATCGTGGCGATGACCGTGTCGACGTCGTCCCGGGCCAGGGCCCACTCGGTCAGGGTGCGCAGCGCCTCGGTCGCGTAGCCGTTGCCGCGGGCGCCGGCGACGAGGTCGTAGCCGATCTCCACCCGGCGCTCGTCGTCCGGGGCGCCGTGGAAGCCCATGCCGCCGACCGCCCGGCCGTCGTCGGGCCGTACGAGGGCGAAGACGCCGAACTCGGGGCGGTGGACTCCGGCTTCGTACGCCTTCATCAGGTGGGAGCAGGCCTCCCGGGTGCCCTCGTACGGGCCGCCGTCGAGCCAGTCGAAGCCGCCCGTGCCGCCCAGGCGCAGATCGTCGGCGGCGGCCGGGCGGATGCCGGTGAGGGTGACGCGTCCGGCGGGGATGACGAGGTTGTTGTACCAGCTCCAGTCGGTGACCGGGGCGCGGCCGGGCAGCTCGCCGCGGCCGGTCGCCCACAGCAGGGTCGGCCAGGGCGCGGGGCCGGGCTGGACGTGCGGGAAGAGCCAGGTCAGGACGGATTCGGCGAGGTCGGCGGGGGGTTCGTAGGGCAGGCCGAGGCCGCGGGCGATGTCGTGGGTGTGCAGCAGCGTCTCGGCGACGCCCATCGCGGCGAAGCCCTCGCGGTCGGCGCTGCCGAAGCGGGCGGGGTGGAAGGCGCGTACGCCGGGCGGGGTGGCGCGGACGGTGGCGGCCAGCAGGGCGCCGGTCGCCTCGATCACCTGGAGCAGGCCCGCGTTGTCGGTGCCCTCGGGCAGGGTGATGCCCAGCGGGAGGCGGTCCTGGGCACGGCCGGCGAGGCGGCTCGCGTACGCGACGAAGTCCTCGGCGATGTGGAAGGCGGTGGTACGGCAACTCCACTCCATGCCGGCGGCGTCGACGGCCTCCCAGTCCCGGTCCAGCCCCGCGCGCAGTGCCGCCGTGCAGCCCGCGACGGCCGCCTCCACCTGGTCCCCGCTCATGGTCCGCATGCGCGCACAGTACGGGGGCGAGGCCCTCAGGTCGACAGCATTTCCAGCTCGGACGCGAGGTTGTAGCGGGCGGTGGCCTCCCAGTGCTCCCGGCCGTACGGGGTGCGGAACAGGCGGGGCAGGTCCAGGAGTTGGCGCAGCACCGCCGAACGGCCCTGGCGGAAGGCGTCGCTCGGGACGAAGTGGTACTCCTCGCGGACCTCGGCGGTGTACACGGCGTACGCCGACGGGGGCGCGGCCAGGATCGCGAGGTCGGCGTCGCACAGCACCTGGCCGTCGCGGTCGTCGTCGGCCGGGTCGTGCGTGACGGTGAGCCGGACCAGCCGGGCCACCTCGGCCGTCTTCGCGTCCGGCACCCCGGCCTCGGGCAGGGCGCGCTCGGCCAGCCGCGCGGACCGCTCCTCGTTCTCGGACCGCTCGGGGAGGTAGACCGCGTCGTGGAACCAGGCGGCCAGCCGGACCACGTCCGGGTCGTCCGCGTACGCCTCCAGGGTGTCGACGTGGTCGAGTACGGCGGTGAGGTGGGCCAGCGTGTGGTAGCGGCGCTGCGGCTCCTGCCAGCGGGCGAGCAGGTTGTCGGCGTACGGGGCGGGGTCGGGGCCGCCGGGGGCGCGGGCTGCTTCCAGGGCGCGGGCGAAGCGGAGGCGCAGGGCGTCGAGGTCGGCCATGGGGACCATTCTTCCGCGCCGGGCGGCGGCCGGCTGCTTCCCCGGGGCGGCTGTCCGTCCGTTTCCCGCGTGACGGCCCGCCCGGGTCGCCCCTAGCGTGGCCGTCATGACTGACACGCTGGAAGTGCGCGATCCCGAACTCCCCGGACGGCTGCTGGCCGTCGAGCGTGACGCCCTCGTGCCGCTGCTGCGGTCCCGGCCCGACTCCGACTTCGCGCTGCCGACGGCCGCGTGTCCGGGGTGGACGGTGCGGGATGTGCTGGCGCACTGCTCCGCCGCGCTGACGCGGGTGGTGGAGAACCGGTTCGAGAAGGGCGTCTTCTCGCCCGAGTCGAACGAGCGGGACATCGCCGAGCGGGCCGACTGGACGAACGCGCGGGTCGTGGACGAGCTGGAGCGGGGGATGACCGAGGCCGGGCCGGTGATCGCCCGGGGTGACGGGCGGCTGGACCTGCTCGCGCTCGGGGAGTGGGTGCACGCCGGGGACGTGCGGGAGGTGCTGGGGGAGCCGGGGGCGTACGCCGGGGCGGGACTGCGGGACGCGCTGGCCCTGCTGGTGCGGTCCACCCGGCTGAGGGAGCACGTGCCGCTCCACGCCGACCTGGACGACCTGGACGAGCCGCTGCGGCTCGGCGCGCCGGCCGCGGACGGTCCGCCCGCCCGGTACATCGGCGACGCCCCCACCCTCGTACGGCTGTACGCGGGGCGGCCGGTGACGGCGGCGGACTACGAGCTGGCGGGGGTGCGGGAGCAGGAGCTGAACATCTTCGGATGACCGGCGACACCATGGCGCTCCGGTTCCGGCGTACTCTTGAATTGGACTAGACCTGTAGTCGCCCGAGAACGCCGAGGAATGGGGTGCCATGAGCAAGCGTGCGGTCCTGGAGGTGATCGCCCTCGACGTCGAGGACGCGGTCGCCGCCCAGGCGGGAGGCGCGGACCGGCTGGAGCTGGTCACCGAGATGGCGGCCGACGGGCTCACCCCCGCCCCCGCCACCGTCGCCGCGATCCGTGCCGCCGTCGACATCGAGCTGCGCGTGATGCTCCGGCTCGCGGACGGGTTCGCCGCCGGTGACGTGGACCGGCTGGTCGGCGTGGCGGGCGAGCTGCGGCAGGCCGGCGCCGACCAGTTCGTGCTCGGCTTCCTCGCCGAGGACGGCGGCGTCGACCTGGCCGCGGTGGAGCGGGTCGTCGGCGCGCTCGACGGCTGCCGGTGGACCTTCCACCGGGCGATCGACCGGGCCGCCGACCGGGACGCCCTGCGCAAACAGCTCGCCGACCTGCCCGGCCTCGACACCTACCTCACCGCCGGCTCCGCCTCGGGCGTGGACGACGGCCTGCCCACCCTGCTCGCCGAGGCGGCCCACGACGGCGAGCCGGGGTACGAGCAGCAGATCCTGGTCGGCGGCGGACTGCGCCTCGACCACGTCCCGCGGCTCAGGGCCGGCGGGATCGAGGCCTTCCACATCGGCGGCGCGGCCCGCCCCGACGGCTGGCGGGGCCCGGTCTCGGCGGCCGCGGTCGCCGAGTGGCGTACGACGCTGGACGGGGTGGCCGGCTAGTTCTTCACCGGGTGCAGGCACAGCGAGGTCCTGCCGTTCACGCTGTACTCGAGGCGGGCCATGTAGTCGCCGTCCGCGCAGTAGCCGTCCTTCGGCTCGGTGATCTCGAACTGGGCGTCCGGGGAACCACAGGGGACGTTTCGGAGGTCCTGGTTGGTCCAGTCGCCGTCGTTGTGCGCGCACGCCCCGACCGCGAGCGGCTCGCGGTTCTGCCGGTGGTGGTAGTGCACCCCGGTCGGCTCGGACGACGTGCCGATCACCACGAGCACGGGTACGCCGACCAGCAGCACGGCGAGCCCGGCGAGCGGGATGAGGGCGAACAGCCCGGCCGGCCGCCGCAGCACCGGGCGGCCCGGGTCCAGCGGCGGGCGCCAGGCGGCCGTCGCCGGGGGCGGGAGCCTGCGGATGCGGGACAGGGCGCCGAGGTTGAGCAGCAGGGTGACCGGGGTGATGAACATCGACAGCGCACCCCACCAGCCCCGCACCAGGGTGTCCGCCTGCATCTTCCGGGCGACGGCCAGCCCGCAGGTGCGGCACAGCACGCCCTGGCGCCGCAGGAACCGCATGATCACGACCATGCCCTGATGCCCGCGCACCGTCACCGGTGCGGCGGGCATCGCACCGCACACCTCGCAGCCGGGGCCGGGCGGCTGCTGGTACGGGTACGGCCCCGGCTGCTGCTGCGGGAACGGATGCGGCGGGTACGGCGTGCTCAACAGGGGCCTTTCCACGGGGACATGCCGGAACGGCACAGCACCCTACCCGGCGAGCTGCGGCGGCAGCGGGGCCGTGTGCGTCACGATCAGGCCGGACACCGCCCGGGTCAGCGCCACGTACAGGCGTCGCAGGCCCGTGCGTTCGTCCGGCTCGCCGTCCACCACGGCCTGCGGCTCGTCCAGCACCACGTAGTCGTACTCCAGACCTTTGGCGAGCGAGGCCGGGACCAGGGTCAGCCGGGTCTCGCGGGTGGTCTCCTCACCGGGGGCGAGCCAGGAGATCCCGGCCTTCGCCAGGGCCTCGGCGAGAGCCGGGACGCGGGCGTCGGCCGCGATCAGGCCGGTCGAGCCCTCGTTGCGCAGCAACTCCTCGCACGCGGCGACGACTTCGGCCGTCTCCGTGGTCGTACGGACCTCGAAGAAGCCGGGGTTCTCCCGGACGGAGGCGACCGGGGTGAGGCCGGGCGCGATGTGCGGCAGCAGCCGGGAGGCGTACGCGATGACGTCCGTCGGCACACGGAAACCGGCGGTCAGCTCCTCGACGGCCCCCTCCGGCTTGCCGAGATGACTCAGGGCCTCCGCCCAACTCCGGGTCGCCCAGGGGGTCGTGCCCTGCGCGAGGTCGCCCAGCACGGTCGCGCTGCCGGTGGTGCAGCGGCGGCCGACGGCCCGGTACTGCATGGGGGACAGGTCCTGCGCCTCGTCCAGGACGACATGACCGAGCGAGGACGTGCGCTGGATCAGGTCCGCCGCCTCGTCGATCAGCACGGCGTCCGCCGCCGACCACTTGGCCGACTTCACGCTGCGCACCGGCCTGGCCCACAGGATCGTCTTCTGCTCGTCCTCGTCCAGGACACCGCCGGCGTGCTCGGCGAGGAACTCCGCGTCGGTCAGCAGCCGCAGCACCAGCTTGGCCGGGTCGACGGCCGGCCACACCGCCTTCACGGCCGCCTTCACCGCGCTGTTGCGGGCCACCGCGTCCTGCACCCGGTCGTCCGGCGCCTCCCCGGCCCGCTCCATCTGCACCAGCACCGCGTGCGCGATCCGCTGCGGCAGGGCCTCGCGGGCGGCGCCGTAGCGGATGTCCCGGGCCAGCAACTCCCGGACGATCTCCTCCAGTTCGTACGCCGGGACCCGCCAGCGCCGGGAGCCGCGCACGACCACCACCGGCTCGGTGGGCAGGGTCACGTGGGAGTACAGGGCGCGCCTGAGGACCTCGGCCATCCGGGCGTCGCCCTTGACGATCGCGGCGGCGGCCTCGTCCGTACCGCGCACCTCCACGTGCGCGACCAGGTCGTCCACGGTGGCCTGCTGCACGGTCAGCTCGCCGAGCGCGGGCAGGACCTGCTCGATGTAGTGCAGGAAGGATCGGTTCGGCCCGATGACCAGGGTGCCGGTGCGGGCGAGCCGCTCCCGGTGGGCGTACAGGAGGTACGCGACCCGGTGCAGGCCGACGGCGGTCTTTCCGGTGCCCGGGCCGCCCTGCACGCAGACCGTGCCGCCGAGGCCGCTGCGGACGATCTCGTCCTGCTCCGGCTGGATGGTGGCGACGATGTCCCGCATCGGGCCGACGCGCGGCCGTTCGATCTCCTGCTGGAGCAGCTTGCTGGTGGTCGCCGCCTCGGCCGGGTCGGAGAGGTGCTCGTCCTCGTACGCGGTCAGCTCACCGCCGGTGTAACCGAAGCGGCGGCGCAGCCCGACGTCCATGGGGTCCTTCTTGGACGCCCGGTAGAACGGCTGCGAGACCGGCGCACGCCAGTCGATGACCATCGGGTCGCCGTCGGCGTCGTGCACATGCCGCCGCCCGATGTAGAACTGCTCCCCTTCGGCGCCCTCGGCCTGCTCCGCGCCCGGTGCGTGCAGGTAGTCGAGCCGGCCGAAGAACAGCGGGGTGTCGCTGAGGTCGGCCAGCGCCTTGATCCGGTCGTCGATCTGACGGGCGAGCACCGCGGCGTTGACCCAGTTCGCCGTGACATCGCTGATGTCCAGGGCCTCCACGTCCTCCCGCATGGCGCGCAGGGCGGCACGGGACGCGGCGAGGTGGGCGCGCTCCCGGGTGAGGGGACCGTCGAGGGGGTCGTGGGCGGGCGTGGACAAGGGGGTGCCTCCGGTGGGCCTGCTGCGTGGGCTACGACGATGCCGTCCGGTTTCCGGCCGGACGGCGGCACTCCGAGAGGAGGCGGGCAAGGGCGGAGATTTTAGAGGAGGCACTCAGGGGCGGGCCAGCGAATTATCGGAGCCGTCCGCGCCCGCCGGCCGCAGCATCTGTGCCGTCGCCAGCCGCCGGTACACGGAACTGGTGACGAGCAGGTCCTCGTGACGTCCCTGCGCCGTGACCCGGCCCTCGTCCAGGACGACGATCCGGTCGGCGTGCTGGACCGTGGACAGCCGGTGGGCGATGACGAGGACCGCGCACTCCCGGGCGACGTCCCGCAGCGCGGCCGTGAGCGCGGCCTCGTTGAGGGCGTCGAGGTGGGAGGTGGGTTCGTCCAGCAGCAGCAGTGCGGGACGGGCGAGCAGGGCCCGGGCCAGGGCGACCCGCTGCCGTTCACCCCCGGACAGCAGGCCGCCGTGCTCGCCGACGGCGCCGTGCAGCCCGCCGGGCAGCCGCTCGGCCACCTGCTCCAGGCGGGCCAGCCGGACGGCCCGGCGCACCTCGTCGTCCGTGGCGTCCGGGCGGCTGTAGGCGATGTTGTCGCGCAGGGTGCCCGCCACCACATGGTTGCTCTGGTCCACGATCGCGAGCCGCGCCCGGCAGGCGGCGCGGCCCAGTTCCGCGGCGGGGCGCCCGTGGAAGCGGAGGAGTCCGGCATCGGGCTCGTAGAACCGGGAGACCAGCGCGAACACCGTGCTCTTCCCCGCACCGGAGAGGCCGACGAGGGCGACCTGGCCCCGCTGCGGCACGGTGAAGGTGACTCCGCGCAGCACCGGCCGGCCGGGCCGGTAGGCGAAGTGGACGTCGTGCAGTGCCAGGGCGGGTACGCCGGGGGCGGCCGGCGGGCATCCGGGTCCGGCGGGCGGGTCGCCCGGCTCCACCGGCAGTCCCAGGGTCTGCGTGACCCGCAGGTGGGCACCCATGCCCCGCTGGATCAGGCCGACCGCCTGGAACACCGAGGACAGCGGTACGACGAGGTAGGAGGCGTACAGGAGGAAGGCGACCAGGTCGCCCAGGGAGCGGCCCGGGCCGTGCACGCGCAGTCCGCCGACGACGAGGACCAGGAGGAACGAGCCCTGCACGGCCAGTTCGACCGCGCTGCTCATGACCGCGGCGAATCCCGCGGTGCGCACCCCGGCGGCACAGGCCCCGTCCACCCGGGTGCCGATCCGGGCCGCCTCCCGCCGCTCGGCCCGGTACACCCGGACGAGGGGCAGGGCACCCAGGGCGCGCTCCAGGTCGGCGGCGAGGGCGCCGACGGATTCCTGGGTGCGTTCGGCGGCGCTGCGGATGCCCTGGAGCAGCAGGGTGACCACGGCCGCCGCGGTGCCCACGGTGGCCACGACGAGCAGGAGCAGCAGGGGGTCGAGCCAGGCCATCAGGGCCAGCGCGCCGACGGAGACCAGGGTCCCGGTGATCAGGTTCACCAGCGCCTGGGCGACCATCTCGCGCAGCAGCGTGGTGTCGGCGGTGACGCGCGCGATCAGGTCGCCGACGCGCTGCCGGTCGTACTCCCGCATCTCCAGGCGCAGCAGCCGCCCCACCAGGTCGTGGCGCAGCTGCCGTACGACACCTTCGCCCGTCCGCTCCAGCAGGAAGCGGCCGACGGCGCCGGTGGCCGCCTCGGCGGCGAACAGGGCGGTGAGCATCAGCAGCGGCGGCCAGAGCGGCTGCTGCCCGCCGCTGGCCTCCACCGCGCGCCTGGCCAGCAGCGGCTGCGCGAGCCCCAGCGCGGCGGCGGCCAGGGCCAGCACGGTGGCCAGGGCCATCGCGCCGCGGTGCCGGGCGGTGAGGCGGCAGACGGCGAGCACCGTGGCCCGCGTGGACCGGCCGGTGCCGTCGGTGCCGTCCGGGCTCGGCGTCACCGTTCGGCCGGGCCGACGGAGAGCAGCGGGGCGAAGTAGCCGTCGGGCAGGTCCTCGCCCACCGGGCGGCCCTCCGCCTCCACCCAGGCGTGGGCGGTGAAGGGCGGTACGACGCTCGCTCCCGCGCACCAGGTCGGCCAGCTGCCGCCCAGCCGGCAGAGCAGGGCGGCCCCGAGGGACCGGGGCAGGCAGCCCTTGGGGCCCGCGCAGCGCAGGCTCACCGCGCAGACGGCGTCCCGGGCCAGCCGGGCCTGGGCCGCGGTGGCGGGGGCGGCGCCCCGGCGGAGCAGCCGCAGCACGGTGCGGATGCGGTGCGGCGGCAGCAGGGCGAGGACGAAGGCCGGCAGCAGGACCAGGCGGGCGGCGAGCCGCCGGCCGAGCGGGACACCGGTCGGCCGCTCCAGGGCGCTGGGCGTGGTCATACGGCCAGCCCGCCGGCGCGCAGCTGCTCGACCAGGGCGGTGACGTCGGCCCGCGCCCGCTCGGCGGTGACGTCGAACGCCTCGGTGATCGCGGCGGCGGCGGCCTCCTCGTCGCCGCCCGCCATGAGCGTGTCGATGACCAGGGTCGCGGTGGGGTTCAGCTCCCAGTACGCACCGGAGCGCTGGTCGAGGAGAACCGTGCCGTAGTCGGTCTTCGCGGTGCTGACGTCGGCTGCGAACCGCAGGGGCATGGGGGCCTTTCCTTTCGTTCGGCTTCACGTGTTCACGTGCGGACTCCGCCGCGTACGGTCGAGCGCGCGCAGCCACACCTCCGCGGCGATCGTGGAATAGAGGACGGCGTCCCGCAGGTGGCGGGTGGCGGGCCGCTCCGCCAGGCGGCGCAGGACGTCGCCGTCCACCAGCCCGAGCCGCTCCAGCCGCGAGTCCTCCCACAGCGCCATGAGGTCGCCGCGGTGCCGGCGCAGTCCGTCGGCCGCGTCCATGGAGGCGGCGGCCTTGTTGGCCCGCCGCAGGCACTGGTCGGGCACGATGCCGCGCATGGCCTCGGTCAGCAGCGGCTTGTACCGCCACGGGGAGACGCGTTCCGCGGGGCGGACGGCGAGGCAGGTCTCGATGACCCGGTCGTCCAGGAACGGCGAGGCCATGGGCAGCCCCTGGCGGGCGGCCATGTGGTCCCACTGGCGGATGATGCGCGTGCAGTCGCGGATCTGCTGGAGGTCGGCGTGCATGCCCCGGTCGGGGTGCAGGGGGCGTGCCTGCCGGGCGGCCGTGCGCAGCGCGGTCCGGGCCAGGTGTTCGGCCTCCGGGGTCACCCACTCGAACAGGCGGGGGCTCATGCCCCAGCCGAGGGCGGTGGTCACCGTCGGGGGCAGCGGGTCGCGCAGCCGGTGCTCGGTGTCCGCGAGCCAGGCGCCGTAGGACCGGGAGTCCGCCAGGGCGCCCAGCATGGGCAGGAGCGGCCACTGCCACAGCGCCTTGAAGCCGCGCAGCTGGCGCAGGGCGAACAGCGGGCGCCGCCGGGCCAGCCGGTGGTAGTACGCCTCGGAGCACCAGGCCACGTGGTCGCCGCCGATGCCCGTGAGGTGCACCCGGCTGCCGCGCTCGGCCATGGCGGGCAGGTGGTGCAGGACGCGGGCGCGGTCCATGACGCCGATGGTGGGTTCGTCCAGTACGTCGTCGATGCCGAGCAGTCCGGTGTAGACGAGGGGGGACTCCTCGGCGTCCCAGACGACGTGCTCGACGTCGGGCAGCGCGTCGGCGGCCCGCTTGGCCCACTCCAGGTCGGTGTCGGCCGGGTCGCGTCCCGGCCAGGTGGAGGCGATGACCCGGGCCGGTGAGCGGTCGGCGAGGAAACAGACCGAGGTGGAGTCCAGGCCGCCGGAGAGGTCGCAGCTCACCGTGGAGCCGTGCCGGGTGCGGGCGCCGACCGCCTCGGCGAGGACCTCCCGGACCCGGGGAGCGGCGGTGCGCAGCGGGACGACCGGTTCCGGGGGCGACCACCACCGGCTGTGCCGTACGCCGTGTCCGTCCGGCTGGAGGATCAGCGCGTCGTGCGGGGCCACGGCCGTGATGCCGGGCCACAGCGGCTCGTCGGACAGGGGGTGCGGGACCGGCCACAGCAACCGCACCGCCAGCTGCTGCGGCGCGGGCTCGGCGCCGAGGGCGTCGGCCAGCAGGTCGGCGCGGGACGCGGCCACCCGGGTGCCGTCGAGGTCGGCGTGGAAGACGAGGCGGAGTCCGGAGGCGGTGCCCTGCACCCGGATCCGCCCGTCGAGGGCGGCGACGAGGTGGAAGCTGCCGGGCAGCGAGCGCGCCCACGCGTCCAGGGCGGCCAGGTCGCGCAGGGAGCGGGCCACCCGCTCCAGTTCCGCGGTCCCGACCGGGGCGCAGCCGACGAGGGCGAGGGCGGCGGTGCCGGCCCGTGCGCTGACGATCTCCTGGTCGTCCCAGGTGCCGACGAGCCACGGCCGGCCGGAGGCGTGTGCGAGGGTTCGGGTGCCGGGGCGGGCGAAGGAGCGGGCCACGGCGGCCGCGTCCGCGCGGTCGGTGAAGACCGCGAACTGCGCGGTGCCGGGGCCCGTCCCCGCACTCTGGTGCAGATCAGTCATGACGTCGGGTCAGTGACCTTCGCCAGTCCGCCCGTTCAGTTCTTGCTCAGGATGAGCCGGTCGTTGCCGGAGCTCTGCAGGAGCCCGGTCTTCTTCCGGAACGAACCCAGACGGACCAGGGTCGGTGCTTCGTACGCCTTCTTCATGACCTGTTCTCCTTCACGGGGGTGTCGTCCGCCCGTCGAGGGCGGCTGACACCAGGGAGCCGGGAACCGGGGCGGTGCGGCAAGGGCGAGAAGAACAGTCGTATTGTCTGAAAAAAGGTAATGCTGACGTTGTGTTCGAATGTTGAACGAAGGGAAGGGGTGTGCGGGACGGGGTCGTGGCCGGGTGCGGTGGGGGCGCCGCCGGGTGTTGTGCGGCCCGCGACCGTGCTTCGGAGAGCGACCCCGGACTCGTCCTGGAGGCGGCCTCGAAACGCGTCATGACCGCATAGGGTCACGTCCGTGCGGAACCGGACGGCCCTGCTCCTCCTCGCCCTCTCCCTCGCCTCGTTCGTCACGCTGTGCGCCCTGCGCGGCGCGCCCATGGCCGATCTCCTCGTCTACCGGGCCGAGGGCGCGGCCGTGGCCCACGGCACCGACCTGTACGGCTTCACCGTCACCGAGTGGCGGCTCCCGGCGACCTACCCGCCCTTCGCGGCCGTCCTGTTCGTCCCCCTGGCCTGGATCCCGGTCACGGCCCTGAAGGCGGTCTTCCTCGCGGGCAACGTGCTCCTGCTCGCCACCCTGGTCGCGCTCTCCGCCCGCCTGGCCTCCCGCCCCCTCCCGCCGGCCGCGCTGTGCACGGCGACGGCCCTCGCCCTGTGGCTGGAACCGGTCTTCCAGACGCTCCTGTTCGGCCAGATCAACCTGGCCGTGACCTGCCTGGTCCTGGCGGACCTGACCCGGCCGCCCGGTGCCCGCGCCAGGGGGCTGGCCCTCGGGATCGCGGCCGGCGTCAAGCTCACCCCGGCGGTGTTCGTGGTGTACCTGCTGCTGCGGGGGCGGGTACGGGAGGCGGCGACGGCGGTGGCGGCCTTCGCGGGGACGGTCGCGCTCGGTGCCGTCCTGCTCCCCTCGGCGAGCGCGGACTTCTTCACCCGGCGGCTGTACGACACCGGCCGGGTGGGCAAGGCGTGGATCGTGGACAACCAGTCCCTGCGGGGGCTGGTCGCGCGGGTCCTCGGCGACCCGGAGCCGGGCCTCGCCTGGGCGCTCCCGGCGGCGGTGGTCGCGGCGGCGGGGCTGGCGCTGGCGGCCCGCGCCCGCAGGGACGCGCACGGCGTCCTGCTGACCGCGTTCACGGCCCTGCTGGTCTGCCCGGTCAGCTGGACCCACCACTGGGTGTGGTGCGTGCCGCTGCTCGCCGTGCTGCTCGCGGAGGGGCACCCCCGTACGGCGGCCCTGGCGGCCCTCGTCTTCACCGCCCGCACGATGTGGCTGGTGCCGCACGAAGGGGCCCTGGACCTGGAACTGCCGTGGTGGCAGCAGCCGTTGGCGGCCCCTTACCCCCTCCTGGTACTGGGGCTGCTGATCACGTGTGACAGCATGATCAGCCGTAATCCGACCCCTTCGAACGAGCAAACGGGGACACTGACATGGCTTTCTCGAAGCTTCCGCTCCGCAAGGCGGTGAGCGGGCTGACCGCCGCCACCGCCCTCGCCCTCACCGCCACGCTGATGGCCGCGCCCAGCGCCTCGGCCGCCAACCCCCGCGGATGCAAGAACATCGCGGACGAGACCCGCCAGATCACGCGGTGGGGCGACACCGTCATGCGCAGCGGCCCCGGCGAGAACTACCGCAAGAAGAAGGTCCTCTTCACCGGCGACACGGTCCGCGTGTACTGCCGGGCCTACAAGAGCGGCACCTACTGGTACTACGGCAAGAACGGCAAGACCAAGGGCTACGTCGACGAGTACGCCTTCTAACGGCCCTCGGCGAGGATCTCGTCCGCGTCCACGATCCGGTAGGCGTACCCCTGCTCGGCCAGGAAGCGCTGCCGGTGGGCGGCGAAGTCCTGGTCGATGGTGTCGCGGGCGACGACCGAGTAGAAGTGGGCCTGGTGGCCGTCGGCCTTGGGACGCAGCACCCGGCCGAGCCGCTGGGCCTCCTCCTGCCGGGAGCCGAAGGTGCCGGACACCTGGACGGCGACCGTGGCCTCCGGCAGGTCGATGGAGAAGTTGGCGACCTTCGACACCACCAGCACGCTGATCTCGCCCTCGCGGAACGCGTCGAAGAGCTTCTCGCGCTGCGCGTTGGAGGTCTCGCCCTTGATCACCGGGGCGTTCAGATGCTCGCCCAGCTCGTCCAGCTGGTCGATGTACTGGCCGATGACGAGGATCTGCTGCCCGGCGAACCGGCGGACGATCGCCTCGGTGACCTTCCGCTTGGTCTCGGTGGTCGCGCAGAAGCGGTACTTCTCCTCCGTCTCGGCGGTGGCGTACGCCAGCCGCTCGGAGTCGGTGAGGTTCACCCGGACCTCGACGCAGTCGGCGGGCGCGATGTAGCCCTGCGCCTCGATCTCCTTCCACGGGGCGTCGAAGCGCTTGGGCCCGATGAGGGAGAACACGTCCGACTCACGGCCGTCCTCGCGCACGAGGGTGGCCGTGAGCCCCAGCCGCCGCCGCGCCTGGAGGTCGGCGGTGAACTTGAAGACGGGCGCGGGCAGCAGGTGCACCTCGTCGTAGACGATCAGGCCCCAGTCCCGGGAGTCGAACAGCTCCAGGTGCGGGTAGACGCCCTTCCGCTTGGTCGTCAGCACCTGGTAGGTGGCGATGGTGACCGGCCGGATCTCCTTCTTCGTGCCGCTGTACTCGCCGATCTCGTCCTCGGTCAGCGAGGTCCGCTTCACCAGCTCGTGCTTCCACTGCCGGGCGGAGACGGTGTTGGTGACGAGGATCAGCGTGGTCGACTTCGCCTGCGCCATGGACCCGGCGCCGACCAGCGTCTTCCCGGCACCGCAGGGCAGCACCACGACCCCGCTGCCGCCGTGCCAGAAGTTCTCCACGGCCTGCTTCTGGTACGGACGCAGCGCCCAGCCGTCCTCCAGCAGCTCGATCGGGTGCGCCTCACCGTCGACGTATCCGGCGAGGTCCTCGGCCGGCCAGCCCAGCTTCAGCAGCGTCTGCTTGATCTGCCCGCGCTCGGAGGGGTGCACGGCCACGGTGTCCGGATCGATCCGGGCGCCGACCAGCGGGGCGATCCGCTTGGACTTCAGCACCTCCTCCAGCACCGGCCGGTCGGTGGTGGTGAGGACGAGTCCGTGCGCGGGGTGCTTGCTCAGGGTGAGGCGGCCGTAGCGGTCCATGGTCTCGGCGATGTCCACGAGCAGCGCGTGCGGCACCGGATACCGGCTGTACTGCACCAGCGCGTCCACGACCTGCTCGGCGTCGTGCCCGGCGGCACGCGCGTTCCACAGCCCCAGCGGCGTCACCCGGTAGGTGTGGATGTGCTCGGGCGCCCGCTCCAGCTCGGCGAAGGGCGCGATGGCCCGACGGCAGTCATCGGCCCGCTCGTGGTCGACTTCCAGGAGCAGGGTCTTGTCGGACTGGACGATCAGCGGACCATTCACGCGCGGCACACCCTTCCATCACGGCCAAACGTCCAGTGTGCCTCATCGGGCGGGGGTGCCTGAAGGGCTGCAAGATCGGCTGCGTCCCGGGGACGGCCTCAGTCGTCCGCCAGCTCGGCCACCCCGGTGATCCGGTGCAGGGGGTAGGTCCGTACCTCGTCGGACGTGTGGTCGTACGCCGTGACGAAGCCGCCCTCCACGCGGATGGGGGCGATGACGCGTTGGCTGGCGGCGCCGTCGGCGTTGACGTAGCCGATCCAGAGCGAGTCGCCGGTCAGGACGGCGGCCTGCATGGTGGCCAGGGTCTCGGCGGAGGAGGTGCGCGGCAGCTCGCCGCCCGCCAGGGGTTCGCCGACGGGCTTGCGCGGGGCGGTGGCGGCCAGGTCACCGGCCCGGATCGCGCGGATCGCCGCCGCGAGCAGCGTGGCGTCGGGCGGCGGCGGTCCCTCCGGTACCGGCTCCGGCGCGGTGCGCGGCGGGGTGCGGTGGGCGTGCGCCCGGGTGATCAGGACGTCGCCCTCGGCGGACTCGGCGGCGGGCGCGTACCCCATCGCGCGCAGACCCTCCAGCAGCGTCGCCGGGTCGGTCTGCGCCGCCAGCACGGTCGGCGCGAGCCGGCGCAGGCGCAGGGCGGCGCCCCGCTTGTCGGCGAGGATCTCGTTCAGCACGGTGTCGTCGTCGCAGCGGACGTACGCCGAGGCCGCGCCGACCCGCAGGTGGCCGTGTTTGCGGGCCACGTCGTCGATCAGGTAGGCGAGCGGCTGCGGGACCGGGGTGCGGGAGTGCTCGGCGAGGAAGGCGTGCAGGTCGGCGGCGGTCCGCCCGGCGTCCAGGGCGCGCCGGACCGAGGCCGGGGTGAACCGGTACACCGTCGCGCCGCCCTTGGACTCCACGTCCGCCAGCACGCCCAGCATGTCCGCGAGCGGGCGTCGCAGCGGGCCGGGCGCGACCGCGGTCAGGTCGGCCTGGAGCAGGACGTGGTCCAGCGGCTCGGGCAGCAGCGGGGCCAGCAGCCGGGCCGCGGCGGCGGTCGCGACGGCCTGCTCGGCGGCGGAGAGGGGGGCGAGGTGGGCGGGGGAGCGGTGGTGGTGCACCGGGAGTTTGTCGCCGGGACCGGCGGGCTCGGCGGAACCGGCGGCGGTGCCGTCGGCCTTCCCCGCCGGCGCCCCCAGCAGCGCGCGGCCGTGGGACGACAGGGCGCCCCGGCCGGTCACGCCCAGCACTTCCGCCTCCGACAGGGTCCAGCGGGCCAGCCGGGAGCGCAGGTCGTCCTCGCCGCCGTCCGGCCGGGCGCCCCGCAGCGGGCGCTCCCAGCGCAGCCGGGCCAGCACCGACTCGGTGTCCGGGGCCGCGCCCCGGTCCAGTCCGGCCAGCAGGGACAGCACCCGGTGCCGTACCTCCGGCGCGGCGGACCGGTCGAGGCCGGGACCGAGCGCCGACAGCGTCCGGTCCTTCGTGTCCCGCCCGCCGACCAGCCCCGGCGTGCGGGTGGCCGTCAGCCACGCCTGGGCGAGCCGTGCCCAGCGCTCGGCCGGGGGCTGCTCGAGCCACTCGTCGTAGGCGGGCGTGGCCGCGTACCGCTCGTCGGCCTCGCCGTCGGAGGCGATCAGGCCGGCCGCGTAGGCCAGCTCGGCCCAGAAGGCGGCGACCGGCTCCGAGACGTCCAGTGCCACCGCGGTCCGCTTCAGGTCCCGGACGCTCAGCCCGCCCGCCCGCAGCACCGCGGGCCCGCCCTCGTCCCAGTCCTTCAGCAGCTCCTCCACGGTGGCCAGCGCGGTGTACGCCTGCCCGGCCGCGGTGGCGTCCACCACCTGGGGGGAGTGGGTCGCGGCCGGTGCCACGGCGGGCGGCAGCGGCTCGGGCGTACGGTGCGCGCGGCCCTCGCGCAGGTGCAGGGCGACCTCGCGGGGCAGGACGACCGTCCCGGGCGCGGTCGGCAGCAGCAGACCGCGGTCCAGCAGCCAGCGCAGATGGGCCGCCGGATCCGCGGTGACCTGCCCGTACGGCGGCCCCCACACCAGCCGGGACAGCACCTCGCGGGCCGCGTCCGGGGCCCCGGCGAGCAGCTTCGTCATCTTCCCGCGGTTGGTGAACAGCGCGGTCAGCGCGGCCACGGCCGACACCGAGTCGTGCGTCGACGGCAGCCCGGCCGCCGCCACGATCTCCTGGATCCGCCCCGGCGACATGCCCGAGGTGGCCTCCTGCACGGTCGGTCCGAGCCCGGTCGGCGACGGGTGCTGCGGCGACGGCGCGAGCAGCTCGCGGGCGGTCCGCACCAGCCGCAGCCGGTCGTCCGCGCCCCACACCAGCGCCTGTTCGCGCAGGGTGCCGACGGCCCGCGGCAGCGCGCCGGCGACCGTCTCGTCCCCGGCGTCCCCGGCCATCAGCGCCAGCAGCGTGTCGTACGACACCGGGTCCGGGGCCACGGCCAGCGCCTCCGCCGTCTGCAGCGCGAACCGGTCCAGCCGCTCCAGGGCGCGCAGCACCGAGGCCCGCGTACCGGCGCGGGTGGCGAGCTGGGTGAGATCGGTGGGGACGGGGGTGATGAGGTCGGGGCGGCTGCGCAGCAGCGCGGCCAGGGAGGCGTCGTCCCGCGCGCGGAGCGCCTCCGCGAGGGACCGAGGGGCTGAGTGGGCCTCGGGGCTCATCCGGCCAACGGTAGCGGAATTCCATATGCCGAGGGCATCCCGCGAGAAGCGGTACGGTCCTCACCGGGGATTGAAGTCGGCGCACCCCGGAGGGGCTTGTCGTGGGGATCGAGAGCGACCAGGTCGTCTACGAGTATCTGAGCCGCGTCGGAGACATCGCTCAGCAACGGCAGCTGCCGTCCGCCACACGGATGCGGCTCGTGTCGCAGCTGCGCAACGAGATCGACCGGTACCGGGCACAGGCGACGGTGGACTCGCCCGCCGCCGTCCGCCGCATCCTGGACCGCCTGGGCAGCCCGGACGAGGTGGTCACGGCGGCCGGCGGCACCGGCGGTGTCCCGCAGCCGCCCCCCGCCGCCGTACCGGCGCAGCCCTCCTCCCGGGAGCGGGCGCCGGAGCCGGCGGAGCGGGAACGGCCGAAGGGACTGCGCCGGGTCGTACCGCGCCCGCGCCCCGCCGAGCCCGAGCGGCCCGCCCCGAGCGACACACCGGCCCCGCCGCACCTCGCCCCGGCGCACGAACTCGGGGACGGCACGGCACCGCCCGACTGGTGGCGCGTGGACACCGCCGGCCCCCTGGCGGACACCGACCCGGTGCCGGGCTTCGTCGGCGGCGTGGAGATCCCGGACCTGCTCAAACGGCCGCCGGGGGAGGCCGAGGGGGCTGCCGAGAAGGCCGCCGAGAAGGCCGCCGAGCCGGCACCGGCGCCCACGGCGGCGGCACCGGAACCCGCCCCGCGCCGCCGGCTCCTCCCCGGCCCCGCCGCCGGCTGGTCCAACCCCCTCCTGCTGCTGGCCGCCGCCGCGCTGGTCGCCGGCACCGTACTCGGCAACTGGTTCGCCCTGCTCCTCGGCTGGGCCATCGCCTACGGCTCCCGCCGGCTGACGGCCGCGGAGACCAAGTGCGCGGTGATGGTGCTACCGGGTACCGCGGTCGCGGCCGGCCTGGTGTGGCTGTGGGGCCGCAACGACGGCCGCTGGGGCGAACCGATCGCCCGGGGCCACATGAACGACGCGGTGGGCGAGACGTGGCCGTGGGTGGTCAGGGGCGCGGCGTTGGCCTCGGCGGTGTACCTGGTGTGGCGCTCGCAGCGGAAGGGATAGCGCCGGTGCGCGGGGGCGTGCCCGCGCCTGTCGACGGCACTGCAGCCGGCTGGCCGGCGGCACCCGGCACAATGTCCCCCATGGCCTCCACGACCCTCACCGTCGGCTTCGACCTCGACATGACCCTCATCGACTCCCGGCCGGGGATCCGCGCCTGCTACGTGGCCCTGGCCGAGCGGACGGGGACGTTCATCGACGCCGATCTGGCGGTGACCCGGCTCGGGCCGCCGCTCGTGGAGGAGCTGATCCACTGGTTCCCGGCCGACGAGGTGCCGGCGATGGCCGATCTGTACCGGGAGATGTACCCGTCCATAGCCATCGCCGCGACGCCCGCGATGGCCGGCGCCCGGGAGGCGATCGACGCGGTGCGGGCGGCCGGCGGGCGGACGATGGTCGTGACGGCGAAGTACGAGCCGAACGCCAAGCTGCACCTGGCCCACCTCGGCATCGAGCCGGACGTGGTCGTCGGTGACCTGTGGGCCGAGCAGAAGGCGGCGGCGCTGCGCGAGTACGGCGCGGGTGTGTACGTCGGCGATCACGTCGGAGACGTGCGCGGGGCCCGTGCGGCGGGTGCGTTTTCGGTCGCCGTGGCGACCGGTCCGTGCCCGGCGGACGAGCTGCGGGAGGCCGGCGCGGACGTCGTGCTGACCGGCCTCGCCGACTTCCCCCGGTGGCTGACCGGTTACCGCGAGGCGCCGGGGACCGCCCTCCGCGCCTGACGCCGTCCGGCGGCGACGGACCGCAGGACACCGGCACCGGCGAGCAGGAATCCGACGGCCATGAGCATGCTCAGACCGAACATGTACGTCGGAAAAGGCTTCGTTCCGAGGAACAACGGGGCCACCGTGACGAGGGTGGCCACGGCGCCGAGGAAGAAGACGACGGCACCGGCGCGGATCAGTCGGTCACCGGGCGCGGCGGAATTCGTTTGGGTTTTGTCACGCACCGGACCAGGGTAGTTCCCTGCGCGAGAGAACAACCGGGGGACGTCTTGTCACCCGCCCCAAGACCATTAGCCTTGGTAGCGCTTGGTATCGGCGGGTCGTGGTCGACCCGCTCTAGTGCTATCAAGAGCCGTTTCCGAAGTAGTTTTCCCAACGAGTACGAGGACGAGGACAGACGTGCCTACCGGCAAGGTCAAGTGGTTCAACAGCGAGAAGGGCTTCGGCTTTCTCTCCCGCGACGACGGCGGTGACGTCTTCGTCCATTCCTCGGTTCTCCCCGACGGAGTCGATTCGCTCAAGCCCGGACAGCGCGTGGAGTTCGGGGTGGTCGCCGGTCAGCGCGGTGACCAGGCGCTTTCGGTGATCGTGCTCGACCCGACGCCGTCGGTCGCCGCCGCCCAGCGCAAGAAGCCGGACGAGCTGGCATCGATCGTGCAGGATTTGACGACTCTTCTCGAGAACATCACTCCGATGCTGGAGAAGGGCCGTTACCCGGACAAGGCCTCCGGCAAGAAGATCGCCGGCCTGCTCCGCGCGGTCGCCGACCAGCTGGACGTCTGACCCCGTCGCCGACGGAATCCGGAAGCCAGGAATCCGTCAGGGGAACGCGAGCGCACCCGGGCCGAGGGGCGGCACGAGCCCCTCGGCCGCCGCGCGTGTGAGCAGGCCCCGGACCGCGGCGTAGCCGTCCTCGCCGAGGTCGGCGGTGAACTCGTTGACGTACAGCCCGATGTGCTGGTCGGCGACGGCCGGGTCCATCTCCTGGGCGTGTTCCATGACGTAGGGCCGGGAGGCCTCCGGGTCGTCCCAGGCGGCCCGTACCGAGGCGCGGACGGAGTCGGCGAGCCGGGTCAGCGCCTCGGCGCCCAGGGAGCGCTTGGCGATGATCGCGCCCAGCGGGATCGGCAGCCCGGTGGTCCGCTCCCAGTGCTCACCCATGTCGGCGAGCTTGTGCAGCCCGTAGTTCTGGTAGGTGAACCGGGCCTCGTGGATGACCAGGCCCGCGTCCACCTTGCCGTCCCGCACGGCCGGCATGATCTCGTGGAACGGCATGACCACGATCTCGCCGACCCCGCCGGGCAGGGTGTCCGCCGCCCACAGGCGGAACAGCAGGTAGGCGGTCGACTTCTCGCTCGGCACCGCGACCGTACGGCCCGTCAGGTCGACCCCCGCCTCCCGCGTGAGCACCAGCGGCCCGCAGCCCCGCCCCAGCGCACCGCCGCACGGCAGCAGCGCGTACGCACCGAGGACGTACGGCAGAACGGCGTACGACACCTTCAGCACGTCGAACTCGCCGCGCTCGGCCATGCCGTTGGTGATGTCGATGTCGGCGAAGGTCACGTCCAGCGCGGGGGCGCCGGGGACGCGGCCGTGGGCGAGGGCGTCGAAGACGAAGGTGTCGTTGGGGCAGGGGGAGTACGCGATCCGAAGCGGCTCACTGGTCATGTGCGTTCCAACTCTCCAATGCGGGCGCGAGCTTCCCGAAGCCCTCGGTGAGGGCGGCGAGGGCGTCACCGATGCGCCAGGCGGCGCGGTCGCGGGGCCCCACGGGGTTGGAGACCGCGCGGATCTCCAGCACGGGCACACCGTGTGCGGCGGCCGCCTCGGCCACGCCGAAGCCCTCCATGCCCTCGGCGAGCGCGCCGGTGTGCCGGGCGCGCAGGGCGGCGGCGCGAGCGGCGGTGCCGGTGACCGTGGAGACGGTCAGGATCGTGCCGGTACGGGCCCCGGTGGCCTCGGAAACGACTCGTACGACTGATTCCGGCGGGTGATGGGTGACGGTCCCGAACCCGAGTTCGGTGACCGGGAGGAAGCCGTCGGCGGTCTCGGCGCCCAGGTCGGCGACGGTGATC
The DNA here is from genome assembly GCF_055564915.1 of Streptomyces sp. NPDC028928. Classification (NCBI taxonomy): domain Bacteria; kingdom Bacillati; phylum Actinomycetota; class Actinomycetes; order Kitasatosporales; family Streptomycetaceae; genus Streptomyces; species Streptomyces sp. NPDC028928. Next base: position 159,059 of record NZ_JBVHVI010000003.1, read on the forward strand.
GCGTCGGCGACGACGAGCGAGCCGAGGGGGGCGTCGGGCTGGAAGCCGCCGCCGATGCCGGCCGAGACGACCAGGCCGTAGGGGCGGCCGGCCAGCGCGGCGGCGGTGAGGGCGCCGGCGACGGAGGCGGCGGCGAGCGCCGGGCCGACCCCGGCGGCGAGCAGGTCGAAGCCCGCGGCCGTACGGAGCAGGGACCCGCCCGGCAGCCGTACGTCCTCGGTGGGCCCGGGCAACGCCCGCGCCACCGCGTCCCGCTCGACGGGGACCGCGGTGGCGACGAGGACCGGCAGGGACGCCGTGGTCAGTCCTTCGCCTTCTTCAGCTTGAAGGTCCACAGACCCTTCTTCGTCTTGTCGCCCATCTGGATCGCGAGCGTGTTGGTCTCGCCCTGCGTGCCGTACTGGACGTTGAAGAACGCGCTGCTCGGGATCGTGCGGTACGTCTCCTTGCTGGTGTCGCTGAACTGGCGGCCGTTGACCAGCACGATCCAGCCCGCGTCCGCGATCTTCGGGTCGACGCCGATGCGGACGGTCTCGTCCTGGCCGACCTCGATCGACTTGGCGTCACCGGCCTTCTTGATGCACTTGTCCAGCGATTCCTGGTCCAGCGCCTTGTCGTCGTTGTAGCAGAGGGCCTCGGAGTTGACCGAGTCCCGGCCGACGGTGAGCGTCGCGACGGGCGTCGGCTTCTCGCAGGCGGACAGGACGAGCAGTCCGGCGGAAACGGCGCCGGCGACGGCGACGGCGCGGCGGCGTCGCACAACGGATTGCAGCGTGGTCATGGCCGAAGGCTATCGGGCACCCGGAGCCGCCCGCCCACGTGGGGTACGGCGTGCCCGGTTCGTTACGCCAGCCGATGCCACCTTGGATCCGGACCCGCCGTCACGCCACCCGGGGCCGGGCCCGGCCGCCGTGCCGGGCCGAGGCGAGCAGTCCGCGCAGCGTGCCCAGCCAGCCGACGGCCACGAACGCGGCGCCGACCAGCAGCCCCACCGTGCCGTTGAGCGGCATCACGATGCCGACCGCGCCGCCGAACACCCACGCCATCTGGAGCAACGTCTCCGAACGGGCGAACGCCGAGGTGCGCACCAGCTCCGGCACGTCCCGCTGGATCAGCGCGTCCAGCGCCAGCTTGGCCAGCGCCTGCGCGAACCCGGCGACCGCCGCCAGACACGCCACCAGGAACGCGCCGAAGAATATGGCGGCGACGACCCCCGTCCCCAGCACCACCGCCACGACGGTCACGATGATGATCTCGGGCGCCCGGGACCGCAGCCACGCCCCCACCGCCGTACCGAGGGCGTTGCCCGCCCCCGCCGCGACCCCCACGATCCCCAGCGACACCGCCGCGCTCTCCCCGGTCAGCGGGTGCTCGCGCAGCAGGAAGGCGAGGAAGAAGATCAGGAAGCCGGACAGGCAGCGCAGGGCGGCGTTGGCGCCGAGCGCGTGGGTGACGGCGGGCCCGACCGTGCGCAGCCCCGGCCGCTTCACCTGTTTGCGGTGCGGCCCGCGCAGATGCTGCTCGTCCGCCGCGAGCAGCGCCACGTCCTCCCCCTTCGCCGAGTCCACCTTGGGCGGCAGGGAGAACGACAGAAACGTCCCGGCAGCGAAGATCACGAAGGCGCCGTAGAGCGGCCACGGATCGCCGAGCGCGTGCAGCCCCGCCCCCACCGGGGCGGCGGCACCCGTGGCCAGCAGCCCCGCCAGCGTCACCCGGGAGTTGGCCTTCACGAGCGAGAACCGCGGCGGCAGCAGCCGCGGTACGACGGCACTGCGCACCACGCCGTACGCCTTGGACGCCACCAGCACCCCCAGCGCGGCCGGGTACAGCTCCAGGCTGCCGCTCGCCACCGCCCCCGAGATGACCAGCGCGAGCAGCGCCCGCGCCAGCATCGCCCCGGCCATCGCGGCCCGCCGCCCGTGCGGCAGCCGGTCGAGGAGGGGCCCGATGACGGGCGCGAGGACGGTGAAGGGCGCCATGGTGATGGCCAGGTAGAGGGCGACCCGCCCCCGCGCCTCGTCCGTCGGCACCGAGAAGAACACCGTGGACGCGAGCGCCACGGTGACCATGACATCCCCGGCGCCGTTCACCGCGTGCAGCTCGATCAGCTTGCCCAGCCCCGACTCGCCCGCGCCGTGCGCGTGCGTGGCCCTGCGGATGCCGCGGGCCGCGCCGGTGACCGGGAGGTGCAGGGCACGGCCGACCGAGCGGACGGCACCACCCACCCGGCCCGAACCGCCGCCCCGACCACTTGCCCTGTCCGCGGCTGTCACGACGTTCATAGTGCCCCGAGAGACGGCCTGATAGTGCGGATACGGCGCGCGTGGCGCCGGACGAGGCGCGGGAGGGGACGGGCGGGTAAGGAGGCGGGTGGGAATATCCACGAATCCCGTCCGGTGTAGCGTGCCTATCTCAGCCATAACGCAGAATGGATGGCAGAGGTGCGCCCAGGCGCGCGGATGCAGACGTCGATGCGGTCCCCAGGTCCGCTCCGTCGGCGAAACCGCCGGAGGCAGCCGCACTCGACGAGACGGCGTAGGAGAGAAGCGATACCTGTGAGCGCAGCGACCACGCGAAGCCGCACCCCCGACCGCCTGTGCGCCGAGGCCGTCGACCTCGCCCGCGCCGCCGCCGAGGAGGCCGCCGCGCCCGGCGTGGTCGGCGAGCACGCCGGCCTGGTGTCGGAGGGCGACCGCGTGGTTACGCACTTCTTCGAGTGCAAGGAGCTGGGCTACCGGGGCTGGCGCTGGGCGGTCACCGTGGCCCGCGCCTCCCGCGCCAAGATCGTCACCCTGGACGAGGTCGTCCTCCTGCCCGGCCCCGACGCCCTCCTCGCCCCCGAGTGGGTGCCCTGGAGCGAGCGCCTGCGCCCCGGCGACCTCGGCCCCGGCGACCTCCTCCCCACCGACCAGGACGACCTGCGCCTGGAGCCCGGCTACACCGGCGAGGAGGAGCCGCCGCCGAACTCGGTCGTCTCCGAGGAGATGCGGGAGCTGGCGGAGGCCGAGGACGCCGACGTCACGCCCGGCGCCCCCGCCGTCCAGCCGACGACCCCGGTCCGGGGCACCATCGCGTCCGTAGCCGAGGAACTCGGCATGCGCCGCGCGCGCGTCCTGTCCCGCTACGGCCTGCACATCGCGGCGGACCGCTGGGAGGAGGCCTTCGGCCCGAAGACGGCCATGGCCCAGGCGGCCCCCGCCACCTGCATGAGCTGCGGCTTCCTCGCCCCCATCGGCGGCTCCCTCGGCCAGGCCTTCGGCGTCTGCGCCAACGAGTTCTCCCCCGCGGACGGCCGCGTGGTCTCCCTCTCCTACGGCTGCGGAGGCCACTCCGAGGCCGCGGTCATGCCCAAGCCCCCGCAGCCCGCCGCCCCGGTCATCGACGAGACCCGCGTCGACCCCTTCCCGCTCCGCCCGGCCCGCGACTCCGGCTCCGTCCCGGAGACCGGCGACGACGAGACGGCGGAACTCGGCCACTCCTGAACCGCCGGTACGGCCTCCGACCCGACCCACACCTCGGCCCACACCGTCTTCTTCGGCGAGGCCCCGGGAGCGGTGCCCCAGCGCTGGGCGAGCGCGTCCACGAGGACGAGTCCCCGCCCGGCGTCGGCGTCGGGCGCGGGCCGGAGGTGCTCCGGCAGCCGGTCACCGCGCGTATCGGTCACCTCGATACGGAGCGTGTCCCCGACGGCGTACATCGTCAGCCGGAAATCCCGTCCGGCCACTCGACCGTGGCTGGCCGCGTTGGCCGCCAGCTCGGCCACGATCAGCGCCGCCGGGTCCAACGGCAGCCCCCAGGAGCGTAGTTGCTCCGTGGCGAGCAGCCGGGCGAGCCGGGCGCCACGTGGCGTGGGGGACAGCTGCACCGTGAAGTTCGGGATGCGGGTGGAGATGTGGGTGGAGATTTCCTGGTTCACATCACTCAGAGTGGCGGCAGCTGATACCTGTGAACAGTGACGAAGCGGTTGCGTAGAGTCACTGTCCGGCGCACGACGGGTGGTGTCGGAGCTTGTCGAGAAGGGGGCTGCTCTGGTGAGTGAGGAAGAGGAACCGGGGTGGGAGGTCGAGCCGGATGACGAGTGGGGCGTGGCCGTCATCGCCACGGTGGGCCGCCAGCTGAAGCTCCGCCGTGAGGCGCTGGGCATCCGCGCGGCGGATTTCGCCAGGACCGTCGGCTACAGCGAGGACATGGTCTACAAGATCGAGTCCGGCAAGCGGATCCCGAGGCCGGAGTACCTCGACAAGGCCGACAAGGTCTTGGACGCGGGTGGGTTGCTGGCGGCGATGAAGGAGGACGTGGAGAAGGTCCGGTATCCGAAGAAGGTTCGGGCTTTGGCGGAGAGAGAGGCCAAGGCCGTCGAGATTCAGCTCTACGATCCGCTCAACATCCACGGGCTGTTGCAGACACCCGAGTACGCACGAGCGCTGTTGCTGATGCGGCGGCCCGCGTACAGCAGCGAAGAGGTGGAGCGGTACCTGTCGGCGCGGATGGCTCGTAAGTCCATCTTCGAGCGGGACCCGGCGCCCGAGATCAGCTTCGTCCTGGAGGAGTGGACGCTGCGACGGCCGCTCGGAGGCAAGGATGTGCTGCATCGCCAGCTGGAACACCTTCTCGCGGCGGCACAGTTGCGCGGCGTGGAGGTTCAGGTGATGCCGATGGACATCGGCGAACACGCCGGTATCGCCGGTGGCATCGAGGTGCTGAAGTTCGCGGACGGCTCGGCAGTGGGCCGCTCGCCCGCAGTCGTCAACGGCCGACCGGTCGAGGAGCCGAGGCATCTCCGTATCCTTGAGCTGCGCTACGGCATCCTCCGGGCGCAGGCGCTCACCCCCCGTGAGTCCACGACCTTCATCGAGAAACTGCTGGGGGCAACATGATCCGCTGGTTCAAGAGCAGCTACAGCAGCAGCAGTGAAGGCGACTCCTGCGTCGAAGTGGGCCTGGACTGGTTCAAGAGCAGCTACAGCAGTGGTCCCGACGGCGACTCCTGCGTAGAGGTCGCCCCCACCCCCGCCACCATCCACATCAGGGACTCCAAGCAGAACGACGGTCCCCTCCTCACCGTCGCCCCTTCCACCTGGACGCAGTTCGTCTCGTACGCAGCCCGGAGCTGAAACCCCACCCCCCTCCGCCCTGTACCTTCGTCCACAGGCGGAAGAGGAGAGTGGACGTGAGCAAGTTCGTGCGGCCGGCGGCCGAGGGTGCCGATCCGTTCGGGACCGCCCGGCTGCGGCGTGGGGTTCTCGATGCGTGGGCGACCAGTCCCGCCCGGTTCCGGGAGGACGCCAACGCCGAGGAGGATCTCGTCCTCGGCGGTTACCGGGACCGACTCGTGGTCGAGCTGGCGCAGAACGCCGCCGACGCCGCCGCACGGGCACACGTGCCGGGGCGGTTGCGGCTCACCCTCCGGGACGGCGTGCTCGTGGCGGCGAACACCGGGGCCCCGCTGGACGCGGCCGGTGTCGAGTCGTTGTCGACGCTGCGGGCCTCCGCCAAGCGGGACACCGAGGCGACGCACGGTGCCGTCGGCCGGTTCGGGGTCGGTTTCGCCGCCGTACTCGCGGTGACCGACGAGCCGGCCATCGTGGGCCGGCACGGGGGTGTGCGCTGGTCCCTCGCGGAGTCGAGGGAGCTGGCCGCCGACGTCGCCCGGCACAGCCCGGGGCTGGGGGACGAGGTGCGCCGCCGGGACGGTCACGTGCCCCTGCTGCGGCTGCCCTTCGCGGCCGAGGGCACGGCCCCGGAGCCGTACGACACCGCCGTGATCCTGCCTCTGCGGGACGCCGCCGCCGCCGATCTCGCCGAGCGGCTCCTCGGCGGCATCGATGACGCCCTGCTCCTCGCCCTGCCGGGGCTGGCGGAGGTGGTCGTGGAGGTCAACGGGGAGGCGCCGCGCACCCTGACCCGGCGTACCGACGGTGCCTTCACGGTGGTGGACGACTCCCGTGACGGCGTCACGAACTGGCGCACCGCCTCCGCGCACGGGCCGCTCACCCCGGACCTCCTCGCGGACCGTCCGGTCGAGGAGCGGCTGCGTCCGCACTGGTCCGTGACCTGGGCCGTGCCCGTGGACGCGTACGGCGCTCCGGTCCGGCCCCGTACCTCCCCGGTCGTGCACGCGCCCACCCCCAGCGACGAGCCGCTCGGCGTGCCCGCCCTGCTCATCGCCTCGTTCCCGCTCGACACCACCCGTCGGCACGCGGCGCCCGGCCCCCTCACCGACTTCCTGGTGCAGCGGGCGGCCGACGCCTACGCCGAACTGCTCGGCGCGTGGCGCCCGGTGGGGGAGGGGGTCATCGATCTCGTGCCCGGGGCGCTGGGCCGGGGGGAACTGGACGGGGCCCTGCGGCAGGCCGTGCTGGAGCGGTTGCCGCGCACCGCCTTCCTGCCGCCGGCCGTCGAGGCCAAGGGCGACGACGAGCTGCCGGAGGCCCTGCGGCCCCGGGACGCCGAGGTCGTGGAGGGCGCCGGGGCCGACACCGTACGGGTGCTCGCCGAGGTGCTGCCCACCCTGCTCCCGGCCGGCCTGGAGCGGCGGGTCGAGCTGCGCACCCTCGGGGTGGCCCGGCTGCCGCTCGCGGACGCCATCGACCGGCTCGCCGGGCTGGAGAAGGAGCCGGAGTGGTGGTGGCGGCTGTACGACAGCCTCGCCGGGGTCGATCCGGAGAGGCTGTCGGGGCTGCCGGTGCCGCTTGCCGACGGGCGGACGACCATCGGGCCCCGGCAGGTGCTGCTGCCCGCGCCGGACGCCGCCCGGATCGACGCGGACGTGCTGGGGCGGCTCGGGCTGAAGGTGGCCCACGCCGATGCCGCGCACCCGCTGCTGGAGAAGCTGGGCGCGCTGCCCGCGACTCCCCGCGCGGTGCTCACCACCCCGCAGGTGCGGGCCGCCGTGGCGGGCTCCCTCGACGAGGAGGGGGGTCTCGGGTGGGAGGAGGACGCGCCGGACGCCGAGGAGCTGGCCGACACCGTGCTGGGTCTGGTGCGGGACGCCGGGCTGGAGCCAGGGGACGAGCCCTGGCTGGGCGCGCTCGCGCTGCCCGACGAGGAGGGGGAGCTGGCGCCCGCCGGTGAGCTGGTGTTTCCCGGCAGCCCCTTCGCCCGGGTGATCCGTGAGGGTGAACTCGCCGCCGTGGACGCGGAGCTGGCGGAGAGGTGGGGCGAGCAGCCGCTCGCCGCGTGCGGGGTGCTCGCCGACTTCGCGCTCGTCCGGGCCACCGACGTCGTCCTCGATCCGGACGAGCTGGAGCCCCGCGAGGGCGATTACGCCGAGCCGGACGACGCGGGGCTGCTGGACGCCGTGGACGTGTGGTGCGAGGACATCCTCGACCGGTTCCCGGACAGCCCGGTGCCGCCCGTCGCCACCGAACTCGTCGCCGTCCGCGACCTGGACCTGGTGGACGACGACCACTGGCCCGAGGCGCTCGCCCTGCTGGCCCGGCCGCCGCTGCGGGACGCCCTGACCCAGCCCGTGCGGATCCTGCTGCCGGACGGCACCCATGAGGTCGTACGGCCGTACACCGCGTGGTGGCTGCGCGGGCACCCGGTGCTGGACGGGCGGCGCCCGGCCGGTCTGCTCGCGGCCGGCGGGGACCCGCTGCTGCGCGGGCTGTACGAGGAGGCCGACGCCACCGGGTTCGAGGACGAGCAGGTGCTGCGGGCGCTCGGCGTGCGCACCTCCGTCGGCGCGCTGCTGGACGAGCCCGGCGGCGCCGCCGAGCTGCTGGACCGGCTCGCCGACCCGGAGCGGCCCGTCACGCCCGCCCAGTTGCACGGCCTCTACAGCGCGTTGGCGGAGCTGGATCCGGAGCAGGTGACCCTGCCGGACGAGCTGCGGGCCGTGGTCGACGGGCGGGTGGAGGTCGTGGACGCCGGGGCGGCCGTCGTGGTCGACTCGCCGGACCTGCTGCCGTTCACCTCCGGTGTGCCGCTGCTGCCGGTCCGGCCCGCGCGCGCCGCCGAGCTGGCCGAGCTGTTCCAGGTGCGGCGGCTGAGCGAGTCCGTCACCGGCGAGGTGCACTCCGAGGGGAGCGAGCACGACGTACCGGACGCGGTGCGGGTGCTGCTCGGGCCGCGCACGCCTCGGACGTACGTCGAGCACGAGGAACTCGTCGTGGACGGCGTGGAGATCGACTGGCGGCTGACCGACGACGGCGTGCTGCACGCGGCGACCCTGGAGGGGGTGGCCGCCGGGCTGGCGTGGGCCGCCGGGCAGTGGCCCAGGCGGTTCGAGGTGGCGGCGCTGCTGGAGGACCCGTCCCGGACGGAGGAGTTGGCGCGGGACCGCTGGTTCGACTGACCGGCCGCCCCTCGACACAGTTACCACTTCTCGTACAACCTTTCACATTGTCCCCACGTCACATCTGTGGAGTCAGCCGACTCCACAGATCTGAACGTGGGGACATCACATGCGCATCCGTGCCTCTGTCGCCGTCGTGGGCGGCGCTCTGGCCCTGTCCGCTCTCGCCGTCCCGGCCGCCCAGGCCGATGGCGGTTACGGCGACACGAAGATCACCAAGGTGGTCGTGGACGGCGACAACAAGGTGCAGATCGGTACCACCAGCGCGGTGACCATCAAGGTCAGCGTGACCGCGACGGACAACTCGGGCATCAAGGGCGCCCAGGCCTTCGACCTCAAGGGCCCCGGCTACGGCTGGGAGATGACCGGCACGCCGAGCTGCGTCGCCGTCAACTCCACCACGTCCACCTGCACCGCGTCGGTGAAGATCGACCCGAAGGTCGACTACCTCAGCAACAGCAACGCGGGCACCTGGTACGTCGGCGCCTGGATCGACGCCAACGACGACGACTTCGTCCAGAAGGACAAGGCCGGCTCCTTCTCCTTCCAGCGCGCCGCCAAGCTCACCGCCAACGCCACCCCGGAGCCGGTGAAGAAGGGCAAGACCCTCACCGTCACCGGTGCCCTCACCCGCGCCAACTGGGAGTCGCTGAAGTACGGCGGCTACGGCTCGCAGTCCGTGAAGCTCCAGTTCAAGAAGAAGGGCGCCAGCGCCTACACCACGCTGAAAACCGTCAAGGCGGACTCCAAGGGCAACCTGAAGGCCACCACGACCGCCACGGCCGACGGCTCCTACCGCTTCTCCTTCGCGGGCAACGCGAGCACCGCGGCGGTCAGCGCCACCGGTGACTACGTCGACGTGAAGTAAGCGGCCGATCCACAGCACCATCACCACTCAGGGACAACACATGCGTCTTCGTGCCACCGTGGCCGCCGTCTCCGGCGCCCTGGCCCTCTCCGCCCTCGTCCTCCCGGCCGCGCACGCGGCGGACGGCGGCTCGTCCTTCCGCGCCGACGCCCTCAAGGCCGTCGCGCAGCACACCTCGGGCAAGGCGGCGTTCACCGCCACCTCCGCGCCGATCGGCGACCTGAAGGTCTCCTTCTCCGACTTCAAGATCACCAAGGCGATCAAGGTCGGCACCACCAACCAGGTCACCACCTGGGTCACCTACAAGGTCACCCACGCCGCCGACGTGGACGTCACCGACAGCAACGTCCTGACCGGCCCGCTCATCTACCACGGCTCCTCCGAGAACCCGGACGGCGTCCAGGGCGGCCAGGACCCGGCCACCTGCGTCGACACCTCGGCGACGACGGCCACCTGCAAGGGCCCGATCGACATCGACCCGCGCGCGACCGACTCCGAGACCAAGCTGCGCAACTCCCAGGCCGGCACCTGGCACGGCGCGGCCCTCGCCATCGACTTCGAGAACGAGAAGTCCGCCGTCCAGTTCGACCTGGGCACCACCCTGGTCCAGCGCAACTCCACGCTGACGGTCAACGCCTCCCCGGAGCCGGTGAAGAAGGGCGGGACCCTCACCGTCACGGGCAAGCTCTCCCGCGCCAACTGGGAGGACCACAAGTACCACGGCTACACCGGCCAGTCCGTGAAGCTCCAGTTCCGCAAGAAGGGCTCCAGCACCTACACCACGCTGAAGACCGTCAAGACGGACTCCACGGGCGCCCTGAAGACGACGACCAAGGCCACGGCCGACGGCTACTACCGCTTCTCCTTCGCGGGCACCACGACCACCCCGGCGGTCAGCGCCGCGGGTGACTTCATCGACGTGCGCTGAGCCCGTTCGCACCACTTCTCCACCCCGGGGTCCGGCGATCGTCCGGACCCCGGGTCCACCTCGCCACACCTGAACCCACGGGGGTACCCATGCGCATGCGCGCCACCGCGGTCGCCGCGACCGGCGCCCTGGCCCTCGGCATCCTCGCGATGCCGGCCGCCCACGCCACCGGGGGCGATCCTTACGCTCTGGACGCCACCTTCTACAACACCCAGATCAACGGCGGGAGCACCATCGTCGTCGGCACGAAGAACCCGAAGACGGTGGCCGTCACGTTCACGCTGAAGCACGGCGCGGACGTCGACATCCACGCCTCCGACTTCGTCGTCGGTGTCGACCTGTACCGCGGCCTGTCCCTCGACGAGCGGAGCGACACCCTTGCTTCCGCCGAGGCGACCTGCACGGACTCCGCAACCGACCCCGCGACCCTCGCGTCGTGCAAGGCCACTTTCACGGTCGACCCGGCCGGTCTGCGCAACGAGGACGCCGGTGTCTGGCGGACCGGGATCCACGCCGTCGCCTACAACGGCCAGGACCGGGACGACCCGCAGGACCCGAGCCGCATCGGGGTCGCGAAGCGGGACATCGCCAAGAGCCCCGCGCTCCAGCGCCTCGCCAAGCTGACCGCCAACGCCTCCCCGGAGCCGGTGAAGAAGGGCAGGACCATCACGGTCACCGGCCTGCTCTCCCGCGCCAGCTGGGACGACGGCAAGTACCACGGCTTCTCCGCCAGCGGGTACGTGCGGCTCCAGTACCGCAAGAAGGGCACCAGCTCCTACACCACGGTGGCGCAGACCAACGCGGTCACCGGCGGCCGTGTGGAAGCGACGACCAGCGCCTCGTACGACGGCTACTACCGCTTCACCTACGGCGGCAACTGGATCACCTCGGCGGTCACCACCCCGGGTGACTACGTCGACGTGCAGTAGGACGTGCGGCAGGCGGAGGGGTCAGGGTAAGGCGCTCGCAAAAAAGTGGCCGGAAAACCGGCTTGCCGTACAACCCGTCGTATGCCTCGTGGATCTGACCGCGTGAGTCGACCGACTCCACGATCCACCTCTCCCTCCAGGGGAACGCACATGCGCATACGTGCCACCGTGGCCGCCGTCTCCGGCGCCCTGGCCCTCTCCGCCCTCGCCGTCCCGGCCGCGCACGCCACCGGTGACTCGGGTACGCCGTACACGCTGAACGTCAGCTTCTCGAACGTCACCATCGCCAAGGCGATCAAGGTCGGCACCACCAGCAAGGTGAGCGCGAGCTACTCGTACACGCTGACGCACGGCTCCGACGTGGACATCACCAAGGCGGACTTCTACACCGACGCCTTCCTCTACAAGGGCTCGTACGACGACCCGACCGCCGAGCTGTACGGCGACAACCCCGCCACCTGCACCGCCACCTCGGCGACGACGGCCACCTGCAAGGGCACGGTCGACATCTACCCGGCCGACGGCGACCTGATGAACGCCTGGGCCGGTTCGTGGGGCGTGGCCGCCGAGGCGGTCGCCTTCAACGGCCAGGACCAGGACAACCCCGCCGACATGAGCAAGATCGGCTACAAGGACCAGAGCGGCCTGGGCAGCACCCTCGTGCAGCGCGCCTCCAAGCTCACGGTCAACGCCGGCCCCGAGCCGGTCGGCAAGGGCAAGACCCTCACGGTGACGGGCAAGCTGACCCGCGCCAACTGGGAGGACAACCTGTACCACGGGTACTCCGGCCAGCCGGTCAAGCTCCAGTTCAAGAAGGCGGGCACAACCACGTACACCACCGTCAAGACCGTCTACACGGACTCGTACGGCAACCTGAAGACCACCACCACCGCCAACTACGACGGCTACTGGCGCTTCAGCTTCGCGGGCACCTCGACCACCCCGGCGGTCAGCGCCACGGGTGACTACGTCGACGTGCAGTAACACCCGTCCCAGGCCGTATCAGGCCGTCTCAGGCCGGGAAGCGGCGGCCGACCCACCTCCACAGGTACTCCAGGGCGGCCGCCGCCGCCACCGCCACGCCGACCGCCGTCCACGGCAGCTCCAGGCCGACCAGCCTGAGCGCGAAGAAGTCCTGGAGCGCCGGGACCGCGAGGACGAGCAGGAAGGCCACGGCCATCGCGGCCACCAGGGCCACCCGCCACCAGGTGTAGGGGCGGGCGATGATCGCCAGGACCCACATCGAGATCAGGAACAGGGTCAGGGTGGCCGCGCTGGTCTCCGCGTCCAGGGCGCCGGGCCCGGAGTAGTGGTGCCGGGCGAGCAGGTACGTCACGAAGGTCGCCGCGCCGGCCAGCACGCCGCCGGGGACCGCGTACCGCATCACCCGGCGCACGAAGTGGGGTCTGGCCCGCTCCTTGTTCGGCGCCAGGGCCAGGAAGAAGGCCGGGACGCCGATGGTAAGGGTGGACAGCAGGGTCAGGTGCCGGGGCAGGAAGGGGTACTCCACCTGCCAGCACACCACCAGCACCGCGAGCAGGACCGAGTAGACCGTCTTCACCAGGAACAGCGTCGCCACCCGCGTGATGTTGCCGATCACCCGGCGGCCCTCGCCGACCACCGAGGGCAGGCTCGCGAAGCTGTTGTCCAGCAGCACGATCTGCGCCACCGCACGGGTCGCCTCCGAACCGGAGCCCATGGCGACGCCGATGTCGGCGTCCTTCAGGGCCAGCACGTCGTTCACGCCGTCCCCGGTCATCGCGACCGTGTGCCCGTGCGACTGGAGCGCGCCGACCATGTCCCGCTTCTGCTGCGGGCTGACCCGCCCGAAGACGGTGCCCGCGTCGAGGGCCCGCGCCATCGCCGGCCGGTCGGCGGGCAGCCGCCGCGCGTCCACGACCGTACCGTCCAGGCCCAGCTTCGCGGCGACCGCGCCGACCGACACCGCGTTGTCCCCGGAGACGACCTTGGCGCGGACGTTCTGCTCGGCGAAGTAGCGCAGGGTGTCGGAGGCGTCGGGCCGCAGCCGCTGCTCCAGGACGACCAGGGCGGTGGGGCGGGCGCCCCGGGCCGGCTCGGTGTCGTCCAGGTCGCGGTGGGCGCGGGCCAGCAGCAGGACGCGCAGCCCCCGCTCGTTGAGCCGCTCGGTCTCGGCCAGGGCCGGGTCGTCGGGGTGGAGGAGGACGTCGGGGGCGCCCAGCAGCCAGGTGCTGGTCTCGCCGTCACCCTCGCTGAACGCGGCCCCGCTGTACTTGCGGGCGGAGGAGAAGGGGAGCGACTCGACGCAGCGCCAGTCGTCGCTGTCCGGGTAGGCGTCGATGATCGCCTGGAGGGAGGCGTTGGGGCGCGGGTCGGACTCGCCGAGCGCGCCGAGGACCTTGTGGATGTACGACTCGTCGGCCCCGTCCAGCAGCCGCAGCTCGGTGACGTCCATGCCGCCCTCGGTGAGGGTGCCGGTCTTGTCCAGGCAGACGGTGTCGACGCGGGCCAGGCCCTCGATGGCCGGCAGCTCCTGCACCAGGCACTGCTTGCGGCCGAGCCGGATGACGCCGATCGCGAAGGCGACGGAGGTGAGCAGCACCAGCCCCTCGGGGACCATCGGCACGATACCGCCGACCGTGCGGGCCACGGCGTCCTTCACGTCGTCGTTCTTGACGACGAGCTGGGTGATCACGAGTCCGACGGCCGCCGGGACCATCATCCAGGTGACGTACTTGAGGATGACGGAGATGCCGGTGCGCAGCTCGGAGTGGACCAGCGTGAACCGGGAGGCCTCCTCGGCCAGCTGGGCGGCGTAGGCCTCGCGGCCGACCTTGGTGGCGGTGAAGGCACCGCCGCCGGCGACCACGAAGCTGCCGGACATCACCGGGTCGCCCGGGCGTTTGACGACGGGCTCGGCCTCGCCGGTGAGCAGCGACTCGTCGATCTCCAGCCCGTCCGCCTCGGCGCACACCCCGTCGACCACGATCTTGTCGCCGGGCCCGATCTCGATCAGGTCGTCCAGCACGATCTCGTGGGTGGCCACCTCGGTCGCCACCCCGTCCCGCCGTACCGTCGGCCGGGCCTCCCCGATCACCGCGAGCGAGTCCAGGGTCTGTTTGGCCCGCCATTCCTGGACGATGCCGATGCCGGTGTTGGCGAGGATGACGAAGCCGAAGAGGCTGTCCTGGACCGGCGCGACGAGCAGCATGATCAGCCAGAGCACGCCGATGATCGCGTTGAACCGGGTGAAGACGTTGGCCCGGACGATCTCCCCGAGCGACCGGCTGCTGCGCACCGGCACGTCGTTGACGAGGCCGCGGCTGACGCGGTCGGCGACCTCGGCACCGGTCAGCCCGGCCGCGGGGCTCTTCGGCAGGGCCACGTCCATATGGCTCATGCCATCGACGGTACGTGCGGATCTGTCCGTTCACCTGCCGAACAGGACGGCTACTCGGCCCCGGCCGACTTCAGGGCCGCGTCCCTCTTGATCGCCGCGTCCCGCTTGCGGACGTACCAGACACCGATCAGCCCCAGCCCGCCCCCGGCCAGGCAGGTCCACAGCCACCACAGGTGCCCGTGGTCCTCGAACCAGCCGTAGAAGGGCAGCTGGACCAGGAAGAGGACGAACCACACGAGGGTGCCGCCGGTGATCGTGGCGACCACGGGCCCCTCCAGGGGCTCCGGCGCCTCGTGCTTGGGGGTCCACTTAGCCATGCGCACAGCTTAAGCGCCGCCGGTGTCTACGCGCGGAGATAGCGATCTGTCGCTCATACGTTCATACTGAAACCGTTTGTCTTTGACCGCTTCTGATCGTAGAAAACTCCAACGGGGCTCGGGGGAACCCCGCTGGGGATGAGGTCCTCCATGTCCACCTCGGCACCCGCCAAGGTCCCCACCCCCGAGAAGCCGGGTGGCGCGCCCGCCTTCGGCGCCCTCGACCGCTTCTTCAAGATCTCCGAGCGCGGCAGCACCATCGCCCGCGAGGTCCGCGGCGGTTTCGCCACCTTCTTCGCGATGGCGTACATCATCGTGCTGAACCCGATCATCCTCAGCAGCGCGAAGGACATGTACGGGCACCACCTGGACAATGCCCAGCTGGTGACGGCGACGGCGCTGACGGCGGCGTTCACCACGCTGCTGATGGGTGTCATCGGCAACGTGCCGATCGCGCTCGCCGCCGGCCTCGGCGTGAACTCGGTCGTCGCGCTCCAGCTCGCGCCGCGCATGTCCTGGCCGGACGCCATGGGCATGGTCGTCCTCGCGGGCATCGTGGTCATGCTGCTGGTCGCCACCGGTCTGCGCGAGCGCGTGATGAACGCCGTGCCGTTCGGGCTGCGCAAGGCGATCTCGATCGGTATCGGCCTGTTCATCATGCTGATCGGCCTGGTCGACTCCGGCTTCGTCACCCGGATGCCGGACGCCGCCCAGACCACCGTCCCGGTCCAGCTCGGCACCGGCGGTCACCTCACCGGCTGGCCGGTGCTGGTCTTCATCCTGGGCGCGCTGCTCACCTTCGCGCTGATCGTGCGCAAGGTGCCGGGCGCGATCCTCATCTCCATCGTCGGCATGACCGTCCTCGCGGTGATCATCAACGCGGTCGCCACGATCCCCTCCTGGGGCCTGACGGTTCCGAAGTGGCCCGGCAACCCGGTCGCCACCCCCGACTTCGGCCTGGTCGGCCAGGTCAGCCTGTTCGGCGGGTTCTCCAAGGTCGGCGTGCTGACCGGGATCCTCTTCGTCTTCACGGTCCTGCTGTCGTGCTTCTTCGACGCGATGGGCACGATCATGGGCGTCAGCGACGAGGCCAAGCTGACCGACGCCGAGGGCTACATGCCCGGCATCAACAAGGTCCTCTTCGTCGACGGCCTCGCGGTCGCGGCGGGCGGTGCCAGCTCCTCCTCGGCCACCACCGCCTTCGTGGAGTCCACGGCCGGCGTCGGCGAGGGCGCCCGGACCGGTCTCGCGAACATCGTCACGGGCGGCCTCTTCGCCGTGGCGCTGTTCCTCACCCCGATCGCCACGATGGTGCCGTCCCAGGCGGCCACCCCGGCGCTGGTCGCGGTCGGCTTCCTGATCCTGTCGAACTCCATCAAGGAGATCGACTGGGCGGACTACACCATCGCGATCCCGGCCTTCGTGACGATGCTGATGATGCCGTTCACGTACTCGATCACCAACGGCATCGGCATGGGCTTCATCACCTTCACGGTGCTGCGCCTGGCCGCCGGGCGGGCCCGGGAGATCCCGGTGGCGATGTACGCCGTCTCGGCCGTCTTCGCCTTCTACTACCTGATGCCGGCCCTGGGCCTGACCTGAGCCCCGGCGGGAGCCGTCAGGTGACCCCGTAGAACCTCTCCGTCTCCTCGACGGCGGTCTGGAACCGCTGGTCGAAGTCATCGCGAATGAGCGTCCGGACGACATAGTCCTGGACGCTCATTCCTCTTTTCGCCGCGTGGTGCCGGAGCCTTTCGAGCAGCTCCCCGTCTATCCGCAGGCTGAGCACACTGGTCCCCATGCCTACGAGGGTCGCCACATCAGGCCGCGCGATGCGTCGCTTTCCGGAACCGACTCACTCATACGGGTGATCGCAGGGTTCAGTGGCGGGTGTCACGGGCATGCCGGACGCGCCCGAGTGGTCTTTAGCCAGAGTAATGAGTTACTCTAAAGAACATGCCGGACCTTACCCATGGCGACGACGCTGCCGCCGTGAACGCTCTCCGCTCCGCCGTGATGCGGCTGTCCCGTCGGCTCAAGCACCAGCGGGTGGACGAGTCGCTGAGCCCCACCGAGATGTCGGTGCTCGGCACCCTCGCCCGCTGCGGCTCCGCCACCCCGGGCGAACTCGCCCGCAAGGAGCACGTCCAGCCGCCGTCGATGACCCGCATCGTCGCGCTGCTCGAAGCCAAGGGGCTGGTCCGGCTGGAGCCGCACCCCGAGGACCGGCGCCAGAAGGTCGTCACCCAGACCGAACAGGCCGAGGCCATGCTCGAAGAGAGCCGCCGCAAGCGGAACGCCTTCCTGGCCGGCCTGGTCGAGGGCCTCGACGAGGACGAGTGGGCCACCCTGCGCGCCGCCGCCCCCGTGCTGGAGAAGCTCGCACACCTGTAAGCGCACTGAAGGAGGAGGCGAACCCTTTTGAGTACGGGACCCGGAATACCTTCCGCCCCCGCACCGACCACCCCTACCACCCCCGTTTCCCGCAAGTCCTCGATGTTCAGCTCGCTGAGGATCAGGAACTACCGCCTCTTCTTCGCCGGCCAGGTCGTCTCCAACACCGGCACCTGGATGCAGCGCATCGCCCAGGACTGGCTGGTCCTCAGCCTCACCGGCTCCTCCGCGGCCGTCGGCATCACGACGGCCCTGCAGTTCCTGCCGATGCTGCTGTTCGGGCTGTACGGCGGCGTCCTCGTGGACCGCCTGCCCAAGCGGCCCACCCTGCTGGTCACCCAGTCCTCGATGGCCGTGACCGGACTCGCGCTCGCCGCGCTGACCCTCTCCGGCCATGTCCAGGTCTGGCACGTCTACGTCGCCGCCTTCGCCGTCGGCCTCGCCACCGTGGTCGACAACCCGGCCCGCCAGTCCTTCGTCTCCGAGATGGTCGGCCCCGACCAGCTGCAGAACGCGGTCAGCCTGAACTCGGCGAACTTCCAGTCCGCCCGGCTGGTCGGCCCCGCCGTCGCCGGCCTCATGATCACCGGCGTGGGCACCGGCTGGGCGTTCCTCGCCAACGGCCTGTCCTTCGCCGCGCCCATCGCCGGCCTGCTGCTGATGCGCGCCCGGGAGCTGCACGTGGTCGAGCGCGCGCCGCGCGGCAAGGGCCAGCTGCGCGAGGGCCTGAGCTACGTCGCCAAGCGGCCCGAGCTGATCTGGCCGATCGTCCTGGTCGGTTTCATCGGCACCTTCGGCTTCAACTTCCCGGTGTGGCTGTCCGCCTACGCCGACGACGTCTTCGACGCCGGCGCCGGCGCCTACAGCCTCTTCAACACGCTGATGGCCGTCGGCTCCCTGGTCGGCGCCCTGCTGGCCGCCCGGCGCGGCACGGCCCGGCTGCGCGTCCTGATCGCCGCCGCGCTGGCCTTCGGCCTGCTGGAGATCGTCGCCGCGGCGGCGCCGTCGTACTGGCTGTTCGCGCTGCTCATGGTCCCGATCGGGATCTTCGGCCTGACGGTCAACGTCACCGCGAACACGGCCGTGCAGATGGCCACCGACCCGGCCATGCGCGGCCGGGTGATGGCCCTGTTCATGATGGTGTTCATGGGCGGTACGCCGCTGGGCGCGCCCGTGGTCGGCTGGGTCACCGACACCTACGGCGCCCGGTTCGGCTTCGCGGCCGGCGGTGTCGTGTCGGCCGCCGCGGCCGCCGCGATCGGCCTGGCCCTCGTCCGCATCGGCGGCCTGCGCGTGTCGGTGGGCTGGCACCACGGCCACCCGCGGGTCCGTTTCGTACCGCGCGAGCGGGAGCGGCTGGCGACCGCCGCGTAGGCCTGCCGGCCTGGGGTGCCGGAGCGGCAGCGCCGTAAGGGTGCGGATCGTCGCGGCGTGCGGGTCCGCGGTGGTTCGCTCGCGCCCACGCGGTGGAGCCGCATGTCGGCACAGCCCGCGCCCCTTCGGGGCACGACCCCCTAGCCGACCCTCCGGGCCAGCACCTGGCCCGGCCAGTCGTCCGGGCCGTGGGTGTAGGTGTGCGTGGGGGTGAAGCCGTTGGCCTCGTAGTAGGCGACCAGCTTGCGGTCGCCGCCCGCGTAGCAGTCCACGCGCAGCAGCCCCACACCGGCCCGCCGGGTCACCTCGGCGGCGTGCGCGAGCAGGGCGCTGCCCGCGCCCAGCCCCTTGAAGCGGCGGTCGGAGGCGAGCCAGTGGATGTACCGCTCGGGCTCGCCGGGCGGCGGCAGGTGGGACAGGTAGGAGCCGGGCCCGTCGGTGAGGGTGAGGGTGGCGGCCGGTACGCCGTCCACCTCGGCGATGTACGTGGTCCCCGCGTCCATGGCGCCCGCGACCGCCGCCACCGTCCTCTCGCGCCGCGACAGGGGCTCGGTGCCCCACTGCACGGTGCGGCCCTGTGAGACCAGCCACTCCACGCTGCTGTCGAGCATGCCGAGTATCGCGGGCAGGTCGTCGGGGCCGCCTTCTCGAATGGTGATCGCCATGGGCCCATCATGCCGCCCGGAGTCCGGGGCCGTGGGGTGGGATCGTGAGGTCCATGAGACTCTTCGCCGCCGTGATTCCCCCCGAGGACATCGTCGACGAACTCGCCGCGGAGGTGTCCCGGCTGCGGCAGCTGCCGGGCGCCGGCCGGCTGCGCTGGACCGCCCGCCCCGGCTGGCACTTCACCCTGGCGTTCTACGGCGAGGTCGCCGACGACGTCGTACCCGGCCTGTCGGACCGCCTGGCCCGTGCGGCCCACCGCTCGGCCCCCTTCTCCCTCGCCCTCGCGGGCGGCGGCCAGTTCGGCCGGGGCCGCGCGGTGTGGGCGGGCGCCCGCGGGGACCTGGAGGCGCTGCGGCTGCTGGCCGACCGGGCGGAGGCGGCGGCGCGGAAGGCCGGGGTGCCGATGGGGGAGCACCGGCGGTACAAGGCCCATCTGACGCTGGCCCGCAGCCGGGAGGCCGTGGACGTACGGCCGTACGTGGCGGGCCTCGCGGAGTTCGCCGGCGGCACCTGGACCGTGGACGACCTGGCGCTGGTGCGGAGCACTCTGCCGACGTCCGGGGTGCCGGGGGAGCAGCCGCGGTACGAGGTGGTCGAGCGGTGGCCGCTGGGCGGGGGCGGTTAGGCTCGACGGTGTGGACCCGAAAACCCGGAACCGGATCATGGCCGGTGTGCTTGTGCTGATGTTCGTCGTGGTGGCCTTGTCGTCGGCCATGCGGTAGGCATGCCGGGGAACTGCGGCCGTCCTTCGACTGCGGGCGCGTCGTGGCCGGTCGCGCAGTTCCCCGCGCCCCTGCGGGGCGCTTACCAGGCGAAGGCCTCCGGGGACGGCCCCGGGCCCGGGAAGATCTCGTCCAGGCTGCTCAGCAGGTCCTCGCCCAGCTCCAGCCGCAGGGCCCTGAGGGCCGACTCCAGCTGTCCGGCGGTGCGCGGGCCGACGATGGGGCCGGTCACGCCGGGGCGGGTGAGCAGCCAGGCCAGGGCCACCTCGCCGGGCTCCAGGCCGTGCTTGTCGAGCAGGTCCTCGTAGGCCTGGATCTGCGCGCGGGCAGCCGGGTCCTTGAGGGTGTCGGCGGCCCGGCCGGAGGCGCGCCGGCCGCCCTGGACCTCCTTCTTGATGATCCCGCCGAGTAGACCGCCGTGCAGCGGCGACCACGGGATGACACCGAGGCCGTACTCCTGCGCGGCCGGGATGACCTCCATCTCGGCGCGGCGCTCGGCGAGGTTGTACAGGCACTGCTCGCTGACCAGGCCGATGGTGCCGCCGCGGCGGGCGGCGATCTCGTTGGCCTGGGCGATCTTGTAGCCGGGGAAGTTGCTGGAGCCGGCGTAGAGGATCTTGCCCTGCTGGACGAGGACGTCGATCGCCTGCCAGATCTCCTCGAACGGGGTGTTCCGGTCGATGTGGTGGAACTGGTAGAGGTCGATGTAGTCGGTCTGCAGCCGCTTCAGGCTGGCGTCCACCGCGCGGCGGATGTTCACCGCGGAGAGCTTGTCGTGGTTGGGCCAGGCGTTGTCGGTGTCGGCGGCCATGTTGCCGTAGACCTTGGTGGCGATGACGGTCTTCTCGCGCCGCCCGCCGCCCTTGGCGAACCAGTTGCCGATGATGGTCTCGGTGCGGCCCTTGTTCTCGCCCCAGCCGTACACGTTGGCGGTGTCGAAGAAGTTGATGCCCGCGTCCAGCGCCGCGTCCATGATCGCGTGGCTGTCGGCTTCGTCGGTCTGCGGACCGAAGTTCATCGTCCCGAGGACGAGTCGGCTGACCTTGAGTCCCGTGCGTCCGAGCTGCGTGTACTCCATGGTCCACTAGCCAACGGCTTGGAGTGCGCTCTAGGCAAGTGCTCCTTGGAGCAAGGCGGTTGAGGTGGTGTCCCCAGGTGTGCCGTACGGTGCCGGGGAACCGCACCACTCCTGGAGAGTCCCGTGTCCGTCCCCGCCCGGCTCTGTGCCGTCGTCCCCGCGCCGCTGCCCTCCGCCGAGGCGGACGTCCCCGAGCTGCTCGGTCTGCCGGGCCGCCGTCTGCTGGTCCAGCGCGGCGACGACGCGCTCGTGGTCCAGCCGCTGGACGACGCCTTCGCGCCCGCGGGGGACCGGGTGCGCGTGCCCGCGCCGTGGCCGCGCCGGCGCGGGACCTGGGCGGTGGCGCCGGACGCGAGCCTGGCGGTGTTCGCGGGCGTGCACGCGGTGCGGGCGGTGGAGCCGTCCGGAGTGACGCGCTGGGAGGTCCGGCACGGCTGCTGGTACGGCGCCTGCCGCGAGCCGCACCAGTCGTACGAGGAGTACGGCGACCGCGCCGACCACCGTCACCCGGAGGGCGGTTCGGCCGGGTTCTCCGTGGACGGGGCGTACGTCTGGGCGCACGTCCGCGGGCCGTTGGCGGTGGGGGAGCCGGACCCGGACGTGGTGGACGAGTGGGTGCTGCTGGACGCGGCGGACGGGCGGGTCCTCGCGCGCGCCGACGCCCGGGCCGCGGCGGCGGGCAGCTTCCACCTCCCGCATCCGGCGGATCCGGGGCAGATGGGGCTGAGCATCGGGGAGGGCCAGGACGGGGCGCCGCTGCGCTGGGGCCGCTGGGACGGCAAGGAGCTGTCCGTCACGTACGTCGGCGGTGACCTGACCCTGATGGGCCTGAGCCCGTCCGGCGAGCGGCTGATGACCGTGACCCACGACCAGGACAAGCTGGCGGTCCGGGGCCCCGGCGGCTCGGTGCTGGAGGGTCTGGAGTGGGACGCCGAGACGGTCGTCCCCCGGCATCCCGAGGCCGAGCCGGACAACGACGAGGCGTTTCCCTACTGGGACTGGGCGGGCGGCTTCCTGGACGAGACGACCCTGATCTGCTCGACGGCCGAGGCCGACGAGGAGTGGGGGCGGGGCCGGCACTGGCTCCTCGACACGGCGGGTGCGCGCACGCCGGTGGAGGTCGGCTACCCGGCACCGGTCGGCATCCGGCCGCCCATGGCCGCGCTGGGCGACGGCAGGTGGGTGACGCCGGCCGACTCGGGGGAGGCGTTGTACGTCTGGGAGCGGGGTCAGTCGCGGGGGAAGTCGTCGGTGCTGATGGTGAGGCGGAGGGGGCTGGTGGTCAGGTCGACATCGGTCCCGTAACGGACGCGCAGTTCACTGGTGTACTCCCCCTTCTTGGGTTCGGTGTACACATGGCACTTGCCCTGGTAGGGGTCGGCGATGAGATACACGGGGACCTCGGCGCGGGCGTATGCGGTCTTCTTGGGCCCGTAGTCGTTGTGAGCCGTCCCCTTCGAGATGACCTCGGCGACGAACTCGACGTCTTCGTGGCGCCAACGCCCCTCGTCGTCCTTCGTCGCCCCTTCTCGGAGTTTGGCTACATCGGGGCAGAAGCCGTTCAGGGGGCCGGGGAAGTCGATGCGGACGTCCGACAGCGCCAGCGCATGCCTTCCGAACCGATCGTCAAGCGCCCAGAGAATCCGGCGAATGGTTTGCCAGTGGATGTCCCGCTGCGGCGTCATGAAGACACTGCCCCCCACGACCTCGACCTTGTATCCCTCGGGGACGGGCATCCGCTCAAGCCGCTCGAACCACTCGTCCAAGCGCCTGGTGTTGGCGTCGGCCATCTTGATCTCAATCCTGTCTTCCAGGACGGTCATCGTGGCGCTCCTCCCCGGCCGCCCCAACCGCGGGTGCAGCCGCGCAGTACAACGATAGGCACTACGACGAGGAGACGCCGGATTTCGTCAGCTTGTTCCCGCCGAGTACGCCTGTCCGACCCCCCACGCCTCCCACATCGCCCCCGCGAACGCTCCCGCGATCCGGTGCTCCCCGCGCGCGTTGGGATGCGTGCCGTCGTAGGTGTCGGTGCGGATGTCGTACGACTCGGGCGGCGAGGCCAGCAGCAGCGGGGAGCGGGGCTCGTCCAGGTCGGCGACCGTCTTGGCGAGCAGCACGTTGAACCGGTCGACCTGCTCGGCGAACGGCGCGTCCGCCGCGGCCCGGATGTTGGGTATCACCGGCAGCAGCACCATCCGGATGCGCGGGCCGGCCTCCCGGGCGGCGGTGACGAAGGCCCGTACGTTCTCCGCCGTCTGCTCGGCGTTGGTGTAGAAGCCGAGGTCGATCAGGCCCAGGGAGACCAGCAGGACGTCCGGGCGGTGGGCGCGCACCGCGTCGCCGATCAGCGGGGCCATGTGCAGCCAGCCCTCGCCCCAGCCCGCGAGGTGGGCGCGCGGGAAGCCGGGTTCGGCGTAGGCGAGGGACGTCGGGGCGTCGGTCTGCTTGTCGTACAGCGTCTCGCGCGGGCCGACGAAGGTGAACGGGCCGCCGTACGAGGCGCACAGGTGCTGCCACAGCCGGTAACGCCATGTGTGTTCGCCCGCGCTCCCGATCGTCATGGAGTCGCCCACGGGCATGAACCTCAGCATCCGCTCATGATGAAGGATCGCGGTGGCACGTGGGGCTGGTGGTGGCTGTGAGGCGGACCACGTCCCGGCGGCCCCGGCGGCCAGGTCAAGCGAAGCAGACGGCCATGTCCGGTGAACCCCCGGCGGGAATGGCAGGCTTGGCTCATGCGTCGATCCTTCGCTGTTCTCGCCGGGGTGCTGCTCGCCGGCGCCTGCGCGCTGCCCGCCTCCGCCGCCGACGGAACCGCCGGGGGAACCACCGAGGGGGCGGGGGACCAGGGCTTCACCATCAAGGACCCGCGGATCACCGAGTCCAGCGGGCTCGCCGCCTCCCGGCAGCACCCCGGCGTCTACTGGACGCACAACGACAGCGACGACGGGCCGTACCTCTACGCCGTGGACAGCGCCACCGGCAGGACCGTCGCCCGGATCACCCTGCGCGGCATCGGCTCCCCGCGGGACGTCGAGGCCGTCTCCGTCGGGCCGCACAACGAGATCTACGTCGGTGACATCGGCGACAACTTCGGCGGCAGGTGGCCGTACGTGTGGATCTACCGGCTGCCCGAGCCGAAGAAGCTCACCGACCAGACGGTCACGGCCACGCAGTACGTGGTGAAGTACTCCGACGGACCGCGCGACGCCGAGTCGCTGGTCGTCCACCCCGAGACCGGGCGCGTCTACCTCATCGACAAGAAGGAGGACGGCGGGCACCTGTACGAGGGCCCGGCCACCCTCTCCACCTCCGGCGCCAACGTCTTCAAGCCGGTCGCGGCCGTCGACCTGTGGGCCACCGACGCCGCGTTCTCCCCGGACGGCCGGCACCTCGCCGTACGCGGCTACTTCGGCGGCATCGCCTACGACTGGAACGGCGGCCGTATCAAGCGCAAGGGGCGCCTGGACGTGCCGCTCCAGGGGCAGGGGGAGTCGGTGTCGTACTCCGCCGACGGCACCAAGCTGATGTACGGCAGCGAGGGCGCCGACAGTGCCGTCCAGGCGGTCGACGCCCCGGACCGGCCCGCAGCGAAGTCGCCGTCGGCGAGCGGGAGTTCCGGCGGATCGGCGGACCAGGGGGGCGGCGGGAGCCTCAAGGTGGGCGCCGTGATCGTCGCGGTCGGCGTGGCGGCGCTGTTCGGCCTGCGGCGGCTGCGTCGGGGCTGAACTGCCGGGCGCGGAGGGAAAAATGCCCGTTCGGGTTCTCCTCCGTACGTCCATTTCTGTGTACTCCCGGAGGCGGAGCAGGACCGCCCCGCAGATGGATCCGTTCGCTCACCGGACACGAAAGGGTGTTCCCGTCCTCTAAGTTGACGGAAAGGAACGTCCATCGTGCGGATAGGACGCCTGGCGCCCATGCTCGCCGTCGGGGTCACGGCAACCCTGGTCCCCGCCCTCGCCCCGGCGCAGGCCTCCGCGGCGGAACCGCTGGGGAGGTTCGAGGCCCAGAAGCCCGCGTGGCACAGATGCGACGCGTCGCAGCCCGCCGCGTTCCAGTGCGCCACGATCAAGGTCCCGCTCGACTACGGCCGCCCCGGCGGCAAGACCATCAAGCTGGCCGTCTCCCGGCTGAAGACCAGCGTCCCCGGCAAGCGGCACGGCGTGCTCCTCTTCAACCCCGGCGGTCCCGGCGGCGAGGGCCTGGACATGCCCGCCATGATGAAGGACGCGCTGCCCGAGAAGGTCCGCGAGAGTTACGACCTCATCGGCTTCGACCCGCGCGGTGTCGGCCGCAGCACCCCGGTCACCTGCGGCCTCACGGGAGCGGAACAGAACATCGAGCACCCCTACAAGGCGGAGACGTTCAGCCGCGACGTCAAGTGGGCCCGGACCGTCGCCGACAAGTGCCGTACCAGGAGCGGCGACAAGCTCCCGTACATCACCACCCGCAACACCGCCCGCGACATGGACGTCATCCGTGCGGTTCTGGGCGAGAAGAAGCTCTCCTACCTGGGGTACTCCTACGGCACGTACCTCGGCGCCGTCTACGCGCAGATGTTCCCCGAGCGCACCGACCGCTTCGTGCTGGACAGCGCCGTCGACCCGGCCCGGATCTGGCGCGGCATGATCCAGGTCTGGGCATCGGGCACCGAGCCGGCGTTCACCCGCTGGACGAAGTGGACCGCGCAGCACCACCGCACGTACAAGCTCGGCAACACCCCGGCCGAGGTGCGCAAGACGTTCTGGAACCTGGTCGCCCGCGCCGACCGCTCCCCCATCGACGACGGTGGAGCCAAGTTCACCGGCGACGACATCCGTGCCATCCTGCGTCCCGCGTTCTTCACGCCCCAGTACGCGGCCCAGGCGGTGGTCGAGTTCAAGAAGGCGGCGGCGGGCCACGGCTCGTCCCGCCACTCCCTGCTGCCGCCCGGCGCCCAGCAGCAGCCCCGCTGGACTTCCACCCTGGCCAGGTCCGGAGCCGCGCAGCCTCCGGCCGACAATGGCAGCGCCTCCTTCTGGTCGGTGCTCTGCGGTGACACCGCGGCCTGGCCGCACGACCCGGAGCAGTACCAGCGCGACGCCATCCGGGACAAGGCCAAGTACCCGCTCTACGGCGACTTCGGCTCCAACATCACGCCCTGCGCGTTCTGGGACAAGCCGGCCGAGCCCGTCACCACGGTCGACAACAAGGTCCCTCTGCTGACCGTCCAGAACCAGTGGGACTCCCAGACGCCCCTGGTCAGCGGCCTCGGCATGCACCGCGCCCTGAAGGGCTCGCGCATGGTGTACGTCAAGGGCGGCGAGGGCCACGGCGTCTACGGCGGCGACCCGCGCTCCTGCGCCGACCGCACCGTCAACGCCTACCTGAGCACCGGAAAGCTGCCGGCAGGGGACGTCACCTGCAAGCCGTCCCACAGGCAGGGCCTGGGCGTGAAGCCACCGTTCGTGCAGTGACACACGAAGGGCGCCCGGCATGCACCGGGCGCCCTTCGTCGTCGTACTCGGAAAGTCAGAGCTTCGTCGTACTCGGAAAGTCAGAGCTTCTCGATGACGTAGTCCACGCACTTCGTCAGCGCCTCGACGTCCGCCGGGTCGATCGCCGGGAACATCGCGATGCGCAGCTGGTTGCGGCCGAGCTTGCGGTACGGCTCGGTGTCCACGATGCCGTTGGCGCGCAGCACCTTGGCGACGGCGGCGGCGTCGATCTCGTCGGAGAAGTCGATCGTGCCGATGACCTGCGAGCGCTTGGCCGGGTCCGAGACGAACGGGGTGGCGTACTTGGACTCCTCCGCCCAGGTGTACAGGCGGGTCGAGGAGTCCTTGGTGCGGGCCGTGGACCAGGCGAGGCCGCCCTGGCCGTTGAGCCACTCCAACTGCTCGTTGAGCAGGAAGAGGGTGGCGAGCGCCGGGGTGTTGTACGTCTGGTTCTTGCGGGAGTTGTCGATCGCCGTGGGGAGCGAGAAGAACTCCGGGACGTGGCGGCCGGAGGCGTGGATCCGCTCGGCGCGCTCGATCGCGGCCGGGGAGAAGACGCCGATCCACAGGCCGCCGTCGGAGGCGAAGGACTTCTGCGGGGCGAAGTAGTAGACGTCGGTCTCGGCGATGTCGACCGGGAGGCCGCCGGCGCCACTGGTCGCGTCCACCAGCACGAGCGAACCGGAGTCCGCGCCTTCGACACGCTTGATGGGCATCGCGACGCCCGTCGAGGTCTCGTTGTGGGTGAAGGCGTAGACGTCGACGCCCGCCTCGGCCCGCGCCTCCGGGTGGGTGCCGGGGTCGGCCGAGATGACGGTGGGCTCGGCCAGCCAGGGGGCGAGCTTGGCGGCCTTGGCGAACTTGGAGGAGAACTCGCCGAAGCTGAGGTGCTGCGACTTGTTCTCGATCAGGCCGTGGGTGGCGATGTCCCAGAACGCGGTGGAGCCGCCGTTGCCGAGGACGACCTCGTAGCCCTCGGGGAGGGAGAACAGCTCGGAGATGCCCTCGCGGACCTTGCCGACCAGGTTCTTCACCGGCGCCTGCCGGTGGGAGGTGCCCAGCAGGGAGGTACCGGTGGCGGCGAGGGCGTCCAGCGCCTCGGTGCGCACCTTGGAGGGGCCCGCGCCGAAGCGTCCGTCGGCGGGCTTGATGTCTGCGGGAATCTGGATGTCGGCCACGGCACGAGGTTAGCCGGTGGTGTTCCGCCAGGTGGAGACGTGTCCGTTCGATGAGACGAGATCACGGGACGTGGACTTGTGAGGTTGTACGACGATCGGAGCGGGGTTGTGGACACGTCTCGGTGACTGTCCGTGATCGGATGCATCCTGGACGCATGACGGATCACTCGGTTCTCGAAGCGGAGCTGCGCGGCGCCGTGCGGGGCGACGTCGGCTTCGACGCCACCAGCCGGTCGCTGGTCACCATGGACGCGTCCAACTACCGGCGCGTCCCACTGGGCGTCGTGGCCCCCAGAGACGCCGACGACGTGGCCGCCGTGCTGGAGGTGTGCCGGACGCGCGGGGTGCCGGTGGTGGCGCGCGGCGGCGGCACGTCGATCGCCGGGCAGGCGACCGGCACCGGCGTGGTGCTGGACTTCACCCGGCACATGACCGGCCTGCTGGAGCTGGACCCGGGCAGCAGGACGGCCGTCGTCCAGCCGGGGCTCGTCCTGGACCGGCTCCAGGAGGCCGCCGCCCCGCACGGACTGAGGTTCGGCCCGGATCCGTCCACGCACAGCAGGTGCACCCTCGGCGGCATGATCGGCAACAACGCGTGCGGCTCCCACTCGGTCGCCTGGGGCACGACCGCGGACAGCGTGCGGGAGCTGTCCGTCGTCACCGCGCGCGGGCAGCGGCTCCGGCTCGGCCCGGGGTGGGCGGGCGCCCCGGCCGGGCTGCGCGAGCTGGCCGAGAGCGAACTGGCCCGGCTCCGCACGGGCTTCCCCGACCTGCCCCGCCGCATCTCCGGGTACGCGCTGGACGCGCTGCTGCCCGAGAAGGGCGCCGACGTCGCCCGCTCCTTCTGCGGCTCCGAGGGCACCCTCGGCATCCTCACCGAGGCCGTGGTCGGCCTGGTCGAGGCGCCGCGCGCGCGTGCCCTGGCCGTGCTGGCGTACGCCGACGAGAGCGCCGCCGCCGAAGCCGCCGCCGGCCTGCTGCCGCTGCGGCCGCTCACGGTGGAGGGCATGGCCGCCGACCTGGTGCCTGCCGGGTCGGGACTGCCCGGGGGCGGCGCCTGGCTGTTCGTGGAGACCGGCGGGGAGACGGCCGCCGAGGCCCGCGCGCGTGCCGAGGAGACCGTGCGCGCCGCCGACGTCGTGGACGCGCTGGTCGTCACCGACCCGGCGGCCCAGCGGGCCCTGTGGCGCATCCGCGAGGACGCGGCCGGCACGGCCACCCGGATGCCGGACGGCACGGAGGCCTGGCCCGGCTGGGAGGACTGCGCGGTGCCGCCCGCCCGGCTCGGCGCCTACCTGCGCGACTTCCGGTCCCTGCTGTCGGCCCACGGACTGCGCGGCACGCCGTACGGCCACTTCGGCGACGGCTGCATCCACGTCCGCATCGACTTCGACCTGCTCACCGAGGCCGGCACCGGCCGCTTCCGCCGCTTCTCCGAGGAGCTGGCCGACCTGGTGGTGGCCCACGGCGGCTCCCTGTCCGGAGAACACGGCGACGGCCAGGCCCGCGCGGAACTCCTCCCCCGGATGTACGGCGCGCAGACGGTACGGCTGTTCGAGCGGGCCAAGGCCGTCTGGGACCCCGACGACCTGCTCAACCCCGGCATGCTGGTCCGCCCGGCCCCGCTCGACGCGAACCTCCGCTTCTCCGTCCTGCCGAGCCGCCCGGTCGACGTGACCTTCGGCTACCCGGCCGACGGCGGAGACTTCGCCGCGGCCGTCCGCCGCTGCGTCGGCGTCGCCAAGTGCCGTACGACCACGGCGGCCGGCCCCGCCGTGATGTGCCCCTCCTACCGGGCCACCGGCGAGGAGGAGCACTCCACGCGCGGCAGGGCCCGGCTGCTGCACGAGATGCTCGCGGGCGAGGTGATCACCGACGGCTGGCGGTCCACGGAGGTCCGTGACGCCCTCGACCTCTGCCTGTCCTGCAAGGGCTGCCGCTCGGACTGCCCGGTCGGCGTGGACATGGCCACTTACAAGGCGGAGTTCCTGCACCACCACTACGCCGGCCGCCGCCGCCCCGCCGCCCACCACACCCTGGGCCGCCTCCCGGAGTGGCTCCGCTGGACGGCCCGCACTCGCATGGCACCGGTCCTGAACGCGCTGGCCTCGCTCGGCCTGCCGGCGCGCCTCGGCAAACGGCTGGGCGGGCTGGCCCCGGAACGGGAGATCCCGCGACTGGCGACGCAGACGTTCAGCGGGTGGTGGCGGAGGCGAAGGCCGACTCAGGCCACGGGGAACCTGGTCGTCCTCTGGCCCGACACCTTCACCGAGCACCTGTCACCGTCCGTCGGACAGGCCGCCGTGCGCGTGCTGGAGGCCGCCGGGCTGCGGGTGGCGCTCCCGCCCACGCGGCTGCCGGGCCGCGGAGCGATCGCCGACGGCCGGACAAGAGCGGCGACCGCGCTGCTCACCGCCCGCCGGGCCCGGGTGTGCTGCGGACTCACCTACATCTCCACCGGCCAGCTGGACCGCGCCCGCAAGGTCCTGCGCCGCACCCTGGACCTGATGGAACCGGTGCTGCGGGCCCGGGTCCCGGTCGTCGTCCTGGAGCCGAGCTGCGCCGCCGCCCTCCGCGGCGACCTCCCGGAACTCCTGCCCGACGACCCGCGGGCCGCCCAGCTGTCCGCCGCGGTCCTCACCTTCGCCGAAACCCTGGAGCGGCACGCCCCGCACTGGACCCCGCCCGCCGTCGACCGCCCGGTGGCCGGCCAGACCCACTGCCACCAGCACGCGGTGCTCGGCGACACCCCCGACCGCCGCCTGCGCGCCGCCGCCGGCCTCACCGGCGAGCTGAGCGGAGGCTGCTGCGGCCTGGCCGGCAACTTCGGCTTCGAGAAAGGCCACTTCGAGGTCTCCCGGGCCTGCGCCGAGGAACAGCTCCTGCCCTCGGTCCGGCAAGCACCCCCGGGCACGGTGATCCTGGCCGACGGCTACTCCTGCCGCACCCAGCTGGAACAGCTCGCCGGGGTCCGGGGCCGGCACCTGGCGGAGGTCCTGGCGGAGGCGCTGCCCTAAGGCCGCACCCAGCTTCACAAGAGAACTCTCAGCTTCGAGTCGCTTTCGATCCGGTCTCTCAGGAACCGCAAAGGAATTCACAGCACACCCTTGCCGATTTCGCGGTTCCGGACCCCTGGACGGCGTGTAGGTTCTTCGATGTCGGGTTCCGGAGACGGAATTCAGCACACAAGAACAGTGCGACAAAAGGAGACGGAAATGAGCTTCAAGAAGCTTGCCCCGCTGCCCCCCAAGCCCAAGTCGAAGCAGCTCCCCCCGCCGCCGAAGCCGAAGCCGAAGAAGCGCGCGCACAAGCCGCTGCCCAAGCCGCTGCCCGGCCAGGACAAGTGATCCGGCGCTGAACTGAAAGGGGTCGATGGTGCACCGTCGACCCCTTTTCCTCTTCCTTTGGGAAGGTGATTCGGAAAGGTTTTCTGATGGCTGGCGAAGGTGAAGAATACGAGTACGAAGCACCTACCATTCCCGCCCGCACGGCATTCCGCCGTTTCTGGCCGCTGACCAAGGGGCTCAGGAAGTGGCTGCTCGTCGTCTGGCTGTGCACGGTGCTCGCCGCGCTCGCCGAGACCGAGGCCATCCTGCTGTTCAGCGAGCTGACCGACCACGCCCTGCAGAAGGGATCACTGGCCGCGTTCTGGAGCCCGGCCGTGAAGTGGCTGGGCATCGCGGTGGTCGGCGCGCTCGTCGCGTACGCGGGCAACTCCCTGGCCGCGTGGGCCACCGAGCGCTTCGTGATGCGGCTGCGCGAGCACGTCTTCGACCACGTCCAGCAGCTGCCCCCGCACTTCTTCCAGCGCCACCGGCAGGGTGATCTGCTCTCCCGGCTGACCAGCGACGTCGAGGCGATCGAGACGATGGTCGTGTCCGGTCTCGTCGGCGCCGCCTCGGCGGCCTTCTCCGCCCTCTTCTACGCCGTCGCCGCCTTCTGGCTGCGCTGGGACCTGGCCGCCGCCACCTTCGTCCTCGCCCCCCTGTTCTGGCTGGCCGCCCGCCGCTTCTCCGGATCCATCAAGGACGTCTCCCGCGCGGGCCGGGTGGCCGACGGCGCGATCACCTCCGTGGTGGAGGAGTCCCTCGGCAACATCGTGCTCACCCAGGCCTACGACCGCCGGGACGCCGAGCGCCGCCGGCTGCACGAGGAGGCGAACGCCTGGTTCCGCGCCTCCGTCCGCTCCACCCGCCTGAACGAGGCGTACGAGCAGCTGGTCCAGGTCATCGAGACGGTCTGCGTGCTCGCCGTGATCGGCATCGGCGCCTGGGAGATCTCCACCGGCCGGATGACCCTCGGCCAGCTCCTCGCCTTCGCCGCCTTCCTCGGCTACCTCTACCCGCCCGTCCGCGGCCTCGCCCAGCTCGGCCTCACGGTCACCGCGGCCACCGCGGGCGCCGAGCGGCTCATCGAGATCCTGGACGTGCGCCCCTCCGTCACAGACCCCCGGCGCGGCGCCGACGTGGGCCGGCCGGACGGCACGGTCGAGGTCCGGGACGTCTCCTTCCGCTACCCCGGCACCGACCGGACCGCCCTCGAAGGCCTCTCCTTCGCCGTCCGCCCCGGCGAACTGGTGATCATCACCGGCCCGAGCGGCGCCGGCAAGTCCACGGTGTCCAAGCTGCTGCTGCGCTTCTACGACCCGGACTCCGGAGACGTCCTCCTGGACGGCGTACCCCTGCGCGACTTCCCGCTGGCCCGGCTGCGCGAGTACGTCACCCTGCTCCCGCAGGAAACCCTGGTGCTGCACGACACGGTGCGCGCCAACATTGCCTGCGGCCGGCCCGGCGCCAGCGAGCAGGCGATCGTGGAGGCGGCCAAGGCGGCCGACGCCCACGACTTCATCGTCCGGCTCCCCGACGGCTACGACACCAAGGTCGACCCCCACTCGGCCCGTCTCTCCGGAGGACAGCTCCAGCGCCTGGCCATCGCCCGCGCCATCCTGCGCGACGCGCCCGTCCTGGTCCTGGACGAACCGACCACAGGCCTGGACGCGATGGCCGCCCGCCGCGTCGTCAAGCCGCTGCGCCGCCTGATGACGGGCCGTACGACGATCATGATCACGCACGACCTCAACCTCGCCCCCGACGCCGACCGCATCATCGTGGTGGACCGCGGCCGCATCGTGGAGACCGGCCGCCACGACGAACTCCTCGCCCGGGGCGGTGCCTACGCCCGGCTGCACCGCTCCCAGAACAACGCGGTGCTGGACACCGGGGAGCTGCGCATGCCGCTGTGGGAGGAGCCACAGCCACCGGCACCGGCTCCGGCGCCCGTACCGGCGTACGAGTACGGGCACGGGCACGGATACGGCCCTGGGTACGGGGACGGGCATGGAAACGGGTACGGCTACGGAGACGGCGTGCCCTCGGCCCTGCCGGACGGTCGTCCCCTGTTCCGCGACGAGGAGGTCTGGCCCAGCGGCTGAGCCGGGGGATCCAGCATCCGGGACAGTCCCAAAAAGGGTTCACGCGCCTGTCCAAGTCCATTACCCTGGACTTGGTAGTACATCGCGATGAACGAACCCGATCAAGCACCAGGACCGCCCGTGACCGCCGCACCCAGCACGACCTCGCCGTCCCAGGCCACCACCCCCTCCGCCGCGGGAAGGCGCCGTCTCGGCTCGTTCGGTTCGCTCGGCCCGGTCGGGCTGGTGCTGGCCGGTGGCATCTCGGTGCAGTTCGGCGGCGCGCTGGCGGTCACCCTGATGCCCCGGGCCGGCGCGCTGGGCGTCGTGACCCTGCGGCTCCTCGCGGCGGCGGTCGTCCTCCTCCTGGTCTGCCGGCCCCGGCTGCGCGGTCACTCGCGCACCGACTGGGGCACGGTGATCGTCTTCGGTATCACCATGGGCGCGATGAACGGCCTGTTCTACGAGGCGGTCGCCCGCATCCCGCTGGGCCCGGCGGTCACCCTCGAAGTCCTCGGCCCGCTGACCCTCTCCGTCCTGGCCTCCCGCCGCGCGATCAACGCGCTCTGGGCCGGCCTGGCCCTCGCCGGCGTCTTCCTGCTCGGCGGCGGAGGCTTCAGCAACCTGGACCCCACGGGGGTCGCCTTCGCCTTGGGGGCCGGAGCCATGTGGGCGGCCTACATAGTCTTCAGCGCCCGTACGGGCCGCCGCTTCCCCCAGGCCGACGGCCTCGCCCTCGCCATGGCCGTGGCGGCCCTCCTCTTCCTCCCCATCGGTATCGCCGAGGCCGGCACCCGGCTCCTGAACCCCACCACCATCGCCCTGGGCTCGGCGGTGGCCCTGCTCTCCTCGGTCCTGCCCTACACCCTCGAACTCCTGGCCCTGCGCCGCCTGCCGGCCTCCACCTTCGCCATCCTCATGAGCCTCGAACCCGCCATCGCGGCCACGGCGGGCTTCCTCATCCTCGGCCAGTCCCTGTCCGTCACCGAGGCCGCCGCGATCACCCTGGTCATCGCGGCAAGCATCGGCGCGGTCCGCACCCAGGTGGGCCGCAACAAGGCCCGCCTACAGGCATCGCAGGCCTGACGGCGCAAAGCGGGTCGTCGGATCAGTCGGCGCCGCTGAGGTACACCCGGCTGCGTTGCGCGTCGACGGGATGGACAGCGACGTTCAGCCAGTCGAGGTCCCCCTGGCAGGGAAGGCACACCGGTCCTTCCGTGACATCGGCGAGCGCCTCAGGCTCCTTCAGCCCGATGTGGGCGAAGGGGGTGACGGGCGGCTTCCCCTTGTCCGCCGAGGCAAGCGGTCGCGCTCGGTGCGACAGCGGGCTGTCCGGGCCGAGTTCTCGGACGAACTTCTTGAGGTCCGCTGTGGGCAGCACGAAGGCGAGCAGCAGCCCGTCGTCCTGGAACCCCCTCTGATGGGCAGCCCTGAGATCAGTGGCCTGCGCCGGAATCGTCAAGTTCATGCGTTGGGCGACCTGAGCAGGGGTGGTTCCCTCGACCCAGTACGGAACTCGCCGCCCGCCTTCCGTCCCGCCGCGCACCGATGATCTATGACCGGTTGCCGAACAGGCCGCCAGCGAACAGACAAGCGCACCGCTGAGGACACCGAGAAGCGCCGCACGCGTGCGCGAGAACCTGGCGGCACGAGACAACGGACGCCTCACCGGGCATCTCCGTTGCGCCCGATGTCCGTACGCGTCCCGTCCCGCCCGGGGTCGGCGGGGGCAGGCAGGACCCCCGAGCCCGTTCCCAGGTCGTAGTGCCGCACCGTCCCACTGCCTCTCATGTCGTACTCCTTGGCCAGACCTGTTCTGTGCAGACGCGCCATGTCCGCGTCGGTCACGGTCGTCGGTCCGATCTGGGTGGCCTTTCCGGGGTCCCAGTTGTAGCGGTCCCAGACGTTGACCTGGTAGTCGAGACTGATCTTGGGTTTGCCGTCCGCTCCGGGTGCGACGGTGACAGCGCCGGTGGTGTTCGTTCCGGCGCTACCCACGGCCAGATACCAGTTCCGGTCCGTGTGCGTGTATCCGACTCCGGGAGTCTCCACCGGAATCGTCACAGGCTTGCCACCGGACTCCCGATAGGCGTCCAGGGCCTTCTGCCGCCATTCCCCCTCGTGATCCCGGATCGACTTCTCGGCCGCCCTACGCAGTGTCGAATCGTCTTGCATCATCCTGTCCACGTCCAGGTCGAGAGGCGTTCCCAGCCCTCGGAGGTAGTGGTCCATGTTGCGGGCGGCGTCGGTATGGCCCATGAAGTCACCACCGTTCGCCATGACCTTGGCCTGGGTCAGGATCCAGTAGTCGTGGGCGGTGGGGTCCTCGATGTCATACGGGCCGGAGCCATCGTCGGGACCGTCGCAGCTCTGCCCTCTGCTGAGGGCTGGCTTGATCGCCGAGCTCCGCTAGCTTCCGGAGCCGCGGCAGCATGTCCTCGTCCAGGGAGGTGTAAACGGCGTGGCCCGCGTTGTAGGGATCGTTGCCGTGGCTGCGTCCGAGTGCTCGCACGACCGCTGCGTCGATCTCCGCAGCGTGACGCACGAGATCGGTAAGGGTGTCGGCGTACCACTGCATCAGCTCTCTGGCCTTCTCTCCCGCCTCTTTCCCATCGACGGTGCACATGCCTGGCATTACCTGTACCGAGCCGTTCTCGGCGGGCACGATCAGGTAGCCGTTATCCCGGGCATCCGTTTCAAGGATCTTTGCCCTGCGTTGCAGGCCGACCAGCTCTTGGTGGGCGTCGTCCAAGATGCTCCAGATGCTCTTGGCCTCACGGTGCAGGTCAGCGCATTCTTTGACCGTCTTGTCCACGAACTCGCGGGTCACAGCGGCATTTATTCCGGCCCAACGGGCCCTGTCGGCCTTTGCCTTCAGCCCTTCGCGGCTGTCTCTCGACAGCGTCTCAAGGCGTTTGACCGCCTGCTCCCATGTGACCACGGCAGCGGCGAGCTTGCCGAGATCCACGTCGAGCAGATCGCGGTAGTTCATGCCGGCGCCTCCGTCACTCGAAGTAGCTGTTCAGGACAGACACGGGGACAGCCGATCCATCCCGGCTGTGGAGCACGGCGCCGATTGTCTCGTCGTCGCGCGCATGTAACTTCTTCGAGTAGTCCAGGTGATTCGATATGTGAGCGAGTGCCTGCAGGACCGTCTTGACCTGGGAGGTCCAGACGGAGACCGTCGTTTCCAGCTCCGATCCCATGGCGAAATGGTGACTCTTCAGCGTGGCAGCGGCCTGCATTGTCGTACCGGCGCCGTGGGCGTCTGCTCCGGCTCCGGCGATGTCGACTTGATCACGGAGCCGAGCATGGAGCTGAAAAGCTTCGTGGCCGACGACACCGAGGTCGTCCTGATGGATGACGAGGTCCGCGGTGCCCGCGGTCTCGGCTGCGCTGTTCAGCACAAGATGCGCCGCATCGCCTTGAACAGCCCGGGCCTTCAACCGTTCCCATTCGTCCCAAGCCATTACGTCATCACCCCCGTGTGATCGACTAAGCGATCTTGGAGGGCAGTTTACGTACTCCCAAAGCCTCGGGCTTCCCGAATGTTCAGTACCAGCCAGGGCTCCGCACGCCAAACGTTCGATGCACGTCGGCCACGCGGGCTCCTTTCAGCCGTCCGGCAGCGTCAATCTGATCATCCTGCACTGCCGCAACGAGGTGCTGTTCCATGGCTCGCGCCACCACATCGAAGAGACGCCGCCCATCGTCTACATACCAACGCGGGCAACGCCGTCCGTCACTACAGCACGGAGTACCGCCGCCGCGCGCCGTCCACCTCTCTGTGGACGCCCTCGGCGACATCGAGCTCTCCCTGCGCGCCAGCAGCCTCAGTGCCGGTGCTGCCGATCTGATTCTGGCCGCGGAGGGTTAGGGCATCCTCGGCCTCGGCAACCGTCATCCGCGCGAGACCGCGAAAACCACGACGAGGCGTTCATCGACGCCTACGTCACCACCGCCACCCGGCTCTTCCCGGACCGCCTGCTGCGCTGAGGGAGCTTCGGCACCACCAACGCCCGCCGCGTCCTCGACCGCTACCGCGTACCTGCCCGTGCAAGCGGCGTGACCGCCCCCTGCTCGCTGCTCCGTCCCACAAATTCATGCAAGCATGCTTGATTGTTTCTGGCCCCACTGCCATGCTCCCCCCATGGCCGACCCGACGCCCGTCATCGACGACCTGCGTGCCGAGAGCGGTGAACTCGAGCTGATGGTGGCCGAGTTGAGCCCTGAGCAGTGGGCCCTGCCCACCCCCGCGCCCGGCTGGACCGTCGCTCACCAGATCGCGCACCTCGCCTGGACCGACCGCTCGGCACTGCTCGCCGTCACCGACCCCGACGCCTTCCGGGCGCTGGTGGAGAAGGCGCTCGCGGCCCCCGACTCGTTCGTGGACGAGGGCGCGGAGGAGGGCGCCGTACTCCCGCCCGCCGAGCTGCTGGCGGCCTGGCGCACCGGGCGTACCGCCCTCGACCAGGCCCTGCGCGCCGCCCCGGCCGGCGCCCGGTTCCCCTGGTACGGCCCGCCCATGTCCGCCGCCTCTATGGCCACGGCGCGACTTATGGAGACCTGGGCCCACGCGCTGGACGTCGCCGACACCCTGGGTGTGGTGCGCGCACCCACCGACCGGCTCCGGCATGTGGCCCGGCTGGGGGTGCGGACCCGCGACTTCGCCTTCGGTGTGCACGGACTCACCCCGCCGGCCGACGAGTTCCGCGTCGAACTGACCGCGCCCTCGGGCCAGGTGTGGGCCTACGGCGACGCGCACGCCGCCCAGCGCGTCACCGGCCCCGCCCTCGACTTCTGCCTCCTGGTCACCCAGCGCGCCCACCGCCGCGACCTCGCCCTGACGGCCGTGGGCCCGGACGCCGACCGCTGGCTCGACATCGCCCAGGCCTTCGCGGGCCCGCCCGGCACCGGGCGCCCACCGAAGGAGACCGGGACGGAGGCCGGCCGGTGACACCCCTGCGCATCGGCAACTTCTCCGGCTTCTACGGCGACCGCGCAGACGCCCTGCGCGAAATGCTCACCGGTGGCGAGGTGGACGTCCTCACCGGCGACTACCTCGCCGAACTCACCATGCTCATCCTCGCCCGCGACCGGCTGAAGGACCCGTCCGCCGGATACGCCCGCACCTTCCTGCGCCAGCTGGAGGACTGCCTCGGCCTCGCCCACGAGCGCGGGGTGCGGATCGTCACCAACGCGGGCGGCCTCAACCCCGCCGGACTGGCCGACCGCATACGCGGGTTGGCGGACCGGCTCGGGATACCGGTGCGGGTCGCTCGGGTCGAGGGGGACGATCTCACCGCCGCCCACCCCGGCGCCCTCGCCGCCCACGCCTACCTCGGCGGCTTCGGCATCGCCGCGTGCCTGCGGGCCGGCGCCGACGTGGTGGTCACCGGCCGGGTGACCGACGCGGCGCTCGTCACCGGGCCCGCCGCCGCCCACTTCGGGTGGAGTCCGGCGGACCACGACCGGCTCGCCGGTGCCGTCGTCGCCGGGCATGTGCTGGAGTGCGGGACCCAGGCGACCGGCGGGAACTACGCGTTCTTCGGCGAGGGGGACGTACGCCGTCCCGGCTTCCCGCTCGCCGAGATCCACGCCGACGGCACCAGCGTGATCACCAAGCACCCCGGCACCGGCGGCTTCGTGGACGTGGGCACGGTCACCGCCCAGCTGCTGTACGAGACCGGCGGCGCCCGGTACGCCGGACCCGATGTCACCGCCCGGCTGGACACCGTACGGCTGAGCCAGGACGGGCCGGACCGGGTGCGGATCGAGGGGGTGCGCGGGGAGGCGCCGCCGCCCACGCTCAAGACCGGGATCAACCGGCTCGGCGGCTTCCGCAACGAGGTCGTCTTCGTGCTCACCGGACTCGACATCGAGGCCAAGGCGGCCCTGGTGCGCGAGCAGCTCGCCGGTGTGCTCGCCGAGTCGCCGCCGCAGGAGGTGCGGTGGGACCTGGTGCGGACCGACCGGGCCGACGCCGACACCGAGGAGACGGCCAGCGCGCTGCTGCGGCTCGTCGTGCGCGACCCGGACCAGCAGGTCGTGGGGCGCGCGCTGAGCGGGGCGGCCGTGGAACTGGCCCTCTCCAGCTACCCGGGCTTCCATGTGCTCTCCCCACCCGGAAAGGGCGCTCCCTATGGGGTGTTTGAGGATGTGTACGTGCCCCATGGGGCCGTGAACCATGTGGCCGTCCTCCATGACGGACGCCGTATCCCCGTGCCGCCGCCCCAGGAGACACGGCCCCTGGACGCCGTACCGCCTCCGCAGGAGGCCCTCCAGGAGGTCCTCCCCGAGCCGCTTCCCGACCCTCTCCCCGAGCCTCTTCCGCCCGGCCCGGCCCGGCGGGCGCCCCTCGGCCTGGTCGCCGGGGCGCGCAGCGGGGACAAGGGCGGGAACGCCAACGTGGGGGTGTGGGCGCGGACGGACGACGCCTGGCGGTGGCTCGCGCACACCCTCACCGTCGAGAGGTTCCGGCAGTTGCTGCCCGAGACCCGCGACCTGCCGGTGACCCGGCACCTCCTCCCGAACCTGCGCGCCCTCAACTTCGTCGTGGAGGGCATCCTCGGCGCCGGCGTCGCCGCGCAGGCCCGCTTCGACCCGCAGGCCAAGGCCCTCGGCGAATGGCTGCGCTCCCGCCACCTGGACATCCCGGAGACCCTGCTGTGACGGTTCTGCAGACCGCGGTCGACCCCACCGCCCCCGACCACCGGGCCCACCGCGAGGCCATGCTCGCCAAGCTCGCCGAGCTGGAGGCCGAACACGCCAAGGCGCTCGCGGGCGGCGGCGAGAAATACGTCCGGCGGCACCGCGAACGCGGCAAGCTGCTCGCCCGCGAGCGCATCGAACTGCTGCTGGACCCCGACACCCCGTTCCTGGAGCTGTCCCCGCTGGCCGCCTGGGGCAGCGACTACCCCGTCGGCGCCTCCCTCGTCACCGGCATCGGCGTGGTCGAGGGCGTGGAGTGCCTGATCACCGCGAACGACCCGACCGTACGCGGCGGCGCCAGCAACCCCTGGAGCCTGAAGAAGGCCCTGCGCGCGAACGACATCGCCCTCGCCAACCGGCTGCCCTGCATCAGCCTGGTCGAGTCGGGAGGCGCCGACCTGCCGTCCCAGAAGGAGATCTTCATCCCGGGCGGGGCGATCTTCCGCGACCTGACGAGGCTCTCCGCCGCCGGCATCCCGACCATCGCCGTCGTCTTCGGCAACTCCACCGCCGGCGGCGCCTACATCCCCGGCATGTCCGACCACGTGATCATGGTCAAGGAGCGGGCGAAGGTGTTCCTCGGCGGGCCGCCGCTGGTGAAGATGGCCACCGGCGAGGAGAGCGACGACGAGTCGCTGGGCGGCGCCGAGATGCACGCGCGCGTGTCCGGCCTCGCCGACTACTTCGCCCTGGACGAGCCGGACGCCCTGCGCCAGGCCCGCCGGGTCGTGGCCCGCCTGGGCCACCGCAAGGCGTACCCGGACCCCGGCCCGGCCGAGCCGCCGAAGTACGACCCGGAGGAGCTGCTGGGCATCGTCCCGGGCGACCTGAAGATCCCGTTCGACCCGCGCGAGGTCATCGCCCGCATCGTGGACGGCTCCGACTTCGACGAGTTCAAGCCGCTGTACGGCACCAGCCTGGTCACCGGCTGGGCGGCCCTGCACGGCTACCCCGTTGGCATCCTGGCCAACGCCCAGGGGGTCCTGTTCAGCGCCGAGTCGCAGAAGGCCGCCCAGTTCATCCAGCTCGCCAACCAGCGCGACATCCCGCTGCTCTTCCTGCACAACACCACCGGCTACATGGTCGGCAGGGAGTACGAGCAGGGCGGGATCATCAAGCACGGCGCGATGATGATCAACGCCGTCTCCAATTCGAAGGTCCCGCACCTGTCGGTCCTCATGGGGGCGTCGTACGGCGCCGGGCACTACGGCATGTGCGGCCGGGCCTACGACCCCCGGTTCCTGTTCGCCTGGCCCAGCGCCAAGTCCGCCGTCATGGGCCCGCAGCAGCTCGCCGGCGTGCTCTCCATCGTCGCCCGGCAGTCGGCGGCGGCGAAGGGCCGGCCGTACGACGAGGACGCGGACGCCGCCCTGCGCGCCATGGTGGAGCAGCAGATCGAGTCCGAGTCGCTGCCCATGTTCCTGTCCGGGCGGCTGTACGACGACGGCGTCATCGACCCGCGCGACACCCGCACCGTCCTCGGCCTGTGCCTCTCCGCCCTGCACACCGCGCCCTACGAGGGCGCGCGCGGCGGCTTCGGCGTCTTCCGGATGTGAGGGATCACGTGATTTCCAGAGTGCTCGTCGCCAACCGGGGCGAGATCGCCTGCCGTATCTTCCGCACCTGCTCGGACCTCGGCATCCGCACGGTCGCCGTGCACTCGGACGCCGACGAGAACGCGCTCCACGCGCGCGTGGCCGACACAGCGGTACGACTGCCGGGCGCGGCGCCCGCCGACACCTACCTGCGCGGCGACCTGATCGTGAAGGCGGCCCTGGCCTCCGGCGCCGACGCCGTGCACCCCGGGTACGGCTTCCTGTCCGAGAACCCCGACTTCGCCCGCGCCGTCCTCGACGCCGGCCTGGTCTGGATCGGCCCGCCCCCGCAGGCCATCGAGGCCATGGCGTCCAAGACCCGCGCCAAGCGGCTCATGGGCCTCGCCCCGCTCGACCCGGCCGAGGTCGGCGACGCCGACCTGCCCGTCCTGGTGAAGGCGGCCGCGGGCGGCGGAGGGCGCGGAATGCGGATCGTGCGCCGCCTGGACGAGCTGCCGGCCGCGCTGGAGAGCGCCCGCGCCGAGGCCGCGAGCGCCTTCGGCGACGGCGAGGTGT
This sequence comes from Streptomyces sp. NPDC028928, assembly GCF_055564915.1. Classification (NCBI taxonomy): domain Bacteria; kingdom Bacillati; phylum Actinomycetota; class Actinomycetes; order Kitasatosporales; family Streptomycetaceae; genus Streptomyces; species Streptomyces sp. NPDC028928. The sequence goes on from NZ_JBVHVI010000003.1 coordinate 200,902, forward strand.
TCGTGGAGCCGTACCTCGAACACGGCCGCCATGTCGAGGTGCAGATCCTCGCCGACACCCACGGCACCGTCTGGCCCCTCGGCACCCGCGACTGCTCCCTCCAGCGCCGCCACCAGAAGGTGATCGAGGAGGCACCGGCGCCCGGACTCACCAAGGGGCTCACCGAAGAGCTGCGCACGCTGGCCGTACGCGCCGCCCGCGCCGTCTCCTACACCGGCGCAGGCACGGTCGAGTTCCTGGTCGCCGACGGCCGCGCCCACTTCCTGGAGATGAACACCCGCCTCCAGGTCGAACACCCCGTCACCGAGGCGGTCTTCGGTCTCGACCTGGTCGCCGAACAGATCCGGATCGCCGAGGGCCACGCCCTCGACAAGGAGCCCCCACGCGCGCGTGGCCACGCGATCGAGGCCCGCCTCTACGCCGAGGACCCCGCCCGTGACTGGGCCCCGCAGACCGGCACCCTGCACCGCCTCGCCGTACCGGCCGGCGTCCGCCTGGACACCGGCTACACCGACGGCGACCCCATCGGCGTCCACTACGACCCGATGCTCGCCAAGGTCGTCGCCCACGCCCCCACGCGCGCGGAGGCCGTCCGAAGGCTCGCCGGCGCGCTGGAGTCCGCCGCCGTCCACGGCCCGGTCACCAACCGGGACCTGCTGGTGCGCTCCCTGCGGCACCCGGAGTTCACGGCCGCCCGCATGGACACCGGCTTCTACGACCGCCACCTCGGCGAACTGACCTCCTCCGGGACGGGCGACCCCCTCGCCCCGCTGGCCGCCGCCCTCGCCGACGCCCACGGCCGCTCCCGCTTCGGGGGCTGGCGCAACGTTCCCTCACAGCCGCAGGTGAAGCGGTACGCGATGGGCGGAGCGGAGCACGAGGTCCGGTACCGGTACACCAGGGACGGGCTCGCGGCGGACGGGGTGCGGGTCGTCCACGCCGACGCCCGTCTCGTCGTGCTCGAAGCGGACGGCGTCCGACGCAGGTTCGAGGTGGCCCGCTACGGCGACCAGGTCCACGTCGGCGCCACCCGCCTCACCGCCCTGCCCCGCTTCCCCGACCCGACGGCCCAGCTCGCGCCGGGGTCCCTGGTGGCCCCGATGCCGGGCACGGTCGTACGCCTCGCCGAGGGGCTGGCGGAAGGGGCAACGGTCCGGGCCGGTCAGGGCCTCATATGGGTGGAGGCGATGAAGATGCAGCACCGGATCGCGGCGCCGGCCACCGGAACCCTCACCGCCTTGCACGCCAAGCCCGGCCAGCAGGTGGAGCCGGGCACGGTGCTGGCAGTAGTGCAGGAAACCTCTTCCTAGGAGCCCCATGACCGCCGTCATCGAATCCGAAGAGCACAAGGCCCTACGATCCGCGGTAGCCGCCCTCGGCAGGCGCTACGGCCGCGACTACGTCACCCGCACCGTCGCCGAAGGCAAGCCCCCCGCCGAACTCTGGTCCGAGGCGGGCAAACTCGGCTACCTCGGCGTCAACCTCCCGGAGGAGTACGGAGGCGGCGGGGGAGGCATAGCCGACCTCTCCATCGTGCTCGAAGAGCTGGGAGCCGCGGGCTCACCCCTGCTCATGCTGGTCGTCTCCCCGGCCATCTGCGGCACGGTGATCTCCCGCTTCGGCACCGAGGAGCAGAAACGGCAGTGGCTGCCCGGAATCGCCGACGGCACCCGCCTCATGGCCTTCGGCATCACCGAACCCGACGCCGGCTCCAACAGCCACCGCATCACCACCACCGCCCGGCGGGACGGCGCCGACTGGCTGCTGACCGGCCGCAAGGTGTTCATCTCCGGTGTCGACATCGCCGACGCCGTCCTGATCGTCGGCCGCACCGAGGACGCGCGCACCGGCACCCTGAAACCCTGCCTGTTCATCGTCCCGACGGACGCCGAGGGCTTCCACAAACACCCCATCGACATGGAGCTCAACGCGGCGGAGAAGCAGTTCGAGCTGGTCCTGGACGACGTCCGACTGCCCGCCGACGCGCTCGTCGGCGACGAGGACGCGGGGCTCCTCCAGCTCTTCGCCGGACTCAACCCCGAGCGGATCATGACGGCCGCGTTCGCGATCGGCATGGGCCGCCACGCGCTCGCCAAGGCGATCGAGTACGCCCGCGACCGCACGGTCTGGAAGGCCCCCATCGGCGCCCACCAGGCCATCGCCCACCCCCTGGCGCAGGCCCACATCGACCTGGAGCTGGCCCGGCTGATGATGCAGAAGGCGGCCCTGCTCTACGACTCGGGCGACGACATCGGCGCGGGCGAGGCCGCCAACATGGCCAAGTACGCGGCAGGGGAGGCCTGCGTGAAGGCCGTCGACCAGGCCGTGCACACCCTCGGCGGCAACGGACTCACCCGGGAGTTCGGGCTCGCCTCGTTGATAACGGCCGCGCGCGTGGCTCGTATCGCCCCGGTGAGCCGGGAGATGATTCTCAACTACGTCTCCCACCAGACCCTGGGCCTGCCCAAGTCGTACTGAGCGGCCCCGTGCGAGGAGGAACCGTGTTCCGCAGCGAGTACGCAGACGTTCCGCCCGTAGAACTCCCCATCCACGAAGCCGTCCTGGGCCGGGCCGCCGCCTTCGGCGACCAGCCCGCCCTCATCGACGGCACGGACGGCACCACCCTCACGTACGAGCAGGTGGACCGGTTCCACCGGCGCCTGGCCGCCGCCCTCGCCGACGCCGGCGTCCGCAAGGGCGACGTCCTCGCCCTGCACAGCCCCAACACGATCGCCTTCCCGACCGCCTTCTACGCGGCCACGCGCGCGGGTGCCGCCGTCACCACCGTGCACCCGCTCGCCACCGCCGAGGAGTTCGCGAAGCAGCTCCAGGACAGCGGGGCCCGCTGGATCGTCACCGTCTCCCCGCTGCTGGAGACCGCCCGCCGGGCCGCCGAGATCGCGGGCGGCGTACGCGAGATCCTGGTCTGCGACGGCGCACCCGGGCACCGCTCGCTGATCGACCTGCTCGCCACCACCGCCCCCGAACCCGACATCGCCATCGACCCGGCCGAGGACATCGCCGCACTGCCGTACTCCTCCGGCACCACCGGCACCCCCAAGGGCGTCATGCTCACCCACCGGCAGATCGCCACCAACCTCGCCCAGCTGGAGCCCGCCGTCCCCGCCGGCCCCGGCGACCGCATCCTCGCCGTCCTGCCGTTCTTCCACATCTACGGCCTCACCGCCCTGATGAACGCGCCCCTGCGCAGCGGCGCCACGGTCGTCGTCCTGCCGCGCTTCGAGCTGGAGACCTTCCTCGCCGCGATCGAGACCCACCGCATCACCGGCCTGTACGTCGCCCCGCCGATCGTCCTCGCCCTCGCCAAACACCCGGCCGTCAGCCGCTACGACCTCTCCTCCCTGAAGTACGTGATCAGCGCCGCCGCCCCGCTGGACGCCCGGCTCGCCCTCGCCTGCGCCGAACGTCTCGGCCTGCCCCCGATCGGCCAGGCCTACGGCATGACGGAACTGTCCCCGGGCACCCACGTCGTCCCCCTCGACCGGCTGCGCGAGGCCCCCGCCGGCACGGTCGGCCGGCTCATCGCCGGCACCGAGATGCGGATCGTCTCCCTGGACGACCCCGGCAAGGACCTCGGCACCGGCGAGTCCGGCGAGATCCTCATCCGCGGCCCCCAGGTGATGAAGGGCTACCTCGGCCGCCCCGACGCCACCGCCGCCATGATCGACACCGACGGCTGGCTGCACACCGGGGACGTCGGACACGTCGACCCCGGCGGCTGGCTGTTCATCGTCGACCGGGTGAAGGAACTGATCAAGTACAAGGGCTTCCAGGTGGCCCCGGCGGAACTGGAGGCCCTCCTGCTCACCCACCCCGGCATCGCCGACGCCGCCGTCATCGGCGCGTACAACGACGACGGCAACGAGATCCCGCACGCCTTCGTCGTCCGCGCCCCCACCGCCGACGGCCTCACCGAGAACGACGTCCTGCTGTACGTCGCCGAACGCGTCGCCCCCTACAAACGCGTCCGCCGGATCACCTTCATCGACACCGTCCCCCGCGCCGCCTCCGGCAAGATCCTGCGCCGACAGCTCAGGGAGCACACATGACCGGCCTCGTCACCCGCACGCGCGCGCGTGCCGTGGAAACCCTCGGCCTGGACGCCACCGAAACCCGCAACGCCCTGTCGGCGGCCCTCGTCACGGAACTCGCCGAGGCCCTCACCGCCTCCGGCAAGGACCCGGACGTACGGGCGGTGGTCCTCACCCACACCGGTACGACCTTCTGCGCCGGCGCCGACCTGCGCGACCCGCCCGCCCCCGACGCCCTGGTGGCCCTGCTCCGGCAGATCACGGAGCTGCCCAAGCCGGTCGTCGCCCGCGTCACCGGCCACGTCCGCGCCGGCGGCCTCGGCCTGCTCGCCGCCTGCGACATCGCCGTAGCCGGCACCGGAGCCACCTTCGCCTTCACCGAGGTCCGCATCGGAGTCGCCCCCGCCGTGATCTCCCTCCCGGTCATCCCGCGCACCGACCCCCGCGCCCTGGCCCGCTACTACCTCACCGGCGAACGCTTCGCCCCGGCCGAGGCCGTACGCCTCGGCCTGCTGACGGCCACGGCGGACGACGTGGACGAAGCCCTCGCACCCATCCTGGACGGCCTGCGCCGTTCCTCCCCCCAGGCCCTGACCGAGACGAAACGGCTGCTCACGGCTAGGGTGCTGGAGACATTCGACCGGGACGCGGCCGGGCTGACCGCGCTCTCGGCCCGGCTGTTCGCCTCCCCCCAGGCCCGGGAGGGGATGACGGCCTTCCTGGAAAGACGTGATGCGGCATGGGTGGTGTGAGTACGACCGAGCGCGAGCGCGTTCCCAAGCAGGACCGCAGCCGGGCCACCCGGCAGCGGCTCCTGGAAGCCGCCGTGGCCTGCCTCGCCGAACACGGCTGGGCGGGCTCCACGGTCGCCGTCGTCGCCGAACGCGCCGGCGTCTCCCGGGGCGCCGCCCAGCACCACTTCCCGACCCGCGAAGACCTCTTCACCGCCGCGGTCGAGTACGTCTCCGAGGAACGCTCCCTGGCGCTGCGCGCCCTCTTCCCCGACGGCCCCGCCGACCGCCGGGCCGTGGTGTCCGCCCTGGTCGACCTCTACACCGGCCCCCTCTTCCGCGCCGCCCTCCACCTGTGGGTCGCCGCCTCCGACGAGGAACAGCTGCGACCGCGCGTGACCGAGCTGGAGGCCCGCGTCGGCCGCGAGACCCACCGCATCGCCGTCGACCTCCTCGATGCCGACGAGTCCCGCCCCGGCGTCCGCGAAACCGTCCAGGGCCTCCTCGACATGGCCCGCGGTCTGGGCCTCGCCAACCTCCTCACCGACGACACCACCCGCCGTGAACGGGTCGTCGCCCAGTGGGCCACCCTGCTGGAGGACGCACTGGGCTGAGGGAGCCGCAGCCGGGGCGCCCGCTCGGCCGGGGAGTCACCGCCGGGGCGCGTTACCCTTGGCGCATGCTTCCGATGCTCGTTCGCCGCCGCCACGTGGACTACGTGCGCGTCACGAGCATGGGCTGTCGGCTTTCGGCCTGATCCAGCCCCTTTCTTCTTCCCCGTCTTACGGCATCCTGGGCGCCGCCCCCTACCCCCGGCGGCCTGCCCGTGGCCCACACACCCCTGTGGACGCACCCATGACGACGCACACCGCGACGGCGACCCCGTCGTACGACCAGCTCCCGATCATCGACCTGTCGGCCGCCGACCGCGGCCCCCAGGCCCGCTCCCTGCTCCACGCCCAGCTGCACAGCGCCGCCCACGACGTCGGCTTCTTCCAGCTCGTCGGGCACGGAGTGACCCGGGCCGAGACCGACGCGCTGCTCACCGCGATGCGCGCCTTCTTCGCCCTCCCCGAGGCCGACCGGCTCGCCCTGGACAACGTCGGCTCCCCGCACTTCCGCGGCTACACACGCACCGGCGACGAGCGCACCGCCGGCGCCCGCGACTGGCGCGACCAGCTCGACATAGGCGCCGAACGCCCTGCCCGGATCCCCGGTCCCGGCGAACCCCCGTACTGGTGGCTCCAGGGCCCCAACCAGTGGCCGGCCGCCCTCCCCGAACTCCGCACCGCCGCCCTCGCCTGGATCGACAAGCTCAGCGCGGTCGCCCACCGCCTCCTGCGCGAACTGCTGACCGCGATCGGCGCCCCGGCCGACTTCTACGACCCGATCTTCGGCCCCCACGCCCACCCGCACCTCAAGCTGGTCCGCTACCCCGGCAGCGCGGACGACGGCACCGACCAGGGCGTCGGCGCCCACAAGGACTACGGCTTCCTCACCCTGCTCCTGCAGGACACGGTCGGCGGCCTCCAGGTCCAGCGCGAGGACGGCCGCTTCCACGACGTCCCGCCCATCGAGGGCGCGTTCGTCGTCAACCTCGGCGAACTCCTGGAGGTGGCCACCAACGGCTACCTGCTGGCCACGAACCACCGCGTGGTCAGCCCGCCCGGCGCCACCGAGCGCTTCTCGGTCCCGTTCTTCTACAACCCCCGCCTGGACGCGAAGGTGGCCCCCCTGCCCTTCCCGCACGCGTCGAAGGCCCCCGGCATCACGACGGACCCGACGAACCCGCTGTACGCGGAGTACGGCTACAACGAACTGAAGGGCAAGCTGAGGGCCCACCCGCTGGTGGCGGAGCGGCACCACGGGAACCTTCTGACGCCCGCGTGACCGGCAGGGGTGCGGGGCCGTACCGGCCTGCGGCCCCGCACCGCCCCCTCTAGTGGGCGGCCTCCCCGTACCCCTCGATGTCCTGGGGCCGCCGCGGCCCCGGCCCCACATACCGGGCGGAAGGCCGCACCAGCCGCCCCGTCCGCTTCTGCTCCAGAATGTGCGCCGACCACCCAGCGGTCCGGGCACACGTGAACATCGACGTGAACATGTGGGCCGGCACCTCGGCGAAGTCGAGCACGATCGCCGCCCAGAACTCCACGTTGGTGGCCAGCACCCGGTCCGGCCGGCGGTTGTGCAGCTCCTCCAGCGCGGCCTTCTCCAACGCCTCGGCGACCTCGAACCGCGGCGCGCCCAGCTCCCGTGCCGTACGGCGCAGCACCCGCGCCCGCGGGTCCTCGGCCCGGTACACCCGGTGCCCGAAGCCCATCAGCCGCTCACCGCGGTCCAGCGCCTGCCGGACGTAGGCCTCCGCGTCCCCCGTGCGCTCGATCTCCTCGATCATCCCGAGCACCCGCGACGGCGCACCGCCGTGCAGCGGACCGGACATCGCGCCCACCGCGCCGGACAGCGCCGCGGCGACATCCGCACCGGTGGAGGCGATGACCCGCGCCGTGAAGGTGGAGGCGTTCATGCCGTGCTCGGCGGCGGAGGTCCAGTACGCGTCGACGGCCGCGACGTGCTTGGGGTCCGGCTCGCCACGCCACCGGATCATGAACCGCTCGACCACCGAGGCGGCCTTGTCGATCTCCCGCTGCGGCACCATCGGCAGTCCCTGCCCGCGCGCGGACTGGGCGACGTACGACAGGGCCATGACGGCGGCCCGCGCCAGGTCCTCCCGGGCCTGCCGCTCGTCGATGTCGAGCAGGGGACGCAGTCCCCAGACGGGGGCGAGCATGGCGAGCGCCGACTGGACGTCCACGCGGATGTCACCGGAGTGGACGGGGATCGGGAACGGCTCGGCGGGCGGCAGGCCGGGGTTGAAGGCGCCGTCGACCAGCAGCCCCCACACGTTCCCGAACGAGACGTGCCCGACCAGGTCCTCGATGTCGACGCCCCGGTAGCGCAGGGCGCCGCCCTCCTTGTCCGGTTCGGCGATCTCCGTCTCGAACGCGACGACTCCTTCGAGCCCGGGTACGAAATCGGACATCAGGCGGCTCCTCGTGATGTGTGGGCGGCGGTCACCCCGGTGATGCCCCGATCTGCCGGTGGTCACCCGTGGTCAACCCAACCGCAAAGGGACCAGCACGATAACCCCCGGTGCCATGGTTGGGGAGACCATACGACACTGAGTGCCATACCCGTTCGATACGGCAAGATGACCGCGTGACCGACCGCGACCCGCTCCTGGATCCCGTCCTCGATCCCGCCGCCATGCGCAAGCAGTACCGGGCCGACGGCCTCGCCGAAGAGGACCTCGCCACCCATCCGATGGACCAGTTCACCCGCTGGTTCGAGGATGCCGCCCGCGCGGCCCTGCACGGCACGCTCTACGAACCCAACGCGATGGTCGTCTCCACGGCGGACGCGAAGGGCCGGCCCAGCTCACGCACGGTGCTGATGAAGCAGTACGACACCGACGGCTTCGTCTTCTTCACCAACTACGACTCCCGCAAGGGCCGCGACCTGGCCGAGAACCCGCACGTCTCGCTGCTCTTCCCCTGGCACCCGCTGGCCCGCCAGGTCATCGTCACCGGCACCGCCCGGCGCACCGGCCGCGACGAGACCGCCGCCTACTTCCGCACCCGCCCGCACGGCTCCCAGCTGGGCGCCTGGGCCAGCGCCCAGTCCAGGGTGATCGCCTCGCGCACCGAACTGGACACGGCCTACGCCGAACTCGCGGCCCGCTACCCCGAGGACGAACAGGTCCCGGTCCCGCCGCACTGGGGCGGCTTCCGCATCGCCCCCGAGACGATCGAGTTCTGGCAGGGCCGCGAGAACCGCCTCCATGACCGCCTGCGCTACGTCGCCCAGCCGGACGGCAGCTGGAAGGTCGAACGCCTCAGCCCCTGACGGGCCCGGAAACGCAGACGACCCGCGGGCTGGGTTCCTCCGAGGAGGAGCCGGCCGGACGTACCGGCAGCCCGCGGGTCGGGTGACTGCTTGGGATTGGGCCGGCTGCACGCATCCGTCGCGCGCTGGTCCGGCACCGCACATGGGCGTGGTGACGGGCCGCTAGCCCGCAGCCACCTCACGCGTCCGGTTCTCATACATCTGCCGAACCACCTCCCTTCTCGTGTACCCCACACCCTAAGAAGCCGTCGTGACGGGCTCAACTGTTTTTTCACCGGACGGCTCGCGGCATTGATCTCTGGAATCTTGCGGGAACAGGATGTGTGCTGAGTCACGTTCCAGTTGAATGAAGGCCAGTGAGCGAACCGAGCGCCGTGTGTGCGCGGACGCGGTTTCCAGGGGGTCCAGGTGAGTGCTTCACGGCGGAGTGGGACCACTGACGAGCTGGGGCCGGACGAGCCCGGCGAGCCCGGCGGGTCCGATCTGCTCGCCGCGCTGCTGGACGGCATGGACGCGGCGCTGTGCGCCTTCGACGCCGACGGGGTCGTGACCCACTGGAACCGGGAGGCCGAGCGGATCCTCGGCTGGACGGCCGCGGAGGCCGTCGGGCGGCACGGGTTCGCCGGGTGGGCGGTGCGCAGCGCCGACGCCGAGGAGGTGCAGGCCCGGCTGATGTCGGCGATGCACGCGCCGGGGCGCCAGGTGCACGAGTTCGCGCTCGTCACCAAGGACGGCGGGCGGGTGCTCGTACGGACGCAGTCGGCCGCCGTGCGCGGGCCCGACGGGAAGCCCGCGGGGGTGTACTGCGCGTTCAGCGAGGTCCACGCGCAGATCGACCTGGAGCGGTCGATCGCGCTGAGCGAGGCGCTGTTCGAGGACGCGTCCTGGGGAGTCGTCCTGGTCGACGCCGATCTGCGGCCCGCCGTGGTGAACGCGCACGCGGCGCGGACGCTGGGGGTGGGCCGTACGTCCGTGCTGGGGCGTCCGCTGGGCGAGCTGCTCGCGCAGGGCGTGGAGGAGCTGGAGGCCGCGCTCACCCATGTCCTCGCCGAGGGCGCGCCGCCCGCGCCCGCCGAGATGTGGGTGACCGTGCGCACTCAGGAGGGCGAGAAGCGGCGCTGCTGGCGCAGCGGCTTCGTGCGGCTGGCCTCGCCGCTCGCGGAGGAGCCGGTGCCGCTCGGGGTGGGGTGGCTGTTCGAGGACGTCACCGAGGCCAAGCAGGGTGAGCAGGAGGCGTCCCTGCTGCGGTTCCGGACGAATCAGCTGCACCGTGCGGCCCGGGCGGCGGCCGAGTGCGAGGACCCGGTGGAGGCGGCCATCGTCCATCTGGACTTCGCCCTCGCCGGCTTCGCCGACCACGCCCTCGTCGACCGGGTGGCGGGTGTCCCGCGCGCGGAGGGAGAAGACCCCTCCGTCCGGCTGGTGCGGCTCGCCGCGACGCCCGCCGGGGCGCCGGGTCCGAGCCTGCTCACGGGCGCGGCCGGGCTGCCCGTGCGCTACCCGGACGGGCATCCGGCGCTGCGGTGCGTGGAGCGGGCCGGGACCGTGCGCGCGGACGCCGGGCCGGTTCCGGCCGAGCGGGCGCGGGAGTGGGCGCTGGAGCGGCAGTGGCCCGGCGACGCGGTGCACGCGCTGTGCGCGGTGCTGCGCAGCCGGGGACGGACGCTGGGCGTGGTGACCTTCCTGCGCGGTGCCGGCCGCAGCCGCTTCGAGCGGTCCGACGCCGCCTACGCGGAGGACGTCGCCGTACGGATCGCGGCGGCGCTGGACCTGGCGGAGGCGGTGCGGGGCCGGCCGGGGGAGTAGCCGCGGCGGGGCCGCTGCCGACGGGGTGCTGTCAGTGGCGGTAGAAGATCCGGTCGCCGTACTCCGCCATCACCCGGCCGTTCCACTCGTGGCCGCCGTCGACGTTCCCGGAGCGCAGCAGCGGGGGTTCGATGCCGCGGTCGGCGAGGGTGGCGGCGGTGGTCGCCATGACGGCCTGCATCAGGGCGGTGGTGACGACGGTGGAGGCGGGGGCGAAGGGCGCCGGGATGGTGTCGAGGGCGAGTTCCGCGTCGCCGACGGCGATCTTCGAGTCGAGGACGATGTCGCAGTGGTCCTTGAGGAAGGTGCCAGAGCTGTGCCGGGACGTCGTCTGCGAGGCGTACGCCACCGAGGTGACGCCGATGACCTTCACGCCGAGGGCGCGGGCGCTCAGGGCCATCTCGACGGGCAGGGCGTTGCGCCCGGAGAGCGAGATGATCACGAGGGCGTCGCCGGCGCGGAGCGGGGAGGTGTCCAGGACGGCGCTCGCGAGGCCGTCGACGCGTTCGAGGGCGGAGCCGAGGGTGGCGGGGGTGACGTCGACGCCGACGACGCCGGGTACGGCGAGCAGGTTCATCAGCGCGAGGCCGCCCGCGCGGTAGACGACGTCCTGGGCGGCCAGCGAGGAGTGCCCGGCGCCGAAGGCGAACAGGCGGCCGCCGGCCGCGACGGTGTCGGCGAGCAGGGTGCCGGCCGCGGCGATCGCCCCGGCCTCCTCGTCACGGACCCGGTGCAGCAGGCCGTTGGCGGCGTCGAAGAACAGGTCGGCAGGCGTGCCGTCGCTCATGCGGTGCCCCTTCGCAGCGTCTGTGTCGCGGATCACCGTGCGGTCTGGACCATCTCGGTGTCAATACGGCAGGGACCCGGCTGCGGGCGGCCGGGTGCGTCCGTTTTCCCGCCGCCGCCCGCTTGTCAGTGGGATCCGGCAGAATTGATGCCAGGGCCTGCGCAAGCGGCCGGCTGCCGGCAGAGGTAATCGAGGGGCACGTATGTCCGGACTGATCGACACCACGGAGATGTATCTCCGCACCATCCTCGAACTCGAAGAGGAAGGCGTCGTCCCCATGCGCGCCCGCATCGCGGAGCGGCTGGACCAGAGCGGGCCGACGGTGAGCCAGACGGTGGCGCGGATGGAGCGCGACGGCCTGGTCTCCGTGGCCAGCGACCGGCACCTGGAGCTGACCGACGAGGGCCGCCGGCTGGCGACGCGCGTGATGCGCAAGCACCGCCTGGCCGAGTGCCTGCTCGTGGATGTGATCGGGCTGGAGTGGGAGCAGGTGCACGCGGAGGCGTGCCGCTGGGAGCACGTGATGAGCGAGGCCGTCGAGCGCCGCGTGCTGGAGCTGCTGCGGCACCCGACCGAGTCGCCGTACGGCAACCCCATCCCGGGCCTGGAGGAGCTGGGCGAGAAGGACGGGGCGGACCCGTTCCTGGACGAGAGCATGGTGTCGCTGGCCGACCTGGACCCGGGCACGGACGGCAAGACGGTCGTCGTCCGCCGTATCGGCGAGCCGATCCAGACGGACGCGCAGCTGATGTACACGCTGCGGCGGGCGGGTGTGCAGCCCGGGTCGGTGGTGAGCGTGACGGAGTCGCCCGGCGGCGTGCTGGTGGGCAGCGGTGGCGAGGCGGCCGAGCTGGAGGCGGACATCGCCTCCCACGTGTTCGTCGCCAAGCGCTGATCAAGGAGAGGGCCCCGGCACCGTGTGGCGCCGGGGCCTGTCCTCCCCTGTGCTGACCCGGAGCCCCGAGCTCTCAGGGTCATCCCCCTCGGACCGTTTTTCCCCGAGCGGTCCGCCTCCTGCCAGAAAGATCCCCTGGGGCACGGCGATCATTCCTTGAGGGGTGTCACTCAAATGAGGGGTGTTGTCCGCGGAGACATCATTTTCGAATAGGTATTCGATAGCCTGAAACGGCTGGACGACACGAGCTGGGCGACACGAGCTGGACGACGAGGCAGGCGGAGCACTGGGGGGTGCCAGGCCGATGGCACGGCGTATCGATGTGACGGGAGCGGGCGGGCTGCGCCTGGCCGCCTGGGAGTTCGCCGACCCTCCGAAACCGGAGGCGGAGCCGAGCGCTCCGGGGGTGTTGTTACTCCACGGCCTGATGGGCCGCGCCTCCCACTGGGCGTCCACCGCCCGCTGGCTCGCCGGGCGCCACCGCGCCGTGGCGCTCGACCAGCGCGGCCATGGCCAGAGCGACAAACCCCCGCCGGCCGCCTACACCCGCGAGGCCTATGTCGAGGACGCCGAGGCCGCCGTGGAGCAGCTCGGCCTCGCCCCCGCCGTCCTCATCGGCCACGCCATGGGCGCGCTGACCGCCTGGCAGCTCGCCGCCAAGCGCCCCGACCTGGTGCGCGGTCTGATCATCTGCGACATGCGGGCCTCCGCGCTCGGCGCCGCCTCGCAGCGCGAGTGGGCCGACTGGTTCACGTCCTGGCCCGTCCCCTTCGCCAGCCTCGCCGACGTCCGCAAGTGGTTCGGCGAGGACGACCCCTGGGTGGAGCGGCCCAGCCCCGCGCGCGGCGCGTTCTACGCCGAGGTGATGCACGAGTGCGAGGACGGCTGGCGTCCCGTCTTCGACCCCCAGCACATGCTCAGGTCCCGTGAGACCTGGGTCTACGACGCCCACTGGGAGGAACTGGCCCAGGTGCGGTGCCCGACGCTGGTGGTGCGCGGCGTGGACGGCGAGCTGGGGCGGGCGGAGGCCCAGGAGATGGTGCGGGTGCTGCCGCGGGGGGAGTACGCGGAGATTCCGGACGCCGACCACCTCGCCCACTTCGACCTGCCGGTGGCCTGGCGGGGTGCCGTCTCGCCGTTCCTTGACGGCTTGCTCGGGGATTGAGTGCCTACGCGTCTGCCGGGTGCGCTTCGTTGGCGGGTGCGGGTGTGTGGTGGGTTCCTCGCGCAGTTCCCCGCGCCCCTTGAGTCGGCACAGTGCAACGCCTTGAGGGGCGCGGGGAACTGCGCGACCAGCCACGACGGAACCGGTAGCCGCCAAGTGACCGGAACCCCGCAGACGAGTGGGCGAACCGGCTACCGATCCCTCCCGCACGCATAGGCCAGCGGTGAGATCAACTCCTCCGCGTCCGGCAGCCACCGGTTCGCGGGTGTCGGCCGGCGGGCCCACTGCACGGCCCCCCGCGACCCGAACCGCGTGGGCGGCGCAGCCACGTACGCGCCCTCGCCCTGCGCCACCAGGTCCAGCGACGCCAGCGACCAGCCGAGCTTGCGCACCAGCTCCGGCACCTTCGCGGACGCCCCGGGCAGCACGAAGAAGTGCATGCGCCGGTCCGGCGTCAGCGTGACCGGCCCGAGCGTCAGCTCCATCCGCTCCATCCGGGCGAGCGCCAGGAAGCCCGCGCTCTCCGGAACGGACAGCGTGTCGAAGGTCCGCCCGGTCGGCAGCAGGATCGACGCCGTCGGCTGCTTCTGCCACATCCGGCGCGCGACGGTCGCGCTGCCGGTCGCCTGGGTCGCCCAGTCGGGGCGCGTGGGGTGCGCACCCGGCGCAGGGCAGGAGGCGTCACCGCACGAGCAGCGCTGCATCCCGTCGACGGCTTCCAGCCAGGTGCCCGGGAACACGTCCCAGTGCCGCTCCTCGGCGTACCGTACGGCGGTCTCCAGCAGCGATTCCCCGCGCTGCTGCGGAATGTGACCGGCAATCTGACTGTCCTGGGCGCCCGCGATCGTCTCTTCCACGTTCCACTCAACTCCCGCACCCACCTGGAGTTACGGCCGTACCGCGCGCGGGGGAGGAGCATCGATTCCGCAGCCGGGGCGCATGGGTGCACGTCCGGGGGCGCGTGGGAGGAGACGGGGCGTGAGGTGGGTAGCCAGGGAGGGGGGCAACCGTCTTTACCCCGGCAAACCGCACATGTCACGCATTGACGGTATGTCAGCTGGGCAGTGATCTTCCCGGCCGGAACTTCGTGCTCCGGAGGATCGCAACAGGCTCCAGGGGATCGCAACGCAGGGGGTAGCACATGGCCGCAAGGCCTCTCGTGGCGAGGCAGCCGAACGAACGGCTGCAGGCACTCATCCAGGAAGCGGGGTGCTCGAACGCCGGGCTGGCCCGGCGGGTCAACATGTGCGGCGCGGAGCACGGGCTCGACCTGCGCTACGACAAGACGTCCGTGGCCCGCTGGCTGCGCGGCCAGCAGCCGCGGGGCCGGGCCCCGGCGATCATCGCCGAGGCGCTCGGGCGCAAGCTCGGCCGTACGGTCACGATCGACGAGATCGGCATGGCCAACGGCAAGAACCTCGCCTCGGGGGTCGGTCTCCAGTTCTCGCCGACGGTACTGGGGGCCATCGAGCAGGTCTGCGAGCTGTGGCGCAGCGACGTGGGACGCCGGGACTTCCTGTCCGGCTCCTCCGTCGCCGCCTCCGCGCTGGTCGAGCCCAGCCGCGACTGGCTGATCTCGGCGCCGGACGCCCAGGTGGCCCGGCAGGCCGGCCCGCGCGTGGGGCAGGCCGACGTGGCCGCCGTACGGTCCATGACCCAGGCGCTGGTGGACCTCGACCACCAGTACGGCAGCGGGCATGTCCGCCCGGTCGTCGTGCACTACCTCAACAGCGTCGTCTCCGGGCTGCTCGCGGGCTCGTACCGGGAGGCGGTCGGCCGGGAACTCTTCGCCGCCGTCGCCCGGCTGACCGAGCTGGCCGGGTACATGGCCGTCGACACCGGCCAGCCGGGCCTCGCGCAGCGGTACTACATCCAGTCGCTGCGTCTCGCGCAGGCCGCCGGGGACCGCGGGTACGGCGGTTACGTCCTCGCCGCGTCCATGAGCCATCTCGCCGCGCAGCTCGGAAACCCGCGCGAGATCGCCCAGTTGGCGCGGGCGGCGCAGGAGGGGGCGCGCGGGCATGTGACCCCGCGCGCGGAGGCGATGTTCCACGCCGCCGAGGCGCGCGGACACGCCCTGCTCGGCGACGCGCGCACCGCGCAGGCGGCCGGCGGGCGGGCGGTCGACGCCATGGAACGCGCGGACGGTGCCGCCGGGGACGACCCGGTGTGGATCAGACACTTCGACGAGGCCTATCTCGCCGACGAGTTGGCGCACTGCCACCGCGACCTCGGACAGCCCGAGCAGGCGGCGCGGTACGCCGAGCAGTCGCTGGCCGGGCACCCCGAGTCCCGGGCCCGCCGGCGCGCCATCGGCTACGTCCTGCTCGCCACGGCCCAGGTGCAGCAGCGCGAGGTCGAGCAGGCCTGCACCACCGGCATGAAGGCGGTGGAGCTGCTGGAGACGCTCCGCTCCAACCGCGGCGCCGAGTACCTGGAGGACCTCCAGCAGCGCCTGGAGCCCTTCCGTGACGAGGCGGTGGTACGGGAGTTCGGCGCGCGCCTCGATTTACAGCAGGCCGCGTGAACACCGGCCCCGCGGGGGCGTGAACGGGAGGGAAACGGCACCCGGGGGTGCGCCGGGTGCCATGGACGGCGCATTGCGGGCCGTTGGTGTTACCGCCGTCACAGGGAAGTCGCAGAGAAGGAGGTCGCGTCCTGAGCTGCGTAGCACGCGGCTCGGGGGACCCGGTAGCGTGAGCCGACGATTCACAAGGTCCCCCATTAGTAGGAGTCCCGGTGACGCAGAGTGGACAGGGCGAGGAGCCCTCGGCGCGGCCCGCGCGCGAAGGCATCGTGCTGCCCTCCGACGGAGGCGAGCCCCTGCTGCCGGGCATGACCGCGACGCCCGCCCCCGCCGGCCCGGCCGGCGGCCAGGCCTGGGACGGTTCCTGGGGCCCCGGTCGGCAGGCGTCCCAGCAGGCCCACCAGCAGGGCCAGGGCTGGGCCCCGTCGGAGCCCCCGCAGTGGACCGGCTCCCCGCAGCCCCCGTCCGCCGCGAACCCGGGCCCGCTGCCCCCGGAGGGCGCCCCGGCCCCGTCGTACGGCGGCCAGGCACCGGCCTACGGCGGCCCCGGCGCCCCGTACGGCGGCCAATCCGCTCCCGGTGCCGGCGGCTACGGCCCGGCTCAGCAGCAGCCCGCGTACGGCGCCCCCGACGCCTACCAGCAGCACCAGGCGCCGCAGCCCCAGCAGCCGTACCAGGCCGCCCCGCTGCCCCCGACGGCGGACGGCGCGACCCAGTACCTGCCGCCGGTGCAGGCCGCGCCGGCCGACGGCGCCACCCAGTACATCCCGCCGGTCCCCGCGGGCCCCGGCTCCGTCGACGAGGCGGCCACCCAGTACATCCCGCCCGTCGCGCCCGGCGCGCTGCCGCCGGAGTCGGCCGGCGAGGAGACCCGGTACCTGGGCCAGGTGCCCCGGCAGGCGGCGCCCGCGTCCTCCGACGCGGAGGCCACCCAGTACATACCGCCCTACACCGCCCAGGCCCAGGGGCAGGGCGCGGACCGGCAGCCGCCCGCCGAGTTCGACAGCCTCTTCCGCGGCGGCCCCGCGGGCGGTGACGGCCCGGCAGGGTCCACCCAGCAGCTCCCGCGCGTCCAGCAGCCGGACGCCCACCCCGGCGCGGGTGCGTCGCCGTACCGCCCGGCGCAGCCGTCGTACGACGGCGGGGCGTACGACGACGAGCCGTACGACGACGGCGGGCGGCGCCGGGGCCGGTCGCGGGTGCCGCTGATCGCCGCGATCGGCGTGGGCATCGCCGTGCTCGGCGTCGGCGCCGGCGCGCTGCTCAGCGCCGGGGGCGACAAGGACAAGGGCGGTGACGACAAGACGGTCGCCGCCGCGTCCCCGGCCACCCAGGACTCCGCCTCGCCCACCGTCGACCCGGCCCGGCAGCAGGCGGTCGAGCTGGACAAGCTGCTCGCGGACAGCGGCAGCAGCCGCTCCTCGGTGATCCAGGCGGTGGCCGACGTCAAGCAGTGCGACAACCTCGACCAGGCCGCCGCCGACCTGCGGGACGCGGCCAGTCAGCGCAACCAGCTGGTCACCCGGCTGGGCAAGCTGTCCACGGACAAGCTGCACGCCCAGGGCCAGCTGAGGGACGCGCTGACCAAGGCCTGGCAGGCGTCCGCCGCGGCCGACAACCACTACGCGGCCTGGGCCGACCAGGCCAAGAGCCGCAAGGTCTGCCGCAAGGGGCACGCCCGCACCACCGGGGAGACCCAGGCAGGCAACCGGGAGAGCGGCACCGCCAGCGCGCAGAAGACGAGGGCGGCGGCGCTGTGGAACACGATCGCGCAGAAGTACGGCCTGACCCAGCGCCAGCCCACCCAGCTGTGACGGCCGCCCGTCAGGTCACGTCCGCGTTCTCCAGCGTCGAGGTCATGTCGGCGATCCCGTTGGTGCCGCCGATGCCCTTGCGGGCGGCGACCAGCTTGCCGTCCCGCACCACCTGGAGGGTGACGTCGGCGTTGACCAGCCGCGGGAACCCGACCGCGGCGAGCTTGCCCTCGTAGGGCCAGTGCAGGGTCGGGGTGAGGCCGCCGGTGGAGACCCGCAGGCCGTCGTTGAGGGTGCGGCGCACGGTGTCGGCGCTCACCTCGCCGTCGCCGATCCTCTCCAGGACGGCCCGGAGCACGGTGTAGGCGATCCACGTGGTCTGCACACCGGCGTCCTCGGGGTCGATGCGGTTGTCGCCGAAGGCCTCCTCGTTGATCACCTTCTTCATCGGGTCCCAGCGCGGGTCGGAGGCGACCGGGTACCAGCCGGTGATGTACGCCCCCTCGTACGGCCCCGACGCCCCGCCCGTGGCGTTGATCACGGTCTGGTCGACGCTGCCGAGCACGGTCGCCGTGCGCACGTCCGGGAAGTTCTGGCGGGCTCGCCGGAAGGAGTCCATGAAGGTGTCCGTGCGGTCTCCGAGCGCGGGCACCACACAGCCCTTCTTCGTCACGTCCTTGGTGGCGTAGCGCAGCGCCTGCTCGGACTGGCCGGCGTACTCGGTGGCGTCGTCGGCGGCGAGCTGGTCACCGGCGTCCGCGTGCCCGCCCGCCTTCAGGCCGGAGTCGAGCATCGCGGGCAGCTGGTCGCCGGCGATGCTGTCGGGGCGGACCAGGGCGACGTTGCCGCAGCTGTCGGCGAGGGCCTTGCCGAGGCCGGCGAGGAGGGCGGGCTGGCCGCCGTTGACCGGGTAGGACATCGCGCCGGTGAACTCGTCGTTGGTGACGCCGTAGCCGCCGATGTAGGGGATGCCGGCGCCTTCCAGCGGGGCGAGGTAGGAGTCGCCGAACTGGCTGTAGGAGCCGACGACCGCGACCACGTTCTCGTCCGCCGCGCGCCGGGCGCACCGGGCGGCGCCCACGCCGTCGTTGTGGTCGTTGCAGGTCAGCACCTCCAGCCGGTGGCCGTTGATGCCGCCGTGGGCGTTGACCCACTTCGCGTAGGCGCGGGCCATCGCGGGCATGCCCGGTTTGTTGGTCGCGTCGGTGTCCTGCGGGGCCCAGGTCATCACCTTGACCGGGTCATCCCCGGAGCCCCCCGTGGCACCGGGGATGACCCCGCATGCGGCGGTGAGCGACGCACAGAGGGCCACGGCGCCCGTGGCGAGGGCGGTGGCTCTGACGGGGCGGGGAAGGGCGGGGAGGAAGGTGCTGCGGGTGCGTCGCCTGCCGGTCATGTCCCCGCACGATTCCCTCACAGCGCTAACCCGGGAGTGACCCTCGGTCAACGAAAGGTGACGTGGAGGTGAATTGGAGGGGCCGGTGAGGCCCGTGGGACGAGGAACGTACGATCGATGACCGTGCAAGGTTCGGAGAACTCTTCCCGTCGCGGCCGTCGCTCCTCCACCATGGGCGGCATGCCCCTGAACAACATGCCGTGGTGGCGGTGGCGCAGCAACGTGCGCTCGGCGCTGCACATGCTCTCCGACCCGGTGTTCCAGCGGGACGTCTGGCTGGCCGGTGTGGACGGCTACGGCGACGTCACGGACGCGGTGTACCGGCTGGTGGAGGACACCTGGCTGGACAACTGGTCGGCCGAGAAATACGTCGGCACCATATTCCGGGACTCGCAGGAGGCGGCGCTCGTCGACACCGCCGTGCTGCGGGTGCTGCGGATCATGCACCAGGTCGGCCCGGACGCGCCGGTCTCCGCCTACCTGGACCACCCGGGCTGGCCGGACGCGGTGCGGGCGGCGCGGGACGCGCACGTGCGGATGTCGGCGAGCGACGGGGAGGACCCGGACGCGCCGCCGAAGAGCCTGGAAGTGCTGCGGATCCTGACGCGGTCCGCGTAGCGGACGTCGGCCCCGTGCAGGGGAGCCGGTGTGGGACCCTGTAGTGCATGACTGAGCAGTCCGCCTCTCCCGCCGCCGCACCGGCCGACCAGTACGTCCTCACGCTCTCCTGCCCGGACAAGCAGGGCATCGTGCACGCCGTGTCCAGCTATCTGTTCATGACCGGCTGCAACATCGAGGACAGCCAGCAGTTCGGCGACCACGACACGGGACTGTTCTTCATGCGCGTCCACTTCTCGGCCGAGGCGCCGGTGACGGTGGACAAGCTGCGGGCGAGCTTCGCGGCGATCGGTGACACCTTCCACATGGACTGGCAGATCCACCGGGCCGACGAGAAGATGCGCATCGTGCTGATGGTCAGCAAGTTCGGGCACTGCCTGAACGACCTGCTGTTCCGGGCGCGGACCGGCGCGCTGCCGGTGGAGATCGCGGCTGTGGTGTCCAATCACACCGACTTCGAGGAGCTGGTGGGCTCCTACAACATCCCCTTCCACCACATCCCGGTGACGAAGGAGAACAAGCCGGAGGCCGAGGCGAAGCTGCTGGAGCTGGTGCGCGAGGAGAAGGTCGAGCTGGTCGTCCTCGCCCGCTACATGCAGGTGCTCTCGGACGACCTGTGCAAGCAGCTCAGCGGCCGGATCATCAACATCCACCACTCCTTCCTGCCGAGCTTCAAGGGCGCGAAGCCGTACCACCAGGCGCACGCCCGGGGCGTGAAGCTGATCGGCGCGACCGCGCACTACGTCACCGCGGACCTCGACGAGGGCCCGATCATCGAGCAGGAGGTCGAGCGGGTCGGCCACGGCGTGACGCCGGACCAGCTCGTGGCCATCGGGCGCGACGTGGAGTGCCAGGCGCTGGCGCGGGCCGTGAAGTGGCACGCGGAACGGCGCATTCTGCTCAACGGCCGACGGACGGTGGTGTTCGCCTGAGGAGGCGGGGCGCCTACGCGCGCCCCGTTACTCGGGCACCGTGAAGTAGCGGGCGAAGGCGGGGACGATGTCCGGCTCGCCGATCGTTCCGTCGCCGTCGGTGTCGAGGGCGGCGGCGATCGCCTCGGCCTGTTCCGCCGGTACGTGCAGGACGCGCAGCACCCGCGCGGTGTCGGCGACGCCGACCTTGCCGTCTGTGCCGGTGCAGGCCACCGCCAGGGCCGCGTGCAGGAAGGGGCGGGCGATCTCGGCGAAGCGGTCGGGGTTGTCGCGCAGCCGCTTGACCGCGCCGGTGACGAACTCCTCGCGGGTGATGCGCTGGTCGCCGTCCCGGTCCGCGATGCCGGCCATGCCCTGCCAGAACGCCTCCGCGCCCGCGTACAGCGCCTGACCCTTGTCGGAGCGGGCGGCCACGCCGAACTCGGTGAGCAGCGCCTTGGCCGCCGCGCTGAAGTCCTCACGGTCGATGGAGCCGTTGCCGTCCTGGTCGAAGGTGGCGAACCGGGCGGCGATCCTGCGCTCGTACTCGGTGCTGGCCATGTCTGTTCGGGCCGCCTTCCGTTGACGTGGGGGTTGATCCGGGTGGGAGCGTACGTCGCGGGCGGCGGGAAGGTGGCGGCAAAGCGGCGGTTGTGCCAAGACCGGGGGAATTCCGCGACAACTCCGTGGCGGCGGGCCGGGAAAGGTGCTCAGGCGGACAGGGGGCCCGCGTCGTCGGCGGTGGCGGACTCGACGTCGGGGCGGACGTCGAAGAGGCGGCGGACGCCGAGCGCGCCGAGGACGCGGTTGACGTGCGAACCGTCGTCGGCGCCCCGGTCGGGCAGGATCAGCCGCAGCCTGCCCTGACAGGAGCGGATCAGCCGGCGGGCGGCGACGAGGACGCCGACCCCGCTGGAGTCGCAGAAGAACACGTCGGAGAGGTCCACGACGAGGCTGTGGTGCCCCTCGGCGACGATGTCGTGCACCCGCTGGCGCAGTACCGGCGAGGTCATCAGGTCCAGTTCCCCGGACACCCGGAGCACGGCCCACTCACCCCGTTCGACGCCGGTCACGTTGAATGCCACGGCCTTGCCCCTCCGCTCGCCGGATCTCGCGGAACCGCCCGGAAACGGAAGCAGTTCCTACGTTTCTTTCCGCGCGGCTGCCCAGCGGCCGTTCCCTGAAACGTGGCGCGGCAAACGGCGGGTGATCGACAAGGGGCTTGTTTCGGTCACTATCGATCCTGTTCGATCAGAGGTGTACGCGTCCTGTGTGAAGGTTGTGTGAAGAGGGCACTATCACCTGCGGCGCCGCGGGGGGCGCACATTGCCCCAAAGGGGCGTGCGTTGTCAGACGTGCCGACTACATTCGAGAGGGCAGGACCGACAGGCTGGACGGGCCGGACACGGTGAGGGGAGGGGACCGCATGGCCAGGAAGGACGTACCGCCCCGCTGGGACCGCAAGATGCAGCAGCGGCTCGCACGCGGTGAGGCGGCCGCCCTCGGCGAGATGTACGACCGCTTCGCCTCCCTCGTGCACAGCCTCGCCCACCGCGTCCTCGCCGACGAACAGGCCGCCGACGCCGTCACCCGCGAGGTCTTCGCCCACGTCTGGGAACACCCCGAGAGCTACGACCCCCGGCAGGGCCCGCTGCGCTCCTGGGTCGCCGCCGTCACCCACCGGGTCGCCGTGCAGCGGCTGCGGGACCGGGAGGAGCGGGAGCAGCCGCGGCGCGAGGAACTGGAGAGCACCGTCCGCCGCGCCTCCGTCGCCGCCCGCGCGGACTACATCGTCCACTCCATGCCGGCCCCGCTGCGCGCCGCCCTGGACCGGGCCTACGTCCAGCGCCTCGACTACCGCCAGACCGCGGCCGACCTCGGCGTCACCGAGGACGAGGCCCGCCGCCGGCTCCGCCTCGGCCTCCAACTCCTCTCCACCGCCCACGACACCGGCACCCCGCCGGGATACCGGGGTGCGGTGTGACCGGGGCGGGCTGGTCCGAGGAACATGACGGGCACGACGAACACCACGAGCGCGAGGAACGCGACAAACGCGAGGGACACGGCCGGCGCGACGCACACGCCGGTCATCGCCGTCCCGCACCCGCCCCGCGCATACCCACGCCCCGCACCTCCGTGGAGGACAGCGGGCTTCCGCTGCCCGACCTCGCCGACCTGGGGGACCTCGCACCCGTGCCGCTCGACCTGTCGCACGACGTCCTGAAGTCGCTGCTCGGCGCCTGGGCGCTGGCCGCCTGCTCGGCGGCGGAGACGGCGGCCGTGGAGGAACACCTGGGCGGCTGCGGCTCGTGCGCCGACGAGGCCCGCCGGCTGCGCGAGGCGGTCGGCCTGCTGCACCAGCCGGAGAGCCTGGACCTGGACCCCGGGCTGCGCACCCGCGTCCTGGAGAGCTGCCTGACCCGCCGGCCGCCGCGCATCCCGGTGCCCGACTGGGCGGCGCCGTACGACGCCGAGACCGCGCGGCTGGACGCGCTGCTCCAGGACTTCGGCGACGCCGAGTGGCACGCGCCGGTACGGCTGCGCTGGTTCGAGCAGGACACGCAGACCAGCCGTCGCACGACGGTCGCCGGGGTGATCGCACACCTGCTGTCCGTGGACGGCCTGATCGCCGCCGCGCTGGGCCTGGAGGACCCGCTGGCCGGGGTCGCCGGGGCGGCGGAGCCGGGTGCCGCGGGCCCGGCCGGCCGTACGGAGGCGTTCTGGCGGGCCTCGCACTTCCCGCCGACGCGGTCCGTGCGGGGGCCGTGGCGGGAGCAGAGCCACAGCCTGGTGCGGACGGTGTCCTTCACCGGCAGCCACACGGGCGGTCTGGAGGTGTCGTACGGCGACTTCGCTCTGCCGCTGCACGACGCGATGCTGGACCGCGCCTTCGAGTGCTGGGTGCACGCCGAGGACATCGCGGAGGCGGTGGACTACCCGTACAAGCCGCCGGCGCCGCGCCACCTCAACCGGATGATCACCCTCGCGGCCCGCCTGCTGCCGACGGTGCTCGCCGAGCGCCGCCGCGCGGGCCTGTCCGCGCCGGGGCACCAGGCCCCGCACCTGGTCCCGGCCGGCGCGCCCGGCCGCAGTCTGCGCCTGGAGATCGAGGGCGCGGCCGGCGGCGAGTGGCTGATCCCGCTGGACTCACCGGCGGCGGTGGGCTCCGCGGAGTTCGAGGTGGCCCATGTGGCCCTGGACGGGGTGGAGTTCTGCCACCTGGCCGCAGGCCACGTGTCACCGCAGGACGCGGCGGTGGGCCAGAACGGCGACCGCCAGGCGATCAGCGACGTCCTGTTCGCGGTGGCTTCGCTGAGCCGGATGTGAACACAGACGACACCCGGCGCCCGGTTGCCTGACCGGGCCACACCC
This sequence comes from Streptomyces sp. NPDC028928, assembly GCF_055564915.1. Lineage (NCBI taxonomy): Bacteria > Bacillati > Actinomycetota > Actinomycetes > Kitasatosporales > Streptomycetaceae > Streptomyces > Streptomyces sp. NPDC028928. Next base: position 224,819 of record NZ_JBVHVI010000003.1, read on the forward strand.
CACCGCCTCACCCGGGACCCGCACCCGGCGGTGTGAAGCACAAGTTCAGTCGTGTGCGCGGTGTCGGACGACCGCCGCCTCGTCAACGGTCGTGTACCAATAGCCGCAAAGCTCCGATTCCGGTCGCGGCGGCGGCTGCGGCATGTCTGAAAGAGGTGTCCGATGGGGCGCAGTCACCCGTCCGGTCAGCTGAGAAGACTCAGAAGGATCCTGCTGCCAGGCCGCCGCAGCACCCGCACGGTGCCGGTTCCCGCATCGGTGCCGGGCAGCCGGACGCCGCTGCGCCGGCGCTCGTGGTGGCTTGCCGTCGCCGCACTGGTGCCCCTGCTCGCCCTGCCCACCGCCGCGACCGCCCAGGGCGAATGGCTGACGCTTCCCCCGATGCCGACCGCCAGTGCTTCCCCGGCCGGAGTGGCGGCCCCCTGCCCCAGCGGGAAGGGAGGCACCTGCGTCTACGCCATCGGCGGGGGTGACTTCTCCGGCGCCCTGAACGCGGCGCAGGCGTACCGTCCGGCGACCGACCGGTGGGTGACCCTGCCCCCGCTGCCGACCGCCCGCGACCGGTTGGCGGGGACGGCGGCGCCTTGCCCCAAGGGCGTACCGGGCCTGCGAGGCACCTGCGTCTACGCCGTCGGCGGCCGTAACCAGACCGGCAACCTGAACACGGTGGAGGCGTACAGCCCCGCCACCAACAGGTGGGCGGCCCTGCCCGCACTGCCGACCGCCCGCCGGGGCTTGGCGGCGGCGACGGCGCCTTGCCCCAAGGGCGTGTCGGGGCTGCGGGGCACCTGCGTGTACGCCGTCGGCGGCTTCGACGGCTCCGCCTTCCTGGACACGGTGGAGGCGTACAGCCCCGCCACGAACAGGTGGGTGACCCTGCCCCCGCTGCCGACCGCCCGCGCCTTCCTGGCCGGGGCTGCGGCGCCTTGCCCCAAGGGCGTGTCGGGGCTGCGGGGCACCTGCGTGTACGCCGTCGGCGGCTTTGACGGCTCGGCCATCCTGGACACGGTGGAGGCGTACAGCCCCACCACGAACAGGTGGGTGCCGGTGCGCCCGCTGCCGACCGCCCGCGGCTTCCTGGCGGCGACGGCGGCCCCGTGTTCCGACCGCACCAAGAGCGCCTACGGAGACACCGGGGACACCTGCGTGTACGCCGTCGGAGGCGCGACCGAAACCGACGTCCTGGACACGGTCGAGGCGTACCGTCCCGCCACCGACAGCTGGGCGGCACTGCCCCCGCTGCCGACCGCCCGCCAGGACCCGGCGGCCGCGACGGCACCCTGCCCCCACGGCGGCAAGGAGCTGAACAGGGACTGCGTGTACGCCGTCGGCGGCTTCGACGGAACCGATGTCGTGGCCACGGCAGAGGCGTTCGCCATCGATCGCGAACGCTGAGAACGCCGGAAGTCCCCCATGCAGCAGCCCACAGGAGATGCCATGCGTCACAGTCTGGAACGACGTGAACCCGTGCCCGAGGAGTGTCCCCGGCGAGGGAAGTGGTCGCTGCCCGGGCGCGGCCCGACGGCGGCCGGAACCTCCCCCGCCGGGCGGCGCGGCCGATCGGTGACCCGGAAGCGATGGCTGCTCGTGCTGTCCCTCGGGCTGATCACAGGGGCCTTCGGTTCCAGTGGCGCGGTGGCCGCCGACAGCGTCGAGTCCGCCGCCTCGCACTGCGACACGGCACCGACCGGCAGCCGCGTCCAGGACTACTTCCTGCATTTCACCGTGCCGCCCGGCCTGATGCCCGACCCGCAGTTCGACGGCCGCCCGGCGAGAATCCAAGTGCACCGGGTCCGGCCGGTGTACGCCCACGGCAAGTGCCGGGGTGTTCTCCGCAGGGCCGCGGTGCTGGTCCACGGCCGCAACCTCCCCGGCACGCCGGTGTTCGACCTGCGACACGCCGCCCCCGGAGGGGGGACGCTCAGCATGCAGCGGACCCTCGCCCGGGCGGGAATCGACACCTTCGCCCCCAGCCTGCTCGGCTACGCCCGTTCGACGCGATTCCGCCACGGACTCGACGATCCCGGCAACGCGAGCCTCAGGCCCTACCTCCCCGACGGCTCCTGCCCCTACCCCGAGGGGTGCGACCGCAGTCACCTCCCCTTCTTCCGCCTCGACCAGCAGGGAACACTGCTGCTGGACAATCCGCTCGACGGGCAGCGGCGCGCGCACTCCAGCAACTACCGCTTCGGGCGCATCGACCTGTGGGTACGCGACATCCGTCAGGTCATCGACGACGCGATCGCGCGGGCCAAGCCCACGGACGGCAAGGTCACACTGGTCGGCTACTCGCTCGGCGGACAGCACGTCGGCCGGACCCTGTACGCGGCCAACCCGGTGCTTCCCGGCAGCGCCGCCGTCATCGCCAAGGTCAACCGAGCCGTGTACGCGGAATCGATCTTCGGCACGCCCACCGAGGAAGTGACACCGGCGACGGGCTTCACGTCCTTCCCCACGAACCTCTCCACCCGGCAGGACAGCGACGCGACCTGGGCGATGGCCCCCGAACGGGACGCTGCCTGCACCGGCCACGTCGTCCCCAGCAGCCGACGGCAGTTGTGGAAGCAGCTGATGGAGGAAGACCGCCTCGGCAGCACCTGGGGAGGGGACCGCGATCACCCGACCGGCGTCAGCCGCGCGCCGACCTTCTCCAGCTACGGCTGGAACGCCACCGTCGCGCGGCAGCAGACCACACCCTCACTGGTCGTCAACGGCCTCGAGGACAGGACACCGCTCGCGACACCGGCCGACGCGCGGGCGCTGTACAACAGCCTCGGCACGGCGAACAAGGTGCAGGTCCAGGTGCAGTGCGCCAGCCACGCGATTCTGTGGGAGGGATGCTCCGGACCGCGCTGCACTCCGCGGTCGGGGACGCCTTACGGCGGTCGCCCCGGCCGCCCCTGGGCCGGCCCCCGTGCCACGGTTCAGGCGGCGGTGATCGAGTGGATCAAGAACGGCACCTTCAACGGCGCGACGAACGGTCGCTTCACCGTCGACGCAAGCGGTGTGGTGACGCCTTCCCCGTGACGGCGCAGCGCCCGAGCGGGCTCAAGGCAACGGTCTCGAAAACCGTAGTGACGTGAGAGCGTCACCGTGGGTTCGAATCCCACCGCCTCCGCAGGTCAGAGACGTGCAGGTCAGAAAGGGTGCCCCTCGGTGAGGGGCACCTTGTCGTATGGGGGCCTGTCTCACTTCGATCCGGCCCTGTCGCTTTGTGGATCACTGTGTGTGGACCAGGCGTGGACCACCCGTCGGCGTCAGCACAGTCCTCCGTTTGACACGCTAAAACTCCTGAGAGCAACTGACTGCTGCGGCCCGGAACTCTCGATTGAACGTCGTCAGTCTCAGTCGTGGGTCGCCTACGGAGGGAGGGGGACGCTCACCTTCTCGTCGGGCAGCGGCTCGTTCGTGCGGCCCCCAGAGGAGGTCTACGCCACCTTGCCGCCGATGAGTCCTACGATCGCGCCGAAGCCCGTCATGTAGGTCGTGGAGCACGCATCTGCGGCCGCTTTCATCCGAGCTGCAACAGTGACCCTTTCTAACTTCACGTCGAGGCAAGGGGGTTGCAGCCGCACCCGCGTTCGGGCACGCCGATCACCCCGGTACCATCGGCACCGGGGTCCTGACCAGGGCTTCCAGGACCGGACCACCCCGGATTGCTGTCCAGGCTGAAGGGTGGTCCGGTCTCTTGTTGTGGGAGCCCGCTGCTTTGCGGCACGGGTAGCGAGCAGCGGGCGCCGGGGGAGCCGTACCGCCCTGTCGGGGGTATCGAGGGACTGTACGGCTGGCTTGCTAGGGGCCGCTATGGGCGGTTTGCGGCTGCCATAACGCGGGAGCGCAGAGGCTCGGCGGTCAGCATGTCGGCGAACTGCCAGGAGTAGTTCGTGACCTCTTCCGCTTGCAGTTCGACGGCGTCGGCGGTGGTCCGGAACAGGAACCGGAAGTCGAAGTGAACGTGCTCCGGCTCGCCCTTGCGGTCGTTCGCCGGGATCGAGTGAACGTCGATGTGGAGGGGGGTGTCGCTGGCCGGTTCGACCTGGTCACTGCTGATGCCGGTTTCCTCGGCCAGCTCCCGCAGAGCAGCCTCCCGAAGCGTCGTGTCGCTGTCCTCAACGTGCCCGCCGGGCAGCAACCACTTGCGCAGGGCCCGGTGCTCGATGGTGAGGACGCGGCCGTCGGGGCGGACGAGGGCGGCGCCAGCGGTGACGTGTCCGCGGAATTCCTTGCGGGAGGCGACCGAATCGCCGGCCTGTTCCACGACCTCACCCACGGTCGAAAGGGCGTCCTTCTCCTCCGGGTGGTCAACGAGGTAGGCGGCGACGGTGTCGCGCACGTGCTGTGCGGTGATCGGCATGGGGCGCTTCTCCTAGCGGTGAAGTAGTTCAGCCACGTTCCGGCGATCGCAGCGCGTTCGGCGGCATCGACCTCGTGCATACCGGGCCCGAGGTCGCCACGGGCCAGTTTCCGGACGCCCGCGAGGATCTCCGCCTGAACGAGGTAGATGAACGGGCCCACGCTGGCGCCGTGCAGGAAGTTGACGGCGTTGCCACCGTTGAGCAGGTAGAAGTAGTGCCCGGTGGTCTGGTAGCGGGTGATGTGCTCGCCGTTCGGAGTGCGCTGGTACACGTTGGGGAGGCCCGCCAGGTCGAGTTCGTCTTCGCTGCTGGTGACGGTGGCGACGTAGGCACCGTTCCGCAGCGCCGAGAAGTCTTCGCCCCTCAGCGAGACCGCACCGGTAGCGCACAGGATCAGCCCGGCACCGTGCAAGGCGGCGTCGCGGTCCCTGGCGACGGTGAAACCCTGCGAGAGCGCCTGTGTGCGGCGGACGGGGTCGAGGTCGTACACGGTGACCTGGACGGCCTTGGCGTGCAGCAGTCGGGCGATGCTGGAACCGAGCTTGCCGAACCCGATCACGAGGGCCGTGCGACCGTGCAGGATGTCTCCCCGGCTGCGCATCAGGGCCTCGGTCGAGAAGACGACCGACTGACCGACGAGGAAGTCTTCGGGGTCCTTCAGCGGGGAGCGGGCGACCGAGACGACCGGACAGGGCAGCTTCTCGGCGCTCGCGTACCGCTTGTGCCCGTTCTCCGTGTCCTCGACGACGCCCAGGACGCGGCCCGAGAACCGCTCGCACAGGGCGTCGAGGGTGGGCGCGAAGTACCCGCCGACGTCCAGCAGTACGACGGGTTCACCCCCGGCCCGCGACTCGACGTAATCGACCGCGCCGGCGGGGTCCTCGAACAGCTCCCGCGTGAGGGCGTCGCACTGCGTCGTCTTCTCGATCTCGCGGCGGGCGGTGAGGTCGATGGACTTGGGCTTGGGCAGCACGGCCCGCAGGTTCGTGCCGATGCCCACGGCCCGCACGAAGGCGGGTCGCTCGGGCAGCAGATGCGTGATCAGGAAGGCGGACGGCCTCTCCTCCGGGGCGAAGGTCTCGGCGATACGCGCGAAGTACGAGTCGAGACGTGCACGCTCGAACTGCTCCATTGCTCACTTCCCTTGGTTGGGCGGTAAGGCTCAGGACAGGTGCTGGACCCGCCCCCGCGCCGGGGAGATGGGAGACGCGGGGGCGGGGGTCATCGGGTGACGCGCCGTCCGCGACGTCTGCGGTGGCGGCCCGCCCCTGCCGGGGAGCGGGGTGGGCACCGGGCGGGGACGGGAGCTTGCGGGGGTGCCTGCCGCCGAGTGGGCAACGGATACACCCGGAGGGAGTACCGAGCGTCGTAGTCGGTCACGGTGAACACGAAGGCTCGACCAGCGGCGAGGGCCCGCAGGGCGTGTTCGTACGCGTGCTCGTTTCCCGCCCACGCGCGCAGCTCAGCGTCAGGCCGCGCGACGTTCGGACCGGCGTAAACGAGAGGAGCGTTCCGCAGGGATGTGGCTCCAGGGTTCGGAGACAACAACTGAGCGAGGTGGCAAGCCTCAGCACGCAGCCAGCGTGCGGCGAGGCGGGCCGAACGGCCGCGGTAGGTGGCGAGAAGGATCTCGCGGGAGCCGCTGAGGTCATGGGCGGTGGCTTCACAGCGGAAGGCGATGGGAGGCCGCGTAGCGCCGCACAAAGAGGCCGGCGGCGGGAGCGTCAGCACGGCCGGGCTCACCGCGCGGGCTCCCGTGCCGTTTTTCGCGCCTCGATGATCTGCCCGAACTGGATGCAGTACAGCTCGACTTGTGCCGGGGTGAGGACGAGTACGGTCTCGCAGACTTCGCCATCCTCGTAGTGGACGGTGACCGGCAGAGCCGCTTGCTGAGCGCGGTGGTCATAGATGGCATCTCGCCGGATGGGCGTCACGTGCGTGACCGGGACCGGCACGGGGCGCAGGGTGGTTCCGTCGGACCGAGCTCGCCAGTCCTCACCGCCGCCGGGCGGGCGAAGTTGGTACGACGCCGAGGTGTCGCTGGGGAGGGCAACGACCACCCCAATCCGTCCCGCCTTGGCGAGGTCGAGGGCGAGGTCGCCAAGGCGGGGATGAAACGGGGTGCCAGCGCTTAACTCGGCACCCCGCGCGGGCGGTTGCTTCGAGGTTCGTTCGGCCATGCCCCGAAGCTAGGAATATCTCCGGGGCCCAATATGAACCGCAGGAATACGACCCTCACCCGTCGAGGTGGAAGCGGTCTGACATGCGACGCAGCTTCTCGCGGGTGCTCGCCCGTTCGGCGTACACGATGCTGCGCAGGGTTGACCGGGCGATGGGGTGATTGCGTACGAGCTGGGGGGCGATGCGCTCCGCCTTCTCCAGTTCCTTCAGCGCCTTGTCGCGGTTTCCGTCCCACAGCCAGGCCCGCGCCAGGTCCATGTGGTGGTGCCCCTGACGGGAGTTGGGAAGCGACTCGATCAGTTCCTTGCTCGTGCGCCGGTTTATCGACAGCGCCTCGCGTTGCTCATGCATCTCCAGGGCGACGCTAATGGCGTGGATCTGCACGTTGCCCGGCGAGAAGGTGAGGCTGTGGCGGTCGTAGACCGGAGGGCCGGCGGTCTCCCCCATTCGCTTGGCGGCAGCCCGCGCGTGCTTGATCCGATCCTTCGCTTCGGCCTTGCGACCGCTCCGCGCAGCCGAGACAGCAGCGCGCAGTTGCAGGGATCCCCACACCCGCACGGCCAGCGGCTCACCACGGTCGTATTCCTGCTGCACACTGCGGAGCGCTCGGTCAGACAGGGCAATGGCGTCATCCCAGTCCGCCGTGGCCCACATGTCCCACACGCGCATCCAGTCGGCGACGGCAGGCATGACCGGGTCGCCCGACAGCCGCGCGGACCAAGTGGCCCTTTCACATGCCATGGCGACCAGCTCGGGGTGCCCCAGGGCGTGCGCGGACGTGTGAGCGAACTTACAGCACACCGCGTAGATCGCGTACGCCTCTTCCCGCTCATGGCCCGTGGCGACTTCGGCCAGGGCGCGCGTCTCACGGAAGAGGTCGGGGAGTACCTCCATGATGGCCGTGTTGGCCGCAGCATCGCGGAGGCGGTGCAGCCGAGTGGTTTCCTGCCACAGATGACGAGCGGGCCGGGGTGTCCCGTCGAAGACGGGAGCAAGGTCATAGCGGCGCAGTTCCCGCATGATCGCTGCGGCAGAGACCTGCCACTGATTCTCGGCCGGAGAGCTGTTGTACGGCCGTCCGATCAAGTCGTTCGGGTGTACGTGCAGCTCCGAGGCGATCAGGTTGAGCAGGCCGACGCGATCCAGTTCGATGAGTCCGCGTTCCATCTTGGACACCCAGCCCTGCGTCTTGCCCAGGGCGGCAGCGAGGTCGGCCTGAGTCTTGCCGAGGCGGAGCCGGGCGCGGCGTACGCGGTCGCCGATCTCTTCGGCTTCTTCCAGCATCAGCGCGCCCCCCTGTAGGTGAGGCGCCGACGGTCAAACAGGCGGCGAGGCATCGTGCTCCATCCGTCGGGGCTTCTCCCCCTGACGGTACCGAGGCAGCGTGCCGCCTGTGGAGTGCTACCCGCAGTCGGGTCGCAGTTCCAGCTCTGTTGCTGGGCTACTTCCTGATGGTGATCCCGCGGTTACGGCAGCCGCACGGCACTGCGTCACCGGATCTGCTGATCTCCCACGTCGCTACCTTGCGTAATTCTACGATCACCCACAGTGTGCTTGGTGTGCGGGGCTGCCGAGTTGCCCCGGGCGGCGACCACCTCAGAAAGGGAAGCGACCTCAATGAAGACGCCAGTCTCCACCGATGTCACGGCCAGGGCGAACTCCGTCTGGGTCCGCTGGCTACCGAACGCGCTGCCTGCCGCGGGCTACATCACCTTGGAGAACTCCTCGCAAAAGCGTATCGAGATCACCAAGGTAAAGAGCCCTGACTACCAGCACTGCACGATCTACCAGACCGTGACCGACTCCGAATCCTCGAAGATGGTCAAGGTCGACAAGCTCGCCCTGCCCGCCGAGGGCAGCCTCGCACTGACACCGGGCTTCTACCACATCATGTTCGAGAAGCCGACCCACCTGATCACTCCTGGTGATAACGCCCGAGTCATCTTCTACCTGGACAACGGGACCGTCTTCAAAATCAGGATGCCCGTCCGCACTTCCCCTGAGCTGTACTGACCCGCGTGCCACCAGGAGACCCCGGAATGACCACATACCACCTCGTCCTCGGCGACAACCAGGCCGAAGCACTCGACTCCGTCACCAAGCTCACCATCGTCGGCACCGCGCTCGACATCGACGCCTTCCTGTCCTCCGACGCCCACGCCCCGGTCCCCCTGTGGGGCGACGTAGTCCTCACTCGTGGCGACGACCGCCACCCGGCCACCACGGCCTGGGCTGAAGAGGTTGAAAACACGGACACCCACCAGGACGTCGTCCTCATCGCAGGCGATCCCGCCGACCCCAAGTCCCGCCGCATCCGCCTCACCGACGCCTGGGCTAGCGCGAGCTACCACCTCGACGAAGACGACGAACCTGATGCCTTCGCCATCGCCTTCGCCGACATCACCATCGAGAAGTAGCAGCGCGACTGCACGGCCCCTGGCCACGTCAATCGGTCAGGGGCTGCTTCATGCCGTAAGGCGCCTGCTCGACCCTGGACGAAGGGAAGCAGCCACCCGTTCGCGACTCCGCACAGTAGTAGGCTTTCGCGATACCGGTGTGAGCCTCGGGCCACGGGCTGACGAGCGCAGTGGTGCCGGCCGGAGCGGAGCCAGTGGACCCTGTGTGGACCACAGCCCTCACCCGTCGCCTGCTCCCGGTACGCTGTACCCGCTCCGCCCCTGGTGGGCCGGGGCGGAGGTGGGTTGCCCGAGCGGCCTAAGACAACGGTCTCGAAAACCGCTCCCGCAGCCTGTACTTCAGCACCTTCCGCAAGGTGTCGTTGCGCGGGAGCGCCTCCACCACCTCCAGCCGTTCCGGCAGCTTGTGCACGGACAGCCCCCTCGAGCGGAGGAAGGACACGGTCTCCGGCAGGGTCAACCGGGCGGCGCCGGCCGGCTGTTCGACCACCGCGCAGACCAGTTCCCCGCGTTCTGGGTCCGGGAGGCCGATCACGGCCGCGTCGGCGACCGCCGGGTGTGCGGCGAGGAGGTCCTCGATCTCCTTGGCGGAGATGTTCTCGCCCTTGCGGATGATCACGTCCTTGAGGCGGCCGGTGAGGACCAGGTGGCCCGAGTCCGTCAGGCGTCCCAGGTCGCCGGTGCGGAGGAAGCCGTCGGGGTCGAAGGCCGCGGCGGTCTGGGCGGGGTCCAGGTAGCCCTGGCAGACGGCCTCGCCGCGCAGGCGTATCTCGCCGTCCACGATGCGGATCTCCATGGCGGCCGGGGGGCGGCCCTCGGTCGTCGCCAGGTTCTCGGGGGTGTCCTCCGGGTCGCCCATGGTGATCATCGGGACCTCGGTCATGCCGTAGCCGTGGGTGAGCTGGACGCCCATCTCGCGGACCACGCAGTGGTACAGCTCGGGCGGCTTGGGGGCGCCGCCGCCCGCCAGGAGCCGTAGGGTCGGGATCACCTTCTCGGTCGGGTGTTTGCGCTGCTCGGCGAGGAACATGGAGTAGAAGGCCGTGGAGCCGCCGGCCACCGTCACCCCGTGCCGCCGGTACTCCGCCAATGCGTCCGGCAGCGCGAAGTGCTCGAACATCACCGCCGGGAAGCCGTACAGGAGCAGCATCACCGTGTAGTCGGGGCCGGCTATGTGGGCGTACGGGAAGGCCATGGAGCCGATGTCGGTCGGCGACAGCTTCAGCGCGTGGGCCAGGCAGGAGCCGCCCGCGATCAGGGAGCGGTCGGTGTGCAGGACGCCCTTGGGGTCGGAGGTGGTGCCCGAGGTCCAGTAGATCCAGCGGACCGAGGTGCCCTCGGCGGGGGGAGGGGGGAGGATGGACGGGTCGCCGTCGGGGAGGGTGTCGTACGCCTCGAAGACGCCCCTGGCGCCGAGGCGGTGCGCCATCTTGGTGTGGTCGTGGCCGCGCCAGACGCCCGGTACGGCGAAGAACTCCGCCTTCGACTCGCGCAGCGCGAAGCCGACCTCGCGGTCCCGGTAGAAGGGGATCACCGGGGACTGTACGGCGCCCAGGCGCGCCAGGGCGAAGGACAGCAGGGCCGTCTCGATGCGGGTGGGCAGCTGCCAGGCGACCACCGTGCCGGGGCGTACGCCCATGCCGTACAGGCCGGCCGCGACGCGTTCGGAGCGGGCGCGCAGGCCGGCGAAGGTGAGCGTCCGGTCCCCCTGGAGGAGAACCGGGCGGTCGGGGGTGAGGGCGGCGCGGCGGGTGACCAGTTCCCACAGTGTGCGGGCGGAACTCAGGGTGTGCGGGGTCTCGTTCACGGGTGCCCCCAGCTTGGCTGACGACTCGTCAGCTGCCATGCTATCTGACGGACCATCAGATCAGCAGTGTCCAGTCGAGCAGGCGAGCACCGTACGGCGGAGGGGACCCATGGCGACCGAACTGCCCCGCATCATCAGCGTCGACGACCACGTGATCGAGCCCGCCCACCTCTTCGAGACCTGGCTGCCGGCCAGGTACCGGGACCGCGGGCCCCAGCCGCTGACCGCCGGGATCGGGGAGCTGGCCTACGTCGGCGGGAAGTACCAGATCACCATGGATCCGGAAGGACAGCCGACCGACTGGTGGATCTACGAGGACCTGAAGTTCCCGTACAAACGGAACATCGCCGCCGTCGGCTTCGACCGGGACGAGATGACCCTGGAGGGGATCACCCGGGAGCAGATGCGGCGCGGGTGCTGGGACCCGAAGGCGCGCCTCGCGGACATGGACCTCAATCACGTGGAGGCCTCTCTCTGCTTCCCGACCTTCCCCCGCTTCTGCGGGCAGACCTTCGCCGAGGCCCACGACAAGGAGGTCGCCCTCGCCTGCGTGCGCGCCTACAACGACTGGATGGTCGAGGAGTGGTGCGGGGACAGCGGCGGCCGGCTGATCCCCCTGTGCCTGGTCCCGCTGTGGGACGTGGAGCTGGCCGTCGCCGAGATCCGGCGGAACGCCGCGCGCGGGGTGCGGGCCGTCACCTTCTCCGAGATCCCCACCTACCTCGGGCTGCCCTCCATCCACTCCGGCTACTGGGACCCGTTCTTCGCCGTCTGCCAGGAGACCGGCACGGTCGTCAACATGCACATCGGCAGCAGCTCCCAGATGCCCGCCGCCTCCCCGGACGCACCCCCGGCCGTCCAGGCCTCGCTCAGCTTCAACAACGCCATGGCCTCGATGATGGACTACCTCTTCAGCGGGGTCCTGGTCCGCTTCCCACGGCTCAAACTCGCCTACTCGGAAGGCCAGATGGGCTGGATCCCGTACGCCCTGGAACGCGCCGACGACGTGTGGGAGGAGCACCGCGCCTGGGGCGGGGTCCGGGACCTGGTCCCCGAGCCGCCGTCGACGTACTACTACCGGCAGATCTACTGCTGCTTCTTCCGCGACAAGCACGGCGTCGCCTCGCTGGACGTGGTCGGCCGCGACAACGCCACCTTCGAGACCGACTACCCGCACGTCGACTCGACCTTCCCGCACACCAAGGAGGTCGCCCTCGACCATGTGAAGGGGCTGGACGAGGAGACCGTGTACAAGCTGATGCGCGGGAACGCCATTCGCATGCTCGACCTGGACTTCGACCGCTGATGGACCTGTCGTACACCCCGGAAGAGGAGGAGTTCCGGGCCCGGCTGCGGGAGTGGCTCGGCAAGGTGCTGCCCGCCCTGCCGGACAAGCCGTCCCCGGACGACTGGCCCGGCCGCCGCGCCTACGACCTCGGCTGGCAGCGGATGCTGTACGACGCCGGGTACGCCGACGTGCACTGGGACGCCTCCCCGACCATCCGGCTGATCTTCCTGGAGGAGACCGAGAAGGCCGGCGCGCCCTACGTGGGCGCCGGCTTCGTCGGGCTGCTGCACGCCGGGCCGACCATCGCCGCCGAGGGGACGCCCGAGCAGCGGGCGCGCTGGCTGCCGCCGATCCTGCGCGGCGAGCAGGTGTGGTGCCAGGGGTTCAGCGAACCGGACGCCGGCTCCGACCTCGCGTCGCTGCGCACACGCGCGTGGAGGGACGGCGACCACTACGTGGTGACCGGGTCCAAGATCTGGACCTCGCACGCCGAAGTCGCCGACTGGTGCGAGCTGCTGGTCCGCACCGACCCCGCCGCGCCCCGGCACCGGGGCATCACCTGGCTGGCGATGCCGATGGACGCCGAGGGCGTCACCGTACGGCCGCTGCGCACGCTCGCCGGGTCGGCGGAGTTCGCCGAGGTGTTCCTGGACGAGGTGCGGGTGCCGGTCGCCAACCGGGTGGGGGAGGAGAACGACGGCTGGCGCGTCACCCTGGTCACCCTCTCCTTCGAGCGCGGCACCGCCTTCGTCGGCGAGGTCGTCGCCTGCCGCCGGGTGCTGGGTGAACTGGCGCGTACGGCGCGGGAGAACGGGCGCTGGGACGAGCCGGAGCTGCGCCGGCGGCTGGGCCGGCTCGACGCGGAGTTCCGGGCGCTGTGGCGGCTCACCCAGTGGAACGTGAGCGAGGCCGAGGCGAGCGGCGGGGTGCCGGGCGTCGGCGGCTCGGTGTTCAAGCTCCGCTACTCGCACGCCCGGCAGGAGCTGTACGACGCCGCCGCCGAGGTTCTCGGGCCGGACTGCCTCGACCTGGACCGCCCCTGGGTGCTGGACCGGCTGTCCTCGCTGTCGTACACGATCGCGGCCGGGACCTCGCAGATCCAGCGGACCATCGTGGCCGAGCGGATCCTCGGCCTGCCCAGGGGGAGGTGACCGTGCGCTTCCAACTCACCGATGACCAGGCCGCTTTGCGGGCGGGGGTGCGGGCGCTGCTGGAGCGCCGCTTCGGGCGGGAGGCGCTGCGCGCGGCCGTCGACGCCCCGGGCCGGCTCGACCGGGCGCTGTGGCGGACCCTCGCGGAGGCGGGGTTCTTCGCCCTGCGGCTGCCCGAGGCGGACGGCGGGGTCGGGCTGGGGCTGCCCGAGGCGGTGCTGGCCTTCGAGGAGGCGGGGCGGGCCCTGCTGCCCGGGCCGCTGCTCGCGACCCACCTCGCGGCCGGCACCGTGCCCGGCGCGGCGAGCGGGGAGACGGTCGTGGCGGCCGCCGACGGGGAGCTGGTGGAGTGGCTGGACGCGGCGGACGTCGTACGGGGGGACGCGTCCGGCGCCGTGGCGCTGCGGTCGGTGGACCCGCTCACGCCGCTGCACCGGGTGGCCGGGTCTTCGGGATCCGCCGCCGGGCCCCCGGATCCCCTCGCCGGGCCCCCGGATCCCGTCGCCGTGCTCCTCACCGCCGCCGAACAGCTGGGCACGGCTGGACGGGTGTGCGAGCTGGCCGTGGAACACGCCCGGCGGCGCGAGCAGTTCGGGCGGCCGATCGGGGCCTTCCAGGCCGTTCAGCATCTCTGTGCCGACCTGCTGGTGCGGGCCGAGACCGCGCGCGCCGCCGTCTACGCCGCCGCCGTCACGGCCGACCCCGCCGACATCGCCGCCGCCCGGCTGCTCGCCGACGAGGCCGCCGTGCGGGGGGCCCGCGACTGCCTCCAGGTGCACGGCGGGATGGGGTTCACCTGGGAGGCGGACGTGCATCTGCACCTCAAACGGGCCTGGGTGCGGGCCCGGCGCGCCGGGGGGAGCGCACACGGTGCCGAACTGCTCGCCGCCGCGCTCGCGGGCTGAGCCGCCGGGGGCGACCCGGGCCGTCGTACCCGGAAAGCCATGGCCCACGATGTCGCGGATCGTGGCGAACCGACATCACGGAGCGTTGATACCGGGTTGTGTCCTGCGCGGGACTCGTCACGGCCCGGAGTCGGGCGATCGCTCGGGTACCTTGTGTGGGATGCGAGTGGCTGCGCGTACGAGCCGTGCCGGCGGTGCCCCTGGGGCGGTGCCGGGCCGCGCGGTGCGCAGCGCCGCTCGCTGGGCGGACTGGGCTGTCAGCCCCGCCTGTTCGACTCCCCGGCACGAGCGTCGCACAGTATGCCCTACGCGTACTCCTTCGCGCGGGAATATGCCCGAAGCGCTTGTTGGGGTGACTGTACGTCAACCATGCTGTCTCGCAAGGGAGTCACATTCCGTGACCCTTGCTCTGGCCGTTGTTCTGGCCATGCAGAAAATGGCTACGATCGTGGCCCTCGCCGTGATCGCCGCCGCGGCTGACGCCGTGGCGCGCGACCGGCACGGGGTCATGTGTCCGCCGGTTCGGATGGTGTGAGCGGTGCAGGTGCTTCAAGTGCAGCTGGAGATCCGGCCCGACCCCGCTGAGGTGGGCCGGGCCAGGCGGTGGGCGCGTTCGCGGCTCGCCGGATCGGGGATAACGGCCGACGAGCCGCTGGCCGAGACCCTGATCCTGCTCGTCTCCGAGCTGGTGACCAACGCCGTGGTGCACACCGGGCGGCCGGCCGTGCTGCGGCTCTGTCTGCCGGCCCCGGCGGAAGAGAACCGGGCGTCGGCGACGGTGCGGGTGGAGGTGGCGGACGGCAGCTCCCGCGCCCCCGTCCCCCGCTGCGTCGGCAGCGACGCCACCGGCGGCCGGGGTCTCGCCCTCGTGGACTGTCTCGCCGACCGCTGGGGCTGGAGCCCCGAGGGGGCCGGCAAGAGCATCTGGTGTGAGCTGGACCGCTGTTCACAACCCCGGGAGAGCGCAGCGACGGCGTACGGGGGCGGACTGTCCGCGTACGAGGATCTCGCCTTCGAAGCGGTGTAGCCGCCCGGAGCGCCGGTGCGCCGGGGGTGCAACCGTGCGCGGGTAACGCGATCAGGGTGTCGCAACACGGCCACGCACCGGCGTTGACGTCCCCTGGGCGGCTGATCAGGCTGGGGGGCGACGATTCGCCGCGAGGGGACGGCGAGGGCCCGGTTCCCGGCCGTCCTCGTCGAAGGCGGGTCGCCCCGGGGGCGGCGCGTGCGTGTGACGGTGGGGGGAGGCGCGCCGCCCACCTGTCTTTTCAGAGGACCGCCACCGGTGCCACCGGTGTCCCCGTCGCGCCCGTGAACGGCTCGGGCATCGCCGACAGCAGGAACGTGTACCGTCCCGTTTCTCCACAGGCTGTGGACAACTTTTCGAGATTCCAGTTCTGGCCCTGCAGCATCCCCATCTCCACCAGATGCAGCGCGTGCACCGGCAGCCACAGATTCTCGATCTCGGGCGGAAAGATCTCAAAAGTGAGCGTGTCGTTCGCGACCGCCGCCACATCGCGCGCGTGGAACCACTGCGGGCAGCGCACCGAGAGCCCCGGCGACGGATGGCCGTACCCGTGCTTGTCCCCGGCCAGGAGGACCTGCGCCTGCCCGGTGCGCACGAGCACGATGTCACCGGCACGCACGCGCGTACCGGCGAACTCCTCGGCGGCCTCGAGGTCCTCCGGCGTCACCGCGTGCCCGCCCGCCAGCCGGTCCACGCCCCGCGCGCGGGCCACGTCCAGCAGCACCCCGCGCGAGACGAGGTGGGGGACCTTGTCGATGCCGCTGAACTCGGCGCCGCCGTGCGCGGTGACGGTGTGCGCCGGCCGGCCGTTGTAGAGCCTCCCCGAGTGCGAGACATGGGTCAGCGCGTCCCAGTGGGTGCCGGCCTGGAGGCCCATGGTCACCACGTCGTCGCTGCACGCCACCGTGCCCGGCCCGAACAGCTCCTGGTTGATCTGCACCATCGCGTGCAGCGGATCGATCCGGCCCGGGATCATCCCCGTCTGCACGCCGTCCTGCCGGAGGGGGAGGGCGAGCGGGACACGGCGGCCGGTGCGCACCTCGCGCGCGGCCTGCCGTACGACCTCGTCCGTGATCAGGTTCAGGGTGCCGATCTCGTCGTCGGCGCCCCAGCGGCCCCAGTTGTTCACCCGCTCGGCGATCTCGTGGAACTCCTCCGGCAGTGCCATCCGGTGCCTCCCCGGGGCTTGTGCCCGCGCCGTGGGCGGGCCACTCTGGCGTTGCCGTAAATCTAACGGACCGTCAGAAACTGCGGGAAGGGGCCGGCTGTGGGGAACTTCTTGGCAGGCAGGGTCGTCGCCGTGACGGGTGCCGGGCGCGGCATCGGGCGCGCGGTGGCGCTGGCGGCGGCGGCCGAGGGCGCGAAGGTCGTCGTCAACGACTACGGCGTGGCGGTGGACGGCGCCTCGCCCACCAGCGAGGTCGCCGAGTCCGTCGTCAAGGAGATCGAGGCGGCGGGCGGCGAGGCCGTCGCGGTCGCCGACGACATCTCCACCATGACGGGCGGGCAGCGGCTCGTGGACACGGCGGTGCAGACCTACGGCCGGATCGACGGGGCCGTGTGCGTGGCGGGCATCCTGCGGGAGCGGATGCTGTTCAACATGACCGAGGAGGAGTGGGACCCGGTCCTCGCCACCCACCTGAAGGGCACGTTCACCGTGTTCCGGGCGGCCTCCGCGGTGATGCGCGGGCAGCGGTCGGGCACGCTGATCGGCTTCACCAGCGGCAACCACCAGGGCTCCGTCTCCCAGGCCAACTACAGCGCCGCCAAGGGCGGGATCATCTCCCTCGTCCGGAGCGCCGCGCTCGGCCTGCACAAGTACGGGGTCACCGCGAACGCCGTGGCGCCGGTGGCGCGCACCCGGATGTCGGCCAACGTGCCCGTCCGGCTGGCGGAGATCGGCGAGCCGGAGGACGTGGCCGCGCTGGTGGTGTACCTGCTCTCCGACCGGGCCGCCGAGCAGGGCATCACCGGGCAGGTGTACACGGTCGCCGGACCGAAGATCGCGGTGTGGGCCCAGCCGAGGGAACTGCGCGCCGCGTACGCCTCCGGCGGGTGGACGCCGGAGACCATCGCCGCGTTTCTGCCGGGGTCGGTGGGGGTGGATCCGATGCCGATGCTCTCCGAGGTGGCGCGGATGGAGGAGGCGGCACGGGGTTCTTCCCGGCCGAACGCCTGAGGAGCCGGGGGTGTTGTGGTCAGGCGACTGCCGGTGCGTCGTGGTTGTTCGCGCAGTTCCCCGCGCCCCTTCGGGGGGCTGAGAGGAGGCCGGTGTGGAATTCGGGTTCCCCGCCGAGGACGAGGCGTTCCGTGCAGAGGTCCGCGCGTGGTTGGCCGAGCACGCCGACGCCTCGCCGGACAGACGGACATGGGAGCGCACCCTCGGCGCCGCCGGCTGGATCGGGCTCGGTTGGCCGGAGCCGGGATACGGCAACCGGACCGCCACCCTCACCCAGCAGGTCGTCTGGGCCGAGGAGTACGCCCGGTCGGGGGCGCCTCCGCGCTCCGGGCACATCGGGGAGAACCTGCTCGCTCCGACCCTCCTCGCCCACGGCGACGACATGCAGAAGAGGCGGTTCCTGCCGCCCGTCGCGGCCGGGGAGGAGCTGTGGTGCCAGGGGTACAGCGAACCCGGCGCGGGGTCCGATCTCGCCGGAGTGCGGACGGTGGCGGTGCGGGAGGGGGCGTACTACCGGATCACGGGGCAGAAGATCTGGACCTCGCTCGCCCACGAGGCCGACTGGTGCTTCGTCCTGGCCCGGACCGACCCGGAGGCGCGCCGGCACCACGGGCTGAGCTTCCTGCTCGTACCGATGGACCAGCCCGGCCGGATCGAGGTCCGGCCCATCCGGCAGCTGACCGGCACGAGCGACTTCAACGAGGTCTTCTTCGACGGTGCACGCGCGTGCGTGGAGCACGTCGTCGGGGGAGAGGGGCGCGGCTGGCGGGTGGCGATGAGCCTGCTCGGATTCGAGCGCGGGGTCTCCACCCTAGCCCAGCAGATCGGCTTCGCCCGGGAACTGGCGGAGGTCGTCCAGGCCGCCGTGGACACCGGAGCCGTACACGACCCGGTGCTGCGCGCCCGGCTCGTCAGGCAGTGGGCCGAGCTGCGTGTGATGCGCTGGAACGCGCTGCGCACCCTCGGCAACTCCACCGGCCCCGCCGGTCCGGGCGCCCCCAGCGTGGCCAAGCTGCTGTGGGCGAACTGGCACCAGCGGCTGGGCGAGCTGGCCGTCGCGGTCCGGGGCGCGGCGGCGGCCGTGGGGCCCGCGGACTGGTCGCCGGCGTCGCCGTACCCGCTCGACGCGGCCCAGCACCTGTTCCTGTTCTCCCGGGCCGACACCCTCTACGGCGGCTCGGACCAGATCCAGCGCACGATCATCGCCGAGCGCGTGCTCGGTCTGCCGGGTGAGCCGAAGGGGGCCGTGTGATGCGCGGTGTGGTGTTCGACGGCACGCGGGTCCGGGTCGTGGACGACCTGGCGGTGCGGGAGCCGGGGCCGGGCGAGGTGCTGGTCGCCATCGCGGCGGCCGGACTGTGCCACAGCGATCTGTCGGTGGTGGACGGCACCATCCCGTTCCCGGCACCGGTGGTGCTCGGCCATGAGGGCGCCGGGGTCGTGGAGGCGGTGGGCGCGGGGGTCACCCATGTCGCGCCCGGTGACCACGTGGCCCTGTCCACCCTCGCCAACTGCGGTACCTGCGCGGAGTGCGACCGGGGGCGGCCGACGATGTGCCGGCAGGCGATCGGGCGCCCGGCGAAGCCGTTCACGCGGGGCGCGGGCGCGGCCCCGGTGTACCAGTTCGCCGCCAACTCGGCCTTCGCGGAACGTACGGTCGTCAAGGCCGTGCAGGCGGTGCGGATCCCGAAGGACATTCCGCTGACGTCGGCCGCGCTGATCGGGTGCGGGGTGCTCACCGGGGTCGGCGCGGTGCTGAACCGGGCGCGGGTGGACCGCGGGGACAGCGTGGTCGTCATCGGCACGGGCGGGATCGGGCTGAACGTCCTCCAGGGCGCGCGGCTCGCGGGCGCCCTCACCGTCGTGGCCGTGGACGCCGACCCGGCCAAGGAGGCGGTGGCCCGGCGGTTCGGCGCGACCGACTTCCTGACGTCGGCGGAAGGAGTGCGGGACCTGCTGCCGACGGGCGCGGACCATGTCTTCGAGTGCGTGGGCCGGGTGGAGCTGATCCGCCAGGCCGTGGACCTGCTCGACCGGCGCGGCCAGGCGGTCCTGCTCGGTGTGCCCCCGGCCACGGCCGAGGCCTCCTTCCTGGTCTCCTCCCTCTACCTGGACAAGTCGATCCTCGGCTGCCGCTACGGCTCCTCGCGCCCCCAGCGGGACATCACCCTGTACGCCGAGCTGTACCGCCGAGGGCGCCTTCTGCTGGACGAGTTGGTGACCGCGGTGTTCCCGGTGGAGGACTTCGAGAAGGCGCGGGCCGAGGCGGAGGCGGGCCGGGTGGCGCGGGCGGTGCTCACCTTCTGAGCCAGCCTCCTGACGCCCCGTCAGTCGGGGTGGGCGCGAAGTTATCCACAGGCTCGGGAAATCGGGGAGCCGTCTGTCGGTGCCGGCCCCTACCGTCGAGGCATGAGCTACCGCGATGTCGTTTCCCGGCGGGTCCTGACCTGGGCCCTGGTGGCCGTCGGCGCCCGAATGCCAGTGGCCATGGCCCCGCTGGCCCTGGTCTTCCTGGTCCGCGAGCGCCCCGGCGGCTACTCCCTGGGCGCGGCCCTGGCCGCCGCCTACGTCATCGGCGAGATCCTCGGCGCCCCCGTGCTCGGCATGCGGCTGAACCCCCGGCGGGCCCGGCCGCACCTGGCCGCCGGACTCGTCGCGGGCGCCGCCGGTTTCGCGGGCCTGGGCGCGTTCCCGGGCGCGCCCGCCGCGATACTCGCCGCGTTCGCCTTCCTCGCCGGGGCCGGTCCCGCCGCGGCGCCCGGCGGGCTGCGCGCGCTGCTCACCTCCCTGGTCCCCGGGCACGCGGCGGCCCAGGCGCTGTCCGTGGAGTCGGTGCTGACGTTCGGTGTCTGGGCCATCTCCCCGGCCACCGTCACCGGCCTGGCCCTCGGCATCGGCCCCCGGTTCCCGCTGCTGCTCGAAGCCGCCCTGATGGCGGCGTCCGTGGCGGGCCTGTGGTTCCTGCCGGCCGGCTGGGCGGCGGACGAACAAGACGAACGCGGCGGGCGGGACGGGAAGGGCGCGTCGCGGCCGCGCGTGCTGGCCCGCGCCTGGCCGGTGTACGTCACGGGCGCGGCGAGCCTGTCCCTGCTGGCCCTCGCCGAACTCGTCCTGCCCGCCCTGCTCGAACAGCGCGGCATCGCCGTGGGCTGGGCGGGCCCGCTGCTCACCGTGATGTCGGTGTCCTCCGCCGCCGGCGCCTTCCTGTACGGCCTGCGGTCCTGGCCGGGGCGGCTCAGCACCCGCAGCGCGGTCCTGATGGCGGGGATGTCGGCCGCGGTGGCCGCGGTCGCCCTGATACCCGGCGCGCCGGGCATCGCGGCGGCGCTGGCCCTGGCCGGGCTGCTCCAGTCCGGCGCGATGCTCACCCGCAACCTGTCCCTGCGCGAGGTGCTGCCGCCGGGCGCGCTGGCCGCGGGCTACTCGGTCATGTACGCCGCCGTCGGCGCCGGTTACGCGGCCACCGGCTCCCTCGCCGGTGCCCTGCTGCCGCTCGCCACGCCCTCGACGGCGGTCCTCGCCGGGGTGGCCCTGACCCTGCTGCTGACGTCGGTCGGCTGGTGGGGCGAGATACGCGCCGGCCGGTCAGCGCAGGGTGCCGACGCCTCCGTTCCGCTCGGTTCCGCCGCCGGTGCGGAAGGTGCGCCGGTAGGCGGTGGGCGTGACCCCGAGTGCCGCCTGTAGGTGCTGGCGCATCGACTGGGCCGTGCCGAAGCCGGACTCCCGGGCCACCTGGTCCATCGACAGATCGGTGGACTCCAGCAGGTGCCGGGCGCGCTCCACGCGCTGCTGGGTGAGCCACTGGCCGGGGCTGACGCCGACCTCCTCGCGGAAGCGGCGGGTGAAGGTGCGCACCGACATCGCCTCCTGCTCGGCCAGGTCCCGCAGCTGGATCGGCTCGTGCAGCCGGCCCAGCGCCCAGGCGCGGGCCGCGGTCGTCGTGGCCAGCTGGGGGTCGGGGACCGGGCGGTGGATGTACTGGGCCTGGCCGCCGTCGCGGTGGGGCGGGACGACCGTGCGGCGGGCCACGTCGTTGGCGACGGCGGTGCCGAAGTCGCGGCGGACCATGTGCAGGCACAGGTCGATCCCGGCGGCCACGCCGGCCGAGGTCAGCACGTCCCCGTCGTCGATGAACAGCACGTCCGGGTCCACCCTGACCTGCGGGAACATCCGTTGGAAGCGCTCGGCGTCGGCCCAGTGCGTGGTCGCGGCGCGGCCGTCGAGGCAGCCGGCGGCGGCGAGGACGTAGACGCCGGTGCAGATGGAGGCGAGCCGGGTGCCGGGGCGGATGTGGGCGAGGGCGGCGGCCAGCTCGTCGGGGAGCCGGCCCTCGTCGTAGAGCGGGCCGCGCTCGTACGACGCCGGGACGATCACCGTGTCGGCCGTGGCCAGCAGCTCGGGTCCGTGGGCGACGTGCACGGCGAAGTCGGCGTCCGTCTCGACCGGGCCGGGCGGCCGGACCGAGCAGGTCAGGACCTCGTACAGGTGCCTGCCTCGGGCGTCCCGCGGGCGGCCGAAGATCCGGTGCGGGATGCCCAGTTCGAAGGGAAGCAGGCCGTCCAGGGCGAGGACGGCGACCCGGTGCGGCCGGAATCCCCCTGTGGTCGTCATGGCCCGATCGTAGCGAAGGCTGTCCGCCGGGCCACTCGATGCGCGGGCATGCGCATCGGAGGCTGGGTGACGTGACTCAGACAAGCCCAGCCGCCGCCCCCGTCCAGGCCCCGCCCGCCCGGCGCCACCGCGTGCACCGCGCCTGGTTCGTCGCCGCCGTCACGTTCGTCACGATCACCGGCGCGGCGGCCTTCCGCTCCCTGCCCGGCCTGCTCATCGACCCGCTGCACCAGGAGTTCGGCTGGTCGCGCGGCACGATCGGCGCGGCCGTCTCCGTCAACCTCGCGCTGTACGGCCTCACCGCGCCGTTCGCCGCCGCGCTGATGGACCGCTTCGGTATCCGCCGGGTGGTCGCCGTCGCGCTCACCGTGATCGCGGTCGGCTCCGGCCTGACCGTGTGGATGACGGCGGCCTGGCAGCTGCTGCTGTGCTGGGGCCTGCTGGTGGGGCTCGGCACCGGTTCGATGGCGCTGGCCTTCGCCGCCACGGTCACCAACCGCTGGTTCACCGAGCGGCGCGGCCTGGTCAGCGGCATCCTCACCGCGGCCTCCGCCTCCGGCCAGCTGGTCTTCCTGCCGCTGCTGTCGTGGATCGTGGAGCACCACCACTGGCGGCCCGCCGCGGTCACGGTCGCCCTGTCCGCGTTCGCCGTGGTCCCCTTCGTCTGGCTGCTCCTGCGCGACCACCCGGCCGACGTGGGCGTGGCGCCGTACGGGGCGCAGGAGTTCGTGCCCAAGCCGCCCCCGGTCACCGGCGCCGCCCGCCGCACCCTCGCCGTGCTGTCCACCTCCGTGCGCACCGGCACCTTCTGGCTGCTCGCCGGCACCTTCGCGATCTGCGGTGCGTCCACCAGCGGCCTGGTCCAGACCCACTTCGTGCCCGCCGAGCACGACCACGGCATGCCCGTGACGACGGCGGCCTCGCTGCTCGCGGTGATCGGCGTGTTCGACGTCGTCGGCACGATCGCCTCCGGCTGGTTCACCGACCGCTTCGAACCGCGCCGCCTGCTCGCTGTCTACTACGCCCTGCGCGGCCTGTCCCTGCTCTTCCTGCCGATGCTGCTGGGACCCGCCGTGCACCCGCCGATGCTCTTCTTCATCGTCTTCTACGGCCTGGACTGGGTGGCCACCGTCCCGCCCACGCTGGCCCTGTGCCGCGAGCAGTTCGGCGAGGACAGCGCCATCGTCTTCGGCTGGGTGCTCGCCTCCCACCAGGTCGGCGCGGCCCTCGTCGCCTACCTCGGCGGGGTCGCCCGCGACGTCTTCGGCTCCTACGACGTCGTCTGGTACGCCTCCGGCACGCTGTGCGCGGCGGCGGCCCTGATGTCCCTGGTCATCCGGCGGACCGGGCCGGCCGCCCTCGCGCCCGCCGTATCCTGAGCCGGGCGCCGCACCCGGTGAGCGGATCGCCGCTGGCCGGCCGGCTCACCCGCCGCCGAGCCGCACGAACCGCCCCCGGTGGAAGAGCAGCGGCTCCTGCTCCCCGTCCGCCCCGAGGGCGTCCACCCGTCCCACGACGATGAGGTGGTCGCCCCCGGTGTGCACGGCGTGGACGGTGCAGTCGATCCAGGCGGCGGTACCGGCGAGCCGCGGTGACCCGGAGACCGGCGCGGGGTCGTACGCGACCCCCGCGAACTTGTCCCCGCCGCTCACCGCGAAGCCCCGGCACAGCTCGTCCTGGCCGGCGCCGAGCACGTTGACGCAGAAGACGCCGGCGCGGGCGATGCGCGGCCAGGTCGTGGACGTACGGCCCACCATGAAGCAGACGAGGAGCGGTTCGAGGGACAGGGAGGAGAAGGACTGGCAGGCGAACCCGGCGGGACCGGGCTCTCCGTCGGCGGCCGGCGCGGTGATCACCGTGACGCCGGTCGCGAAGCTCCCCAGCACCCGCCGGAACTCCGCCTGCCCCACCGGCGCCGGCTCGTCCTCCCGGACACACCGCAACTCCGGCCGTGGCAGCGGCTCCACGGTCCTGGGCCCCAGATACCGAACGGCGGCGGCCGCCGCTCCCGCGTGTCCCATCACGGTCTCATCCTCCCCGTCATCGGCCCCGGAACTCCGGTTCCCTGCGTTCCGCGAACGCCCGCAGGCCCTCCCGGGCGTCCTCGGTGGTCATGTTGATCTCCTGGGCCCAGGCCTCCGCGGCGAAGGCGGCGGCGCGGTCGGTGTCGAGGGAGGTGTTCAGCAGGTGCTTGGTCAGGGCGAGGGCGCGGGTCGGGCCGGAGGCCAGGCGGGCCGCCCAGTCGCGGGACGTCCCGGCCAGCTCCCCGTCCGGCACGACCCGGTTGACCAGACCCAGGCGCTGCGCCTGCGGTGCGGGGAGCGGGTCGCCGAGGAACAGCAGCTCCTTGGCCCGCTGGAGGCCGACGAGGCGGGGCAGGAGGTACGCCCCGCCCGCGTCCGGGACCAGGCCGCGGCGGACGAACACCTCGAGGAAACGGGCGGATTCGGCGGCCAGCACCAGGTCGCAGGCGAAGGCCAGGTGCGCGCCGAGACCGGCCGCCGTGCCGTTCACCGCGGCCAGCACCGGTTTCTCGCAGTCCAGCACGGCGGAGATCAGGCGTTGCGCGCCCAGGCGCAGCATCCGGGCCACGTCGCCCGGGACCCGGTCCCCGGAAGCGGCTCCGCCCCGCAGGTCCGCTCCCGCGCAGAAGCCCCGACCGGTGCCGGTGAGGAGCACCACCCGGACCTGGGGGTCCGCGGAGGCCCGCGCCAGCAGGTCGACGAGGTGGTCGCGCATGGCCGGGGTCAGCGCGTTCAGGGACTCGGGACGGTCCAGGGTCACGTACGACACCTGGTCGCGGATCTCGTGCCGGATGTCCGTCACCGGCACACCACCAGCGCGTCCAGCGCCACCGCGCCCTGCCCCCGGGGCAGCACCATCAGCGGGTTGATGTCCAGCTCGGCGATCCGCCCGCCCAGTTCCAGGGCCATCCGCTGGACCCGCAGGACGACCTCCACCAGCGCGTCCGCGTCGGCCGGCGGGCGGCCCCGGACGCCGGACAGCAGGGCCCGGCCCCGGAGTTCGCCGAGCATGGCGCGTGCCTGGTCCTCCCCGAAGGGCGGGACGCGGACCGCCGCGTCGTGCAGCACCTCCACCAGGATCCCGCCGAGCCCGACCGTCACCGTCGGCCCGAACAGCTCGTCGTGGGTGACGCCGACCATCATCTCCACGCCCTGCTCGACCATCTGGCACACCAGGACGCCGTCCAGCGCCACGCCCTCGTAGCGGGCGATGTCGTTCAGTTCGCGGTACGCGTCGCGGACCTGGCTCGCCGAGGTCAGGCCGATCTTCACGAGCCCCAGCTCCGTCTTGTGGGCGATCTGCGCGCCGGACGCCTTCATCACCACCGGGTAGCCGACCTGCCCGGCCGCCCGTACGGCCGCCGCCGCGCTGGTCACCAGCTGCTCGCGCGGCACCCGGATGCCGTACGCCCGCAGCAGCTGCTTGGCCGCGTGCTCGCTGAGCTGCCGGCCGGGCCGCATCAGGGCCTCCGCCTTGCGGAAGGACGGGGAGGGGGTGCGCGGGGCCGCGTCGAAGGGGGAGCGGTAGTCGGCCACGAAGCGGTGGTGGTCCAGCCAGGCGCGGACGGCGGCCAGGCAGTTGCCGACCGTGCGGAAGGTGGCCACGCGGGAGGAGCCGAGCAGCACCTCCCGGTACGCCGGCTCGGTGCCGGCCGGTGAACCCCACACCACGCACACCAGCTTGTCCGTCTCCTCGGCGGCGTCCACCAGATCGCGGACGAGCTTGTCGCTGAGCGGCGGGAAGGGGCCGGTCACCGGGCAGATCAGGACACCGACCGCGGGGTCGGCGAGAAGCGCGTCGATGATCTTCCGGCCGCGCTCGTCGCCGACCGGGTGGCCGCCGTTGTCCACCGGGTTGGCCACGCTCAGGTACTCCGGTATCCACTGGTGCAGCTCGGCCTGCTTCTCCGGTGACAGCCCCGGCAGCCGCAGCCCCGCCCCGGCGGCCAGGTCGGCGACGTGCGCGCCCGTGCCGCCCGAGATGGAGTAGACGACCACCCCCTGCGCCTGCGGGGGCTTCGCGCGCGCCAGCAGCGCCGCCGTGTCCTGGAGCTGGTCCAGGGCGTCGACGCGGATCACGCCGTACTGCCGCATGGCCGCGTCCACCACGTCGTCGGCGCCGGTGAGCTTGCCGGTGTGCGAGGCGGCCGTCCGGGCACCGGCCTCGGTCCGGCCCACCTTCACGGCGACCACCGGCACCCGGCGGCGGGCGGCGCGGTCGGCGGCCAGCAGGAAGGCACGGCCGTCCTTGAGCCCTTCGACGTAGGCGGCGATCGCGCCGACCTCGGGCTGCTCGGCGAACCAGGACAGGAAGTCGGCGGTCTCCAGGTCGGCCTCGTTGCCGGTGGGCGCCCAGTGCGAGAGCCGGATGCCGAGTTCCTGCAGGGCGAAGACGGGCCGGCCCTGGTGCCCGGACTGGGTGATCAGCGCGATGGCCGGACCGGTGAGGTCCTCCCGGAACCGTTCGAAGGCGTTGAGGTTGGTGTTCGGGCCGAGCAGCCTGAGCCCCGAGCGCCGTACGGCCTCGGCCAGCCGCTCCTGCGCCTCGGCGCCCGCCTCCCCGGTCTCCGCGAACCCCGAGGCGAACGCCACCGCGAACTTCACCTTCGCCTCGGAGAGTTCGGCGATCAGCGGGAGGGGGTCGGCCACCAGCAGCACGGCCAGGTCGACCGGTCCGGGCAGCTCGGCGACGGAGGCCGCACAGGGCAGGCCGAAGACCGAGGGCCGGGTCGGGTGCACCGGGTGCACCCGCGCGCCCACGCGTCCGGCCCAGTCCAGCAGCTGCCGGGTGATCCCGGTGTTCGGCCGCCCCTCGGCGTCCGAGGCGCCGATCACAGCGACCGACTCCGGCCGGAAGAACCGGGTCAGGTCCGGTACGTCCGCGTACAGCGGGCGCCCGCTGACGTCGAGGTCCGCCACCTGGTCGTGGACGGCGGGGCCGGGCCGTTCCTCGCCGCAGGCGATGACCCGGGCCCGGCGGGAGTCGGTGGTGAGGGTGCCGTGGGTCGATCCGAGCATCGTTCCGCCCGCCTCCTCTGAGACAGCCACCAGCAACTGACGCTCTGTCAGGTTACTGAACTGACGGAGTGTCAGGAATGGGTCGGAACGGCAAAGTTACCGCGCGCCTACTTCGGTCCCGGGGGCCTGCTCCGGCCTCCGGGCGACTGCTTCAGCCTGCGGGCGACCGCTCGAGCCCCTTCGCGACCGCCTTCGCGATCCTTCCCGCGTCGATCGCCAGCTCCCGGAGCATCCCGCTGATCGGATTGGTGAACCCGGTGAAGTACAGGCCGGGCGCCTCTGCGGACGTACGGCCGCCGTGTGCCACCGGCCGGCCGCGCTCGTCCAGCACCCCGAGATGCCCGACGAGCCCCTCCAGCGCGCGCTCGTAGCCGGTCGCCGCGATCACCGCGTCGGGCGAGATCCGGCTGCCGTCGGCGAGGACCACCTCGCCGTCCTCGAACGCCTCCACGGCGGCCACGATCTCCACCGTGCCCTTGCGCACGGCGTCGATCAGACCGACGTCCTGCACCGGGATCGCGCCCTGCCTCACCCTGCTGTACAGGCCGGTGTCCGGGCGCGGCAGCCCGTGCGCGGACAGGTCCGGGGTGCTGAGCCGCCCCACCGGCCCGGCGAGCCGGTCCACGAGCCGCACCGGCAGCCGCCGGACCAGCACGCCCGTGTACTGGGCGGCCCAGCCGAGGGTGGAGCGGCGCAGGATGTGCGGCGGTGTGCGCACCGCCAGCCGTACCCGCGCGGCCCCGCCCTCCACCAGGTCCACGGCGATCTCCGCGCCCGTGTTGCCGATCCCGACGACGAGCACGTCCCGGCCCCGGTACGGTTCGGCGTTGCGGTAGCCGCCGGCGTGCAGCAGCTCACCGCCGTACTCCTCCCGGCCCGGCCAGTCGGGCAGCCTCGGGGTGTGGTTGAAGCCGGTGGCGACGACCACCGCGCTGCCGGTCAGCTCCCGGCCGCCGGAGGCGTGCAGCAGCCACCCGGTGCCGTCCGCGGACCGCTCGACGCGGTGCACCTCCACCCCGGTGACGATCTCCAGCTCGTGGTGCTCGGCGTACTTCTCCAGGTAGCGCACCACGTTGTCCCGGGACACCCAGCGGCCGAACCCGCGGGGCATGGCGAGGCCGGGCAGTGCGGACAGCCGCCGGGTGGTGTGCAGGTGCAGCCGGTCGTAGTGCCGCCGCCAGGAGGCGCCCACCCGGTCGGACTTCTCCAGGACCACGGCCCGTACGCCCCGCGCCCGCAGCGCGTACGCGGCGGCGAGACCGCCCGGGCCGGCGCCTATCACGTAGACCGGTCGGTCGGCGGGGGTCGGCGTGAGGCGGGCGGGCGAGGGACGGGAGACGGCCATGAGCGGGAGCGTAATCACACACCCGGTTGATGGGTCTCGGTCAAGACCGGAATTGGTTGCGGATTGATCACGGGTGTACGGGAAGGGTGTCCCGGCCGTGAAGAACCGGCCGGGAGGGTGTTCCCGCTACCGCTTCTCGGCGCGGTACCCGGTGACCTTGGCGATCCAGGTGATGAAGTCGCCGGGGTCGGTGTTGGCGCCGTGGCCCTGGTCCCAGTAGTAGAGGTGGTCGACGTCGTCGCCGAGGCCCGCCGCGGCGGCGGCGAGGTTCGCGGACACCGTCAGCGAGGTGTCGGAGTCCTTGGTGCCGAGCCGGATCCACCAGTGCTTCGAGCGGTGCGGGTTGGCCTTCTCCACCAGGTGGTACATCGGGTTCATCAGCCGCAGCAGCTCGGGGATGTCACTGTCCAGGCGCTTGGAGGTGACCCCGGTGGTGTCGTTCTTCAGGCCGTACGCGGTGAAGTGCCGGGCCAGGGTCGTGCCCTTGCCGAACTCGTTGTTCTCGCCGGTCGACAGGTCGAAGGCGTCGAAGGCCGGCGCCGTCTTCTTGCGGGCGCCGACGTGGCTGAGGAAGTCTTCCCAGGAGAACGTGGCCTTCTTGCCGTCCCAGGTGAGGAAGGTGTTCGCGGCCAGGTACGCCGTGCGGTCCGCGTCCGACAGCGCGGCGAGGTACCGGGTCGCCGACGGCTCCAGGTACTGCCGGAGCAGGTACTCGTCGTAGCTGCGGGCGGTGAGCGGGCCGAAGCCGTTCAGGCCCTTGAGGCGCAGGGAGGCCTGGTACTCGGCGAACTGCGCCCGCAGCTGCCTGGAGACGGTCTGGTCGACGGTCTTGCCGGTGGACTGGGTGACGTTGGTGCCCCAGTTCCACTCGTAGGCGGCGTCGGCGTGCTCCAGGTCGGTGATCGGGCACCAGGCGCCGGTGGCGAAGATCGCGTCGGAGGCGTCGGCCGCGCCCAGCTCCTCCAGGTACTTCTCGTACAGGGGGCTGTCCCCGGAGGCGCCGAGCAGCGCGGACAGGGCACCGCCCGCGCTGGTGCCCGCGGAGACGATCCGGTCGGTGTCGCCGGGGATGCGGCCCTTGTTGGACCGCACGTACCGCACGGCGGCCTTCAGGTCGACGATCGCGGCGGGCGCGACGCCGTAGTACTCGCCGTCGGAGTTCTTGAGCGTACGGCCCCGGGCCCCCGGCTCGACCACGACGTACCCGGCGGCCAGGGCCAGCAGCTGGTTGGTGCTGAGCGCGCCGCCGGTGCCGTTGGTGTTGCCATTGGCGCCCGGGGCGGAGGCCGAAGCGCCGGCGGAGGGCGTACCGCTGGGCGTGCCGCCGCCGGGCATGCCGCCACCGGGCATGCCGCCGCCCATGCCCCCGCCGCCGATCCCGGTCGCGTCGGCCACCGAGGACGGCATGTAGCCGCCGACGGAGTTCGCGAACAGGATCGGCGCGTCGGAGGCGTCCACGGCGGTGCCGTCGATCTCGACCGGGACGCTGACGTTCAGGCACTGGTACCGCGTGTCGACCGGGTCGGCGACGTAGGTGATCGCCTTCCAGAAGCGGTAGGTCACCGCGTGCTTGGTGCCCTCGGTGTCCGTGACCGTCGTCGTGAGTGTGGTGTACGCGTCCGGGTCGAACACCAGCGCGTCGGAGGACGACGCGGAGCCGGAGTCGCTCGACGCCCGCGCGGTCAGGGCGATGCCCCCCACGGCCGCGACACCGGCGGTGGCCCCGATGCCCATGACGACGGTCCTGCGCCTTACTGCCCTGTGCTTCACCCTACTGCCTCTCGTCCTGCCTTCTCCTGACCTTGCGTCTGCGAACGTAAGGTGACGCCAACAAAATCGTCAACAATTTGTGGGCGATTCAGGGCCGATTCACGGCGGGCTCACAGGGTGGGCTTCCCGTGCGAACTGACGTACCGTCAGATCCATGGACGCGATAGGGCTCGACGGCGCGGAATGGCTGGCGGTGCTGCGGATCGGACTGGGCCTGTGGTGGCTGGAGAGCTGGCGGCACAAGGACAAGAAGGCCTGGTTCGAGCGGGGCAGCGGCATCGCCTGGGCGGCGGACGTCGCGGCGAAGCACCGGTGGACCCCGGTCCGGGCGGGCTTCGACACGGTGGTGAAACCCCACCCGAAGCTGATGGCGTACGTGGTCGCCTACGCCGAGCTCTCCCTGGGCCTCGGCCTGATCGCCGGCTTCCTGACCCCGGTCGCCCTGATCGGCGGCCTGCTCCTCAACGCCCTCTACTTCGTCCTCATGATCCAGGACTGGGCGGAGCAGGGCCAGAACTCGATGATGGCCCTGATCTCCCTGGTCGGGTTCTTCGGCATGTCCTGGCAGACCTGGTCGCTGGACGCGGCGCTGGGGTGGTTCTGATGGGCGGCAACGACGTGACGGGCGGCCCGCGCCACGACCTCCCGGAGACCGACGCCCTCACCCGCCCCTACTGGGAGGCGGCCGCCGGGGGCCGCCTGCTGATCCGCCGCTGCGGGGCCTGCGACCGGGCCCACCACTACCCCCGCGAGTTCTGCCCGCACTGCTGGAGCGAGCAGGTCACCTGGGAGGAGGCGAGCGGCCGGGCCACGCTCTACACGTGGTCCACGGTCCACCGCAACGACCTGCCCCCGTTCACCGCCCGCGTCCCCTACCTGGCCGCGGTCGTCGACCTGGCCGAGGGCCCCCGGATGATGACGGAACTGGTGGACTGCCCGGAGGACACCGTGCGGGCCGGAATGCCGCTGGAGGTGACGTTCCGGCACGGGATCCCGGTGTTCCGGGCGGGGCCGGGCGGCCGCGAGCCCGGCCCGGACCGGCTCAGTTCCACGGGTCGGTGAACGACCGGCCCGGCACCGGCTTGGCGATGAGCGCCACGGGGACGAAGAAGTTCACCTGGCCGATCGCGAACATCAGCGTGGCGAGCGCCTTGCCCTCGTAGTGCTCGGCCGCCTGCGCGTACAGCTCGTCGGAGACCCGCTCGCCGGACGCCGACGGCTGGAGCACGGCCTCCACCAGCGCCAGCGCGGCCCGCTCGGCGGCGGTGAAGTACGGCGAGTCCTGCCAGGACGCCACCGAGGTGATCCGCTCCTCCGACTGCCCGGCCTTGCGCAGGAAGCCCGTGTGCAGCACGGTCAGATAGGTGCTGCCGACGATCTGCCCGGCCCGCAGCTGAACCAGGCTGATCGTGGAGCGCGGCACCGAGCCGTTGCCGGTGGCCCGGAACAGCGCCGCCGACACCTCCGCCAGCTCGGGCACGAGCTGCGCGGGGTCCTCGGGCATACGGGGGGCCATCGGGACCTCGGCCGTGATCGAACGCTTCTCCATCGCCGTCTCCTCGCTGCTTGTCAGTTGCTTTCACTGCCCTGACGGACGGCGGCGCGGAAGTGTGACCGGCGGAGGAAGAAACTTCTCACGGCCACAACAGCGCCCGGCTCCAGCCGAACTCCGTGCTGCGGTACTCCAGGCGTACGTGCCGCCGGTCCGGGTCCCCCTGGAAGAACTCCACGGTCTCCGGGCGCAGCCGGTACAGGGTCCAGGTCGGCGACGGCTCCCCGGGGTTCGCCCGGGCCCGCTCCCAGGCCGCCTCCGACGCCCGCCGCAGCTCCGCCACCGAGGCCAGCTCCTCGCTCTGCCGGCCGGTCAGCGCGGCGGCCAGCGCGCCCGTGGACCGGGCGTGCAGGTCGGCCTGGCTCTCCTCGGACGGCGCGGACGTGACCGGGCCCCGCACCCGCACCTGGCGGCCCAGCACCGGCCAGTAGAAGACCAGGGCGGCGTACGGCCGGGCGGCCAGCGCGCGGCCCTTGCGGCTGGAGGAATGCGTGGCGAACGCCCAGCCGTCCGGGTCGGCGCCGTGCAGCATCACGATCCGTACGTCCGGCCTGCCCTCCTCGTCCACGGTCGCCAGCGACATGGTGTGCGGCTCGGGCTGCCCCGCCGCCACCGCCTCCGCGAACCAGGACGTGAACAGGGCCAGCGGGGTGGGCGGAGCCGTGTCGGGGTCGAAGGGCGGCAGCTGGGTCACCTCGGGGTCCCAGACCCGCAGCGAGCGGAGCAGTTCGTGAAGATCGTGCTGTGCCATGGGGCGAGTATCACCGCTGACGCGGCGCTCAGTCCCGCGCCACCCCCCCCGCCCTCCCGCTCGGCCCCGCCTCCCCCGCTCGGTCCCGCTCAGTCCCGTGCCAGCACCACCGTCCCCGAGGAGCAGAACCAGCCCCCGGTCCCCGAGGCCACGCCCAGCCGGGGCAACCCGCCGTCCCGGGTCCGCACCTGCCGTTCCCCGGCCTCACCGCGCAGCTGCCGTACCGCCTCCACCAGCAGGAACAGCCCCCGCATCCCCGGATGCTGGGCCGACAGCCCGCCCCCGTCCGTGTTCACCGGCAGCTCCCCGCCCCGGACCAGCAGCCGGCCCTTCTCCACGAACGCCCCGCCCTCGCCCTTCGCGCAGAAGCCCAGGTCCTCCAGGGTCACCAGGGTCATGTAGGTGAAGGCGTCGTAGATCTCCGCGAAGTCGATGTCCGCCGGGGTCACCCCCGCCCGTCCGAACGCCAGCCGGCCGCTCACCGCCGCCGGGGAGACCGTGAAGTCCTCCCACTCCGACATGGCGGCGTGGGAGACGTGCTCGCCGGTGCCGAGGATCCGGACGGGGACCGTACGGCAGTCCCGTACGTACTCCTCGGCCGCCAGCAGGACCGCCGCGCCACCGTCCGAGCGCAGACAGCAGTGCAGCTTGGTGAAGGGGTCCGCGACCATCGGGCCGGACAGGACGTCGTCGACGGTGATCGGATCGCGGAACATCGCCTCCGGGTTCAGCGCGGCGTTCGCCCGCGCCTGGACGGCCACCTGGGCCAGCTGCTCGATCGTCGTGCCGTACTCGACCATGTGCCGGCGGGCCGCCATCGCGTACTTGGCGATCAGCGTGTGGCCGTACGGCGCCTCGAACTGGAGGGGGCCGCGCGCGCCGAAGGACAGGGTGCCCGTGCGGCGGCCCGCCCTGATGTCCGCGCGGGCCGTGGAGCCGTAGACCAGCAGCACGGCGCCCGCGTGGCCGGCCGCTATCGCGTCCGCCGCGTGCGCCGCCATCACCTCCCAGGTCGAGCCGCCGACCGAGGTGGAGTCCACCCAGGTGGGGCGCAGGCCCAGGTACTCGGCGACCTCCACCGGCGCCAGCGTGCCGAGGCCGGCGGAGGCGAAACCGTCGACCACCGCCCGGTCCAGGCCCGCGTCGGCGAGGGCCCGGCGGGCCGCCTGGGCGTGCAGCGCGTACGGCGTCGCGTCGTCCACCCGTCCGCAGTCGGACAGGGCCACACCGACCACGGCGGCCTTCCTGCTCCCTCGGCCCATGAGCGGGCTCCTCCCTCTGGGCATCTCGTTCCGGCCCACCTAATATGACGCCCCGTCAGATGGGGAGGGAAGGCCATGGACACGCGCCTCACCGCCGAGCAGGACGAGATCCGCCGGACCCTGCGCGAGCTGCTGCACCGACGCTGCGGCCCGGCAGAGGTGCGGGCCGCCGCCGACACCCCCGCCGGACACGACCCCCTGCTGTGGTCGGCCCTCGCCGACCGGCTCGGCCTGCCCGGACTCGCCCTCCCCGAGCGGTACGGCGGTGCCGGCTGCTCCGTCACCGAACTGGCCCTCGCCTGCGAGGAGGTGGGGCGGGCGCTCACCCCCTCACCGCTGCTCGCCACCTCCGTCCTCACCGCCCCGCTGGTCCTCGCCCTCGGCACCGAGGACCAGCGCGCCGGCCTGCTGCCCCGGATCGCCGCCGGCACCCTCACCGCCACCCTCGCCGTCCCCGGGCCCGCCCTCACCACCGCCCTCGCCCTGACCGGCGGGAACGACACGTACAGCGCCGGCGGCGGACGGGCCGGCGGGGTGCAGGCACGGCGGGCGGAGGGTGGCTGGCGGCTGTACGGGGAGGCCGCGCAGGTGCTGGACGGGCACAGCGCGGGGACGCTGCTCGTCGCCGCGCACACCGGGGGCTTCGCCCGCTCGCGGACCCTGCTGTTCCTCGTCCCGGGGGACGCGGCCGGCCTGGCCCGCACCCGGCAGACCGCGCTGGACGCCACCCGCCCCCAGGGCCGCGTGCAACTACGGGACGTGAGCGCCGAGTTGTTGGGATCGGAGGACGCGGACGCGCGCCCCGCCCTCGCCGCACTCGGCGACACCGCCGCCGCCGTGCTCGCCGCCGAGGCCGTCGGCGCCGCCGACCGGATCCTGGAGCGGACCGTCGAATACGCCGGACAGCGCAGGCAGTTCGGGCGCCCCATCGGCTCCTTCCAGGCCGTCAAGCACCGGCTGGCGGACGTGTACGTCGAGGTCCAGGCGGCCCGGTCCGCCGCGTACTACGCCGCCTGGGCGGCCGGCCGGGGGCAGCGGGCCGGTTCACTCGCCCTCGCCCAGGGGCTTCAGGCGCTGCGCCGGGCCGCCGCCGAGGGGATCCAGCTGCACGGCGGGATCGGGTTCACCTGGGAGCACGACGCCCACCTGTACTTCAAGCGGGCGGCCGGCGACGAGCTGCTGTTCGGCCCGGTGCACCGGCTCCGCGACCGGGCCGCCGAGACGGCCGGGCTGTTCGCGGGCGGGGAGGTGGCCGTCTGATGCCCGCGGCACTCGGCGTCCGGCTCGTGCAGAAGGCGTCCTCCACCCGGCTGTTCGCCAAGGTCGCCCCGCATGTCGTCCCGGCCCTCGACCGGGGCGTGCACCGGCTCACCAGGGGCCGGGTGCTGCTCAGCGCCCAGCTGCTGCCCGGCGTGGTCCTCACCTCGACGGGAGCGAGGACGGGGCGGCCCCGCCGGACCCCGCTGGCCTGCATGCCGGAGGAGGACGGCAGGACCTGGATCCTGGTCGGCTCCAACTTCGGCCGCCCCGTCCATCCCGCCTGGACCCACAACCTCCTCGCCCACCCGGAGGCCTCGGTGAGCTGGAAGGGCCGGGACTTCCCGGTCACGGCCCGGCTGCTCACGGGCGAGGAGCGGGCCGCCGTCTGGCAGGCACTGCTGGCGTTCTGGCCGCCGTACGCCACCTACCAGGCGCGGGTGGAGCGGGAGATCCGGCTGTTCCGGCTCACCAGGAACCCGGATTAGAGCGTCGCCAGCCGCTCCGCGAGCAGGAACGCGCCGATCCCCAGCATCGCCGCCCCCGACGTACGCGTCACCGCCCGGGCCGCCGTGGGCCGCGCCGCGAGGAGGGCGCGGGCGAGGGTGCCCACGGTGAGGTAGACGGCCGCGCAGCACGCCATGTGGAGGAGGCCGAGGGCAGCCGTCTGGGCGGGGACGGGCAGGTGGCTGCCCCTGAGGGTGAGGAACTGGGGGAGCACCGAGAGATAGAGCAGCAGGCCCTTGGGGTTCAGGCCGCTGATCGTGGCGCCGCGCAGGAAGAGCCGGCCCTCGGGCGCTGCCGTGCTGTCCGCGTCCGGGACCGCCGGGCGGCGCAGGACGCCCCAGCCCAGCCAGAGCAGATAGCCCGCGCCCGCCACCGTCAGGGCCGTCAGCAGCCGGGGCGAGCCCGCCACCAGCACGGCCAGGCCCGCCGTCGCCAGCGCCGTGTGCAGGGCGTAGCCGCAGACCAGGCCCGCCACCGCGCGCGGTACCGAGGCGCCGCGCAGCGCGGTCGTGATGACGTACGCCCAGTCGGCGCCCGGTACGCACACCAGCAGCAGGTCCACGAGGAGGAAGGAGAGGAGCAGTGCCGAGTCCATACAGGGGACATTAGGTGTGAATGGCCCGAAAGTGTTCCCGGAGTTTGCCCATGATCGCCGCTTCTGCGCAAATATCTACTTCATGGACGACGTGGACCGGAAAATCCTTGCCGAGCTGCAGCAGGACGGGCGGCTGACCGTGACCGAGCTGGCCGCCCGGGTGCGGCTCAGCGTCTCGCCCTGCCACCGGCGGCTGCGCGAGCTGGAGCGGTCCGGCGCCATCCGGGGCTACCGCGCGGTGGTGGACCCGGCCTCGCTCGGCCTGAACTTCGAGGCGCTGGTCTTCGTGTCCATGCGCCAGGAGGACCGGGACACGGTCGCGGAGTTCGAGCGGGCGGTCGGCGAGCTGGAGCACGTCCTGGACGCCCAGCGGCTGTTCGGCGAGCCGGACTACCTGCTCCGGGTGGCCACCGCCGACCTGGCCGCCTTCCAGCGGCTGTACGACGAGCGGCTGGCGACCCTGCCGGGGGTGCAGCGGCTGACGTCGACGCTGGTGATGAAGCACGTGGTGCGGGACAGGCCGTTGCCGGCGTAGACGGCAGGCGGTGGCTCACCGTGTGAACCACCGCCTGCCTGACAGGACTTGGACCCTGGCAACGGGTGCGTACTTACTTGGAGGGCTTCTTGCCGGTCACGCCCAGGTGCACCAACAACGCGAGGTTCGGCTTGAGTTCGGCCTGCTTCACACCCCAGGAGGAGAAGCCCTTCTGGTGGGCCGCCACCGCCGCGAGCATCGCGACCAGCGAACCGGCCACCGCCGCCGGGTTCACGTCCTTGTCGACCCGGCCCTTGGACTGGAGTTCCTTGATGGAGTCCGTGAGGGAGTTGGTGACCGAGTTCAGGATCTTCATACGGATCTTGTAGAACCGTTTGTCCCCCTCGGCCGCGCCGAGGTCGACCACCCGCAGGATCGCGTCGTTGTTCCGCCAGAACTCCAGGAATCCGTCCACGAGTTCCTGCGCGGTGGCCCAACCGGACTTGCCGGCCCAGCTGCGCCCTTCGAGCAGTTCGGTCAACCCGGCACCCTCGGTCGCCATCTGCTCGGCGATCTCCAGGACGGCGCCCTCGACGTCGGGGAAGTACTGGTAGAAGGTCGCGGGCGAAGTGCCCGCCTTCCGGGCGACATCGATGACCTTGACGTCCCGGTACGGGGAGGAGCTGAGCATCTCGCTGAGGCAGTCGAGCAGCTTCTGCCGGGTCGCCTGCCCACGCCGGCCGGCCACGCGGCCGTCGACGGTACGCACTTGTCCTGTCATGCCGTCAGCTTACCGAGGGGTGATCGGAGCGCGATTCGGCCGACTGCAAATGGGGTGCACGGGGGTATCGGGGATGGTGTGCCTGGTCTGCGGGGTGCGCGCGGCCCGGTTACTTTGACGGCATGGCCGAAAACAGGGCATCCGCGAACGAAGAGGCATACGGGGAGGGCGTCCCCTGCTGGGTGGACGCCGAGCTGCCCGACGTGGAGGCGGGCAAGCGGTTCTACGGTGAGCTTTTCGGATGGACCTTCCAGGAGGCGTACGGCTCCTCGGTGTGGGCCCTGCTGGACGGCGACCGCGTCGCCTCGCTGGCGCCCAAGACGGACGGCCGTATGCCCACCGTCTGGACGGTCTCCTTCGCGACCTCCGACGCGGGCGCCCTCGGCCGGCGGATCACGGCGGCCGGCGGGCAGGTGGTCATGGCCCCGTTCCCGGTCGGCGACCTCGGCACCGCCGCCCTCGCCGCCGACCCCGAGGGTGCGGTCTTCGGCCTCTGGCAGCCCGGCACCCACCCCGGCTTCGGGCGGCGGCACGAGCCGGGCACCTTCGTCTGGGCCGAGCTGTACACCCGGGACACCGCCGCGGCCAACACCTTCTACGGCGGCCTCTTCCACGACGCCCTGTTCGGCACCGACGCCGAGCCCGACTTCGGCCGCGCGCACGTCACCGAGGTCTTCCCGGCCGAGATGCCTCCGCACTTCCTCGTCCACTTCCGGGTGACGGATCTGGACGACGCCCTAGGGGCCGTACAGCGGCTCGGCGGGCGCGTCCAGGCGCCACCCTTCGAGACGTCGTACGGACGAGTGGCCGTCGTCACCGACAATCAGGGGGCGTCGTTCGCGCTGCTGCGGCGCTGATCCGTACGCTTTGGTCGGGTTGGGCATGAGACACCCCGATTGTCACCGGGTTCGCAACCGGCCGCCCG
Source organism: Streptomyces sp. NPDC028928 (assembly GCF_055564915.1). Lineage (NCBI taxonomy): Bacteria > Bacillati > Actinomycetota > Actinomycetes > Kitasatosporales > Streptomycetaceae > Streptomyces > Streptomyces sp. NPDC028928. Next base: position 263,002 of record NZ_JBVHVI010000003.1, read on the forward strand.
GCCAGGAAGAATCGGGGTGCGTGCCGCCAGGGCGGTGCGGTGGTGAGACGCTGCACTCCGGTCGCGTACATATGGAGAGTGGCGCGGCTCGTACGGGGAGGTGGCAGGCAAGTGGTGGATCAGCTGACGCAGCACGATCCGCGGCGGATCGGGCCGTTCGAGGTGCTGGGCCGGCTGGGCGCCGGCGGCATGGGGCTGGTCTATCTCGCGCGCTCGGCGTCCGGCCGGCGCGTGGCGATCAAGACGGTGCGCACCGAGCTGGCCGAGGACCAGCTCTTCCGCGTCCGCTTCACCCGCGAGGTGGAGGCGGCCCGCGCGGTCTCCGGCTTCTACACCGCGGCCGTGGTCGACGCCGACCCGCGCGCCGCCGTGCCCTGGCTGGCCACCGCCTACGTCCCCGCGCCCTCGCTGGAAGAGATAGTGAACGAGTGCGGGCCCCTCCCGGCCCAGGCCGTGCGCTGGCTCGCGGCGGGCGTCGCCGAGGCCCTCCAGTCCATCCACGGCGCCGGGCTGGTCCACCGCGACCTCAAGCCCTCCAACGTGCTCGTGGTCGAGGACGGCCCCCGGGTGATCGACTTCGGTATCGCCTCGGGCGTCTCCAACACGCGTCTGACCATGACGAACGTCGCCGTCGGCACCCCCGCCTACATGTCCCCCGAGCAGGCCAAGGACTCCCGCAGCGTCACCGGCGCCAGCGACGTCTTCTCCCTCGGCTCCACCCTCGTCTTCGCGGCCACCGGCCACCCGCCCTTCCACGGCGCCAACCCGGTCGAGACCGTCTTCATGCTGCTCCGCGAGGGCCCGGACCTCACCGGGCTCCCGGACGAGCTGCGCCCGCTGATCGAGGCCTGCATGCAGATGGAGGCCGCCGCCCGGCCCACCCCGGCCGACCTCCAGGCCCAGCTCGCCCCGCACCTGTTCGGCTCCGGCTCCGACGACAGCGGCACCGCCTCCGCCTGGCTGCCCGAGAAGGCGGTCGCCCTCATCGAGGCCCGCGGCCGCGGCGGACGCCCCATCGCCAAGCCCGCCCAGGCCCCGACCGGCGGCCCGCGCAGCGGCGACCGGCAGGCCGTACCCCCGCCACCGCCGTACGACCCCCCGGTCCCGGTGCCCGCGAGCGCCCCGGTGTCCGTCCCGGCCGGCGCCCCCGACACCGGCCCGCTCCGGCTGGCCGGCGCCCCGGTGCCCATCGGCCCCGGCCCCCGGGTCGCCGACGCCCGGGCCGCCGCCGTCAAGGCACCCCCGCCCGAGGCCGGCCTGGTCGCCAGCTGGTCCCGGCCGCGCACCGGCGTGGCCGGCGCCGACCCCGCCGTACCGCCCGTACCGCCGACGCCCCCGGAGACGGCGAGCGGCTGGCGCCCCTGGCGGTTCCGCATGTCCAACGACGTGTGGGGCACCCCCGCCGTCGACGGCGACCTGGTCTACGTCACCTCCTTCGAGGTGCACGCCCTGGACGTCGGCACCGGCCGGCGCCGCTTCAAGACCCGGGACGTCGCCTGGTCCATGGCGGTGGCGGACGGCCGTATCCACGCCTCCGACGGCCCCACCCTGTTCGCCCTGGACGCCCGCGAGGGCACCGACCTGTGGCGGCTGTCCACGGACGCCTGGGTGTACTCCCTCAAGGCCGACCGCGGCACCGTCGTCACCGGCACCCGCGGCGGCGGCGTCCAGGCCTGGGAGGCCGCGGGCGGGCAGAAGCTGTGGGAGATCACCGGCTGCCAGACCGACTTCGAGTCCCCCGAGGCGGGCCCGGTCGTCCACGACGGCACGGTGTACGTCTGGCAGGACGCCCGGCTGCGCGCCCTGGAGGCCCGCACCGGCGAGGAGCGCTGGTCGTACCCCATCGGCGACGCGGCCTCCTGCGGCGGCGTCCCGGTCCGGCTGACCCCCGCCCCCGACGGGTACGTCTACGTCTCCGCCGGCACCCGCGTGCTCGCCGTCGAGGCGGTGAGCGGCATGGTCCGCTGGCACTTCGAGGCCCCGGCGGTCTTCCTGAGCCCGCCCGCCTTCGCCCCGGGCCCGGCCGTCACCGGCGGCGGCGTGTACCTCGCCGACTACCTCGGCACGGTCTACGCCCTCGACGCCACCGACGGCCGCGACCGCTGGCGCATCGCCACCGAGGCCCGCTCCTCCATCGAGCCGGTCCTGGTGGCCGCCGGGCACGTGCACGTCGGCAGCGGCACGGGCCTGTACACCCTGGACGCGGTCACCGGCACCCCCAAGTGGCGCTTCCAGGCGGGCGGCGAGGTCGTGGGCGCGCCCGCCGTCGCGGAGGGCCGCATCCACTTCGGTTCCACCGACCACCTCCTCTACACCCTGAAGGCCGACGACGGCCGCCTGCGCTGGAAGCTCGCCACCGGCGGCGAGATCACCGGCTCCCCGGTGGTCAAGGACGGCGTGGTGTACGCGTGCAGCAAGGACCGGTGCGTGTACGCGCTGGACGCGGAGAAGGGCACGGGGACCGCGCGGACCGCTTGAGCGGGTGACGGCCGTCGTACCGGTTACACGGAAGGGCCTGGGACGGCGGCCGTCGTCGCGGGGGAGCGGTGCCCGCACCGCTCTCAGGGCAGACGCTACGCCGGGTACGCGGCGGTCGCCACACAGTGACATGACCGTGACAGGCATCCCCTAGAGTGCTGGGCATGCATCGACGGGGACACATGCTCAGACTCACGGCGGTATCGGTCCTGGTCGTCCTGGCGCTCACCGGATTCAAGAGCCGCGGCCACGGACACAGCGGCAGCCACGGCAGCGGCGGCGGGTGCAGCAGCTCCAGCCAGGACCACGACAGCTCCTCGTCCACGTCGTCGGGCGGCGGCTACGGCTCGGGCACGCACCACGACTACGACGATGACGACGACTACTACGGCGACGACACCTCCGGAAGCTCGTCCGGCGGATCGGCGAGCACACCGACCCCCTCCGAGCACCAGGACGGCACGGCCCGGCTGGTGAGCTGCGCGACGGTGAAGAAGCCGTACGCGACCATCGAGGTCACCAACCCGAACGCCGCCGAGAGCAGCTTCGACGTCCACATCGTCTTCGAGGACGCGGACGACATGACGGTCAACGGCACCATCAAGGAGGTCAGCGTGCCCGCGAACGGCAGCAGGACCATCAAGGTGCCGGTGGACAACGCCAAGGAGAGCGCCCCGCAGGTCGACCACTGCGACCTGGACCCGGTGGCCTCCTACAACTGGTGAGGCTCACCGCGTCCTGAACTGCGGGCGGCGGGCGGCGAACAGCTCCGCCTGCCGCTCGCCCGGCAGGTTCCCCAGCGAGATCAGATGCGGTGCCTGCGCGAACGCCGGGGCGAGAGAGGCCTCCCGGGCCGCCCACAACGCCCGCACGGTCCCCTGCACCGCCTCCGCCGGATACCCGGCGATGACGGCGGCGCAGCCGGCGGCGGCCCCCAACGCCCCACCCCTCTCCGTGACGTCGGAGACGAGACCGACCTCATGGGCCCGCCGCGCCGACAGCCGCTCGGCGCTGCCCATGAGCACCATCCGCGCGACCTCCCCGTACGGCATGCGCTGCGCCATGAGCATCGACTCGTAGGCGCTGACCATGCCGTAGGTGGTGTGCGGGTCGAAGAAGGTGGCGTCGGCCCCGGCGACGACGAACTCGCACTCGCCGAGCAGATAGAAGGCACCCCCGCAGGCCATCCCCTCCACGGCGGCGACGACCGGCTTCCACAGCCCGTTCGCCTTGGGCCCCACACCCAGCAGCGGATCGTCCTGCATGTACGGCGAGTCGGGCTGCGGCACGACGGCGTCCCGGTCGATGCCCGTACAGAACGCCCGCTCCCCGCTCCCGGCGAGCACGACGGCCCGCACGGAGTCGTCGAACCGCAATCCCCGCCACACTTCTCGGAGTTCCCGGACCATCTCCAGATCGATGGCGTTGAGCCGCTCGGGCCGGTCCAGCGTGACGACGGCGACCCCCGCGCCCTTGTCGACGTCGAGCCGGACGGTGTTCACGCGAGCACCCACTGCGGCAGCCCGCCCGCGAACACCGCCCGCACCCGGGCGCCGATCCTGAGGCGCGCCGGATCGAGGGAGCCGAGCGGCGCCCCGGCGGACGCGACCACGTTCCCCACGAGCCGTATCCGAGGAGCCTCCTCCAACTCCACGACGACCACGTTGTACGGCGCCTGCTCCGCGTAGTCGGGCAGCAGCGGCGGATGCGGCACGACGTACGACCACACCCGCCCCCGCCCCGACACCGCACGCCACTCACTCGCGAAGGACTGGCAGTGCGGGCAGCAGGGACGGGGCGGGAAGCGGAGTTCACCGCAGTCGCCGCACGCCTGGACGCGCAGCTCGCCACGGGCCGCGTACTCCCAGAAGGGGGCGCCGTCGGGGTCGGTGACGGGACTCAGCATGGCGGTCAGCTCCTGAGGAGGAGAGCGGAGGTGGGGACGCCTTCACCGGCCGTGACCAGGCAGGTCGAAGCGCCCGGGACCTGGGCGGTACTGGTCCCGCGCAACTGCTTGACGCCCTCGTTGACGAGGTTGAAGCCGTGCACGTAGGCCTCGCTGAGCCCGCCCCCGCCGGTGTTGAGAGGCAGCCGCCCGCCGATCTCCAGGGCACCCTGCTCGGTGAACGCGCCCCCTTCGCCGCGCGCGCAGAAGCCGTAGCCCTCCAGCGAGAGCGGTATGAGGGCGGTGAAGGCGTCGTAGATCTGCGCCACGTCGACGTCCTCCGGCGTGAAGTCGGCGTGCTTCCACAGATGCCGGGCGGCGGTCCAGGCGGGGCCGGTGAGCGGGTCGTCGTTCCAGTAGTTGACCATGCCGTGGTGCTGGGCGGGCAGCCCCTGCGCGGCGGCGTGCACGTAGACGGGTTTCTTGGCGCAGTCCCGGGCGCGCTCCTTGCCGACGACCACACAGGCCAGCGCCCCGTCCGTCTCCAGGCAGTTGTCGTAGAGGCAGAGCGGCTCGCTGATCCACCGGGAGGTCATGTACATCTCGCGGGTGAGCGGCCGTTCGTACATGACGGCGGCGGGGTTCTGGTTGGCCCGGTTCCGGCAGGCCAGCGCGACATTGAACAGGTGGTCCCGGCTGACGCCGTACTCGTGCATGTAGCGGCGCGTGAGCATGGCGATCTCGTCGGCGGGGCGGAGCAGGCCGAAGGGACGGGTCCACTGGGCGGGGGTGGGCAGCTGGACGGCGGTGTTCGTCCACGGCCGGGGCCCGCTCCCCCTCTTCCGCGACCGCCAGGCAACCCCGACGGTGGCCTGCCCGGAGGCGATGGCACCGGCGAGGTGCGCGACGGTGGCACAGGAGCCGCCCCCGCCGTAGGGGACCTTGCTGAAGAAGGTCAGGTCCCCGAAGCCGACGGCCTTGGCCAGCTCCACCTCATCGGTCTCCTCCATCGTGTAGGAGGCGAGCGCGTCGACCTCACCGGGCGCGATCCCCGCGTCATCGAGCGCGGCGAGCACGGCCCGGCAGGCGAGCGTCTTCTCGTCCTCGGCGAGGTGTCTGGCGAACGCGGTCTGTCCGATCCCGACGATGGCGACGGCGTCCTTGATCCCTGGTGACCCTGCCATGAGGTCCCCCTCTCCTGACAGCTCGTCAGATTACAGCTAATCTGACGGAGAGTCAGCTACTGCTCGTCTTGTGGGGGAGGCCGGACGTATGACCGGGTCGCCATCATGGAAAACCATCCCGGAACTGGTGCGGTGGGCGGCCGAGCGGTACGCGGACGGGGAGGCCGTGGTGGACGGCCGCACGAGAACCACGTACGCCGAACTGGGCGCCCGGGTGGAACGGGCGGCGGCGGCCTGCCTGGCGAACGGCCTGCAGGTGGGCGACCGGGTGGCTGTCTGGGCCCCCAACTCCCTGGACTGGATCGTCGCGGCCCTCGGCGCGGTCTCGGCCGGCGGGGTACTGGTCCCGCTGAACACCCGCTTCAAGGGCGGCGAGGCGACGGACGTACTGCGCCGCAGCGGGACGAGGCTGCTGTTCGTGACGGGGACGTTCCTGGGCACGTCGTACGTGGCGTCGTTGAGGCGGGCGGCGGGGGTGGGACCGGCTGAAGGAGGCCCGCTGCCGGCGTTGCCGGACCTGGAGCGGGTGGTGGTCCTGTCGGACGACGCGCCGCCCGGCTTCGAGACGTGGAAGAACTTCCTGGCGGCGGGGGAGGGGGTGCCGGGAGGGGACGTCGAAGCCCGCGAAGCACGGTTGACCAGATCGTCCCCCTCCGACATCACGTTCACCTCGGGTACGACGGGACGCCCCAAGGGCGCGGTGATCACGCACGGCCAGACCCTGAGGGCGTACGAGACCTGGGCGGACCTGGCCGGCCTCCGCCGCTCCGACCGCTACCTGATCATCAACCCGTTCTTCCACACCTTCGGGTACAAGGCCGGGGTGCTCGCCTGCCTCATGCGCGGGGCGACGATGATCCCGCAGCCGGTGTTCAACGTGGACACGGCGCTGGCGAACATCGCGGCGGAACGGATCTCGGTGTTGCCGGGCCCCCCGACCCTGCACCAGTCACTGCTGGACCACCCGTCCCGCGGTTCCTACGACCTCTCGACGCTCCGCCTGGTGGTGACGGGCGCGGCCGTGGTCCCCCTCACCTTGGTGGAACGCCTGCGCGACGAACTGGGCGTCGACACGGTCCTCACGGCCTACGGCCTCTCGGAGGCGAGCGGCATCGTCACGATGTGCCGCCGCGACGACCCTCCCACGGTGATCGCCTCCACCTCCGGCCGACCGATCCCCGGCACGGAGGTGAGAGTGGCCGCCCCACCCGGCACCCCCGGGGAGGTGCTGGTCCGGGGCTTCAACGTCATGCGGGGCTACTACGGCGACCCGACGGCGACGGCGGAAACGATGACGGAGGACGGCTGGCTGCGCACGGGCGACGTAGGCGTCCTGGACGCGGCGGGCAACCTGCGCATCACGGACCGCCTCAAGGACATGTTCATCGTCGGCGGCTTCAACGCGTACCCGGCGGAGATAGAGCAGTTGCTGGGCACCCACCCGGACGTGACGGAAGCGGCGGTCATCGGCATCCCGGACCCCCGCCTGGGCGAGGTGGCGAAGGCCTACGTCGTCCGCCGCCCCGGCTCCCTCCTCACCGCGGACGACCTGATCGCCTGGTCCCGCCGGGAGATGGCGAACTACAAGGTGCCGAGGTCGGTGGAGTTCGTACCGACTCTCCCCCGGAACGCGAGCGGCAAGGTACTGAAGGGAGAGCTGAGGGGAGGGGGTTGAGGTGACCGGATGCTGATTCGGTTGCCGTGGGGCCGCCCGCTTCTTGGGCCAGTGTCGGGCTTCCGCGAGGTGAGTCAAGGGCGCTGCGCGTCGCCTTCGGCGATGGGCCTCCGGCCCACCCTTGACACACCTCGCTCCAGCCCGGGGAAGAAGCGAGCGGGCAGCCCGGGGAAAGTGGCCGGCTGGGGTGGGTTGGGCCCTGGGGTCGGCTGTGTTCGCGGCGTGGGGAGGGGTGCGCGGTCGCGTCGCGCGGGCACGCCGGGCTGGCTTGGCGGCTTGCGGGTCGTGGGTCGTGGGTCGTGGGTGGGGCGAGACCCACAGGTCCCACGGGTCCCACAGTTCACAACGGTTCGGTGATTGGCGGATTTGGGCCACCCTCACCAGCCGTTCCGCCTGCCAACCTGCCCCGCCTCCTGGCCCAACTGCGCCAATCACCGTTTGGAGGGGGGGATTGCGCGGACCCGAGGATCGGGCCGGGGGAGACTCCTCCGGGGCCATGGAGGCCCCCGAGCCCCCAAACCCCCAACCGCCCTCGGCCTCCTCGGGCCGGGAAGGCCGCAGCCGCCAATCCCACCCGGCGTCCATGCGAGGCGCGACCGCGCCCCCCACCCTCCCGTAAGCCGCTTAACCAGCCCGGCGTGCATGTGAGCTGCGTCCGCGCCCCTCACCAACGGTGCGGACGCAGCCGGCCTCGGGGCCCGGTGCCGGGCTGGGCCACCGCCTTTCCGGGCCGCTCGCTCGCTTCTTCCCCGGGCTGGAGCGAGGTGTGTCAAGGGTGGGCCGGAGGCCCATCGCCGAAGGCGACGCGGGAGCGCCCTTGACTCACCTCGCGGAAGCTCGACTCTGGCCGAGAAGCGAGCGGCCCCACGGTCACTTGGGATCGCCGGTCAGAGAAGCCAGGGTCGCCTTGATCTCCGTGACCATGTACCCAGGCCGCCCGAAGACGTCCTCGGCGCTGAAGCGGAGGAGGCTGCGGATCTCGGGGCAGCGGAGGAGCTGGTTGTAGCGGGCGATGTCCCTGCGGTGGGCTTCACGGGTGCCGTGGTAGGCGTACCCCTCGATCTCCACGCCGAGCCCGGCCGCCCGGAAGAGGAAGTCGACCACGCGGCGGCTGCCGTCCGGGGTGCGCAGCTCCGCTTGGCTCTCGGGGTGCAGGCCGGCGTCGTACATGCGCAGTCGGGCAACCGTCTCGGCGGGGGAGCCGGCGAGCGGGTCGGTCAGCCGGAGCCAGTCCCGGGCCCGGCCCGATACCGGTGAGGCCCTCCCCAACGCGGCGGCGACTTCGTCCCTCCGGACCAGCGGCGCGCGCCGGACCCGTCCGACCCTGCGGTAGGTCAGGGCCGAGTCCACGGCGACGACGGCCAAGTCCCTCGGGCCACGACGCAGGAGGTCGACGCACGTGCGGGTGGGGGTGGTGAGCCGTAGCCCCTGCCTCTCCACCACGTCGCCTCTGTCGAGCGACATCCGGTGCACGCGTACGCCGCTGCCCAGGCGGTGGACGCTGAGGTGCGGGTCGATGAAGTCCAGCGGTGCCTTGCGGCCGGCGCCGAGCAGCTCGATCCGCCAGAGGGCGGCCGCCGAACCGTGGCTCACGACAAGCTGGGGCACGCGAAGCTGGACGGCCCGGAGGTGAGTGAGCAGGTCCGGGTCGCGGCCCGGCTCGGCCCAGGCACCGTGCCGGAGCTGCGTCCAGCCTTCTCCGCGCAGCGCACGCGTCAGGCTGCGCCGAGGCCAGCCTGCCTCTACGGCACGTGAGGTGAGGAGGACGCCCCTGTCCGCCAGCGCCCTCAAGTCCGTTCGCTCCACACGGGCAAGATCGCAGAACCCTCGACCTGCCGCTTGCCCTGTGGATAACCGAGTGGGTCAGCCCTTCAGGGAGCCGAGGAAGGCGTTCCAGGCGAGGGGGCGGAAGAGGAGCACGGGGCCGTCCTGGGCCCTCTTCGAGTCGCGGACGGGGACCACGTCGGGGTGAGCGTCGGCCACTTCGACGCACTCGCCGCCGCTGCCGTTGCTGTAGCTGCTCTTACGCCACAGTGCGGTGCTCAGATCGATCCGGGTACTTGCCATCTCGGTAGTCCTCTGCCGCTTGTTCGACCTTGGCCAGGGACGTCTCCGGCGGTAGTGCCGCGGCCCTGAGCAGATCGTACGACCTGCGGTAGTCCTTCACGAGCGCTGGATAGTCGATGAGTTGGCCATTGTGGAGCCCTTCGGTGTAGGCCACCGGTGGGGCGTCCGGGAAGGTCATCACCCTCATCATGCCCATCATGAACGGATGAGCGTGCGCCGTTTCCGGGAGGATCTGCAGAACGCCCTGCGTAGAGCGGATCACGTAAGCAATGTGCTCCAGCTGCTCCGCCATCTCCGTCGGGGGTAGAAGGGGCTTGCGGACGAGGGACTCGTGCAGCACCGCCCAGAACGACGGCCGCTCCTCCCGTTTCCAGATCGCTGCGCGTTCCAGCCGGGCCTGGACCTGTTTCTCGACGGTCTTGGGTGGCAGCCAGGGCAGGGATGTGTGCACGACGGCCTCTGCGTACGCCCGTGTTTGGAGGAGCCCCGGCACGAGCATGGGAGCCCAGTCTTCGATCGTCTCCGCATGCCGCTCCATCTCCGCCACATCCGCGAAGTACTCCGCATGCCCCGACTGCCGCGCCCGGCGCGCATCTTCACAGCGTCTCTCGAAAAACCCGTCCGTCCCCAGCACCTTGTCGACGTGCCGGGCCAGATCCAGGGGCATCCGCCGCTCCCCGCGCTCGATCTGGCTCAGGAACGGGACACCCCGGAAACTCCCCTCAGCGAGTTGCTCCAGCGTGAGCCCCGCCAGCTCCCGTCGGTACCGCAACTCCGCGCCGTAGAAGGAGGGGACGTTCGCCGAGGCGTCAGGGTCTTTGCGTGGGGGCACGACTCATCACCGCCGTTTGCCAGTTGAGCTTGCGCAGCCGAAACCTCTTCAAAAGGTACCGGCGACGGCGTCACCGTGTGACTGTTTCGTCACAGAGAGCACAGGAAGGCGGACGCAACCGTGTCGTCCTCGAAACTCCCCTCCGCCCAGCGCGGCAACTCCGTCTACGACACCACCCTCTGCGTGGACGACCTGCGCGAGGCGCTCTCCGCCCGCGGTATCACCCTCCCCTCCCTCCGGGTGGACCTGCCGAGCTTCGCGGGCAGATACGAATCCCCGGCCGGCCTGGTCGCGCTCGGCAACTGCAACACGGCGACGGCACGGAAGCTGGCGAGGGTGCTGCGGGGCGAGGGCCTTGAGGCGAGCCGCCCACCGCTGGACGTCGAGTTCGTCGCCGTACCGAAGGCACTCCAGGGGCTGCGCCGCACCGTACGCCGCTACCTGGACGCGCCCTGCGCCGACGTCCAGCTGTGTGTCACCGAACTCGTGGGCAACGTGATCCGGCATGTGGGGGAGGGTGTGTGTGTCCGGTTGCGGGTGGCCCGGACGGACAGCGGGGGCATCCGCGTCGAGGTCACCGATCAGGAGGCGGGGAGCCTTCCCGCGCTCTCGCCTGCCACGGAGGACGACGAGACCGGGCGCGGCCTCGCGCTGATCGATGCGGTGACGGTGCGGTGGGGTGTGGAGCAGGGGGTGGAGAAGACCGTGTGGTGCGAGTTGGAGGGGTGACGCGCCGAGGGGCCGAGCTTCCGCCCGGCCCCTCGGCGACGTGTTGCCGGGATACGGCGTGGTTGTCCGGACACAGCTCGGCCGCGGCGGCTCCCCCTCCGCGCCGCCGCGGCCGACCCCCGTCGGGATGGAAGTCCTCGGGACTTACTTGCCGTCCAGGTCCAGGGCGGGCGGGGCAGGCATGTGGTTGTCCATGGTCGTGATGGCATCCGTTGCCGGCCCGATCGGCATGTGGTTGTCGAGCGTGGTGACAGTCTCGTCCGTGGCCGGCTCGCTGGGCATGTGGTTGTCCAGCGGCTTGGCGTCCGCGGTCTTCTTCGTGTCGCTCATCATGCTTCCTTCGCTGTGGTGAGGAGTCAGGAACGCCCGTCCGGTAGCTCCCCCGAGGGCCGCCGGACGGGCGTTCGGAGCCGCACACTAACCGGTGGAGGCTCCAGCGGACCATCTGCCCCCCGACGCGATGGTCTGACTGGTACGAGCGTGCCGCGTAGCGATAAACGAATGCTGAACGTGCCTCAGTCGCCGGTCGGCACGGGGGCGTTACGCCGCAGTGCCCGCGGCGAGCAGGGCGCGCACGTCCTCTGCCTCCGCTGCGCTGTTCTGCTCGTACAGGCTGAGTGCTTCCCGCCAGCAGGCCTTCGCGCGGTCGACCTGGCCCAGCGCGGACAGGGCTTGCCCAAGGAGCGTGAGGACGTTGCCCCGCATCCGGTCCCCGCCGATGCATCCCAGGGCCAGTGCCTGTTCGGCATGCTGGGCTGCCTGCGTGACACATTGCGTAGCCATGAGGACCTCAGCGATGCGGAAGTTCGTGGTCCCCTCCCACAGGCGCTGGCGGTGCCCGCTGAAGATGGCCCGCGCTTCGGAGAACTGAGACAGCGCCTCATTGTGCCGACCGGCCTGAGACAGCGCGACGCCCACCGCGAAATGCCCGTTCGCCAGACGCATGGTCCGGCCCAGACTGAGGTACACAGCCAGCCCGCGCATGGCGATCTCGACCGCCTCAGTGGTGTTGCCAACACCTAGTTGAGCCCGCGAGAGATTCGACAAGGCCGAGGCTTCGCCCGGGCGGTTCTCGGCGGCCCTGAAACCGTCGATGGCCTGATCGAAGTACGCCCGGCCATCCGCATAACGCCGCTGGTGGAGGCAGATCAGTCCTCGGTTGTTGGCCACCCAACTGGCAGCGGTCGAGTCGCCCACGCCCTCCGCCAGACGCATTGCCGTCTCGGCCTCCGCCTCCGCTTGCTGAATACGCCCGGACACGAGCAGGACGTCGGTCAAAACGGTCCGCGCCCTGCCCTCGGCCCGGGCATCCCCCACCGCCTGAGTCGCCTCGCACATCGCTCGCGCCGTCGCCTCGTACTGATGGGAGTTCGCCCCTGACTCGGTCAGGTCCTTGGCCGCCCACAGCAGGTCGACGCCCCGCCGCAGTCGTTCGGTCCCAGCCGATTGCCGTACGCACGCCAGTAGCGGCGCGGCCTCCGTGTACAGCCAGTCGAGCGCTGTCGTCGCTTCCGTGAACCGCAGCCCCGCGTACTCCGTCGATTCCAGGTCGTCCACCAACCGGTCCCCCGGCCGCTCGATCGCGTACACACCCGCAGTCGTAGCGAGGTAGAAGTCCAGCAACCGAGACATAGCCGCCTCCCGCTCACCAGGCGGCCACTCGTCCCTCTCCGCGCAAGCGCGCGCATAGAGCCGTACCAGGTCATGGAACCGGTACCGCCCAGGCGCCGCCGACTCCAGCAGCGACGTGTCGACCAGGGACTCCAGCAGGTCCTCGGTCTCCTCCGCGGGGAGGTCCAGGACCGCGGCCGCTGCGGCCAGCGAGATGTCCGGGCCGTCGGCCAAGCCGAGGAGCCGGAAGGCGCGAGCCTGGGCCGGTTCGAGCTGGCCGTAGCCCAGCTCGAAGGTGGCCTTGACCGCCAGGTCGCCGGCCTGCAGCTCGTCCAAGCGGCGGCGTTCGTCCGCCAGCTTCGCCGCCAGGACGGACACCGTCCACGTACGGCGTGCCGCCAGGCGGGACGCGGCGATGCGGATGGCCAGGGGGAGGAAGCCGCACGCGGCCACGACGTCCAGCGCGGCCTTCCGCTCCGAGGCCACCCGCTCCTCGCCCACGATCTTCGTGAACAACGCCAACGCCTCTTCGGGAGACATGACGTCCAGGTCGACCAGGTGGGCGCCGGCGAGGTCGAGCATGCGGACGCGGGAGGTGACCAGGGCGGCGCAGCCCTCCGTGCCCGGCAGCAGCGGCCTCACCTGGGCCGCGTCCTTGGCGTTGTCCAGCAGCACCAGGACCCGGCGGCCGTCCAGGACCGAGCGGTACAGCGCCGCGCGCTCCTCCAGCGAATCCGGGATCGATGCGTCGGCCGTGCCCAGCGCCCGCAGGAAAGAGCCCAGCACCGTCTCCGGCTCCGCCGGGCGAGGGCCCGCCCCCTGGAGGTCCACGTACAGCTGGCCGTCCGGGAAGGCCCCCCTGGCGCGGTGGGCCACGTGCACCGCCAGCGTCGTCTTGCCCACTCCGCCGATGCCGGCCAGGGCTGACACCGCCATGACCCGGCCCTCCGCCTCCGACGCCGAGGACAGGACCTCCGTCAGTTCCGACACGAAGGAGGAGCGGCCGGTGAAGTCGGGGACCGATGCCGGGAGCTGGGCCGGGCGGACCGGGGTCGACGTCGGCTCCGTCACGGGGGCCGACGGCTCCGCCAGGGACGGGTCCGCCTGGAGGATGCGCTGCTGGAGTTCGCTGAGGCCGGGGCGGGGGTCGACCCCCAGTTCCTCGGCCAGGAGGCGGCGGGTGTCGGCGTAGACCGCCAGGGCCTCCGCCTGGCGGCCGCTCCGGTACAGCGCCAGCATGAGCAGTTCGCGCAGGCGCTCGCGGAGCGGGTGCGCCGCCGTCAGGGCCGTCAGTTCCGAGACCGCCTCGGCGTGGCAGCCCTGTTCCAGGTCCAGGTCCAGGCGGGATTCCAGGAGGCCGAGGCGCCATTCCTCCAGGCGGGCCCGCTGGGCCTCGGCGTAGGGGCCGGGGACTCCGGCCAGGGGTTCGCCGTCCCACAGGTCGAGGGCCTGGTTCAGGAGCGTGCGGGCCCGGCCCAGGTCTCCGGCGGTCCGCGCCTTCTCCGCCTCCGACGCCAGGTCCTGCGCGACCGCCAGGTCCAGGGCGCCCTCGCCGAGGCCGCGGACGGCGTAGCCGCCGGACTCGCTGACCAGGACGCCGGGGCTCAACGCCTTCCGCAGCCGGGAGGCGTACGTGCGGACCGCCGCCAGGGCCTGGGAGGGCGGCTCGGACCCCCACAGCGCGTCGATGAGTTCCGCCGCCGTGGCCGTGCGGCCCTCGCGCAGCAGCAGTGCGGCCAGCAGGGCGCGCTGCTGGGGGGAGCCCGTGTGGAGCGCCTCCTCGCCGCGCCAGGCCCGCACGGGACCGAGTACGCCGAAGCGCAACGCCGCCGGCTCCGCGATGGTCACGGAGTCGGCGCGCCGCTGTTCCGGCACTCGCGGCCCACCGTCCATGCGTTCGCCCCCCTCGGCATCATGAACAACCCCGTCAGTTTGCCTTGTTCCGGGCGGTTGCGTCAGCCGTGGGAGACGCCGATCACAAGCCGACGGTTGCGGTCCACAAGGTCCTCACAAGCTCTCCGCATGCCGGCCGCCGCGGCAGTGGAGCTGACGGACCGTCAGATCGGCGCTAACGTGAGGCGTATGGAGACCACACAGTTCCCGCTGATCATCTCCGTCGACGACCACACCGTTGAGCCCGCCGGCGTCTGGCAGGACCGGCTGCCGGGGAAGTACCGGGACGTCGGGCCCCGGATCGTGCGGGCGCCGCTGAAGGAGATGACCTTCCTGGGCGGGCGCTTCAAGCCCGTCATGGGTGCACCGGGCAGCGATGAGGGGCCGATCGGCGACTGGTGGGTGTACGAGGACCTGCGCCGGCCGCTCACGCGTCTCGACACCGCCGTGGGGTGCGCCCGGGACGAGGTCCGGCTGGAAGTCATCACCTACGAGCAGATGCGGGCCGGGTCGTACGACGTGCCCGCCCGCCTCGCCGACATGGACGTCAACCATGTCCAGTCGGCCCTGTGCTTCCCGACCTTCCCCCGCTTCTGCGGGCAGACGTTCACGGAGGCCGCCGACAAGGAACTCGCCCTGCTCTGTGTCCGCGCCTACAACGACTGGATGGTGGAGGAGTGGTGCGGGCCCGACGCGCGGGGGCGGCTCGTACCGCTGACCCTCATACCCCTCTGGGACGCCCGCCTGGCCGCCCGGGAGGTGCGGCGGAACGCCGAACGCGGTGTCCGGGCCGTCGCCTTCTCCGAGATCCCGCCGCATCTCGGGCTGCCGTCCGTCCACACCGACGACTGGGATCCGTTCCTCGCCGCCTGCGACGAGACCGGCACCGTCATCGCCATGCACATCGGGTCGTCCAGCCGGATGCCCTCCACCTCCGCCGACGCCCCGCCCGCCGTCGGCTCCACGATCACCTTCGCCAACTGCTGCTTCTCGATGGTCGACTGGCTGATGAGCGGCAAGTTCGAGCGTTTCCCGAACCTGAGGGTCATGTACGCGGAAGGACAGATCGGGTGGATTCCCTACATCCTTGAGCGCGCCGACGTGGTGTGGGAGGAGAACCGGGGGTGGGGCGGGGTCGCCGGCAAGGTCACCCGGCCGCCGTCCGAGCTGTTCGCCGAGCACGTCTACGGCTGCTTCTTCGACGACGCCTTCGGGCTCAGGAACCTCGACGCCATCGGCGTCGGCAACGTCCTGTACGAGACCGACTACCCGCACTCCGACTCCACCTGGCCCAAGTCCCGCGAGGTCGGCGAGGCCCAGATGGGGCACCTCGACCCGGAGACCGTGACCCGGATCGTGAGGGGCAACGCCATCGAGCTGCTGGGGCTCACCCCGGAAGGGCTGTGGCGGGCGTGAGCCCCCTGGCGTACGGGATCCAGCTGCCCGTCCAGTCGCAGAGCACCCTCTACACCGAGCCCTGGGAGACCTCCGCCGGGCCGGAGGACCTGGTCGCCGTGGCGCGGGCGGCCGACGGGGCGGGGTTCGCGTACGTCGCCTGCTGCGACCACGTCGGCGTACCGCGCCGCCTCGCCCCGGCCATGAGCACGGTCTGGTACGACCCGGTGGCCACCCTCGCCCACCTGGCCGCCGTCACCGAGCGGGTACGACTGCTCAGCCATGTGGCCGTCGTCGGGCTCCGGCACCCGCTGCTCACGGCCAAGCAGTACGCCACCCTCGACCACCTCTGCGGCGGCCGGCTGATCCTCGGGGTCGGCGCCGGGCATGTGCGGGAGGAGTTCGA
Source organism: Streptomyces sp. NPDC028928 (assembly GCF_055564915.1). Lineage (NCBI taxonomy): Bacteria > Bacillati > Actinomycetota > Actinomycetes > Kitasatosporales > Streptomycetaceae > Streptomyces > Streptomyces sp. NPDC028928. Next base: position 279,157 of record NZ_JBVHVI010000003.1, read on the forward strand.
GGCGCTCGGCGTGGACTTCGAGCGGCGGGGGGCCGTGCTGGACGAGAGCATCGACGCCCTGCGGGCCGCCCTCGGCCGTGAGGAGTTCCCCGAGCATCACGGGAAGTACTACGACTTCGCCGGCCTGGGGCAGCGGCCGCGCCCCGCCCAGCCGTACGTCCCCCTCTGGGTGGGCGGTTCCTCGCCCGCCGCCGTCCGCCGGGCCGCGCTCAAGGGCGACGGCTGGCTGCCGCAGGGGGACCCCCGGGAGCGGTTGCCGGAACGGATCGCCCGCATCAAGGCGCTGCGGGAGGAGGCGGGCATCGAGGCGCCCTGCACCATCGGCGCCATCACCGAGCCCCTGTACGTCGGCCGGCCCGGCTGGGACGTCGGGCGGCGCACGGTCAGCGGTCCCCCGCAGGCGCTCGCCGAGTCCCTGCGCGCGTACCGCGCGATGGGCGTGGACCAGATCCAGGTGCGGTTCCGCAGCCGTGGCCGCGCCGAGCTCACCGACCAGATGGCGGCCTTCGGAGCCGAAGTGGCCCCCGACCTCTGAGGAGTACGGCATGGGCAAGCTGGACGGACGCGTCGTGATCGTCACCGGCGCGGCGCGCGGACAGGGCGAGCAGGAGGCGCGGCTGTTCCGGGCGGAGGGCGCGCGGGTGGTCGTCGCGGACGTGCTGGACGACCAGGGGAAGGCGCTCGCCGAGGAGATCGGGGCGCTGTACGTCCATCTCGACGTGGGCACGGAGGACGGCTGGCGGGAGGCCGTGGCCGCCGCCAAGCGGACGTACGGGCGGATCGACGGGCTGGTCAACAACGCCGGCATCCTGCGCTTCAACGCCCTCGTGGACACCCCGCTGGAAGAGTTCATGCAGGTGGTGCAGGTGAACCAGGTCGGCTGCTTCCTGGGGATGAAGGCGGTGGCGCCGGAGATGGCCGACGGGGGCACGATCGTCAACACCGCCTCCTACACCGCCCTGACCGGCATGGCGGCCGTGGGGACGTACGCCGCCACCAAGCACGCGGTGCTCGGTCTGACCCGGGTGGCCGCGCTGGAGCTGGCGGACCGGCGGATCCGGGTCAACGCCGTCTGCCCGGGCGCCGTCGACACCGCGATGTCGAACCCGGCCCGGCTGGAGCCGGACGCCGACCCGGAGGAGACGAGCCGCGCCCTGGACGAGCTGTACCGGGGGCTCGTGCCGCTGGGGCGGATCGGGAGGCCGGAGGAGGTGGCGCGGCTGGCGCTGTTCCTGACGTGCGACGACTCGTCGTACATCACCGGACAGCCGTTCGTCATCGACGGCGGGTGGCTGGCGGGGATCAGCGTCATCTGACCGACCGTCATCTCTTGACCCTCCGTGCGGCTGGTGCGACAGTCATCGAAAACTGACGGTGCGTCAGAAACTTCGGGACCGGGGACGGTGAACCGCCGTGGAATTCGGGCTCTTTGTACAGGGATACGTCGGCAAGCGCGCCGAGAACGACCCGCTGGCCGAGCACAAGGCGCTGATGGAGGAGACCGAGTACGTCATCCAGGCGGACAAGTCCGGCTTCAAGTACGCCTGGGCCTCCGAGCACCACTTCCTGGAGGAGTACTCCCACCTGTCCGCCAACGACGTCTTCCTCGGCTACCTCGCCCACGCGACCGAGCGGATCCACCTGGGCTCCGGGATCTTCAACCCGCTGGCCCAGGTCAACCATCCGGTGAAGGTCGCCGAGAAGGTCGCCATGCTGGACCACCTCAGCGAGGGCCGCTTCGAGTTCGGCAGCGGGCGGGGCGCCGGGTCGCACGAGATCCTCGGGTTCATACCGGGTGTGACCGACATGAACTACACCAAGGAGATCTGGGAGGAGACCATCGCCGAGTTCCCGAAGATGTGGCTCCAGGACGAGTACGCCGGCTTCCAGGGCAAGCACTGGCAGCTGCCGCCGCGGAAGGTCCTGCCGAAGCCGTACGGGAAGTCGCACCCGGCGATGTGGTACGCGGCCGGGTCCCCGCCGTCGTACGCCATGGCCGCGAGGAAGGGGCTCGGCGTGCTCGGCTTCAGCATCCAGAAGGTCTCCGACATGGAGTGGGTGCTGGAGCAGTACAAGACGGCGATCGTCGACGCCGAGCCGGTGGGGGACTTCGTCAACGACAACGTGATGGTCACGACCACCGCGATCTGCGCGCCCACGCACGCCGAGGCCATCGAGATCGCCGTGAACGGCGGGCTGCACTACCTGCCCTCGCTGGTCTTCCGCTACCACGACACCTTCCCCCGGCCGGAGGGGTTCCCGGTGTGGCCGGAGACGCTGCCCCCGTACACGCCGGAGTTCGTGGAGCTGCTGATCGAGGAGGAGCTGCTGATCTGCGGCGATCCCGACGAGGTGCTGCGCCAGTGCAAGCGGTGGGAGCAGGCGGGGGCGGACCAGCTGAGCTTCGGGTTGCCGGTGGGGGTGCCGAAGGAGGAGACGCTGCAGACGATCCGGCTCATCGGGGAGCACGTGATCCCGAGGATCGACACGGATCCGGTGCACCGGACCTCGCGGTTCCGGCAGGCTGTGTAAGGGGGTCCCCGGCATGCTGGACCACCTGATCAAGGGCGCCACCGTCGTGGACGGCACGGGTGCGCCCGCCCGCACCGCCGACGTCGGTATCCGGGACGGCCGGATCGCCGTCGTCGGCACGGTCACCGAGACGGCCCGCACCACCGAGGACGCGCACGGTCTCGTCCTCACCCCCGGCTTCGTCGACCCCCACACCCACTACGACGCCCAGCTCTTCTGGGACCCGTACGCCACCCCCTCCCTCAACCACGGCGTGACCACCGTCGCCGCCGGGAACTGCGGGTTCACCCTCGCCCCGCTCAACCCCTCCCGCCCCGAGGACGCCGACTACACCCGGCGGATGATGTCCAAGGTGGAGGGGATGTCCCTGGTGGCGCTGGAGGAGGGGGCGCCCTGGAGCTGGCACTCCTTCGGGGAGTACCTGGACGCCCTGGAGGGGCGGATCGCCGTCAACGCGGGCTTCATGGTCGGGCACTGTGCGCTGCGGCGGTACGTGATGGGGCCGGACGCCGTCGGGGGACAGCCGAGCGCCGACCAGATGGACGCCATGCTGCGGCTGCTGCACGAGGCCATGGACGCGGGGGCCTGGGGGCTGTCCACCACGCAGTCCGGTACGCACTCGGACGGAGACGGGCAGCCGGTCGCCTCCCGGCACGCGAGTCCGGCGGAGCTGCTGGCGCTGTCCAAGGCCGTCGGGGAACACGAGGGGACGCAGATCGAGGCGATCGTCGCCGGCTGCCTGGACCAGTTCAGCGACGACGAGATCGATCTCCTCGTGGAGATGAGCGCGGCCGCCGGACGGCCCCTGAACTGGAACGTGCTCACCATCGACGCCGCCGTGCCGGAGCGGGTGCCGCGGCAGCTGAGCGCGAGTGAGCGGGCCCGGAAGGCCGGCGGGCGGGTCGTGGCGCTCACCATGCCGATCCTCACCCCGATGAACATGTCCCTGGGCACCTTCTGCGCCCTCAACCTCATACCCGGCTGGGGGCCGGTCCTCGGGCTGCCCGTGCCCGAGCGGATCGCCCGGCTGCGGGACCCGGCCGTCCGGGAGGAGATGCTGCGGCGGGCCCGGTCGAAGGAGGCCGGTGTCTTCCGGCGGCTCACGGACTTCGGGCGGTACGTCATCGGGGACACCTACAGCGAGGCAAACCGCGACCTCACCGGCCGCGTGGTCGGGGACATCGCCGCCGAGCGCGGCCAGGACCCCTTCGGCTGCCTGGTGGAGATCTGCGCCGACGACGACCTGCGTACGGTCCTGTGGCCCATGCCGAGCGACAACGACCCGGCGTCCTGGGCGCTGCGCGCCGAGACCTGGCAGCACGAGGACGTCCTGCTCGGCGGCTCGGACGCGGGCGCCCACCTGGACCGGATGTGCGGGGCGCCGTACACCACCCGGTTCCTCGGGGACTGTCTGCGCGGGCGCAAGCTGGTCGGTCTGGAGCGGGCGGTGCAGATGCTGACGGACGACCCGGCGCGGCTCTTCGGGCTGCGCGAGCGGGGCCGGGTGAGGGAGGGCTGGCACGCGGACCTCGTCCTCTTCGACCCGGAGCGGATCGACGCCGGCCGGGCCCGGCTGGTGCACGACCTGCCGGGTGACAGCCCCCGGCTGGACTCCCGGGCGCTCGGGGTGCGGGCCGTCTGGGTGAACGGGGTGGAGGCGATCCGGGACGACGTGGTGACCGGGGCCGTACCGGGCCGGGTACTGCGGTCCGGGCGGGACACGCGGACGGTGGGCACACGGTGAGCGAGGGGCAGCCGCTGTTCGTCGGCGGGGAGTGGCCGGCGCCGGACGCCGGGCACTACCCGGTGACCGACCCGGCCACCGAGGAGACCGTCGGCTGGGCGCCGGAGGCCTCGCCGGAACAGGCGCGGGCGGCCTGCGCGGCGGCCCGGGAGGCGTTCGGGGCGTGGTCGCGGACCCGGCCGGAGGAGCGGGCCGCGGTGCTCGGGCGGGCCGCGGAGATCATCCGGGACCGGCTGGTGCCGTACGCCGACCTGGCCCGGGCCGAGACCGGCGCGACCACCGCGACCGCGCGTGCGATGCAGGTCGGGGTGGCCGCCGCCCGCTTCCGCCGGTACGCGCGCGTGGAGAGCGCCGAGTGGGCGATCGCCCCGCAGATCAACGAGGCCGGGCCGATGGGGAGGGCCGGGGTGACGGGGGCGCTGGCGGTACGGCAGCCCGTCGGGGTCGTCACCTGCGTCACCTCGTACAACAACCCGTGGGCCAACCCGGCCGGGAAGATCGCCCCCGCCCTGGCGATGGGCAACACGGTCGTGGTGAAGCCCGCCCCGCAGGACCCCCTCTCCGTCTACCGGATGGCCGAGGCGCTGGAGGCGGCCGGGGCGCCGCCGGGCGTGGTGAACGTCGTCTCGGGCCGGGACGTCTCGGTGGGCGAGGCCGTGGTCGCCTCCGCGGACGTCGACATGGTGAGCTTCACCGGATCCACGGCCGTCGGGCGGCGCATCGCCGAGGTGTGCGGCCGGGACATGAAACGGCAGCTGATGGAGCTGGGCGGGAAGGGCGCCGCACTCGTCCTGGACGACGCCGACCTCCCCTCGGCCGTCGCCGGCATCGGCACCACCTTCTCCTTCTACAGCGGCCAGATCTGCACGGCACCGACCCGGGTGCTGGCCCAGCGGCGGGTGTACGAGCCACTGGTGGAGCAACTCGCCGCATACGCCGGCCGCTTGAAGGTGGGCGATCCCCGAGAACCGGACACGGTCGTGGGCCCGGTCATCTCCGCCGAGCACCGGACGCGCGTGGAGTCGTACGTCGAACTCGGCCGCGAGGAAGGCGCCGTGGTCGTGACGGGCGGTGAACGCCCGCCGCTGGACCGCGGGTTCTTCGTCACGCCCACGCTGCTCGCCGACTGCGCGAACGACATGCGGGTGGCCCGGGAGGAGATCTTCGGGCCCGTGGTGGTGGTGATCCCGTTCGACGACGAGGACGAGGGGGTGACCCTCGCCAACGACTCCGACTACGGGCTCATCGACTACGTCTGGTCCGGCGACGTGGCCCGCGCCTTCCGCGTGGCCCGGCAACTGCGCGCCGGAGGCGTCGGCATCAACACGGTCGCCCGCAACATGGAGGCCCCGTTCGGCGGCTTCAAGAGGAGCGGCGTCGGCCGCGACGTCGGCGTGTACGCCCTGCACGCCTACAGCGAGGTGCAGTCCCTGGTGTGGCCGGGGTGACCTGGGGCTTCACTGGGTGAAGAACGACGCCGGGTGGCGGGGGTCCGCCGAGCACACGAACAGCCCCGCGTGGCTCCCGCGGCCGACGGTCATGCCGACCGGCTCGCGGGACGCGTCGCCGGCCTCGCCGCCCGTCCGCAGATGGCGTTCCTCCAGCGGCCGGAAACGGTCCGGTGCGTCGTCGGGGGCCCAGCTGCCGAGGTGGTACTCGTAGGTGTCGCACTGCAGGAACAGCTCCAGCGGCGCCCGGCACTCGCCGCACTCCAGGGCGTCCGGCAGGCCGGTCGTGCACCAGTCGAGGCAGCCGCCGAGCTTGTAGCCGGGGACGGTGGTGAGGTCGTCGGTCAGGCCGCGTTCGGTCAGCCAGGTCTCGAAGCGGCCGGCGAGGCCGTCCGGGAGTTCCTCGAAGCCGGGGTAGTCCGTGACCCGCTCGGGGTGCAGGACGCAGGCGCGCGGGATCATGCCCTCGTCGTACGCCGGGTGTTCCTCGGGAGCCGGCTGCTCGGCCGGCGGGCCGGTGACCTCGGCGGCCCGGCGCCAGAAGAGCCGGCAGGCCTGGCCCCAGCCCTCCGGGTGCGGCTGGTCGTGCCAGTCGGGGCACCACAGGAGCTGGACGAGGTCCGTGCCGTCGGGGAAGCGGATCTCCGGGAAGCCGGCCGCGGTGAACTGGGCCACCGCGACCATCGGGAGGGTGTAGGCCCTGCCGTTCACGTCCTTGTGGCCGGCGCACTCCGGCCATGGTTCGGCGGCCGGCCACAGCACCGGGCCGCCGATGTGGCTGTCGTACGGGCCGGGTGTGCCGCGGCGCGGATGCAGCCGGACGGCGGGGCGGGCGTGCGGCAGCAGATCCGGGAAGTCACGGGCCGGTTCGATGGCGGAGGGCGCGGTGGTGAGCTTCACGCGCGCAGTGTCGCCTCCGTCAGTCCGTCAGGTCCACCCGTACCGTCAGCAGGTCCGTGCCGAACGCCCGTACCGCCGCGCTGTTGAAGCGGGGCAGGGTGCGCAGCCGGGTCACGGCGTCGTCGTCGGGGAGGAGATGGGCGGTGCCGTGGTGCCAGCGGCCGGCGATGCGGACCCGGACCGTGGGGTCGGCCTGGATGTTGCGCACGTACTGCGACCTGAGGCCGAACTCGGAGACCAGCCAGAAGGAGGTGCCGACCCGGCGCCCGCCGACCGGGGTCCGCCGGGGCAGACCGGACGTGCGGCCGGTGGTCTCCAGCAGGGTCTGGAACGGCAGGCGCCGGTTGATCGGGTTGGCGACGTACCGCTGGAAGCGGGTCACCAGCCGGTGCTTGCGGTCGGTGCGGTCTGACATCTCGTCCCTCTCGGTGGCGAGGCCATCATGCCCCTTCCTCGGGCCCCCCGTCGCCGACCCGCCCCAGGAACACCGGGTTGGTGAACGCGGCCATCGCCCCGGGTACCGGTCCCAGCGGTGTCTCGTGCCGTACCTCGGCCCGTACGTAGGCCGCGCGGGCCGGGGTCGTCCGCCACGCCACGGTCCCGGTGCCGGACACCGGCAGCGGCCCTCCGGTGAGCATCACCCCCTGGTCGGTGACGAGCCGGACCGAGCAGCGCGGCGCCCCGGACACCTCCAGCCGGACGGTCACCTCGGTGTCGTACCCGACCGCCAACCGCTCCCCGATCCCCGCCTGTTCGCCTCCGTCGGCCGTCGCGGAGAAGGTCAGCGAGACGTGCCGCGACTCGGCCACGTACGACCGTCCCGCCCGCAGTCCCTCCAGGACCGCCTCCCGGGTCAGCCCGTCGGCGAGGACGACCGTCTGGGGCAGCCCGACCACGTCCGGATCGCGATGGGCGTCACTGTCGCCCATCGCCGGCAGCCACGCCCGCTCGCCCCGCGCCGACGCCACCAGCCGCGCGTCCCAGGCCGCCAGCGCCATCTCGTCGTCCGGTGTCCAGGCCCCGTTCCACACCTCCACGGCGTCCGCCTCCGCGAACCCGAACTTCCAGCCGCAGCCCACGCAGTCGGCGTGCGGATGGGCCGGTACGACCAGGCCGCCGGCCCGGCGGATGTCCCGCGCGAAGTGCGCCCAGCGGCCGTCCCGGGCCCGGTAGCGCCAGTCGACGAAGGTGCCCGGCTCGGTGCCGAGCGCCAGGACGTGCCCGTTGCGGGTGGTGACCTCCTCACCGAGCAGCACCAGCAGGTCGTCACCGGCCGCGTCGGCCCAGTGCGCGTGCGCGGCGTTGGTGTTGTGGTCGGAGCTGTTGAGGAAGTCCAGCCCGGCGGCCCGGGCCAGGGCCGCGATCTCGGCCGGGGTCCGGCGGCCGTCGGAGTGCCAGGAGTGCAGATGGCAGTCACCGCGGTACCAGTCCCGGCCCCGCCCCCGGGCCCGGTCCGGCGGATACACCGGCTCCGGCGTCGTGCCGGCCGTCCCTTCCACCGGCGTGACGGTCACCTCGTACGACAGCCCCTGCGGCGCCACGGTGTACGGCCCGAGCGCGATGTACCAGGTGCCGGGCCGGAGCGGCCCGGGGAGATACCCGGGCGTGGCCTCGTCCGCCCGCACGAAGAACTCGGTCCGCGCCCCGCCCGACCACCCCCGGAACCCCCGCCCGCCCACTTCGGTGCCGCGCCGGTCGAACAGCCCGATGTCGAGGGCGTTGCCGGGGGTGCCGGGCGGGACGGGGGGTTTGTCGTAGGTGTAGGAGACCTTCAACTCGCCGGTTCCGGGCGGGACTTCGAAGGGGAGGTACACGAAGTCGGGCGAGCCGGGTGCGATGGTGCCGCGCAACGTCGTCACACCCTCAACGTAAGCCCCCTGGGCGACGCGGGGAACGACGCGACCAGCCACATGGAACCCGCGCGAACCCCTGACGGGCAACCGACCAGTCGGTACGATGTCCCATGCGCATCTCCGTCACGATCTTCCTCACCGACGAGACCATCACCCCCACCCGCCTCGCCCGCGAACTCGAAGAACGCGGCTTCTGCGGCCTCTACCTCCCGGAACACACCCACATCCCCACGGAGCGCACGACCCCCTACCCGGCCGGCGGCGACCTGCCCCGCGAGTACGGCCGCACCCTGGACCCCTTCATCGCCCTCGGCCAGGCAGCCGCCGTGACCCAGCGGCTGGCGCTGGGCACCGGCATCACCCTCGTCGCCCAGCACGACCCCATCGACCTCGCCAAGCAGATCGCCACGCTGGACCACCTGTCCGGCGGCCGCTTCACCCTGGGCCTCGGCTATGGCTGGAACGTGGAGGAGGCCGCCGACCACGGCGTGACCTGGCGGACCCGGCGGGAGCTGGTCCGGGACCGGATGGCGCTGATGCGGGCCCTGTGGAGCGAGGAGCCGACGGCGTACGAGGGGGAGTTCGGCAGCGTACGGGCCAGCCTCGCCCACCCCAAGCCCGCCCAGAAGCCGCGCGGCCCCGTCGTCGGCCCCCGCACCCTCGTCGGCGGGGCGGCGGGGCCGAAGCTGTTCGCGCACATCGCCGAGTTCGCCGACGGCTGGCTGCCGATCGGCGGGCGGGGGCTGACCGAGTCGCTGCCCGCGCTGCGCTCGGTGTGGGCGGACGCGGGCCGCGACCCGGCCGCCCTCCAGGTCGTCCCGTACGCCGTCCAGCCCACCCCCGGAAAGCTCGCCCACTACGCGGATCTGGGGATCGAGGAGGTCGTGGTGCAGCTGCCGCCCGGCGGTGCGGCGGAGGTGCTGCGCGCGCTCGACGCCTACGGCCCCCTCCTCGCGGGCGGTGCTCCTCGGCGGTGATCACCGCGACCGTATGCTCGAGAGATGACGACTTCCGCGACCTCCGGAACCGGCCCGACCGAGAACTCCATGCGTCGCGCCCTCAAACGTGCCCGGGACGGCGTCGCCCTCGACGTCGCCGAGGCGGCGGTGCTCCTCCAGGCACGCGGTGAGGATCTGACCGACCTCGCCGCCTCCGCCGCCCGGGTGCGGGACGCGGGGCTGGAGGCGGCGGGCAGGCCCGGCGTCATCACGTACTCGAAGAGCGTCTTCATCCCCCTCACCCGGCTGTGCCGGGACAAGTGCCACTACTGCACGTTCGCCACCGTGCCCGGCAAGCTGCGCCGCGCCGGGCACGGGATGTTCATGTCCCCCGACGAGGTGCTGGACATCGCCCGCAAGGGCGCCGCCCTCGGCTGCAAGGAAGCCCTGATCACCCTCGGCGACAAGCCGGAGGACCGCTGGCCGGAGGCGCGCGAGTGGCTCGACGCGCACGGCTACGACGACACCATCGCCTACGTCCGCGCCATCTCCATCCGGATCCTGGAGGAGACGGGGCTCCTTCCCCACCTCAACCCGGGCGTGATGACGTGGACGGACTTCCAGCGGCTGAAGCCCGTCGCGCCCAGCATGGGCATGATGCTGGAGACCACCGCCGAGCGGCTGTGGTCCGAGCCGGGCGGCCCGCACCACGGCTCCCCGGACAAGGAACCGGCCGTGCGGCTGCGGGTGCTGGAGGACGCCGGCCGTTCCTCCGTGCCGTTCACCTCCGGCCTGCTCATCGGCATCGGCGAGACGTACGAGGAGCGCGCCGAGTCGCTGTTCGCGCTCCGGAAGATCTCCCGGGCCTACCACGGCATCCAGGAGCTGATCATCCAGAACTTCCGCGCCAAGCCGGACACGGCGATGCGCGGCATGCCGGACGCCGAACTGGACGACCTGGTCGCCACGGTGGCGGTCGCCCGGCACATCATGGGCCCCTCGGCCTGCCTCCAGGCCCCGCCGAACCTGGTCGACGCCGAGTACGAGCGGCTGATCGGCGCCGGCATCGACGACTGGGGCGGGGTCTCCCCGCTGACCATCGACCACGTCAACCCCGAACGCCCCTGGCCGCAGATCGAGGAACTCACCGAGCGCTCCCGCGCCGCCGGCTTCCGACTGCGGGAACGGCTCTGCGTCTACCCGGAGTTCGTCCGCCGCGGCGAGCCCTGGCTGGATCCGCGGCTGCGCCCGCACGTGTCGGCCCTCGCCGACCCGGAGACGGGCCTCGCCCGGGAGGACGCGGTCGTGGAGGGCCGGCCCTGGCAGGAGCCGGAGGAGGTGTTCACCGCCTCCGGCCGCACGGACCTGCACACGTCCATCGACACCGAGGGCCGTACGGGCGACCGGCGCGCCGACTTCGACGAGGTGTACGGCGACTGGGACGCCCTGCGGGAGGCGGCGGCCCCCGGGATGGCTCCGGAGCGCATCGACGCCGATGTGCGCGAGGCGCTGCGCACGGCGGCCGACGACCCGACCCGGCTGACCGACGCCGAGGCCCTCGCCCTGCTGCACGCGGACGGCCCGGCGCTGGACGCGCTGTGCCGGGTGGCCGACGACGTGCGCAGGTCGGCGGTCGGCGACGACGTCACCTACATCGTCACCCGCAACATCAACTTCACCAACGTCTGCTACACCGGCTGCCGGTTCTGCGCCTTCGCGCAGCGCCGTACGGACGCGGACGCGTACACGCTCTCGCTGGAGCAGGTGGCGGACCGCGCCCAGCAGGCGTGGGAGGTGGGCGCGGTCGAGGTGTGCATGCAGGGCGGCATCCACCCGGACCTGCCGGGCAGCGCGTACTTCGACATCGCGAGGGCGGTGAAGGAGCGCGTCCCGGGCATGCACGTGCACGCCTTCTCCCCGATGGAGGTGGTGAACGGCGCGACCCGGACCGGGATGTCGATCCGGGAGTGGCTCTGCGCCGCCAAGGAGGCGGGCCTGGACTCCATCCCCGGTACGGCGGCGGAGATCCTGGACGACGAGGTCCGCTGGGTGCTGACCAAGGGCAAGCTGCCCACGGCCACCTGGATCGAGGTGATCACGACCGCGCACGAGCTGGGCATCCGCTCCTCGTCCACGATGATGTACGGGCATGTGGACCAGCCCCGGCACTGGCTCGGCCACCTGCGCACGCTGGCCCGGATCCAGCGGGAGACGGGCGGCTTCACCGAGTTCGTCACGCTGCCGTTCATCCACACGAACGCGCCGGTGTACCTGGCGGGGATCGCCCGGCCCGGCCCGTCCATGCGGGACAACCGGGCGGTGACGGCGATGGCCCGGCTCCTGCTCCACCCCTGGATCCCCAACATCCAGACAAGCTGGGTGAAACTGGGCACCGAGGGGGCGGCGGAGATGCTCCGCTCCGGCGCGAACGACCTGGGCGGGACGCTGATGGAGGAGACGATCTCCCGCATGGCGGGCTCCTCCTACGGCTCGTACAAGTCGGTCCGCGACCTGGTCGCGGTGGCGGAGGCGGCCGGCCGTCCCGCGAAGCCGCGCACCACGCTGTACGGCGAGGTGTCCGAGGAGCGGCAGCGGGCGGCCGAGGCGTCCGACGGGCACCTGCCGGAACTGCTGCCGGTCCTGGACTGAGTACGATGATCCGACCCCTGTGCTGAGAAGAGGGGACCCGTAGCGGAGGAGATGCGTCCCGTGGCTGCCCGACTGCCCTCGTGGGCCTGGGTCACCGGTCTGACGACGGGGGCGACCGCGGTCGTCGTCGCCCTCGCCGTGCAGGCGGACGCCGGGCCGCATCCCACGGCCTCCGTGGCCAGGCCCAGCACATCGGCGTCGGCGAGCCCGCACGCGACGCTCACGCCGAAGGCGCCGGCCGAGCACGCCCTGCCGGACAACTCCGGCGAGGGCCGCCGGATCGTGTACTCGCTCGGCGAGAAGCGGGTCTGGCTGGTCGACGCGACCGGCAGGGCCACCCGCACGTTCACGGTGTGGCCGGGCACGGTGAGCCCGCGGCCCGGCCGCTACTCGGTCACCCTGCGCACCCAGTCCCTCAAGGGCTCGGACGGCGTGGAGATCGAGCACGTCATGTACTTCACCAAGGTGGACGGCGTGAACGTCGCCTTCTCCAACGCCCTGGACGGCGCCTCCCCGCCCCCCGCCAACGGCCAGAAGCTGGGCGGGATCCGCCTCCACAAGGAGGACGGAGCCGTCCTGTGGGCCTTCGGCGACCAGGGCACGCGGGTGGCGGTCGTCAACTAGCGTCCCGGCGGCCGGACGGCAACTGGTTGACGATCAGCGCCACTCCGGCCAGCAGGAAGATCCGGGTCGCCGCGTCCAGCCCGTTCCACGTCTTCGACTGCCACATCGCGAACCACTCACCGCCGATCGCGATGAACCCGGCACCGAAGAGCAGCAACAGCATCAGCAGCCCGTAGGTGGAGAACCGCCGGGCCCGGTCGTGGTCCCGCCGCGCCCACAGCCACGTCCCCCAGATCAGGACCAGGGCGGCCGCCGTCTCCCACACGATGATCAGGACGTAGGCGGTGTCCTGGAGCGCCGTGCTGGTGACGGCCCGCCACATCAGGTCCTCGTCCTTGAACGTCGTGTCCATCGCCAGCACATGCCGTACGAACTGCTGGTTGGTCCCGAAGTCGGTGATGTTCCCGAGGGCGACCAGGGCGATGTAGAGGGCGAGTATGCCGGTGAGCACACCGGCGGCAAGACGGAGGCCGGTGTGGCGCGTGGGGGTGGTGGTCATGGCTGGATTCTCCCTGGTGGCCGCCCCCCTCCGCCGTACGCATTGCGCCAGAATCCGGCCGGGCACCACTGATCGGACCGTTCCCGGTCGATTACAGTGCTGGGCGTCGTACAGGCGGACGGTGCCGTGGGGAGGTCTGGTGGGGGCGACGACCGGTGCCGTCTGGGGCCGTGCCGAGCAGCAGGACTTCCGCAGCCGGGTGCGCGGCACACTGCTCGGGGCCGCGGTCGGCGACGCGCTGGGCGGGCCGGCCGACCCGCTGTCCCTGGAGGAGATCCGGGCCGCGTACGGCGGTGAAGGGCTGCTGGACCTGGCGTTCGGCCACGGGCGGCGCGGCACCGTCACCCACCACACCCAGCTGACCCTGTTCACGGTGGACGGGCTGATACGCGCCCAGGTACGCCGTGACACCGGCGCCTGGCATCCGCCGACCGATCTGCACCGGGCCTATCTGCGCTGGGCGGCCACCCAGCGGGACTGGGGGCCCGACGAGCGCCGCAAGGACGACGGCTGGCTCGCCCGCGAGGAGTGGCTGTACGCCCGCCGGGACCCGACCCGCGCGCTGCTCATCGGGTTCGGCGACGAGACCATGGGCACGCTGGAGTCCCCGAAGAACCCGGGGGAGCTGGGCCCGGAGGCGGTCGCCCGCTCGGCACCCTTCGGTCTCCTCGTCGGCTGGGAACCCCAACTGGTCGTCCAGCTCGCCGTGGAGTGCGCGGCCCAGACCCACGGCCACCCCATCGCCTACCTGTCGGCGGGCGCGTACGCCGTGATCGTCCATGCGCTGGCCCGGGGCGACAGCCTGGACGGCGCCGTGCAGCGTGCCCTCGCCCTGCTCGCCGTCCGCCCCGGCCACCAGCCGGTCTCGGACGCCCTCCAGCACGCGCTCGGCGCGGTACGGCAGGGGATACCGACGCCCGCCCGGGTGGAGGAACTGGCCGGCGACGGCACGGCGGACGGGCTGCTGGCCGCGTCGGTGTACTGCGCGCTGGTGGGCGAGGACGTCCGCCACGGCCTCTGCCTCGCGGTGAACCAGAGCGGCCCCTCCGCCGCCGCGGGCGCCCTCACCGGCGGCCTCCTCGGCGCCCTCCACGGCGAAACGGCCCTCCCCCCGGCCTGGCTGGCCGAACTGGAGGGCCGCCCCACGATCCTGGAACTGGCCGACGACTTCGCGATGGAAATGACCCAGGGCCCGGCGTTGCACAGCCCGGCCGGGGCGTCCCCGGGCTGGCTGGCCCGCTATCCGCGGGCCTGATTCAGGCGCGGACGCAGTGGTGGACGGTCATGCTGCCGTGTGCGTCGACGTGGCGGATGCGCAGACCGGCCTTCTTGTTGTAGTCCACCTCCAGCCGCTCCCCGGACGCGGTGCCCGACGCACCGGGCGGCTGCCAGGGCAGCATGAGGGAGACGGAGTCCCCTACGGTGGCCGGCACGTTCGAGGCGGCGGCCTCGTCCGTGTCACTGCTGTCGGGATCCAGTCGTTCGGGCATCCGGAGGGCGAGCCGGCCGCCCTGGAGCGCCCACGTGCCCCTGGGTGACCGGTCGCCGGCGTCCATGGCCCAGGTCCCGTCACCGACGGTGAGGCTGAACGTGTACGCCTCGGCGCTCGCTCCCGGCGGCTGCGAGGTGACCTTCCAGGAGCCGCGCACGAAGGCCGCGAACGCCCGGCCCGTCACTCCGGTGGCCCCCGACGGGGCGTCGCCGCCCTGACCGCCGCCGTGACCGCCGGTGCCCTTCGTCCTGCCGTGGCCCTTGTCGTCCCCGTTCCCCTTGCACGCGGCGAGCAGCGACGCGCCGGCACCGATGGCGAGATACCGCAGCGTGGTGCGGCGGCCCACCAGCCGGGAGGCCGCCCGCACTCCGTCCAGACCCATTCGTTTCCCCGTTCCTGCTTGTCGAAGATCAACCCGCAGGCTACAGGGGCCGGTTGGGTGCCCCCACGATGTCGTCACCGGCCGCGGCAGGGACGGGCACGGCCGCCGCGGTGTCGCCGTCGGTGTTCACCTTCTCGATGATCGCCAGCCGCTCCGACGTGTCCTCCGGCTTCAGGTAGCCGATGACGATGTACAGCACCAGGGAGACGGCGAGCGGGATCGAGACCTGGTACTGGAGCGGCACACCCCCGTCGACCCGCCAGCTGATCGGGTAGTTGACCAGCCAGAACGCGAGCAGCCCCATGGCCCAGCTGACGAGCGCCGCCGTGGGACCGGAGCGGCGGAACGGCCGGAGCAGGCCGAGCATCATCGGGATCGCCATCGGGCCCATGAGACCGGCGACCCACTTGATGACGACGGTGATGATGTCCTTGAAAGCGGGGGAGTTGACCTGCGTCGCGGCCGCCATCGACAGCCCGAGGAAGACCACCGTCGTGACGCGCGCCGCGATCAGTCCGCTCCGTGTGCTCCACTCCCGCGCCCTCGCCGAGAGCACCGGCGCGCAGTCCCGCGTGAAGACGGCGGCGATGGCGTTCGCGTCGGAGGAGCACATCGCCATGGTGTGGGAGAAGAACCCGACGATGACGAGGCCCAACAGTC
The DNA here is from genome assembly GCF_055564915.1 of Streptomyces sp. NPDC028928. NCBI lineage: Bacteria > Bacillati > Actinomycetota > Actinomycetes > Kitasatosporales > Streptomycetaceae > Streptomyces > Streptomyces sp. NPDC028928. The sequence continues at coordinate 294,878 of NZ_JBVHVI010000003.1, forward strand.
CGTGCGGCAGCAGCTGTTCGGTCATCAGGGCGTAGGAGTCGGAGCCGTCCGGCTTCTGCGCCTCGACCAGCAGCGGGGACATCCACATCGGGAAGAAGAGGACCACCGGCCAGACCAGCCAGAGGATCGCCGACAGCCGGGCCGAGCGTTCGGCCTGGCGGGCGCTGCCGGTGGCCATGTAGCGCTGGGCCTGGTTGAGCATGCCGCCGTTGTACTCGAAGAGCTTGATGAACAGGAACGCCAGCAGGAACACCGTGCTGTACGGCCCGACCAGCGGCTTGCCGTGGCCGTGCAGCGCGGGCTCGTCCCAGGCGCCGAGGAAGCCGATGTTCTTGTCGTTCAGCTTCACCACGACCGCGATGAACATGGAGATGCCGGCCAGCAACTGGATGACGAACTGGCCGAGTTCGGTCAGCGCGTCCGCCCACAGGCCGCCGATCGTGCAGTAGACGGCGGTGATCGCGCCGGTGATGAGGATGCCCTGGTTCAGCGAGATGCCGGTGAACACCGACAACAGCGTGGCGATCGCCGCCCACTTGGCGCCCACGTCCACGATCTTCAGCAGCATGCCGGACCAGGCGAGGGCCTGCTGGGTGGGCAGGTTGTAACGGTTCTTCAGGTACTCCAGCGGGGAGGCCACATGGAGCCGGGAGCGCAGCCGGTTGATGCGCGGCGCGAACAGCTTCGACCCGATGGCGATGCCGAGCGCGATGGGGAAGGACCAGGTGATGAAGGAGGTGACGCCGTAGGTGTAGGCGATGCCCGCGTACCCGGTGAACATCACGGCGCTGTAGCCCGACATGTGGTGCGAGATGCCGGAGAGCCACCAGGGCATCTTGCCGCCGGCCGTGAAGAAGTCGGAAACGTTGTCCACGCGCTTGTGCGACCAGACGCCGATCGCGACCATCACACCGAAGTAGCCGATGAGCACGGCCCAGTCGAGACTGTTCATGTGCCCGATCGTGGTTCTGTCCACATGAACGCGACAAGCAAGAGGAAGGTCAAGTCACGGTAAAAATGTTCGTTGTGATGACCTCCGTTCACATTGATGAACAGTCCTTGTCCGTACCGCCACCGGCCTAGCGCATCAGCTCCCCCGCGTTGACCAGCAAGGACTGTCCCGTGATGCTCCTGGCCCGGTCCGAGGCGAGGAACACCGCCGCGTCCGCCACATCCCCGTCGGTGGCCAGGTCCGGCAGCGCCATCCGCTCGGTCAGCCGCCCCAGCACCTCCTCCTCCGGCACCCCCTCGCTCCGCGCGGTGAACCGCACGTACGCCTGCACCGGCGGCCCCCACATCCAGCCCGGCAGCACCGAGTTGACCCGGATCCGGTCCGGCCCCAGCTCCCGCGCCAGCGAGTACATCGCGCTGGTCAGCGCCCCCTTCGAGGCGGCGTAGGCGGCCTGCCGCACCTGCGAGGGCGCGGCCACGGCCGACTGCGTCCCGATGAACACCACCGAACCGCCCCCGCCCGCCCGCAGCACCGGCAGGCAGGCCCGGGTCATCCGCAGCGTCCCCAGCAGGTTCACGTCGAGGACGGACCGCCAGGTCGCGAAGTCGGCGTCCGCCAGCCCGCCGAAGTACGAGTCCAGGGCGGCCACCTGCACCACCGCGTCGATCCCGCCGAACCGCTCCCGCGCCAGCGCCGCCAGCGCCTCGCACTGCCCCTCGTCGGTGATGTCGGTCGCCCGGAACGCCGTCCGCGTGCCCTCCGGATCGATCCCGGCCGCGGTCCGCGCGAGGTTCGCCTCGGTGCGGGCGCCGAGGACGGCGTTCCCCCCGTCCCGGACGACGGCGGCGGCGACCTGGTGGCCGAGTCCGGCGCCGACCCCGGAGACGACGACGGTCTTGCCCGCGAGCAGCGACATGGAGGCCTCCCGGACCCTGGCGCTTTATCTGACGGAGCGTCAGAGTATGGGCGACCGCAGGAAAGGGGAACCGCATGAGCGAGGACACCCGCAGCGAGCGGTACGCCGAGCTGGCCGCCGTGGGCCCGTACGGCGTCCGCCCCGGCCACGCCCTGATCACCATGGTCGAGCCGCACCCCGGCCACGAGTACGCGTACAACCGCTGGTACGAGGACGACCACTACTACGCCGGCGCGATGGCCATGCCCTGGATGTACGCGGGCCGCCGCTGGGTGGCCACCCGGCAGCTGCAGCTCCTGCGCTACCCGGAGAAGTCGGCGATCGCCCGGCCGGTCACCGCCGGCTGCTACCTCTCCACCTACTGGATCACCGCCGGCCGCTACGACGACCACATGAAGTGGACGGTCGCCATCAACCAGCGCCTCAACCGGGACGCCCGCGTCTACCACGACCGCACCCACGTCTTCACGGCCTTCCAGGACCACGAGACGACCGTGTACCGGGACGGCGCCGCCGGGCCGCGGGACGTCCACGCCCTCGACCACCCGTACCCGGGCCTGGTGCTCGAGGTGATCGACACCGACTCGCCGGAGCAGCGGGCCGCCCTGCTGGAGTGGCTGCGCGCCCGGCACCTGCCGCGCCGCCTCGCCGGTTCCCCGTCCGCGCTGGTCACCGTGTTCCGGCCGACCCCGCTGCCCGGCGACCGCATGACCTACGTCAAGCAGGTCGAGGGCGTCGGCACCCGGCTGACGCTGCTGTGGTTCCTGGAGCGCGATCCGCGGGAGTGCTGGACGGAGCACTTCACCGGCCTGGACGAGCAGGTGGCGGAGTCGGGCCTCGGCCGGGTGGAGCTGGTCGCGCCGTTCATCCCGACGGTGCCGGGCACGGACACGTACGTCGACCAGCTCCGCTGACCGTCACGGCTTCTTCAGCTCGTCCGGGCAGGGCGTACCGCGCGGCAGCTGGTAGGGCGCGGCCAGCCGGTACGTCCCGGCCTTCGGCGCGTGCAGCACGGTCCACTTGTCCCCGTCGACGTCCTCCGGCGTCGCCATCAGACACGCCTTGGTCTTCTCGTAGGGCCGGCTCTTGCCGTGCTCGTCGACGACGCTCAGCCACGGCGAGTACGGGATCCGGATCAGGATCCGCCCGGCCTTGCGCACCCGCAGCGTCATCTCGCCCTGCTCGGCCCGGTCCACCACCGCGTTCGGCTCGGCGAGCGGCGTCGGATCGGTCACCTTGAACAGCTGCCAGTTGGCGTCGCCCCAGATTTGCTTCAGGTACGGCATCCCGCGCTGGAGCAGCTCGCGCTCGCCGCCGTCCCCGTCCACGTTGTCCTTGGGCAGCACCACGTAGTGCACCGCCCACCGCTGGAGCCACTCGTGGTAGGTCGCCGAGTTGAGCGTGTCGTCGTAGAAGAGCGGATTGCGCTCCATGTCGGCCTGCCGGTTCCAGCCGCGGGCCAGGTTGACGTACGGCGCGAGCGCGGAGGCCTCGCGGTGCGAGCGGGCCGGGACCACCTCGACGCGGCCCTTCTCGGCGCCGGCCTTCTGCAGCTCGTTGACGAGCGGGGCCAGTTCCCGCGCCCAGGACGCGGCCGGCGTGGTGTGGATGATGTCGTCCACCGACTTGAAGCCGAGCCAGCCGACGAAGCCCAGGAAGGCCAACACGGTCATGTACCACTTGCGGGACTTCGGCACGGTGTACGGCAGGGCCGCGATCAGCGTCGCGCCCGCGAACAGCATCGGCAGCCGCGAGATGTTCGACCCGATCTGCGAGCTGATCAGCCAGACCAGGACGACGGAGACGCTGTAGACGGCGGCCGTCAGCCGCACGGTCACCCAGTGCTTCGGCACCAGGAACAGACAGAACAGGCCGTACAGCAGGGGCAGGACCACCGAGCCGAAGATCATCGGCTGGGTGCCGGAGAACGGGAACAGCCAGGCCGACACCGCGACCACCGCCGACGGCGCGAGCCCCAGCGCCCAGGCGCCCGGCCGCCGCTTCTGCAGGAACAGCGCGACCGCGACCAGGCCCACGAACAACCCGGCGACCGGCGAGGCCATCGTGGCGAGCGCGGCCAGCGGGGCGGCGACCAGCGCCTTCGCCCAGCGTTTGAACCGCCACCGGTGCGGCCAGCAGAACACGGCCGCGACCGCGCCGAGCGCGAACATCGTGCCGAGCCCGAAGGTGACCCGGCCGGAGATCGCGTTGCACAGCAGCGCGAAGACCCCGGCGAGCGAGGCCCACAGGGGGTTCTTCACCGACCGGCTGCGGATGAGGACCATCGTCAGCAGGCCCGCCGACACCGTCCCGGCGATCATCATCGTCGTACGGACACCGAGGACCGACATCAGATACGGCGACACCACGCTGTACGACACCGGGTGCATGCCCCCGTACCAGGCGAGGTTGTACGCCGAGTCCGGGTGCCGGCCGACGAACTCCGCCCACGCGTCCTGCGCCGCGAGATCGCCGCCGCTGTTCGCGAACGTGAAGAACCAGATGATGTGCAGCACACCGGCGAACGCCGTCACCGACAGCACGGGGTGCCGGAGCATGCGCTGCCGGAGGGGTTCCAGGGCGGCGAGCGGACGTGCGCGCCCGTCGGGTCGTGTGCCGGTGCGTGCGTCGGTCCGTACGCCGAAGGCGCGGCCGTCCGCGGTGCGGCTGTCCGCGTCAGGCGTGTCCGTCATGGACGGACGTATTCGCGGGCCGGATCCCGGGCCCGGATCTGCTTCGTCGGCGCGTGTCGGCTCCGCTGTGGCCACCTGAAGGCACTCCCCGTGTCCCGTCTTCTGTTCTCGGCCGCTTCCCTCGGTGTTCCCGGCCGTTTTCCGTCCCATTCGCGGCCCGGTCCCCGGGACCGGCGACCTGCCCCGATTCGTGACGCTAGCACGCACCCCGCCACGGGGCTCCCGGGTGGGGGCTCCGTAGGGCGGGGTGCGCCGCGGGCGGGGGCGGGGCGGTCAGCCCAGCCGGGTCAGCTTGGCGCCGAAACCGGGCTCGGCCAGATCCTTCTGCAGGGCCACCGGGACCTTCACCGCACCGGCCGTGCCGTCACCCACGGTGAGCGTTCCGACGCGGGTGCCGGCCTTCGCGGTGTGCGGCACGGTCCCGGAGGCGAAGGACAGCCTCACCTTCATACCGGCCCAGCCGGGCGTCGTGACGTCCTTCGTGACGACGATCGGGGTGTGGCCGCCGAGCCGGTCGTCCACGTAGCCGACCACGTCGCCCTTCTTCAGGATCTTCGACGAGGTCAGCGCGTCCTGCGCGGCGAGCAGCGCGGTCTGGCTGACCGTGTTGACCGTCTTGAGGATCTCCCTCTTGTGCTGGCCGAGGATCGCGCCGACGAGGGTGACCGTCTGCCCGTCGACCTTCTTGCGGGAGGCGAACAGCAGGTTGCCGCCGGCCGCGGTGGTGCTGCCGGTCTTGATGCCGATCGCGCCGATCCTGTACGGCAGCTCGTTGTAGTTGGGCCAGAACTTGCCCGACGGGTCCGTCCAGCTGGCCGCGCTGCTGATGGCGACGAGGGCCGGGACCTTCACGAACGCGCGGCCGAGCTTCACCTGGTCCTCGGCCGTGGAGACCGTGGTCTCCTTCAGACCCGAGGGGTCGGTGTACGTCGTGTGGGTCATCCCCAGCTCCCGGGCGGTGGCGTTCATCTTCTTCACGAACGCCGCCTCCGAGCCCGCGTCCCAGCGCGCGAGGAGCCGGGCGATGTTGTTGGCGGAGGGGATCAGGACGGCCGACAGGGCCTGCTTCTCGGTCAGGGACTCACCGGCCTTGACGGTGTCGAGGGTGGACTCGCCGGCCTTGTTGTAGCCGCCCTCCTTCTCCGCCGTCGGGTCGATCTTGATCTTCGGGCCCTCCTCGCCCGCCTTCAGCGGGTGCTCCTTGAGGATGATGTACGCGGTCATCGTCTTGGCGACCGAGCCGATGGCCACGGGGGTCTGCTTGCCGAAGTGGCCCATCGTGCCGACGCCGTCCGCGTCGATCCAGCCCTGGCCCTCGCCGGGCCACGGCAGGTTCGTCCTGCCGCCGTCGAAGGTGTACGTCTCCTCGGCCGTCAGCGCGAGGGTGGGGGACGGCAGCGGGCGGAACGTCTGTACGACCGCGAAGACGATCACCAGGAGCAGGACCAGGGGGGTCCAGATCTTGATGCGGCGCACGAGCGTGCGGACCGGGGTCTCCGGGGGCGGCGGCGTGTTCGTCAGCTCGGCCAGCAGGTCCAGCGGGGGCTTCGGCGGGAGCGGCTGCTGGGTGGTGCGCTCGGGGCCGACCTGGGGGACGGGGGTGGTGGCGTCCGGGGGCTGCGGGGCGGCGGCCGGCTTGGTCAGGTCGTCCTTCAGCGCGACGAACTTGCTGGTGCGCTCGGAGTCGGACTCCGGGGCGGTGGGCTTGCCGCCGAGCTTGAGCATGGTCGTCGGCTGGTCGACGGCGGGCTTCTTGGGGCGTACGGCCTTGAAGACGGCGGTCGGCTGATCGACGGGTGCCTTTGCCTGCGGCGCGTTTGCCTGCGGCGCGTCGGCGGGTGCGTTCGCCTCGGCTTCGCCTTCGGCGTCCGTGTTCCCACCCGCACCACCCGTGCGGCTTTCGTCGTCGTCTGCGGGTGGCCCCTGTGGGGCGTCCCCGTCGTCGGCGGTCTCGGGCCCGTCCTCGGTCGCCTCCGCCTCCGCCTCGGCTTCGCCCTTCGCGTCCGCATCGGTGTCGGCGTTCGCGTCCGCCTCGCCCTTCGCGTCCGCGTCCGCGTCGGCGTCCGCCTGTTCCTCCGAGGCAGCCTCCGTCTTGGCCTCCGCGTCAGACGGCTCCTCGGCCTCGGTCTCGTCCTCGGTCTCCGCTTCGGACGACCCCTCAGCCCCAGCCTTCGCGTCAGGCCGGCTCTCGGCCTCGTCCTCCGTGTCGGACGAACCCTCAGCCGGAGTCTCGGGCTCGGTGTCCGGGTCGGACGGGGGCTCAGCCTTGGAGTCGGCCTCCGACTTGGGGTCGGGGTGCTCGGGTGTGTTTGCAGGTGTGTCGGGCTTGGGGTCGCGGACCCAGGCGTTGACCGCTGCCTTGAGGGCGGAATCGTCGTCGGCGGGGGCCGGCTTCGGATCGGTGGGGGGTTCCGGTCGTACCGTCAGGACCTGCGTCGCCATGTCCGTGCCGCCGCCGCCCGAGGAATCCTTTTCGCGGGACACGGTGAGACGCGGATCGCGCGCCTCGGGAATCGAACCCGCGCTCCCCGACGTCGGTTCCGCCGACGACTCGCGCTGCTTCGACCTGTCGGGGGACTCGCCCGCCACCGATGCCTCCTCCATGCGTCGCACGTCCACGTGTGCGCCCTGTCCGAACCATGTACCAGTGTCCTGTGTGAGGGCTTGGCCCCTGCGGTAGACGAGAACGACATACCTACCGGTTCCCTCACGAACCGGTCACGCACCCTCGACAGACCAATGTGAGAGGGGTCACCCTGTCATTCATCCACGCGGGGAGGCATGGATGGGCAGGAGCCGCAGAACACTTCCGGAGGAGCTTCTGTTGCTGGCACTGGACCCGGCCACGGGTACCACTGCACAGCCGCAGTCGCTCGACCTCGGTCTGGCCGGTGCACAGCTAGTGGAGCTGGCGCTGGCCGGACGGATAGCCCCAGACGGGGATCGTATCGCCGTGGTGGTACCACGGCCGACAGGAGATCCGACTCTGGACTGCGCGTTGGAGTTGCTGCGAAGGCGTGGCGCTCCCGTGCGTGCCGTCCACTGGATCGGCGGGCCCCGACTCGGGCTCCGCCAGACCTACCTCTCGCATCTGGAGCGGTGCGGCATGGTCGCCGCCGTGCCGGGTCAGATGTGCGGGGTGTTGCCGACGACTCGCTACCAGGCGACGGACAACGACATCAGCCGGGAGATCCGTGCCCGGCTGGATTCCGCGATCCGCACCGGCGTACCGCCGGACCCGCGGACCGCGGCGCTCGCCGCCCTGGCGCACGCCGTCGGGCTCGGCAAGCATCTGTATCCCGGCAACGAGGGCCGTTCGTCCAGGTCCCGGCTGCGGGATCTGATCCGGCACGACCCCATGGGCGGGCTGGTCGCGCACGCCGTCATGGACGTGCAGAACGGTGCGGTCGCGCAGCCGCGCCGTGGCCCGGCCTCGGGCGGCCGGCAGGCCGCGTCCGGCGCCAGGGCCGCGGCGGAACCCGCACGCGGGGTTCCGATGCAGCCGCACCGCGGGTCCATGGCACGCGCCGTGGCCCACTGAGCCGTCGTCCCGGTCCCCACAGACCCGGTTCGGGAGCCGCTGGTCCGAGCGGGACGGCGAGACCTCTTGGTCTCGCCGTCCCGCTCGACTGCGTCCAGCGGCTCAGGAGTTCGAGGGGGGCGCCGCATATCCTCCGTTTCCCAGCGGTAGAAAGCACCTTGGTGGCAGTCTGCTCAACAGCAGATACGGAAAGTGTTAAGTAACAGGCAGGCAGCCGGAGGTGCACGTCCCGTGGCGTCCAATGTCAATCCCACCGTCAGGCGGCGCCGGCTGGGCCAGGAGCTGCGCAGGCTCCGTGAGCTCAAGGGCATGACGGCCGAAGAGGTGGCGGAGCGGCTGCTCGTGTCGCAGTCGAAGATCAGCAGGCTGGAGAACGGCCGGAGAAGCATCAGTCAGCGCGATGTGCGCGACCTGTGCGGGGTGTACGAGGTCGAGGACCAGCGGATCGTCGACTCGCTGATGGAGATGGCCCGGGACTCCCGGCAGCAGGGGTGGTGGCACACCTTCGGCGACATCCCGTACAGCGTGTACATCGGCCTGGAGACCGACGCCGAGTCGCTGCGGGTGTACGAACCCCAGTTGGTGACCGGCCTGTTGCAGACCCGCGCCTACGCCGAGGCCCTGGTGCAGGGCGCGTTGCCGGAGACGTCGACCACCGAGATCGAGAAGCGTGTCCAGGTGCGGATGCGCCGACAGGAACGTATCACCGCCCAGAACAACCCGCTCCGGCTGTGGGTGGTGCTGGACGAGGCGGCACTGAAGCGGGTCGTGGGCAGCCGGCTGGTGATGCGCGAACAGCTGGAGCATCTGATCGAGATGTCGCAGCTGCCGCACGTCACCGTGCAGGTGCTGCCCTTCGACGTGGGTGCGCATCCGGGCCTCAACGGCCAGTACGCGATTTTGGAGTTCGCCGACGCGGCCGACTCCAGCGTGGTGTACCTGGAGGGCGTCACCAGCGACCTGTACCTGGAGAAGGCGCAGGACGTGCAGAAGTACGCCGTGATGTACGAGCATCTGCGGGCACAGTCCCTCAATGTGGAGGCGTCCCGGCAATTCATCGCAGATGTGGCGAAAGGGTACGCCGACTGAGGCGGGTCCACAGCGGGCGCGGGATCGTACACCGTCGGTCGGCTCCAGTGGAAGGCTCACCTGGAATATGCCATCCGGTCGAGTGAACGACTACGTCGCCAGGGTCAGTTGCCCGGTAGCGTCGATCACGCCAATCAGACGACATGGTTGGCGTGAACCGCACTACTGCAACTCGTAACAGGAGTGGACATGGCACTGATTCAGGGCGCTTCGGAGACGTGGATGAAGTCCTCCTATTCCGCGGGCAACGGCGCCTGCGTCGAGGTCAAGTCGCCCACCGCCGCCGAACTCGCCGTCCGCGACTCCAAGACCCCCGAGGGCCCGATCCTGGCCTTCCCCGCCAACGCCTGGAACGCCTTCGTGGCCTCGGTCAAGGCGTGAGGGGTTCTCCCTGACCCTGTCTGGCACAACAACTGCACAAGCACCACCAGGAGAGCCCTCTCGACCAGTCGCCGTCCTTGCCGAGAGGGCTCGATCCTGTGCGGTCGGGGATCAGCCCAGCTGGGCCTCGATCGCGGCGACGACCTCGGCCGCCTCCGGCTCGGTCCGCGGCGAGAACCGCGCGACGACCCGGCCGTCCCGGCCGATCAGGAACTTCTCGAAGTTCCAGCGGATGTCCCCGGTGTGCCCCTCGTCGTCGGCGAAGCCGACGAGCCGCTCGTACAGCGGGTGCCGGCCCTCCCCGTTCACCTCGACCTTCTCGGTCAGCGGGAACGTCACGCCGTACGTCGCCGAGCAGAACTCCGCGATCTCCTCGGCGGTGCCGGGCTCCTGCCCGAGGAACTGGTTGCAGGGCACGCCCAGCACGGTGAAGCCCTGCTCGGCGTACCGCTCCTGGAGCTTCTCCAGCCCGGAGTACTGCGGGGTCAGGCCGCACTTGGAGGCCACGTTCACGATGAGCACGGCCTTGCCGGCGTACTGCGGCAGGTTCGCGGAGCCGCCGGTGAGGGCCCCGATCTCGACATCCAGCACGTTGTGGTCAGTAGTCGTCATGCCCGGATGCTAGGGGGTGTCTTCCGGATCAGCCCAGCGACGCGGGGCCTGGCACGCACATCTGCCGCGTTGTCGTCGGTCGCCGATGCTCCGCATCGACTCCCTTCTCCGCCTTGCGGCTGCACGCGCCAGGCCCCGCTCAGGCCGGCCCGACGGCGCTGCCCGTTCCCGCCGGCCTGATCCGGAAGACTCCCCCTGGCCCCGCCGGACGGCTGCCTTGCCATCCGGCCTCGACCAGCGCGTCACCGGCGCCCGTCCGCACGTACAGCACCGACCGCCCGGCCCGACGCCGCTCCACCAGCCCCGCCTCCCGCAGCACCTTCAGATGCCGCCCCACCGAGCCGAGGCCCTGTCCGGTCACGGCGGTCAGCTGGCTGGTGCTCATGGGCGAGCCGAGCAGGACGAGCACCCCGGCCCGGGCCGTCCCGAGCAGCGCGCCCAGCCCCGCGGGGACCGCGCGCCCGCCGTCCCCGGCCAGGACGCCGGCGCAGGGATAGACCACGGCGTACCGTTCCCGCTCCTCCCAGGACACCCACCCCGAGCGCTGCGCGGTCACCGGCACGAACACCAGCTCGGCGCCGGAGATCTCGCGCGGCGGGTACTCGTGCCGATTGACCTGGAACCGGTTGTCCCCGAGCCACCGCGTCCCGCCCGGCCGCAGCCCGTCCAGCACACTCGCCCAGCCGCCCTGGCTCACCCGCGCCGTCCGCCCGACCACATCGGCCTCCAGCACCCGCCGGCGCCGCTCCCAGTACGGCCGTACGGTCTCCTCCCACACCCACTCCAGCAGCCCGGCCGCCCGCTCGGGCAGGTCGTCCCGGTCCAGCCCGTCCGGGAGCGGCCCGCCCAGGGAGAGCCGCAGATGGGCGCGGGCGGCACCGGGGTCGGCCGCGCGCACCCGGGCGACCTCCTCGGCGAAGCTCTCGCCGCCGCGGGGCGTCGGGGTGAGGAAGTCGGCGATCCACTCCCGCCCCAGCCCGGCCCGGACCAGCCGGGCCGTCACCGGGTCGGCCGCGAGCCGGGCCCGGTAGGCGGGCCGATGCGCACCCAGCCACGCCTGCTCACCGGGATGCGCTCCCTGCCCGGCGTGCAGCAGCTTCAGACAGGCGAAGGCCTCGGCGAGCGGCGAGATGACGAACCGGCTGCGGGCGAGGGTGTCGGCGTTGAGCTGCCACCACCCCATGATCCGGTACGTCCTTCCGCGGCTACGGCCTTTCGCGCGACGGCGAAACAATAACGAGCCCTCTCCGGCCCGGCCGAGACTCCGGACCATGCCCAGCTACCGATCCCTGTTCCGCACCCCGGAGTTCACCCCGCTCTTCCTCGGCGCGGCCGCGCAGACCGCCGCCCAGACCGTCGGCGGCCTCGCCCTCGCCACGCTCGTGTACCGGGCGACCGGCTCCCCGCTGCTGTCGGCGGTGAGCATGTTCGGCCCGTCGCTCGCCCAGGTGCTCGGCGCCACCGTGCTGCTGTCCGGCGCCGACCGGCTGCCCCCGCGTACGGCCCTGTCCGCGATCGCGCTGGCCTTCGCGGCCGGTACGGCGCTGCAGGCGCTGCCCGGACTGCCGGCCGGCGCGCTCCTCGCCGTCGTCCTCCTGCTGGGCCTGGGGGCCTCCGTCGGCGGCGGGGTCCGCTGGGGGCTGCTGAACGAGATCCTCGCCAAGGACGGCTATCTGTCGGGGCGTTCGCTGTTCAACATGATGAGCGGGCTGACGCAGATCGCCGGGTTCGCCTCCGGCGGCGCGCTGCTCGCCGTCCTCTCCCCGCGCGCCTGCCTGCTGCTGGCGGCGGCCCTGTACCTGACGGCCGCGCTCGTCCTGCGGTTCGGCCTGACCGCCCGCCGGCCCCGGGCCGCCGGGCGCCCCTCGCCGTCGGCGACCTGGCGGACCAACGCCGAGCTGTGGTCGTCCCGGCCGCGCCGCCTGACCTACCTGGGCCTGTGGCTGCCGAACGGGATGGTCGTGGGCTGCGAGTCGCTGTACGTGTCGTACGCCCCGCACGCGGCCGGCACCCTGTTCGCCTGCGCGGCGCTCGGCATGTTCGCCGGGGACGTGACGGTCGGCCGGCTGCTCCCCGCCGCCGTACGCGCCCGCCTGGCCACACCGCTGCTGCTCCTGCTGGCGACGCCGTACCTGCTGTTCGGCACGCATCCGCCGGTGCCGGTGGCGGCGGTCTGTGTGACCGTGGCCTCCGTCGGCTTCGGGGCGAGCCTGGTCCAGCAGGAGCGGCTGATGAGCCTGACCCCCGACGCCATGGCCGGCCAGGCCCTGGGACTGTACTCGGCCGGCATGCTGAGCCTTCAGGGCGTGAGCGCGACGGCGGCGGGGACGCTGGCCCAGCTCACCTCGCCCGCCGGGGCGATGACGGCGATGGCGGCGGGCTCGGTGTGCGTGACGCTGATGCTGGCGTCGGCTACGGCTGCTCGGCGGGCTCCGTCCCGGCCTTCTCCGGAGCCGCAGCCGGCGCCGGCGCCTTCTGCGGACCGCTCTCCGTCCTGATCGCGGCGCTCTCCGTCCCGACCTCGGCGTCGATCTTCTTCACCGCCCGGTCGAAGTACCGCAGCAGTTCCACCGGGAACGGCATGACGAGGGTGGAGTTCTTCTCGGCGGCCACCTCGACGACGGTCTGCAGCAGACGCAGCTGCATGGCCTCGGGCGTGTCCGACATGATCCGGGACGCGTTGGCGAGCTGCTGCGCGGCCTGGAACTCACCGTCCGCGGTGATGACCCGGGCCCGGCGCTCCCGCTCGGCCTCGGCCTGCCGGGACATGGACCGCTTCAGGGACTCCGGCAGCTGGACGTCCTTGATCTCGACCCGGTCGATGTGCACGCCCCATCCGGCGGCCGGGCTGTCGATCATCAGGGCCAGCCCCTCGTGCAGCCGCTCCCGGTCACTCAGCAGGTCGTCCAGGTCGCTCTTGCCGATGATGGACCGCAGGGAGGACTGGGCGACCTGCCCGACGGCGAAGACGTAGTCCTGCACCTCGATGGCCGCGCGCACCGGGTCGGTGACCCGGAAGTAGACGACGGCGTCGACCTTCACCGACACGTTGTCCCGGGTGATGCCCTCCTGGGTGGGCACCGGCATCGTCGCGACCTGGACGTTCACCTTGCGCATACGGTCCGCGAAGGGGATGAGGAAGGTGATGCCCGGCTGCCGGTAGCCGGGCAGAGCCTTGCCCCAGCGGAACACCACCCCGCGCTCCACCTGGTTGACGACCCGCATCCCGCTCTTCAGCACGAGCAGCAGCAGGACGCCGACCACGACCACTGCGATGACGGTGCCTTCCACGGCAGCCCCCCTCTCGGACCCTCCCGGACCCTCTTCGTCCGTCTCCGACGCGATCCGGACAACGGGGAGGACATGGGGAGGAGGGGCCGTGGATCCCGCGCGGGCGTCAGGGAAACGTAAAGAAACGGCGAGCCGTTCGGGCCAGGCGGACCGGCGGAGGCCGGATTGCGCTCTGGTCCGGGAGCCGGGGCGCGTTTTCAATGGCGGGACGTCCTGCCGGACTTTCCGAACCTGCTGCCCTTGCTGCCCTTGCCGTCCTTGCCGTCCTTGCTGAACGTCCGCCCGGAGGAGCGCTGGATGACAGCCCAGGTGGTCCCACCCGATCGGCAGACCGTGCCCGTCCGCCGGCCGTCGTCCCTGGCCGCCGCCCGCCTGGAGAAGACCGTCTCGGCCGGCGCGGTGCGCCACAACCTGGCGGTGCTGCGCGCGGCGGCCGGCGGCCGGGGGATCATGCCGGTCCTCAAGGGCGACGCGTACGGCCTCGGCGCTCCGGCGGTCGCCGATCTGCTGGTGGACGCGGGCGTACAGGCGCTGGCCGTGGACACGGTGGCGGAGGGCGCCGCGCTGCGCGAGCACGGGGTCGGTGTACCGATCCTGGTGATGGACGTCGACGTGGCCGACAACGCCGAGGCATGTGCCCGGTACCGGCTGATGCCCGCCGTAGCCGGCCTGGAGCAGGTCGGCCGCCACAGTGCCGTGGCCGGGCGGCGGGGCGAGCCCGTGACCGTGTGGCTGCGCACCAACGTCGGCTTCAACCGGTTCGGGCCGCGCGAGGAACGGGACTTCGACACCGTGCTCGACGCGCTGCACCGGGCGCGCGCAGCCGTCCGGGTGGCCGGGGTCTTCGCCCATCTGTCCAGCTCCGCCCGGGACGCGGAGGAGACGGCGGAGCAGGCGGCGGCGTTCCGGGATCGGGTGAGCCGGGCGCGGGCGGTGCTCGGCCGGCACCTGGCGGCGTCCCTCGCCGCGACGCACGGCCTGCTGCATCCCGCGGCGCTGGAGGGCACGGACTGGGTGCGGCCGGGCATCGGCCTCTACGGGTTGCTGCTGCCGGACAGCCGCGACCTGCCCGGCCGGTCGGCTTCCGGTCTGGCCCGGCTGCGGCCCGCGGTCGCCGTACGCGCCCGGGTGCTCGACCTGGTCACCGTCACCCGCCCGGAGGGGCTGGGCTACGACCGGTCCGCCGTGCTCGCCCCCGGCCGGCGCCTGGCCACCGTGGCGATCGGCTTCTCCCGCGGGGTGACCGGACACGCGCCGGACTTCACCGGGCTGCTGCGCGGCCGGAGCTGCCCCATGGTGGGCCGCCCCGGCATGGACTGCGCCCAGTTCGACGTGACGGGGGTACCGGACGCCCGGCCGGGTGACTGGATGACCCTCATCGGACGGGAGCGGGACGGCACCGGCCCGGAGCGGACCGCCGAGGACGTCGCCGCGAAACTGGACCTGACCCTGTACGAACTCCTCGCCGCACTCCGTATGCCGGTACGCCTCGAAGGCACCGACGACACCACGGCACCCCCCTGACACCGGGCGCCCCTCCCCCGTACGGGTGGACTTCCGCCCGCCCGGGGAGGGGCCGGTGAACCGGACACCGTACGCGCTGCCGGGGCGATGGGCACGAGTCGACTTCGCCGCGTAGGCGCCGGTGCGACGGTGCCGGGGCCCCGTCCGTGGAAGGCTGCCCGCATCGCCTTAGCTCCCTTGCCCCTGCGACCTCAAGGTGTGTCATGTCCATCGCTTCCGCAGCTCCCTCGCTGTCGCCGGCCGAACTCCGCAGCGTCTTCGAGCGGAACTCCCAGGACGAACTGGTCGGCATCGAGATCGAATCGGCCGCCCTGGACCCGCGGACCGGCAGGGCGATCCCCTACGGGGGAGAGTCCGGCATCGGCGCCTACCTCGACTTCCTGGCCTCGGAACCCGGCGTCGAGGCCGTCCACGACTACGGCACCCTGGTCGGTGTCCGGCTCCCCGACGGCGGACAGGTATCGCTGGAGCACGGCGGCGCGGTGGAGTACTCGTCGCCGCCCGCACCCTGCGTGGCCGACCTGATGGACATCGTCCACGCCACACTGCGCCGGCTCGCCGCCGTGGCCGACCGCTTCGGCTTCGCGATCGTCCCCGGGGCCCAGTACCCGTGCACGTCCTTCGAGGAGGTGCAGTGGATGCCGCACTCCCGTACGGCGATCATGCGCGGCCACTTCGAGAGCCTGGGACGGGACGGCATGTGGGGCCCGCGGATCATGTCCATGATCCTCTCCACCCAGGTCTCCTTCGACTACACCTCACCGGCCGACCTCGCCGAGAAGCTCCGGGTCCAGGCCGCCGCCTCCACCCCGGCCGCCGCGCTCTTCGTCAACGCCCCGCTGGAGGGCGGAAAGCCCTGCGGTGCGCTCTCCCGCCGCATGCAGTTCTGGAGCCTGGCCGACCCGGCCCGGACCAGGGTCGTACCCGTGACCTTGCGGGAGGACTTCACCATCGACCGCTTCATCGACTGGGCCCTGAGCCTTCCGATGATCCACCGGGGCACGCCGGACGGCAGCCGCAAGCGGGTCCCCCCGGTCCCCTTCGGCACCCTGCTGACCGACGGATTCGAGGACGGCACCAAGCCCACCCTCCAGGACTGGCGCGACCACCTCTCCCAGATCTTCCCGGACGTCCGCCTGCGGGACACGCTGGAACTGCGGGCCGTGGACGGCCTGCCCTACCCGGCGCTGGCCGCGGTCCCCGCCTTCTGGAGCGGCCTCACCTACGACGCCCCCACCCGGGCGGCGGTATGGGACCTCCTGCGCGGCATCACCCCCGGACAACACCTGGAGGCCCTCGACGACATCGCCCGCCGAGGCCTGGACGCCACCTTCGCCGGCCGCCCGGTACGCGACCTGGCCACGGAACTCCTCCGCCTGAGCGAGACCGGCCTGCGCGCCCGGGTCGCCACCGGCCTGGAACGCCCCGAAGCCCTCACGTACCTCGACCCGCTCAGGGAAGTGGCCGAAACCGGCGAAACCTTCGCCGACCGGGTCCTCGCCCAATGGCACCAGGACCCGTCGAACTTCCCCCAGAACTACGTGGCCACGCACAGAGTCCGCTGAGGCGGTCGGCTCACCCGACGAAAACGCTGTGCGTCCCGGGCACCTGAGCCGCCAGCCCGGGAGGAATGATCTGCACGAAACCGCCGACGCACCCTGGAACGTTGTGCACCAGGGCGGGCACGTCCGAGACATTGAAGACGACCGACAGGTGCGGAATCTCGAAGCACCCCTTCGGTTTGTCGTGCCGAACGCCGTCGATCACGAGGAACCCGTTCGCGGCGAAGGCCGAGCAGGGAACGGCGACCGCGAGCACCCCGGCGGCGCCAAGGGTGCCGAGGGCGGCGAGCGTGGAGCGTATGCGCCGCATGACGAACCTCCTGAGGTGCAGGCCGGGCGACAACCCGGTCCTGCAACCGACCGTACGGAAACCCGCCCGCCGTGCATCCCGGCATCCCCCGGACGGGCGACGACGGTGACAGCGCGCTGAACCGTGGGCCAAGGCCGTACAGCGGTGGGGGACACCACGAAAGTGCCTTCCACCAAAGCGGGGAACATGGCCAACTCCTCTGCCAAGGCAGCCGATTGACCGCGATTGCCGCCTGAACCGGCGGGTTATGAAGCACTCATGGGTCTGACTGGTCAACTGGCGACGTTGCTCGGCGTGGCGTTGGGCGCCGTCCTGTCGATGGCGACAACCCTGATCGTGGAGAAGGCACGATGGCGCCGGGAGCAGTCCGTCCGCTGGGACGAGCGTCGTCTGAGCGCGTACGCCGAGTACGCCCACGCCGTGAAGGCGCTCGCACACCGCTACCGGCGGATCGCGGTCGCCAAGGGCATCGCTGCGAGCGGAGCCGCCCCCCTGGAGCCCACCGACGAGGTTCTCGCCGAAGTGGCGGAGGCGGAGGTGCAACGCTCGGCACTCGCGGAGACGGTGTGGCTGCTGGGGGACGTCAAGACCAACACGGCCGCCGTCAGACTGAACCACTGCCTGTGGCACCTGGAGTGGCTGGCCCGTGAACTCCCGACAACAGAACAAGGCGGCTGGGACCAGGCGTACGAGGACTTCCGACAAGCCCGGCAACGCTTCCTCCAACTGGCCCGCGCCGGCATCGGCGTGCGGGGCACCCGCGTGGCGGAGACGGTCCCCTGGCCGCCCCCTTGGAGGGGGGAGCTTTCCCGGGGGGCGCGGCGGTGACTGTGGCGCTGGGGTGGATTTCCGGTCTCCAGCTGTGGGGCCGCCGTCGGCACGGCCGGTCTGGCCGCCGTCGCGACCTTGGTCAAGGGCCTGGCGTCCCGGCTCAGCGGCCCCGGCGGCAACTGGGCCGCTGCGGCGCACTACTGACGCTGAAAAGCACCGTATGCCATCGGCTGACAGGAGTCGCCGCCGCGCGCAGGATCGGAGCCGCCGCGTGGGACCTGAAATGCTGACTGAGCTGAGCGCGCTGGCCGTCGCCATCGTCACGGCGGCCGGCGGCATCGTCACCACCATCATCGGCCGACGGCAGCGCCGCCGCCCGCCCGGCGCAGAGCGGCGTGACGACTTCACTGCGGTCACTGACCGGCTGAGCCAGAACATCGAGCGCCTGAAGCGGGAGGCCGAACAGGACCGGCAGCAGTCAGAGGCGGACCGGCAGCGGATCACCGCCCAGGGACTACGTCCTGCGGTACGTCGCCAGCTGGGGCGCCACCGCCACCGCAGCCCATACCGGAGAAGGTCCGACCGTACCTTCACGACATCGGCACGTGATAGCGGCCCCGCTCTCCTTCGGGAGCGCGGGGTTGCCTTCGTCACGCCTGGATACGCTCAGCCCATGATTCGCGCAGTGATCTTCGATGTGGGCGAGACGATCGTCCGTGACGACCGCTACTGGGCATCGTGGGCCGACTGGCTCAGTGTTCCCCGGCACACGCTGTCGGCTCTCGTCGGCGCCGTCGTCGCGCAGGGCCGTGACAATGCCGATGCCCTTCGTCTCGTCCGCCCAGACATCGACATCGCAGCCGAGTACCAGGCTCGTGAGGTCGCGGGCCGCGGCGAGCGCCTGGACGACAGCGACCTGTACGACGACGTCCGGCCCGCACTGGCCGAACTCCGCCGGCTCGGCATTCGGGTCGTCATCGCCGGGAACCAGACTGCCCGCGCGGGTGATCTGCTGCGTGACCTCAACCTGCCGGCCGACGTGATCGCCACGTCCGGGGAGTGGGGCGTGGCCAAACCGCAACCGCAGTTCTTCCAGCGGGCCGTCGAGGCGGGGCAGGCAGCCCCAGGCGAGACGCTGTACGTCGGCGACCATCCAGCCAATGACACCATCCCCGCCGCGGCGGCCGGCCTGCGCACTGCTCATCTGCGTCGCGGCCCGTGGGGCCACCTGTGGGCCACTGACCCGGGCGTCGCGGCAACGGCGGACTGGCGGATCGACAGCCTCACGGAAATCGCCGCGCTCATCACCCAGTAGAGACCCGTTCACCTACTCACACCGTCACGGCCCCGCTACCATTCGAGGTGGATGTGCTGAACGGAGCCGTATGCCCACCCCCACAGCGATCGAAGTCGGCCGCCGCGTTGCCACCATCCGCCGCGCCCGCCGGATGACACAGGCTGACCTCGCGCGAGCCGCCTTCGTCTCCCTGGCCATGGTCAAGGCCATCGAACGCGGCGCCCGCTCCCCGAGTGACGACACCCTCGACTCGATCGCCACCGCACTCGCTGTCGACCCGAGCCACATCGTCACCGGCAGCACCCGCACCGACAGCCGTGTCCACGCCTCCATCCCCGCCATCTCCGCCGCGATCGCCGCCTACGACATCCCCTTGGACGACTCGGCCCGCCCGCTGCACGAGCTGAGCGAGGCCGTCACACAGCTGACCGAGTGGAGACTGGACGCGCAGTACGCCCGCATCGCCGAGCACGCCCCACAGCTCCTCACCCACTCCCTGGCCGCGCTGCATCACGGCACCGGCGCCGAACGGCTGCGCGCCGCCCAACTCCTCGCCGTAACCGCCCGCGCCGCGGACGCCGTCGCATTCAAGTTCGGGCATCGGGACCTATCGGCCAGGCTCGTTGACCTGATGCGATGGTCCGCCGACCAGACCGAGGACCGCATCGCACAGGCCACCGCTGCCTACGTCCGCACGGAAACGTTCTTTGCCGCGCGCGCCCATGCACAGGGGCTTGCCGCTCTGGAGCGAGCCATTGACGTCAGCCCCAGCCCGAGCGGCCGGGAGACAACCGCCGCCCGCGGCGCCCTGCATATGCGGGCGGCCGTCATCGCCGGCCGCGCCGACGACTCCGACGCTGCAGAGCACCATCTGGCCGAAGCCCGCCGACTCGGCGACGCCCTGCCCGAAGGTTCCTACGACGGCACCCAGTTCGGCCCGGACTCCGTGCGCGCCCACGAGGTGTCCGTCGCAGTCAGCCTCGGCCGCGACCACCTCCAGGCCGCCCTCGGCGTCGCAGGCGAGTGGACCCCCCCGGACTCCATGCCGGCGGAGCGCCGTTCCGGGTTCTGGATCGAGCTGGCGCGAGCGCAGGTGTGGGCGGGGCGCCCTGACGATGCGTTCGCATCGCTGAGGGCCGCTCGGTTCATTGCCCCGCAGCACACCCGTGAGCACCCGTGGGCGCGGGAGGCCACGGCCACAATCCGCCGGCTGAAGCGTGCAGACGCCGAGTCGCTGACCAACTTCGCCGAGTGGATCGGTGCTGTCTGAGGGGATACACGCTGTATCCCTTGTCGCCCTCGCCGCGGTCCATGCTCTGCCTGTCCGAGAGAGACAGCAGATGGAGGCCAGGATGCGACGACGCGGCGAGCAGCCGGTCCAAGTCGCTGGACCGGTAAGCATCGCTCGGCTTCACGGGCGAGCGTGCTGGTACTGCGGGGCGGTCGCGCGAGGACTCATGAAGGTGGGCCGCGTCCAGCGAGCGCTGGGAATGCGCGTGTCGACCATCGTGTCGTGCCGGTGTCACCAGAACACTCGGCTGGCCCGATGACCAAGAGTCCTCACATCCCACTCGCACCAGTGCGCGAGGGCCAGGACTGGCTTCTGTCCTGTGCCCCGGACCGGGCCGCGGTAGAGCGGGCGTGGGACGCTGGGCAGCTGGCCGCGATTCCCACCGGCACGCACTGGCGGGTGGCAGAGACGCGACTGTCCCGCTCCCTGGGAGCCCTCCGGGCACTGGGGTCGCACTTCGGCCCAGTACTCACCGACATCAGCCACCCCCTGGCCTGGTGGCTGCTCCCGCCGAGCCTTGCCGACGAACTGGATGGCGTCGTCGGCCTCACCGTGCACCCGGCCGGCTGGGAGCTGGAATGCCCGCCCGTGACCGGCGCGCTCGGTGGGCGGTGGTGGCTGGCGATCCCGGACGGTACGGGCCAGCTCACCGACCCCACGCTGCTCGGCGCCGCGCTCGGTCCGGACGGTTACCGCATTGATGCGGAGGACCCGGCATGACGCCCGCTCAGCTTGGACCACTGGTCGACATCCCCGCCGACCTTCTGCCGTTCATCCCCGTGCCGGCCCTGGCCGACCTTCCTGACGCCAAGGCACGCGGGGCCGAGTGCGTGTGGTGCGGTGGAGCACTGTCCACCGCGACGGCCATGGACCTCGGCGAGCGTCCGAGCCCCGCCGGCACGACGCTCTTCCTGCGCGGCTGTCGCCGGTGCACCCTGCGCGCCGTACTTGTCGCGGACTACGACCACCCTGGCATGTGCGAGCAGTGCGCTGACGACTCGCTCATCTGCGAGATGCTGCGCAGTCTACGGGCCCTGTCCTTGGAGCTGCGTCGATGACAGTGCAGATTGGCCTGCTACAGGCCCCGACTCGCCTGGTACGTCAGCTGGGACGACTGGCACACCCACTACCGGGACTGGGACGGCCTACCAGCCTCACCTCGGCTTCGCCCACCTCCGGTGCCTGACCAGACGGGCGAGCATCCGATGAGCGAGGAGCGGAAGTCTCTCGCGACGCGGAAGGCGGAGGCCGCACAGTCGGGCATGCGGGCTGCTGGCTACTGCGCGCTGGAGCATCTCGACGGCAAGGCATGGTGCTCGAAGCCACAGCGCCACGCTGGCCGGCAGCACGTGGGCGACTGCAACGGCCGGAAATTCCTGGGGGTCGCCACCGGCACCGAGTGGATCGAATAGACCCCGTGCCCGGTGTGCCGAGGTACTGGGCGCGGATGAACCCGGCGCCTGAGGTGGGCGCCGGTCGGCCATCCGCATGAGCTTGCAGGGTGGCCACAGGTTCGCTCGCCGGGTCGCCCCGTCCCGACGGCGAATCCCTACACACCCGCTCGCCACGCTCCCGCCGCAACCGAACGGCGGGCCACCCGAAGGACCGACGAGGGGAACTGCCTTGTACGTGCACTCCGATCGACTCCCGACTGGAACACCGGTGCCGTCCGGCACCACCACCCCCATCCCCTGGGGACTGAGGCGCATGGCCCCGTACCCGGCGATGAGCCCGGGCTACGCGCGCGCCGTGCTGGACCCGGCCACCCAGACCGCCGTGTTCTTCAGCGAGACCGGCCAGGTCATGGAGATGCCCGGCCACGGCACCAGCACCGGCACCCAGCCGCCGACGGGCACCAGCCCCGACGGCAACGGGACCACCCAGGACAACGACACCGGGAGCGACAACGACCAGTGAATGACTCTCGTCCGGTGCTGGTCGTCACCTGCCTGACCGACCCCACCGCCGACGTGGTGATCAACGAGCTGCACGAGCGGGGCGTCCCGGTCGTGCGGTTCGACAGCGGGGACTTCCCGCACGCCCTGTCGGTCGCGGCCACCATCACCGCAGACGGCGTGGACGGCACCCTGTCCACGCCCACCCGGACCGCTGAACTCTCACAGATCCGCTCCCTCTACTACCGGAGGCCCTCCGGCTTTTCATACCCGCACCTCACCGAGCAGGACGCCCGATTCGCCACCACCCAGGCCCGCTACGGACTCGGCGGCCTGCTGGCTTCCTTGCCGGGCTGCCTGTACGTCAATCACCCCTGGAGGATCGGTGACGCCGAATTCAAGCCGGCTGGCCTCACCGCCGCGGCGGCCGTCGGCTTCCAGGTCCCACCGACACTGATCACCTCCGAGCCGGACGCCGCACGGGCGTTCATCAAGCGACACGGCCCAACCATCTACAAGCCCCTGTCGGCACCGGCCTACCTGGTGAACGGGGTCTCCCACACCATCAAGGTCGCTGAGGTAGCACTTGATGACATCGACGCGACGGTCGCCGGCACAGCGCACCTGTTCCAGCAGATGGTCGACAAGACCGCGGACGTGCGCGTGACTGTCATCGGCAGCGAGGTGTTCGTCGTCCGGATCGACTCGGACCTGCTGGACTGGCGCACCGACTACGGCCGGCTCAGCTACAGCCCCGTCGTACCTCCGACCGGCATCACCGACGCCCTGTACGCCTACCTCGCCCGATTCGGACTTGTCTTCGGCGCATTCGATTTCGCCGTCGACCGGCAGGGGACATGGTGGTTTCTGGAGTGCAACCCCAGCGGCCAGTGGTACTGGCTCGAACCGGAGACCGGTCTGCCCATGCTCGCGGCCATGGCCGATCTCCTGGAGAGGAAACCCCTATGAGCGACGTGGACACCACCGCCCTGCGCCGGGCACTCGCCGACCAACTGGCCGACGGCGGCCACCTGCACACCCAGGAGTGGCGCACGGCCGTCGAGTCCGTGCCGCGGCATGAGTTCCTCCGCGCCGGGTTCTTCGAGCGGGTGATCGGGCCAGGCCCCACCGCGTGGCGGCCGGTACTGGCAGAGTCCCCCGGCTGGCTGGTGCGCTGCTACGACGACGAGTCGTTCGTGACCCAGGTGGCCGGCACGATCGCACCGGCAGACATCCGCGGCGAGATCCTGCGCGAGCCCACGTCGTCGAGCACGCTGCCCAGTCTGGTCATTCGGATGCTGGAAGGCCTCCAACTCGAGGACGGTCACCGCGTGCTGGAGATCGGCACCGGCACGGGGTACTCCACCGGCCTGCTGTGCCACCGCCTCGGCGACGGCCTCGTGACCTCGATGGAGGTCGACCCGGAGGTGTCCACCCGGGCAGCCACGAGCCTCGGCGCATGCGGCTACTTCCCGGACCTGGTGGTCGGTGACGGCCTCGCCGGCCACAAGGATGGCGCACCGTACGACCGCGTCATCGCGACATGCAGTGTGGTAGAGGTGCCGTACGCCTGGGTCGAGCAGGCCCGGCCGGGCGGGACCATCCTGGCCACGGTCAACGGATGGATGCACGCCTCGGGCCTGGCACGCCTCACGGTCGGTGATGACGGTGTGGCCCGGGGCCGGGTCCTTGAGCCCGTCTCGTTCATGCTCGCCCGTGCCCAGGTGCCGCCGCTCCTGGGCACGCTGCCCGACCTGGTGGCCGGGGAGGAACGACCAGCCCGGCTCAGCCCCGATGTCCTGACGGACTGGACGGCCCGATTCGTCGCTCAACTCGCGGCGCCCCGCACGCAACGTTTCACACTGTCCGGCTCGTCCGGGACGGAGCACGTCCTTCTCGATGTCGACGCTGGCGCATGGGCGGTGCTCTGGGCAGACGCTGACGGCGCGCGCTCGGTGGTGCGCCAGGGCGGACCCGCTCGTCTGTGGGACGACATCGAGGAGCACCTGTTGCGCTGGCAGGCAGACGACGCTCCGTCCCTGGAACAGTTCGAGATCGCCATCACGCCCGCGGGCCAGCAGGTGGACTGGGCGGGCGGCTGAGACACGCACCAGAAGCCCTTCGGTTCCTGCCGCCGGGCCGCCATGGCCCGGCGGATCCGGTCAGGCGACCAGAGAGGCGAGGGCACGTCAAGGGCGTCGGCGAGGAGCAGCAGATCGCCGACGTCGGGGACGCGTAATCCATACTCCCGACGGAGCCCCTCCACCTGCCCGGGTCGGCCTCCCCGCCGAGCACCGCGCAGGACAGCGGGACGCGCCTACCCGTCCCGACGCCGACACTCCACGTGTCACCTGCAGGGAGTCCAGACCCTCGAATGGGCGAGGTCGCACCGAGATCACGTGGCGATGTGGACTCTTTGTGGACTCCGGACGCGGAACAGGCCCCCGTTCGGACAGAACGGGGGCCTGCAACTCACTGGCCTGCTGCGCAGTCTGTGCCCCTGCTGCGACGAAGTGGAAGGCCTGTCGGAGTAGCCGCCGCCGTCGTTGCCGGTGGCGATGACGACTTGGCCCGTCGTGACCTCGACGATATGGGTGTTGTCGAGAAGGTTCCAGTTGTCGCCGTGGGTGATAGCAACGACGCTGGCGTCTCTTGGACGTCGATGGTGAAGACGATGCCTGTCCCGGCCGGTCGGGCACGGAAGGGGCGCGACTGGGGCACGCCCTGAGGGGGATACGGCGGCTACCGGTTGATCGGGATCCCGTAGAGGATCTCGCAGTGAGCGGCCGGCACGACGATGGCCGCCGTCTCCACGGGTCGCCGCAGATCGCTGTAGTACGTCCGCCGAATGCGCGTGACGAGGGCGGCCTTCTGGATGCCGAGTAGCGACGCCTCCTCGCTGTCGCCCGGGGTGATCGACTCATGTAGGCCAGCGGCTCTGCACAGGTGGGCGCCTGCAGCAGAGCCGGGAGCGCGCTTGGCGGAGCGGAGTGCAGCCGCTTGGTCGCACTGCTTCCCCCTCGGCGAACGCTCGACATCACAGAGTTGGACAGCCACCCACCAGGTCTCACGGTCAGAGGCTTTTGTGCTGCTGTTCTATCTCGTGCGGGAACCGCATCGCTTAGCAGCCACCCCTATCAGTAAATGGTCAGAATATGCCTATCTTGATCAAAGTTGATTATGTGACTCCCTTGGGTGGTTGTGTGCGCTACTACTTCTATGACGTCATCCCAAAGATTTAGGAGTGAGTGTGAGCGACGTTGATGTGTTCAGTGAGTTGAGGCAGGAACGGGACAAGGTTCTGAAAAATTTGCATTCCCGGGTCATGCGCCTTCATAGGGAGGCGGATGTTGAGCTGTGCAAGATCTCCTTGAAAGCGGCCAAGGTGGCGAGGGAGAGTGAAGGAATTCCCTGCTTGGTGCGCTGGACGCCGGGACCAGAGCTGACTATCTATCACTCGGCTGATGCGCCCTGCGGGCGTGTTCGGGACCTTCGGAACTTCAGGCGGCTGAGCGAGAAGATGGCAAAGGATGCCTCGCCTCACAGGTGGCTTGAGCGCTGTAGCGCGTGTTCGTGGTCTCAAGCCGCCATGATTTATGGCAAGGAAAGGTTGGGTCAGGAGTAGGGGCGCGGCAAATGTATGCAGTTCTGGACGGGGGTAGTGCTGGCACGATGCTCGCACGTCGCGATATTGGCAGCGCTGAACACTTGACGATGCTCACGAAGTGATTGCTCACTATCGCGCACGTGCTGTGCATGGTGTACTGCTGTTTCTTCGAACCGCTCAGGTTGTCCGCTGATGGGGGCACGCGGCGGGCACGTCTGCGACTGCGACGGCCGGCTAGAGGGTCACCGTGCGTTGGGGACAGGCCGAGCTGCAGGACGGCCGGCTCTTCGACAAGGCGCCGAAGTCGGCGGCCGGGGTTCGTTCCGTCTCCTTCCCGGCTGAACTGCTTGGCGACGTGACGCGCCACTTGGAGGACTTCGCTGCCCGGGCCGCGACGGTCACGTCTTCGTCGGCCCCCAGGGTGGGCAAGTACGGCGGAGCAACTTCCGGGAGGACTGGGTGAAGGCTCGGAAGGCTGCGGGTGTATCGGCCGATCTGCATTTCCACGACCTGCGGCACACGGGCAACACCCTGGCCCCGGCCGCAGAGGCCAGCAAGGGGGAGCTGATGACGCGGATGGGCCACAGTAGCTCGCGGGCCGCGCTGATACATCAGCACATGGCCAGTGACTGGGACCGCGCCCTCGCAGACCGGCTCGGTGCCATGATCCGGGGCGGTGCGGGAGCGGCCTCCGAGCCCTCCGAGGAGGACCCTGCGGGCCCGTAGTGGCACGTCTGTGGACTACGGGCCCTGGAACGCCGAAGGGCCAGCCTGGGAGGAAACTCCTCCTGAGCTGGCCCTTCTGCCTGTGCCCCCGGCAGGATTCGAACCTGCGACACCCGCTTTAGGAGAGCGGTGCTCTATCCCCTGAGCTACGAAGGCGTGGGTAGGCGTCCTGGTGGGCGCTTGGTCCACAGGGTACCGGATCAGGGTGGGGCGGGGTGGGGGGAATGGGGGTCAGGTCGGGGGGACGGGGGTGAAGCGGGAGGCGGTGTGGAGGTCGGTCTGGATGAGGTCGGCCGTCGAGCGGAGGGCGGGGAGGAGGGTGTGGACGCAGTCCTCCAGGGTGCGGCGGGCCGCGTGTGTGGCCACGTTCACGGCGGCGACGGTGCGGCCCGTGCGGTCGCGGACGGGTACGGCTATGGACCGCAGGCCTGATTCCAGTTCCTCGTCCACCAGGGCGTAGCCCTGGGTTCTGACTTCACGGAGGTCGGGGGGCAGGGGGGTGGAGGTGGTTGCCAGGAGGACTCGGCCCAGTGAGGTGGCGGTTGCCGGTAGGCGGGTGCCCACCGGGATGTGCGCCGTCAGGACCCGGCTCGTAGTCGCTCCGGCCGTGTGCTGGATCTCCTTGCCGTCGGCTGTCAGTACCGCCAGGGCCGTGGGTTCCCGCAGATGAGCTGCCAGTGATCGCAGGTGGGGTTGGGCCAGGCGGGGGAGTGACGTCCGGGCGTGCGGTGGGAAGCCCAGGTCCAGGACGCGGGGGGTGAGGGTGAAGGTGCGGTCGGGGTGGGCGGTGACCAGGCCCAGGTGCTCGTGGGTGAGCAGGGCCCGGCGCGCGGTGGCCCGGGACAGGCCGGTCGCGTGGGCGGCCTCCGACAGGGTCAGCGCCGGGCGGCCCTCGTCGAACGCCGTCAGTACGGTCAGGCCGCGGGCCAGTGACTCCACGAAGTCCCGGCCCAGTTCGTGCTTGGACGCCGTCGTCCACGTCGCGAGGCCGGCGGGCGCCGGGCCCGGCTGTACCGGGGGCGCCGCGCGCAGGTCGGACTCCATCGCCTTCACCGCCGTACGCAGCCGGGGCAGCAGGCTGGTGCGCAGGTCTGCCGCGGAGTGGCGGCTGGTGTGGCTGACCACGCTCGCCACGCAGGCGATGCGACCGGTTCCGGGGTGCCGTACCGGTGCCGAGACGGCGACCAGGCCCGGCTCGATCAGCTGGTCGTCCAGGGCCCAGCCGTCCCGGCGGCTCCGTTCCACCCGTTCCGTGAAGGAGGTGTCCTGGGGGTCGGTGGTCCGGCGCCGGCGCCAGTGGGCCCAGTCCGCTTCCGTCCACTCGGTCGCGAACAGCGCGCCCGGCGCGGTGCGTTCGGCCGGCAGCAGGTCGCCGATGCGGAAGCTGACCGACAGCGCGCGGCGGCGGGTGGCCTGGTGGATGAAGCGGATGCCGTCGAGGTCGGCGACCGCGAGCGACACCGACTCGTCCAGCTCGTCGGCCAGGGCGTCGGCGCGCGCGCCGAGCAGTGCGGGCAGGCGCAGGGCGGCCAGGTAGGCGTTGCCCAGCTCCATCACCCGCGGGGTGAGGACGATGTCCCGGCCCTCGGGGCGGACGTAGCCCATGCGGCCGAGGGTGCCGGTGATCCGGTCCACGGTGGAGCGGGCCAGGCCGGTGGCCCGTTCCAGCGCGCTCGGGCTCAGTGCGCCGTCCGCCTCGGTGAGCCGCCGCAGCACGCCCACCCCGCGCACCAGCGGTCCGACCACCTCCGCCGGCGTACCGGCCGCGGCACCGGTGGTCCCGGCAAGGGCGGCATCCACTGCGGTCATCGCGGGCATCGTCTCTCCGGAACGGCGTCGGGGCACGCCTACGGTAAACCCCGGCCCGTCCCTGTCACTCCGGGTCACTCCGGCTCACTTGTCCCGTGTGATCCGCACCCGGTAGTTGCCCTCCTCGTCCGTGCTCACCACCTGTACGGCGATCCCGTGGCGCGGATCCCTGAAGCTCTCCCCGGGAGCGAACGGGGCGTCGGAGAGTTCGGTGTGGACGTTGGGGCTGCTGGTGCAGCCGCCGCTGTGGCGGTGGCTGTCGTAGACGGTGACGGGGCCGCGGCCGGTGTCGACGGTGGCGTCGACCTTGTAGACGAGGACGCCGGGACGGCACACCGCCTCGTCGTTGCCGCCCTGGGCGCGGACCTCCAGCGCGTAGGTGGTGCGCGTGGTGACCGGCACCAGGATCAGCTTCCCGCCGCCCGGCTTGTACAGCGGAGACAGGGTGTAGTCGACGGTGCCCCGCCCTGCCGCGCAGCCGACCTGGCCGCCGTCCAGCCAGCCCAGCTTCCACTTGTGCCAGCCGAGCAGGTCGTTGTTGGCGCCCCAGTCCTCGCTCATGATGTCCCAGTGCCCGACCGCGCCCCCGCCCTCCTGCGTGTACAGGTCGGGCAGGCCGAAGGTGTGGCCGTTCTCGTGCGGCAGTACGCGGTAGCCGGTGCGGGAGTAGGAGCCGGAGCCGTCGTCCTGGCGGGAGTAGACGAAGGAGGCGTTGGAGATGCGGACGCCGTCGGCGACCGGGGCGTCGTCGTTGCCGGCGAAGGTCACGGAGAGCACGGTGTCCAGGGCGGAGGGGCCGGCGTTCGGGGTGACGAGCACGTTCAGCAGGTCGTACTCGCGGAAGTCCACCGTCGGGTCGGCGGCGGCCACGATGTCCTGGACCAGGTTGCGGTAGCCGGGGTCGAAGGGGGCGCCGCGCTCTATGCCGTAGGAGTGGAAGGATCTCGGCATGCGCAGCCAGCCGGTGACCGGGGTCTCGGGGCGGTAGTCGAGACGGCCGTACGACGCGGTGCGGAACCACTCCTGGGTCTGCGGGAAGAACTCGTGGTAGCGGTCCATCGCGCTGCCCTGGCCGGGTGCGTCGGGGAAGTCGACCATCAGGGTCAGGGCGCGGACGGTGCCCGTGGCGCGGGAGTAGCCGGGCGGGGTGGGCAGGCCCTCGGTCATCTGCACGTCCAGGCCGCCACGGATCATGCAGGGTACGAGTGCGGAGGAGCGGGCCAGGTTGACCGGCCCGGCGGTGGTGGCGGGCGCCGTCAGGTTCCCGGCCCCGGCCGAGGTGCTGACCGCGAGGGTCAGTGCGGTCACCACGGACAGGGCGAGAACCCGGCGCGGGCGTATGCGGCGGCGAGGCGGCGGCTGCATGCGGGGACCTTTCGCGCCACGGCAGCCGCCCGGTCTCCGGCTGCACCCTTGCGCTCACCCTGTGTCGGCGCCGTTGCGGGCGCGCGCTGGAGGAGACCGATCGTGGGAAAGCGGAGCCGCACCAGGGTGAATCCCGGCGGTTGGTGATTGTGTCTCAGGTCACACGGGTTCTTTCGGCGGCCGGGAAATAACCGGGGATCGTTTCCCCGTTTAGCCCTGTGTCCGAGCGAAACGGGGACCCGCTCCCCGGATCGCCCGCGACGCGAGTGATACGCCGAGTGATACGCCGAGTGATACGGGGACGGCCCGCATCACCCCATCGACCTAGGAGTACTCCGTGCCGGCCATGACCGCCCCCGCACCGCGCAAGGCGCCCCGGCCGCGCGCCGACGCCCTGCGCAACCGGGAGCGGATCGTCACCGCCGCCCGGGAGATGTTCGTCGAGCACGGTCCGGACGTGCCGCTGGACGAGATCGCCCGCCGGGCCGGTGTCGGCAACGCCACGGTGTACCGCAACTTCCCCGACCGCGACGCCCTCGTCCGCGAGGTCGTCTGCTCGGTCATGGACCGCACGGTCGAGGCGGCCGAACTGGCCCTCGCCGAGACCGGGGACGCGTTCGCCGCCCTGGAGCGCTTCGTGCACGCCGCCGCCGACGAGCGGATCAGCGCGCTGTGCCCCATGGTGTCCAGCACGTTCGACCAGCACCACCCCGACCTGGAAGCCTCCCGCGAGAGCGTCGAGCGGCTCGTGGAGGAGATCATGGGCCGGGCCAAGGCGGCCGGGCAGCTCCGGCCGGACGTCGGCGTCGGCGATCTGCTGATCGTCGTGGCCCAGCTGAGCCGGCCCCCGGCCGGCACGGACTGCATGCGCGGCGACCGCTTCGTCCACCGCCATCTGCAACTCTTCCTCGACGGTCTGCGGGCCCCCGCCCGCTCCGCCCTGCCGGGGCAGGCCGTCAGCATCAGGGAGCTGCGCGACTCCTGACCGAATCAGATGTCCGAACCGATCAGATGACCGATTAGTTCAGCTCCCGCGTCCAGTCCACCCTCGCAGCACGGCAGTCCTCCGGCCGCCGTGTTCCTCTTCGCCCTTCCGCCTCGTTTCCGCCTCTTCGTCTTTCCGCCTTACTCCGTTTTCTCGTCATTTTTCGTCACGTCTTCCGTCACGTCTTCCGTCACGCCTTCCGTCACGACGTTCCGAAGCCTCGTGGTCCCGAAGGTAGTCCCGAAGTGGGTATCTCCATGTCCGAAACAGCCCTCAAGGCTCCCGGCGTCACCGCTCCGAGCGGTGACGCCAACCGTTGGAAAGCGCTCGTCTTCATCGCGCTCGCCCAGCTGATGGTCGTCCTCGACGCCACCATCGTGAACATCGCCCTGCCCGCCGCCCAGCAGGACCTCGGCATATCCGACGGCAACAAGCAGTGGGTGATCACGGCCTACGCTCTCGCCTTCGGCGGTCTGCTGCTCTTCGGCGGCCGGATCGCCGACCTGTGGGGCCGCAAGCGCACGTTCGTGCTCGGTCTGGCCGGCTTCGCCGCCGCCTCCGCGCTCGGCGGTGCCGCCACCACCGGCGCGATGATGTTCGGCGCCCGCGCCCTCCAGGGCGTCTTCGGCGCGCTGCTCGCCCCGGCCGCGCTGTCGCTGCTCGCGGTGATGTTCACCGACGCCAAGGAGCGCGCCAAGGCGTTCGGCATCTACGGCGCGATCGCGGGCGGCGGCGGTGCCGTCGGCCTGATCCTCGGCGGCTTCCTCACCGAGTACCTGGACTGGCGCTGGACCTTCTTCGTGAACGTCCCGTTCGCCGTGGTCGCCGCGGCCGGCGCCTACTTCGTCATCCGGGAGCCGGAGGGCGGCCGCAACCGCAACCCGCTCGACATCCCGGGCGTCCTGCTGTCCACCCTCGGCCTGGTCGCGCTGGTCTACGGCTTCACCCGCGCCGAGTCCGACGGCTGGGGCGACACGGTGACCGTGTCGATGTTCGTCGCGTCCGTGGTGCTGCTGCTCGCGTTCGTGGTGGTCGAGGCGAAGGTCAAGGCCCCGCTGCTGCCGCTGCGCGTGGTGACCGACCGCAACCGCGGCGGCATCTACCTCTCGCTGGGTCTCGCGATCATCGGCATGTTCGGCCTGTTCCTCTTCCTGACCTACTACCTGCAGATCGTCAAGGGCTACTCGCCGGTCAAGACCGGCTTCGCCTTCCTGCCGATGGTGGCCGGCATGATCACCGGCTCCACCCAGATCGGCACCCGGCTGATGACCCGGGTCCCGGCCCGCCTGCTGATGGGCCCGGGCTTCCTGGCCGCCGCCGTCGGCATGCTGATGCTGAC
Source organism: Streptomyces sp. NPDC028928 (assembly GCF_055564915.1). Lineage (NCBI taxonomy): Bacteria > Bacillati > Actinomycetota > Actinomycetes > Kitasatosporales > Streptomycetaceae > Streptomyces > Streptomyces sp. NPDC028928. Next base: position 326,834 of record NZ_JBVHVI010000003.1, read on the forward strand.
CCAGTTGGAGATCGACTCCTCGTACCTCGCCCTGCTGCTGCCCGCGATGGTGCTGCTCGGCCTCGGCATGGGTACGGCGTTCATGCCGGCGATGTCCCTGGCCACTCAGGGCGTCGAGCCCCGGGACGCCGGTGTCGCCTCCGCGATGGTCAACACCTCGCAGCAGGTGGGCGGCGCGATCGGCACCGCCCTGCTGAACACCATCGCCGCCTCGGCGACCACCTCGTACGTCAAGGACCACATCGCCGGTGCCGCCGCGAAGCCGCAGCAGGACCTGGTGAAGCTCCAGGGCATGGTGCACGGCTACAGCAGCGCGATCTGGTTCGCCGTCGGCATCCTCGCCGTCGCCTCCCTGATCGCCTTCACCTTCGTCAACGCCGGCCGGCCCGGCGGCACCGAGGTGATCACGGGCGAGGGTGTCGAGGACGAGGTTCCGGTGCCGGTGGTGGCCCACTGACCGTGAGCCGTTAGCGGAGCCAGGGAAGGTCCGCACCCGCTTCGTTGGGCTGGAGGCCCTCGGCGACGATCTCCATGATCTCGCCGAGGGCCTTCTGCTGGTCCGGGGTGAGCCGGTCGAACAGCGCCTGCCGTACGGCGGTCACATGGCCGGGCGCGGTGCGCCGGAGCACCTCGTGGCCCTCGTCGGTGAGTACGGCGAACTGGCCGCGCTTGTCGGAGGGGCAGTCCTCGCGGCGCACCCAGCCGTTCTTCTCCAGCCGGGCGATCGCGTGCGAGAGCCGGGAACGGGTGATCTTGGCCTGCATCGCCAGCTCGGTCATCCGCAGCCGGCGGCGGGGTGCCTCGGCGAGGCCGACGAGGAGGCCGTAGTAGATGTGCGGCATGCCCGCGTCGCGTTGCAGCTGCCGGTCGAGGTGGTCCTCCAGCAGGGTGGTGGCGTGCCGGTAGGCGCGCCAGACGCGTTGTTCCTCGTCGCTGAGCCAGCGGTGCTGTGCGGCGGCGGAGTCCGGTGCCGTGTTCATGTATCCACTGTACGAGGCAGCTTCTTGAAACTTGAACAAGTCGGGCGTAGTGTGTCACGGGGAGCTTGAGACTTAAAGTACCTGGACCACTGGGAGCCGCCGCGATGTCCGCCACCACCCAGGAGCGCATGCCCGCCCTGTATCTCAGCCACGGCGCCCCGCCGCTCGCCGACGACCCCGTCTGGCCCGGCCAGCTCGCCGCCTGGTCCGCCGGTCTGCCCCGGCCCAAGGCGATCCTCATGGTCTCCGCGCACTGGGAGGAGGCCCCGCTCGCCCTCGGCGCGGTCGAGACCGTCCCGCTCGTCTACGACTTCTGGGGCTTCCCCGAGCACTACTACCGCGTCCGGTACGCCGCCCCAGGCGCACCGGCGCTCGCCGAAGCCGTCCGCAAGCTGCTGCGCGCCCCCGGCACCCCCGTCCAGGACATCCCCGACCGGGGCCTCGACCACGGTGCCTACGTCCCCCTCGTGGAGATGTTCCCGGCCGCCGACATCCCCGTCCTGCAGATCTCGATGCCCACCCTCGACCCGGTCCGCCTGATGGACATCGGCCGCAGGCTCGCCCCCCTGCGCGACGAGGGCGTACTGATCGTCGGCTCCGGCTTCTTCACCCACAACCTGGCCGCCCTGCGCCACGCCGGCGGCGTGCCGAGCTGGTCCTCCGAGTTCGACGACTGGGGCCGGCGGGCCCTGGAGGCGCGCGACTGGGACGCCCTGCTGGACTTCCTGGACAAGGCCCCGGCCGGCCGCTACGCCCACCCGCGCACCGAACACTTCGCCCCGCTCTTCGTCACCATGGGCGCGGCGGAGGCCGGCGGCGAGCTGGACGCGCCGAAGTCGGTGATCGACGGGTTCTGGATGGGAATGGCCAAGCGGTCCGTGCAGTTCGGATAAGGGTCCCGGGGAAGGCCGAGGGGCCTACATGCGCTTCTCGTACCAGGCCACGTCCCAGTAGCGGCCGAACTTGCGGCCCACCTCGTGGTACGTGCCGACGTACCGGAAGCCGAAACGCTCGTGGAGCCGGGTGGACGCCTCGTTGGGCTGGGCGATCCCGGCGTACGCGCGGTGCACGTCCTCCCCGGCCAGGGCCTTGAACAGGGCGTCGTAGAGCAGGGTGCCGATCCCGCGGCGACCGGCGTCCGGGGCGACGTACACCGAGGTCTCCACGGACGTCACGTACGCCGGCTTCGGCCGGTAAGGGCTGGATGTGGCGTACCCCAGAATCTGCTGTGATGCCAGGTCCGTGGCAACCATCAGCCGGTGCGGGCCGTCTTCCGGGTGGGAGAGCAGCCAAGGGCGGCGCTCTTCCGGAGTGAAGATCGCGGTATCGAATGTGATGGCCGTCTCACGTACATAGTGGTTGTAGATCGCCGTAAGGGCTTCGAGGTCCCCCTCGATTCCCGGTCTGACCTGCACCTCAGCGTGTTCCGACGGCATCTCGCCTCCCCGCGTGGCGGAACAGGGTACTGCATGATCAGAAAATTCGGGGGGCGGGTTGGGAATTCTGTCCGGATTCCAGTCGTTGTTTCCCACGGATGCCGGGCACTCGGGGACAGTCTCGGAGCGAGTCCCAGAGACGGCCCCCCTCGGTGCCGAGCGTCCACCAGGACCACCCGCCAGCCCACCATCGCAAGGGAGCACGCATGGCAACCCGTGCCGTCGCCCGTCGTCAGTCCGCCACCGGCGAGACGGCCGACTCGGCAAGCAGTGTTCGCGCTCATGGCGGCGAGATCGCAGACCGCGACCTGGTCGGCATGTACCTCGACGAGATCGCGCGTACGCCGCTGCTCGACGCCGCCAAGGAGGTCGAGCTGTCCCAGACCATCGAGGCGGGTGTGTTCGCGCGGCAGGTCCTCGACGGCGAGGAGGAGTCCACGACGGACGCCACCCGCGAGGAGCTGGAGGCCCTGGTCGCCGCCGGTGAGCGCGCCAAGGACGTCTTCATCCGCTCCAACCTCCGCCTGGTCGTCGCGGTCGCCCGGCGCTACCCGCGCAGCGGCCTGCCCCTCCTCGACCTGATCCAGGAGGGCAACGCCGGCCTGGTGCGCGCCGTCGAGAAGTTCGACTACCGCAAGGGCTTCAAGTTCTCGACGTACGCCACCTGGTGGATCCGTCAGGCCATCACCCGCTCCATCGCCGACCAGTCCCGCACGATCCGGCTCCCCGTCCACCTGGTGGAGGAACTGGGCCGCATCCGCCGCGTCCAGCGCGAGTTCAACCGCGAGCACGGCCGCGAACCGGAGCCCGCGGAGATCGCCGCGGAGCTGGGCTCGACCCCGGAGCGCGTCACCGACGTCCTCGACTGGGCCCGCGACCCGGTCTCGCTGAACATGTCGGTGGACGACGAGGGCGAGACCCAGTTCGGCGACCTGCTGGAGGACACCTCGGCGGTCAGCCCCGAGCAGTCCGTCCTGACCCTGCTGCGCAGCGAGGAACTGGACGACCTGATCGGCCGCCTGGACCAGCGCACGGCCTCCATCATCAAGATGCGGTACGGCATCGAGGACGGCCGCGAGCGCACCCTGACCGAGGTCGGCAAGGAGCACGGACTCACCCGTGAGCGGATCCGGCAGATCGAGAAGCACGCCCTGCTGGAGCTGAAGAAGCTGGCCCACCAGACCGGTTTCGACGCGGCGGCGTGACGCAGGGGGTGTACGGGGCGTACGCCCGGTGGCGAAAGACGGCGCAAACATGACGTGGTCCCGTCGCTTCAACCCCTGGGCCCGAGGGAACAACCCTTCCGGGCCCAGGAGTGGGCCCCGGGAAACCGCACTCCCCACTCACACCGCACCCCTGGCCGACCGACCTCGGCCGACCCCACGTGAACCACGTCCCGACGCAATCCCCCCCCCGGCGCCGGGACTTCCCGAGCCGGGCTTCGGCGCCTATCCCCCCCGGGCGCCGGAGTCCGGCCTCTTCACGCAGAGGTTCTCGTCCAGGTTCTCGTAGACGTCTGCGGCGGCCTGTGCGGCCTGCCTGTGGGGCCTGAGTGGCCTGCCTGAGTGGCCTGCGGTTCGGCGTGCCGACATGCTGGAATGGCGGCCCACCCCGTACCTGAACCCCGGGGTGGACCGCCGGATGGCAGATTCTGCCACACGGGCATAGCCTGCCGGGATGAGCACCACCCCCAGCCCCGCCCACCAGCCGTTTTCCGCCTCCGCGCCGGTGTCCCTCACCGAACGCCGTAAGGCCGAGACCCGGATGGAGATCGCCCGGGCGGCGGCAGCCCTTTTCGTCCAGCAGGGCCTGCGGGCGACCCGCGCCGAGGACATCGCCCAGGCCGCGGGCATCGCACCGCGCACGTTCTACCGCTATTTCGCCACCAAAGAAGAGGCGGTCGCCCCGCTCTACGCGGCCGGCGCCCAACGCTGGATCGAGGCGGTCCGTACGGCCCCGGCCCACCTGTCCCTCCCCGAGGCCCTGGAACACGCCGTCCACCACACCCTCGTCCCCGGCATCGGCGTCTCGGCCGCCTCCTGGGAATGGCTCCGCACCCTGGTCCGCCTCGCCGACACCAGCCCGGCCCTGCGCAAGGTCTGGGCGGAGGTGTGCCAGGCGTCGGAGGGGGCGCTGGCGGAGATCCTGCTGGAACGCGAGACCTCGGGGGGCGGGGAGGCGAGGGGTGCCCGGGAGGCCACGGGGGGCCAGGAGACCGCAGAGGCCCAGCCGGTACGACCCGGCCCGGACCTGCGGTTCGCCGCGGCCGTGGCCGGTGCCGCCGTCCGTGTGGCCGTCGAGTCCTGGGCCACCACGACGACTCCGCCCACCGGCCCCGGAAGCCCGGCAGCCCTGGCCCTGCGCAACCTCCGCGCCCTGCGGGACTTTCAGTGGAGCGGGAGTGGAAGTGGGAGCGGGGGCGGGAGCGCAAGTGGGAGTGGGAGCGCACGTGGGAGTGGGGGCGGACGTGGGAATGGGGGCGGACGTGGGAGTGGGAGCGGAGGTGCGGGCGGGGACGGGGAGTCGTGAGGCGCGCCCCTACGTCCCGGGCGCCCCGCCTTCTATACCCCGCCTCGCCCCCTACCCCCCGCCCCCCGCCGCCCTGCTCAACCGTCCCCCCAACTCCCGCACCGCCTCCACCAGTTCCGCCGGCCCGTGGACCGAGAACTCATACCCCGCCATCGCCAGCCGCACCGCCAGCCACTCCGTGGGGTCGCCGGTGGTGCCCCGCAGGACGCAGCCGCCCGTGCCGTCGTCCTCGGGGGTCCCGAGCCACTGCCCAACCCGCGCGGAGACCTGTTCCGCCGGCGCGGCGAACCGCACCTCGAACGCGTACGTCTCCTGTCGCCGGTGGATCGACTGCCGCAGGTACTCGGCGGCGCTTCCCGTGGGCAACTCCCGTGGCGGGAACCGGACTCCGGTCGCGAACGGCTCGCTCACCCGGTCCACGCGGAAGGTGCGCCAGTCGGCCCGGTCGAGGTCGTACGCGACCAGGTACCAGCGCCGGCCCGTCGACACCAGCCGGTGCGGCTCGGTCAGCCGGCGGGAGGCGCTGCCGTCCCTGTCGCGGTAGGCGAACCGCAGCCGTTCGTGCCCCGCCACCGTCGACGCCATCACGGTCAGCGTCTCCGGGGCGATGCTCGGTCCGTCCCCGCTGGTCAGCGGCGTGGTCGCGGCCTGGAGCGTGGACACCCGGTGGCGCAGCCGGGAGGGCAGCACCTGCTCCAGTTTGGCCAGCGCCCGCACGGACGCCTCGTCCACGCCCTCCACGGCGTGCCCGGCACCGGCCCGCAGTCCCACCGCGATGGCGACGGCCTCCTCGTCGTCCAGGACCAGCGGCGGCATGGCCTTGCCCGCGACCAGCCGGTATCCGCCGTCCGCGCCCTTCGACGCCTGCACCGGATAGCCCAGCTCCCGCAGCCGGTCGATGTCCCGCCGCACGGTGCGCCGCGACACCCCCAGCCGGTCGGCCAGCTCACCGCCGGGCCACTCGCGGGGTGTCTGGAGGAGGGAGAGGAGCTGGAGCAGCCGGGCTGGAGTGTCGGTTGTCATACCGATGAGCATGCCGCAGATCTAGGACACCAACTGACCTAATGCGGTCCTACCTTTCTCTCATGACGCCGAACGACAGCAACACCGCACCGGGGCGCGGGACGCCCGACCGAACCCGCTGGCTGGCCCTGGCCATCGTGATGACCGCGGCCTTCATGGACCTGGTCGACGTGACGATCGTGAACATCGCCATCCCGTCCATCCGGCGAAGCGCCCATGCGACGGTCAGTCAGATCCAGTGGATAACCGCCGGGTACGCCCTCGCGTTCGCCGCCGGTCTGATCACCGGTGGCCGGCTCGGTGACATCCACGGCCGTAAGCGGCTGTTCCTCCTCGGGGTCGGCGGTTTCACCCTCGCCTCCGCCCTGTGCGGTTTCGCCGTGAACCCGGAGATGCTGGTCGCCTCCCGCATCCTCCAGGGGGCCATGGCCGCGCTGATGGTGCCGCAGGTGCTGTCGATCGTGCACGCCACCTTCCCGGCGCACGAACGCGGCAAGGTCTTCGGCCTGTTCGGCGCGATCGTCGGCCTCGGTGCGGTCTCCGGCCCGCTGCTGGGCGCGCTGCTGACGGAGTGGAACCTGTTCGGACTCGAATGGCGCCCCATCTTCCTCATCAACCTTCCTGTGGGTGTCATCGCCTGGTTGCTGGGCCGTCGCTTCATCACGGAGTCGAAGGCCCCCAGGGCGCTGAAGCTGGACCTGGTCGGCGTGGCCCTGGTGACGCTGGGCCTGCTGATGCTGCTGTATCCGCTCACTCGGGGGCGTGAGCTGGGCTGGCCGCTGTGGGGGCACGTCTGCATGGCCGGTGCGTTCGTCGTCTTCGCGGCGCTGGTGTCGTACGAGAAACGGAAGGCCGCCAGGGACGGTTCCCCGCTCATCGAACTGTCCCTCTTCCGGGTGAAGAGCTTCGCCGCGGGCATCGCCGTGCAGACCGTCTTCGGTGTCGCGCTCGGCATCTTCTTCCTGGTCTGGACGCTGTACATGCAGATCGGCCTGGGCTGGAGCCCGCTGCGGGCCGGGCTGACCGGGGTGCCGTTCTCCCTCGCGGTGTCCACGGCGGCCGGGCTGTCGGTGCAGCAGCTGGTCCCGCGGTTCGGCCGCAAGGTGCTCCAGGCGGGCGCGCTGGTGATGGGCATCGGTGTGCTGCTCTACCTGTGGGAGGCCCACCGCTACGGTCTGTCCATCGCCTCCTGGCAGATGGCGCTGCCGCTGGTCGTGATGGGGGTCGGCATGGGCCTGATCGTCGCGCCGCTGACCGACGCGGTGCTCTCGGAGGTGCCGCGCGAGCACGCCGGTTCCGCGTCCGGGCTGATCAACACCGTGCAGCAGATGGGCAACGCGCTCGGGCTGGGGCTGGTGTCGGTGGTCTTCTTCGGGCAGATCAGCGACCGGCTCACGCTCGCGCAGGTCGGCCCGGCGTACGTCCACGCCTTCCAGCACGCGCTGTGGTGGGTCGCCGGGATCATGGGCGCGATCTTCCTGCTGATGTCCGCCCTGCCGAAGCGGCCGGCCCAGCATGTGGAGGGCGCGGAGGGCGCGGAGCAGGAGGCGCCGGCGGTGGCGAAGGAGCCGGAACTGGTTCCGTGACGGAGCCGGACCGACTTCCCGGCGAACCCGGACCGACTTCCGGACGGAACCCGATCACTTCCTGAGCAGGTATGACGTGGGCCCGGCACCGATCAGATGCCGGGCCCCACTGCTGTCCGGACGCACACCGGAAGTCCGTTCGTGCCCGAATTTGGTCCGAACTTGTTTACATTCCGGAAAACCGGACGTACTCTCCCTGTGAAACCACACGTTCGGGCATGAGGCGGAGGCGAACGGACATGTACGCACCGGAACGGCAGCAGGAGATCCTCCGGCTCGCCCGTGACGGCGGCCGGGTGGACGTGCTGTCGCTGGCCGAGGAGTTCCAGGTCACCGCGGAGACGATCCGCCGCGATCTGAAGGCCCTCGACCGCGCCGGTCTCGTGCGCAGGGTGCACGGCGGCGCCATTCCGGTCGGCCGTCTCGACTTCGAGCCGGACCTCGCCGAACGCGAGTCCACCGCCGCCGACGAGAAGGACCGCGTCGCCAAGGCCGCCCTCGCCGAGCTGCCGGCCGAGGGCACGCTGATCCTCGACGCCGGTACGACGGTCGCCCGCCTGGCCGCGGCCATCCCGCTGGAGTCCCGGCTCACCGTCGTCACGCACTCCCTGCCGATCGCCGCCCGCCTCGCCGACCACCCGGGCATCCAGCTCCACCTGGTCGGGGGGCGCGTACGGCACCGTACGCGCGCCGCCGTGGACGCCTGGGCGCTCCGCGCGTACGGCGAGATCCGCGCCGATGTGCTGTTCGTCGCCGCCAACGGCTTCTCCGCCGAGCACGGTCTGACCACTCCCGACCTCGCCGAGGCCGCGGTCAAGCGGGCCGCCGTCGCCGCCGCGCGCCGTGTGGTGCTGCTGGCCGACTCCTCCAAGCACGGCCAGGAGCACTTCGCCCGCTTCGGCGACCTGAGCGATGTGGACCTGCTGATCACCGACAGCGGGCTGAGCCCGGAAGACGCCGCCGCCATCGAGCGCGGCGGCACGGAAGTAGTGCGCGCATGATCCTCACCGTCACCCCCAACCCCTCCCTCGACCGCACCTACGAGGTCCCCGCCCTGGAGCGCGGCGAGGTCGTCCGCGCCACCGGCGAGCGCATGGACCCCGGCGGCAAGGGCGTGAACGTCTCGCGCGCCGTCGCCGCCGCCAGCCGGCGTACGGTCGCCGTCCTGCCCCTGGGCGGCGCGCCGGGGGCGCTCGTCGCCGATCTGCTCGACGCGCAGGGCATCGAGGTCGCGCCGGTCCCGGTGGCCGGCGCCACCCGCTCCAACATCGCGCTGGCGGAAGCCGACGGGGTGCTCACGAAGATCAACGCGCCGGGCCCGGAGCTGTCCGCGGCGGAACAGGAACTGCTCCTGGACACGATCCGCGCCCAGTCCGCCGACGCCGACTGGATCGCCTGCTGCGGCAGCCTGCCCGGGGGGCTCGCGCCCTCCTGGTACGCCGACGTCGTCACGCGGGCGCACGCCGGAGGCGCACGTATCGCGCTGGACACCTCGGGGCGTGCGCTCCTGGAGGCGCTGCGCGCCCGGCCCGACGTGGTGAAGCCGAACGCCGAGGAACTGGCGGAAGCCGTCGGGCGCCCCCTGGTGACCGTGGGGGACGCGCTCAAGGCGGCCGAGGAAGTGCGCGCGCTGGGCGCACGCGCCGTGCTCGCGAGCCTGGGCGCCGACGGCCAGCTCCTGGTGTCGGACACCGGCGCGTGGTTCGGCAGCGCGCGCGTCGTCGCCGTCCGCAGCAACGTCGGCGCCGGCGACGCCTCCCTGGCCGGCTTCCTCATCGCCGGCGGCACCGGCCCCGAGGCCCTCGCCTCAGCCGTCGCCCATGGCGCAGCCGCCGTCCAGCTCCCCGGCAGCGTGATGCCGACCCCGGCCGACCTGGATCCCGCGGCGGTGACGGTCACGGCCGACGTCCCGCTGGACCGCGAACTGACGGAGCCGGTGTCATGACCTCGCTCGCGCGTGGCGGTACCCGCCCCGGATTCCGCCGGCTGGGCGGACGCGCCGGGACCGCGACGCCGAAACCGCCCGCCCGACCGGCCTCCGAGCGGCGAGGCTCCCCGTTACTCGCCGCGGCCACGGGGCGGCACGGCCCACCCGTGCCGCCGTGCCGCCCGCGGGAGGCGGGGTTCCCCCGGCCTCGCCTTCCGCACCACCCCGTCCCCCCACCGCACCCCCGTCCCCACCCCCGCCCACTTCTCTCCCCGGGCGGTACGCGTGCATAGGAGCCCGCGATGAGCGAAATGATCACCGCGGACCTGGTCGATCTCGACCTGTCCGCCGACACCAAGGAAGCGGCGGCCCGTGCCCTCGCCCGGCGCATGGTGGCCCAGGGCCGGGTGACCGACCTGGAGGGCTTCCTCGCCGACGTCGCCGCCCGTGAGGCCCAGATGCCGACCGGCCTCGACGGCGGTATCGGCATCCCGCACTGCCGCAGCGCCCATGTCACCGAGCCGACCCTCGCCTTCGGGCGCAGCGCCGCCGGTGTCGACTTCGGTGCCGCGGACGGCCCGGCCGACCTCATCTTCCTGATCGCGGCCCCCGCCGGCGCCGACGACGCCCACCTCACGATCCTCTCCTCCCTCGCCCGCCAGCTGATGAACGCCGAGTTCACGGACGCGCTGCGGTCGGCGGGGGACGCGGCCACGGCGGCGGCGCTGATCCGCGGGGACGAGGCGCCGACGGCCGCGGGCGAGGGTGCGGGCGGTGCGGCGGACGCAGCGGACGCGGGCTCTCCCCAGGGCGCCCCGGGCTCTCCCCAGGGCGCCGTGGGCACTCCCCCTCCTCAGGGTGCCGCGGACGCCTCCGAAGACACCGCTGCGGCGTCGGTGGCGGCCTCCGCCGACGCCGCGGCGGGCACCAGGGCCCCGGCTCCGGGCGCGACCGTCGCCGGCGGATCCGCCCCGGCGCCGGGTGCCACCCCCGCCCCGGGCGAGCGCCCCTTCCGTGTCGTCGCCGTCACCTCCTGTCCGACCGGCATCGCCCACACCTACATGGCGGCCGAGTCGCTGGAGAACGCCGGCCGTGAGGCGGGCATCGAGCTGGCCGTCGAGACCCAGGGCTCGGCCGGCTTCACCCGGCTGGACCCGGCGGTGATCGCGGCGGCGGACGGCGTGATCTTCGCGCACGACGTCCCCGTCCGCGACAAGGACCGCTTCGCGGGCAAGCCGACCGTCGACGTGGGCGTGAAGGCGGGCATCAGCCGCCCCGCCCAGCTCATCGCGGAAGTACGCGAGAAGGCGGCGCGCGGCGAGGCGAGTGCCCCGGCGCAGGCGCCGTCCGGCACGCCGGTCGAGCGCGCGGGCGACTCCACCGAGGGCTACGGCACCAAGCTCCGCAAGTGGCTGATGTCCGGCGTCAGCTACATGGTCCCGTTCGTCGCCGCGGGCGGCCTCCTCATCGCACTGGGCTTCGCGATCGGCGGCTACAAGATCAACAAGGCGCCGTCGGTGATGGACCACTTCGTGTGGACCCAGGCCGACAGCTGGGGCGCGCTGCTGTTCCAGATCGGCGTGGTGTCCTTCGGCTTCCTGGTCCCGGTCCTCGCCGGTTACATCGCCTACGGCATGGCCGACCGGCCCGGCCTGGTCCCCGGCTTCGTCGGCGGCGCGATCTCGGTGACCATCAACGCGGGCTTCCTCGGCGGCCTGGCGGCCGGTCTGATCGCCGGTGGCGTGGTGCTGGCCATCCAGAGAGTGCAGATCCCCGCGGCGTTGCGCGGCATCATGCCCGTGGTGGTGATCCCGCTGATCTCCGCGGCGATCGTCGGATTCCTGATGTTCGTCGTGATCGGCAAGCCCATCGCCGGCGCCCAGAAGGGCCTGACCGACTGGCTGAGCGGGCTCACCGGCACCAACGCCATCCTGCTCGGCGCCCTGCTCGGCCTGATGATGTGCTTCGACCTGGGCGGCCCGGTCAACAAGGTCGCCTACACCTTCGCCACCGCCGGCATCGCCGTCGCCACCCCCAGCGACTCCGCCATGAAGATCATGGCCGCGGTGATGGCGGCCGGCATGGTCCCGCCGCTGGCGATGGCCCTGGCCACCACCGTGCGCGGCCGGCTGTTCACCCCGGCCGAGCGCGAGAACGGCAAGGCCGCCTGGGTGCTGGGCGCCTCCTTCATCTCCGAGGGCGCGATCCCGTTCGCGGCGGCCGACCCGCTGCGGGTCATCCCGTCCTCCATGGTGGGCGGCGCGCTCACCGGTGCCCTGTCGATGGGCTTCGGTGCCACCCTGCGCGCCCCGCACGGCGGCATCTTCGTGGTCCCGCTGATCGGCAACCCGCTGCTGTACCTGGTGGCGATCGCGGCCGGTGTCTGCGTCACCACGGCCCTGGTGGTCCTCCTCAAGGGCCTGCGCAAGCCGAGCCCCGAGTCCGCGGCCGCCGACCCGGCCGCGCAGGAGGCGGCCGCTCCCAAGGGGGCCAAGCAGCCGATAGCCGCCTGACGGCAGCCGCGCCCGCTCCGGCAGCCACGCCGCGGGCCATAGCGAGACACTCAGGGTCCGGGACGGGCAGTCCCGGACCCTGCCCCGTGAGGCGGGCGCTCTACCCCTGCCGGGCCGCGCGCCGCTCCATCGCGTCCCGCGCCGCGTCCTCCGACATGTACACCTCGCACATGTGGCGCCCGTCGGGCGTCGCCGTGTGCTCGACCTCCCACAGGGAGATCTCGGTGCCGTCGGGCAGCAGGAAGGCGTGCTCGTACAGCGCGTAGCTCAGCCCCGTCCGGCCGGCCCGGCCGGGGCGGCCGAACGCCTGGGTGATCTGGTGGGCGGTCGCCGTCGCCAGCAGGGCCGCCGTCTCAGCGCCGGGCCGGTCGGAGTTCTCGGCGCGGCGCAGCAGCCGGCGCGCGTGGTCCGCGGAGTCGTCGGAGGCGAACACCTGCCGGGGCTCGGGGATCGCCCACAGCCGCATCAGCGCGGGCAGCTCGAAGTCCTGCGGCTCCGGAGGCAGGCCGAGTCGGGCCGTGGCGGCCTGTAGCTCCTCCTCGTCGACGTACACCTCGTGCTGCGCGGCACTGCCGGGCGTGGGGTTGTGCACCAGCTCCCACAGCGTGACCGCCGCGCCGTCGGCGAGCAGCCAGGTGTGCCGGTACGTCTCCCGGTGCAGCCCCGCGCTGTGGTACGCGGAGTGCAGCGAACTGTCGTGCGCCAGCGCGCAGTCGAGGCGCCGTATCACCTCGTCGGGCAGCTCGAACGAGTTCAGGGCACGGCCGAGGAGTCGCGCGAGATGCTCCTCAGGAGACTCGGGCGACTCGGCTGGTTCGTACGCTGCGGTCTCGTACGGAACGCTCAAGGTTTCTCCCGGCGTTGCTGCATGTCACCTTGTGGGTGCATACCGTAGCCCCTCGGTCGGACATCATGTCCGGGAACCGAGAAAACGTACGCCAGGAAAACGCCGGGGCCGCGCGAAAAGTTCCCGCGCGGCCCCGTCACCCCGTCAAAAACCGCCGCTCAGGCGGCGCTCCCCGCGGTCCAGGCGCTCCACGACATGTTCCAGCCGTTGAGCCCGTTGTCGGGGGAGACCGTCGTGTCGGGGGAGTTCTTCACGATCACGACGTCCCCGATGAGCGAGTTGTCGTAGAACCACTTGGCCTCTGTGGCGCCCTGCGCGCCCTGCACGTCCGCCAGGCCGACGCAGCCGTGGCTGGTGCCCGTGCGCCCGAAGGGCGGGTTGCCCCGATTGTACCAGTAGTTGCCGTGGATGAACGTCCCCGACGTCGTCAGCCGCATCGCGTGCGGCACGTCCGGAATGTCGTACTCCCCACCGAAGCCGACCGTCGAGCCGTTCATCCGGGTCTGCACGAACTTCTCGGAGATCACCATCTGCCCGTTGTACGTGGTGTGCTGCGGGCTGCCCGCCGAGATCGGCACCGTCTTGAACGTCTTGCCGTCCCGCACCACCGTCATGGTCTGCGTGTTCACGTCGACCGTGGAGACCTGCGAGCGTCCGATCGTGAAGGAGACGGTTTTCTTCTGCACGCCGTAGACGCCCTTCGCGCCCTCGACGCCGTCCAGGTCGATCTTCAGCGTGACCTTGGACCCGGCCTTCCAGTAGTCCTGCGGCCGGAAGTCGAGCCGCCGGTCCCCGAACCAGTGCCCGACCACCTGCTGGCCGCTGGTGGAGTTGACCGTGATGTGGGACTGCACGGCCTTCTTGTCGGTGATGGACTTGTCGAACGTGAACGACACCGGCATGCCCACGCCGACCGTCGCGCCGTTGTCCGGCGTGTAGGTGCCGATGAAGCTGTTCGACGAGCTGACGGTGGTGAAGATGGAGTTGGCCGCCGCCGTACGCCCCTCGGCGTCCTTGGCGGTCGCGGCTATCTGGTACTTGGTCCCGCGCTCGAGCTGCTCCTTCGGCTTCCAGGTGTGGCCGTCCGCCGATATCGCCCCCGGCACGGTCTGCCCCGACCCCGCCACCGTCATCTTCACGTCGGTCAGCCTGCCGTCGCTGACCTTCACCCCGGTGGCGTTGATGGACGCCCCGGTCGAACCGTCCTTGGCCGAGATCGCGATCTTCGCCGTCGACGTCTTCGGGGAGTCCTTGCCGCCCTTGCCGTCGTCGTTGTTCGCGTTGGCGTTGCCGCCGCAGGCGGTCAGGGTGAGGGCGCCGACCATCAGGGCGGCACAGGCCCCGAGTGCGCGCCGCGCTGCAATGTCCGGCGTTGTCACGGGCTGCTCCAGGTTCGTGTGATGTGCGTGGTCCGTTCCAGTGCGTGGAGAAAGAGGGCTCCGGCACTGCGGAAGGTTCCCCTCCACTCCCGTGAACGCCATCACGTGACAGAACCGCGACAATCCAGGGCTCAACCCCCCGCCCCTGACGCCGGCGGAGCGCCCTTACCGGCCGTACAACTCCCCGTACGACGGCCACACTCCGCCCGGTCCGGCGGTCGACTCGGCGGCGCGCACGGCCCGTACGATCGCGCGGGTCACCAGGTCCGCGCCGGCGGCCAGGATGTCGTTGAGCGCCAGCGGGTGCGGGTCGAGCGGGCGCGTGCCGGTCGCCAGCGCGAACACCGTGTCGCCGTCGTGCAGGAGGTGCACCGGGCGCACGGCGCGCGCGATCCCGTCGTGCGCCGTGCCCGCCAGTTTCTGGGCCTGCGCCTTGGTGAGGTCCGCGTCCGTGGCGACCACCGCCAGCGTCGTGTTGAGCGGCGCGGGCGCGTTTCCGGCGGCGGCCTCGTCCAGGCGCCGGAGCGCGGCGGCGTGCACGCGCTCGTCCGGGTACTCCACCCGCCCCTGGAACAACTCGCCGTACAACGCGCCCGTTTCGGGATCCAGCACCGCCCCCGCCGCGTTCGCGACCACCAGCGCCGCCACGGTGGTCCCCGAGGCGAGCACCGTACTCGCGGTGCCCACCCCGCCCTTGAGCCGCCCGGCGACGGCGCCCGTGCCGGCGCCGACGCACCCCTGCGGAACCCGCGCACCCGGCACAGAGGCCGCCGCGTCCTCGACCGCCGCGCGTCCCGTCGCCGCGTCCGGACGCGCCCGGAAGTCGCCGCCGCGCCCCAGGTCGAAGACGCACGCGGCCGGCACCACCGGCACGACATGCGCCGGATCCACCCCCACCGGCACCCCGCGCCCCTGCTCCTCCAGCCAGGCCATCACCCCGGAGGCCGCGTCGAGCCCGTACGCGCTGCCCCCGGTCAGCACGACGGCGTCGACCTTCTGCACCACGTTGCGCGGGTCGAGCGCGTCGGTCTCCTTGGTGCCGGGGCCGCCGCCGCGCACGTCCACGGCGGCGACGGCGCCGCCCTCGGGGGCGAGGACGACCGTGGTACCGGTGAGCCAGCCGTCGCCGCTGCGGGTGGCGTGCCCCACCCGCAGCCCGGCGACATCCGTCAAAGCGTCAGCTGTCATGGACGCCAGTCTGGCCCAGCCGGCGCCCCCGGCCGAAGGACTCAGGCGGCCGGGGCGGCGGCGCCCGCCTCGCGTTCCCGGGCGGCCATGCGCGCCGTCAGGATCACCCCGGTCGCCACCGCCGCCGAGGACACGAGCCCCGCCACGAGCACCGCCCACTCGCCCAGGAAGGTGCAGCAGATGACCAGCAGAGCCGTGACCGGGAGGACGAGCTGCTGGGCGAGGCCGACCTTGAAGTGGCGGGAGTGCAGTGCCCACACGGTCAGCAGGTACAGCGCGGTCGGCAGGGTGACGGCGGCCGAGGCGGACAGCGTGGAGATGTGCGCCTTGCCGACCGCCTGCTCCACGGCCACCTCCAGACCCGCGCCGATCGCCGCCGCCGAGGCGAAGACCAGGTAGTGCCCGTACCCCCAGACGAACGCCCGCCGCGTGGAGCGCAGGTGCCCGTGGATGGGCACCACGAAGTAGATCCACCACGCGGCGAAGACGATCAGCAGCCCGCCCGCCGCGATGGGCAGCAGCTCGCCCAGCGCGTCGTGCTCGTCCACGCCCGACTTCACGGCGACCGTCGCCGCGGCGATCGTCTCGCCGAGCACGATGATCGTGAACAGGCCGTACCGCTCGGCGATGTGGTGCGGGTGCCAAGAGGTCTCCTGGACCTTCTCGGCGTACAGCGGCACGTACAGTTCCGCGATCAGCATCACGAGGAACACCCACGGCCGGTACGGTTCGGGCAGCAGCACCAGGCCGAGCCAGCCGACCTGGCACAGCAGCACGCCGTACGCGTACCGCAGCGCGGTGGTCCGTTCCGCGCCCGTGGCCGATCTCGCGGCTCTCAGCCACTGCGAGGCCATCGCCAGCCGCATGATCACATAGCCGAGCCAGACCAGCAGGAAGTCGTGCTGCGCGGCGGCCCGGGAGATGCCGGCGGCCAGGACCAGGACGCCGGCGATCTGCACCAGGGTGACGACCCGGTAGAGCGCGTCGTCGTTGTCGTACGCCGAGGCGAACCAGCTGAAGTTCATCCAGGCCCACCAGATGGCGAAGAACACCATCGCGTAGTTGAGGATGCCCTCGCCCGCGTGCCCTTCCGCGACGGCGTGCACCAGTTGCACGCCCGCCTGCGCGATCGCCACGACGAAGCACAGGTCGAAGAACAGCTCCAGCGGGGAGGCGACGCGGTGTGCCTCGTCGCGCCCGCGCGCGGTGAGCCTTCGCAGGGGGCCGGAGGGCTGTGGTGCGCCCGAGGGGGCGGGCGCCGGGGCGGAACTCGACGTCATGGTCCCAGCACAGCAGAAAACCGCCCCGAAATCTTGTGAACGCATTCACAAGCGCTGGGGGAGGGGCGGCGGGCGTCAGGGGGGAGCAGACCGCCGGGCCGGACCGGTGGGCGCCGTACCCTGGTGGCATGAGCACCGCCCCCGAGCCCGAGCCGCGCGATCCGAAGCCCGCGCTGGTCTTCGACGACCCGCTGGACCAGCAGTCCTCGGACGACACCGACCGCGGCTGGGGCGAGCGCCCGGACGGCGACAGCGCCGCCGACCTGCGGCGCTTCCTGGACGAGAAGCCGCCCCACCACCTCTGAGCCGTCCGCCGCGGCGCCGCTAGCGCTCGTCGTGCCCGGCCCCACGCTGCGCGACCAGGGCGTCGCGGATCTCCTTGAGCACCTCCAGCTCGGTCACCTCGATGACCTCCTTCGTGCCCTCGCGCGCCGCCTTCCGGGCCGCCTGCCGGGCCAGGTACTTCGACATCGGCAGCACCATCAGGAAGTACACCACCGCAGCGGTGATCACGAAGCTGAGCGTGGAGCCCAGGACGGAGCCCCACATGATCGGCACCCCGCTCTTGACCGTGCCGTCCGCGCCCACCTGGCACGGGTCCTTCAGGCAGGCGCTGTAACTGTCGAGGTTCTTCGTGCCGATCGCTCCGACCAGCGGGTTGATGATCCCCTTCACCACCGAGTTGACGATGTTCGTGAAGGCCGCGCCGATGACCACCGCGACCGCCAGATCGACGACGTTGCCGCGCATCAGGAAGGCCTTGAAGCCCTGCCAGACGCTCGGTTCCTGCTTCGCGCTCACCTAGGGGACTCTCCTCGCATGCACAGGGTGTGGAACGAAACGCTCCGCAACCTACGGCACGGTGCGGCCGGTGTGTCCACCCCCATCGCTCGATCGAGGGACTTGACAGCAAGCCGCCGAGAACGCACGGCAACTGGTTCAGCACAGCGTCACCGCCAGGCGTGCGGTGGCGCCCGCGCCGACCAGCCGGGCCGCCGCGGCCCGCGGCACCGCCAGCACGACCAGCGCCCCGCTCTCGGCCGCGCCGGCCGACGGCTCCGGCACCTCCGGGACCTCGGTCACCCGCACCCCCCGCGCGAGCACCCGGGGCCCGCCCCCGGCCGACGGGTCCGCCGCGGCGATCACGTCGACGCGGTCACCGGGCCGGAGCAGCCGCACCGTCGCCGCGTCGGCGATCCGCACCGGCGCCGACACCGCCTCGACCACCGGGTGCCGTCGTAGAGGACCCGCCCCCGCGTGCCCCGGTACCGGTTCCGTGCCCGGGTGCCCTCGGGCGGGCTCCGCCACCGGGTGGCCGCGGGGCCGCTCCCTGCCACTTGGTTCCGTACCGGCCCCGGGGCCCGCCGCCACGAGCGCCGCCGCGGTCACCGCGAGGCCGGCCGCGACGGCCCGCCGGCGATGCCGTACCAGCCGTTGCAGCCGGTACCGCCCGCCGCGCACCCGCACCGGGTCGAACGGGGGCACCTCACGGGTCGGCGGAGCGTCCGTGCCCAGCGGGCGCGGGAGCCGGAGGGGATGCGGGGGCGAGGAGAGCGGGGACGGGGTGGGCGAAGACATGGGTGAAGGCATGGGCGAAGGCATGGGGTCACCGCCTGCGACGAGGAGTTCGGCTTGCGCTCCCACGATGGGGCCTCGCGCCGGATCCCGCCGGAGCCGGTGGATCACCGACCGGTTGTGGACAACTCGCCCACCCGAACGAGAAGTTCCGCCCGGTCCCGCTCCCGCTCCCGTTCCCTCTCCTGGCGGCCTACGGCAGCTCGAACCCCGGATCCATCCCGCCCAGCGCGTTCACGCACAGGCAGTCCCGCTCCCCGGTCGCCGGCAGAGCCGCCACCGCGTCGAACAGCACGCCCCGCAGCCGGTCCACGTTGGCCGCGAAGACCTCCAGCACCTCCTCGTGCGAGACGCCCTCCCCGGTCTCGGCGCCCGCGTCGAGGTCGGTGACCAGGGTCAGGGACGTGTAGCACAGCTCCAGCTCACGGGCGAGCGCGGCCTCGGGGTGGCCGGTCATGCCCACCACCGACCAGCCCTGTGCCCGGTGCCACAGCGATTCGGCGCGCGTGGAGAAGCGCGGGCCCTCGACCACGACCAGGGTGCCGCCGTCCACCGGTTCCCAGTCCCGGCCGCGGGCCGCCTTCAGCGCGACGGCCCGCCCGGTGGGGCAGTAGGGGTCGGCCATGGACACGTGCACGACGTTCGGCACGGTGCCGTCGGGCAGCGGCAGCCCGTCGAAGTACGTCTGTGCCCGGGACTTCGTACGGTCCACGAACTGGTCCGGGACGAGCAGGGTGCCCGGGCCGTACTCCGGGCGCAGCCCGCCGACCGCGCAGGGGCCCAGCACCTGCCGGACGCCGACCGAGCGCAGCGCCCACAGGTTGGCGCGGTAGTTGATGCGGTGGGGCGGCAGGTGGTGGCCACGGCCGTGCCGGGGCAGGAAGGCGACCCGCCGGCCGGCGATCTCGCCGAGGAAGAGGGAGTCGCTGGGCGCTCCGTAGGGGGTGTCCACCTGGACCTCGGTCACGTGGTCCAGGAACGAGTAGAAACCCGAACCGCCGATTACGCCGATCTCTGCGTTCGCCATGACCAGCACACTAGCGGCCCGCGACAGCGCGGGGGAGCGGGCGCCGGGGAACGCCGAAGACCCTGCCGTCGGGCGACGGCAGGGTCCGGACGTGAGTTGTCAGGCGGCCGAGCTGCTGGCGGAGCCGGACGAGGACGTCGAGGACGTCGACGTGGACGACGAGGACGTCTTCGAGTCGGACGAGGAGCCGGCCGGCTTCGACGCCGGGGTGCTGCTCGACGTGGAGCCGCGGGAATCGTTGCGGTAGAACCCGGAGCCCTTGAAGACGATGCCGACCGCGGAGAACACCTTCTTCAGGCGGCCCTTGCAGCTGGGGCACTCGGTCAGAGCGTCGTCGGTGAACTTCTGCACCGCCTCAAGGCCCTCGCCGCACTCGGTGCACTGGTACTGGTAGGTCGGCACTGTCTTCCTCCTGGCACTCTCACTCAATGAGTGCTAACGACGGTCCATAGTGACGTATTCCCGGGGATCAGTCCACCGTGACCGGCACGCGGTGACCGACGCCACGCGCGACCGTGCGGTTCGCGTGCCGCGGGACCAGCCGGGACCGCAGCGTCACCAGGGTCACCAGTGCGAGCACGGTGCCGGCCATCGGCACCAGGAACCCGGCGCCGTCCCACAGCCGGTCCTCCAGCTGTCCGGCGACCGTCACGGCGGCGGCCTGGCCGAGCGCGACGGCACCGGTCAGCCAGGTGAAGGCCTCGGTGCGGGCACCGGCCGGGACCAGGCTCTCGACCAGCGTGTAGCCCGTGATCAGCGAGGGCGCGATGCACATGCCGACCAGCAGGCCGAGCGCGGCGAGCAGCAGCACCGAGTGGGCCGTCCACAGCGCGGACGCCGCCAGCGCGAGGGCCGTGTAACCGATCACGATGCGCTTCTGGGGGGCCGCCTTCCAGGCGATCGCGCCGCAGGCGATGCCGGACAGCATGTTGCCGGCGGCGAAGACGCCGTACAGGACGCCGTTCAGGCCGGGCTCGCCGATGGACTCGGTGAAGGCCGCGAGCGAGACCTGCATGCCGCCGAAGACCGAGCCGATGCCCAGGAAGGTGACGACCAGCACGCGCACGCCCGGGACGCGCAGCGCGGAGGCGTGCCGCACGCGCGCGTGCCCGCTGTCACCGGACACCGCCGGCTGCGTGCTCTTCTGCGCGGCGAACAGCAGCCCGCCGACGAGGGTCAGCGCGGCCTCCGTGACCAGGCCCGCCGCCGGTGTCACGGCGGTGCACAGGGCGGTCGCCAGCAGGGGGCCGAAGACGAAGGTCAGCTCGTCGGTGACCGACTCGAACGCCGCCGCGGTGGTCATCAGGGGCGAGCCCTGGAGCTTCACGCCCCAGCGCGCCCGCACCATCGGGCCGACCTGCGGCACCGAGGCGCCGGTCGGGACGGCCGCCAGGAACAGCGCCCACAGGGGCGCGTGTGCCAGCGCGAGCGCCGTCAGGGAGAGGCCGGCGAGGGTGTGCACCAGGACGCCGGGGACCAGGACGGCGCGCTGGCCGTAGCGGTCGGCGAGGCGGCCGCTGTAGGGCGCGAACAGCGCCATGGAGACGCCGGTGGCGGCCGCGACGGCGCCCGCGGCGCCGTAGGAGCCGGTGGTGTGCTGGACGAGCAGCACGATGGAGAGCGTGAGCATGGCGAACGGCTGGCGTGCCGCGAAGCCGGGGAGCAGGAAGGTCCAGGCGCCGCGGGTGCGCAGCAGCTGTCCGTATCCCGGGCGGGACGAGGCTGACGGGTTCTCCGCCGGCTCGGTGGTGACCGTGGATGCCACGGCCCGTGCCTTTCTTCCGCCTGGTAGCGCGCCCGTGCGGGGGCGCCGAGAGCTGTCCTCTTGCGCGGAACTGCGGTAGATACCGGTGCCACTGCCTAGGGCGTCCCGGCCGCCATACGGTCGCGCCAGCTCTGCATCAGGCAGAGTTGGTTCGATCAGGGTGCCTTAATACTACAGGGATCATGGCTTGTGCCCCTGTGAAAGTGAGCACCGTCGCAGGGCTCACCTGTGATTGCCGAGGGGCTCGCTGGGGATTGCCGCGGGGCTCACCTCTGGTTGTCGTCCGTGCCCAGCCAGCCCGCCAGCTTGCCGCCGTGGGCGACCGCGCGCAGGCGCCGTTCCGCCGCGTCGCGGACCGGGTCGGTGGCGACGACCAGCAGTTCGTCGCCGCGCCGGAGCACCGTCGTGGGCAGCGGAACAAACGATTTTTCCTCGCGCACGACCAGCGTGACGGCCGCGCCGGGCGGCAGCCGCAGTTCGCTGACCTCCACGCCGTGCATCCGGGAGCCCGCGGGGATGGAGACGGACAGCAGGTGCCCCTGCAACCGCTCCAGCGGAGCCGACTCGATGCCGAGGTCGGCGGCCTCGCCCGTCTCGCCCAGCCGCAGGGTGCGGGCCAGCCAGGGCAGGGTCGGTCCCTGGACGAGGGTGTAGACGACGACCAGGACGAAGACGATGTTGAAGATGCGGCGGCTGGCGTCGACGCCGTTCACCATGGGAATGGTCGCCAGGATGATGGGCACGGCGCCGCGCAGTCCGGCCCAGGACATCAGGGCCTGCTCGCGCCACGGCACCCGGAACGGCGCCAGGCTGCCGGTCACGCTCAGCGGGCGAGCCACCATCGTCAGCACCAGGCCGATGACCAGGGCGGGCCAGACGTCGTCGCCGAGCTCGTGCGGGGTGACCAGCAGGCCGAGGACGACGAACATGCCGATCTGCGCGATCCAGCCGAGCCCCTCCGCGAAGCCGCGGGTGGCGGGCCAGTGGGGCAGCTTGGCGTTGCCGAGGACCATGGAGGCCAGGTAGACGGCGAGGAAGCCGCTGCCGTGGGCCAGGGCGCCGGCGGCGTACGCGGTGACGGCGATGGCCATCACGGCGATCGGGTAGAGGCCCGAGGCGGGCAGGGCGACGTGCCGCAGCCCCCAGGCGCCGAACCAGCCCACCGCGATGCCCATGGCCGCGCCGATGGCCAGCTCCAGGGCGATCTCGCCGAGCAGGAGGTACCAGTGCTCGACCGGGCCGGCCGTGGAGAAGGCGACGACCAGGATGACCACCGGGGCGTCGTTGAAGCCGGACTCCGCCTCCAGGGTTCCCGTCACGCGCGCGGGGAGGGGGATTTTCCGCAGGACCGAGAAGACCGCCGCCGCGTCCGTCGACGAGACCACCGCGCCGATGATGAGCGCCTGCCGCCATTCCAGCCCGACCAGATAGTGCGCGCCCGCCGCGGTGACACCGACGCTGATCGCGACGCCCGCCGTCGCCAGCACGGAGGCGGAGGACAGAACCGGCCGGATCTCCTTCCACTTCGTGCCCAGACCGCCCTCGGCGAGGATCACGACCAGGGCCGCGTATCCCATGACCTGGGTCACTTCGGCGCTGTTGAAGTGGATGCCGCCGATGCCGTCCTGGCCCATGAGGACGCCGATCCCCAGGTAGACGAGCAGGCTGGGGAGCCCGCTGCGCGAGGAGATCCGGACGGCCGCGACGGCGACGAGCAGTACGACGGAGCAGACGAGCAGGAGCTGGTTGAGGTGGTGGACAGTCAGCGGGCGTTCCTCCTCGGATCGGGCAAGTGATCTCCGGTTACTTCGTTAGCTTACCTAAGTCTTGACGCTTTCTTGACGTTCGCCGAGGCAAGATCGAACGCTCGTGCGCGCTGGTTCCCGACTCCGCGTCAAGCGGGACAGGGCCCTGCGCCTATGGTTGCTCCAGCGCTCATTCAAAGTCACAGCCCGACCTGCCGCTCGCGTTAGGACAGCAAGGACAGCGATGCCCCCCAACACCACCGCCACAACGGGTGACACCGCCACCACGAGTGCGAGTGCCACGCCCGGCAAGTCCGGCAGGAAGAAGGGGCGCAAAGCCCGACTGATCGTGCTTGTGCTGGTTCTGGCCATCATCGGTGGCGTCGCCTACGGGGCGTACTGGTCGATCAGCACGGTTCGCGCCTCCTTCCCGCAGACCACGGGAACGATCAGGCTCGACGGCCTGTCCGGACCGGTCGACGTCAAGCGGGACGGCTACGGCATCCCGCAGATCTACGCCTCCTCGGACGAGGACCTGTTCATGGCGCAGGGCTTCGTCCAGGCGCAGGACCGGTTCTACGAGATGGACGTGCGCCGGCACATGACCTCCGGGCGCCTGTCGGAGATGTTCGGCAAGAGCCAGGTCGAGAACGACGAATTCCTGCGCACCCTCGGCTGGGACCGGATCGCCCAGCAGGAGTACGACACCAAGCTGTCGCCCGCCACCAAGAAGTACCTCCAGGCCTACGCCAAGGGGGTCAACGCCTACCTCCAGGGCAAGAGCGGCAAGGAGATCTCCCTGGAGTACGCGGCCCTGGGCTTCACCAACGACTACCAGCCGCAGAAGTGGACCCCGGTCGACTCCGTCTCGTGGCTGAAGGCGATGGCCTGGGACCTGCGCGGCAACATGCAGGACGAGATCGACCGCGCCCTGATGACCAGCCGCCTCGGCCCGCAGCAGATCCAGGACCTGTACCCGGCGTACCCGTACAGCCGTAACAAGCCGATCGTCCAGGAGGGCCAGTACGACGAGCTGACCAAGGCCTTCCAGCAGGGCGGCGCCACCGGCTCCTCGCAGGGGGCGACGGGCGGCACGCAGGGCACGACGGGCGGCGTCACCGGCTCGCAGGGCACCACGGGCGCCACGGGCTCCTCCGCGGGCACGACGGGCACGACCGGCTCCTCGGCCTCGGCCGGGACCGGTTCGGGCCTCACGAGCCAGCTGGGCGGCCTCTACAACGTCCTGGACGACCTGCCGACGGCCGTCGGCGTGAACGGCCAGGGCATCGGCTCCAACTCCTGGGTGGTCGCCGGGAAGTACACCGTCAAGGGCAAGCCGCTGCTCGCCAACGACCCGCACCTGTCGGCGTCCCTGCCGTCCGTCTGGTACCAGATGGGCCTGCACTGCCGGACCGTCTCCGGCAAGTGCCAGTACGACGTCACGGGCTACACGTTCGCCGGCATGCCCGGTGTGATCATCGGCCACAACGCGAAGATCGCCTGGGGCCTGACCAACTCCGGCGTCGACGTCACCGACCTCTACCTGGAGAAGGTGAGCGCGAACGGCTACCTGTACGACGGCAAGGTCCGCCCGTTCAAGACCCGCGAGGAGACCATCAAGGTCGCCGGCGGCAAGGCCAAGACGATCGTCGTCCGCCAGACCCAGGACGGGATGCCGCTGCTGTCCGACCGTGACGACGAACTCGTCCAGGTCGGCAAGAAGGCCTCGGTGAACACCGCCGCGCCCGACCGGGGCGACGGCTACGGCATCGCCCTCAGGTGGACCGCGCTCGACCCGGGCACGACCATGGACGCCGTGTTCGCCCTCGACAAGGCCGGGGACTGGAACGACTTCCGCGCGGCGGCGGCCCTGTTCGACGTGCCCTCGCAGAACCTGGTCTTCGCCAGCACGGACAACCACATCGGTTACACCCTGCCCGGCAAGATCCCCACCCGCTCCGCCAAGGACACCGGCGCCATCCCGGCACCGGGCTGGGACTCGAAGTACCGCTGGACGGGCTTCATCAAGCAGGACGAGCTGCCCTACGAGTACGACCCCAAGCGCGGCTACATCGTCACCGCCAACCAGGCCGTGGTCGACCCGGAGAAGTACCCGTACACCCTCACCACCGACTGGGCCTACGGCACCCGCAGCCAGCGCATCTCCGACCTGATCGAGTCCAAGATCAAGGACGGCGGCAGGATCTCGACCGACGACATGCGCCAGATGCAGCTGGACAACAGCAGCGAGATCGCCAAGCTGCTGGTGCCCAAGCTGCTGAAGATCAACCTGGACGACCCGGACGTCCGCGAGGCGCAGAAGCTGCTGGAGGGCTGGGACTACACCCAGGAAGCCGACTCGGCGGCGGCCGCGTACTTCAACGCCGTCTGGCGCAACATCCTCAAGCTCTCCTTCGGCAACAAGCTCCCCAAGGAGGTGCGCGTCAAGGGGCAGTGCCTGTGGGTCGACAAGATCGACAGCACCGGCCCGGTGGACGACGACACCAAGGTGCGCGAGTGCGGTCAGCGCGACGCCGACCAGGCGCAGCCGGACGGCGGCGACCGCTGGTTCGAGGTCGTGCGCACCCTGATGGACAAGCCGGACAGCGACTGGTGGAAGACGCCCAAGTCGGGCACCCGGCCCGGCGCCGACAACCGCGACCAGCTCTTCCGCCGGGCGATGATCGACGCCCGCTGGGAGCTGACCGCCAAGCTCGGCAAGGACATCGACACCTGGAGCTGGGGCCGCCTGCACCGACTGTTCCTGAAGAACCAGACACTCGGCACCGAGGGTCCCAAGGTCCTGCAGTACCTCCTGAACCGCGGCCCCTGGAAGCTCAGCGGCGGCGAGTCCACGGTGAACGCGTCCGGCTGGAACGCCGCCGGCGGCTACAACGTGGTGTGGGTGCCGTCCATGCGGATGGTGGTCAACCTCGCCGACCTCGACAAGTCCAAGTGGATCAACCTGAGCGGCGCCTCCGGGCACGCGTTCAGCGCGCACTACACGGACCAGACGGGCAAGTGGGCCAAGGGCGAGCTGCTGCCCTGGTCGTTCTCGGGCAAGGCGGTGGACCAGAGCACGAGCGACACCCTCGTCCTCAAGCCGTGACCGCCCCCTGAGGCGGCCGACCGCGGAACGGCCCTCCACGCACGCGCGTGGAGGGCCGTTCCGCATCAGCGGGACGGGTCCGGCCCAGGGCCCGGGAAGCTGCGCACTCCCGACGGCGTCACCACCGCGTGCACCGGCTTGTCGTGCGCCTCCGCCGGGACCCGGGCGACGACCTCCGTGTCGTACAGCAGCACCACGAGCCGGGGGTGTGCGCCCGCGCGCTCCAGGCGGGCGAGGACGCGGTCGTACGACCCTCCGCCGCGTCCCAGGCGCATCCCGCGCGCGTCCACCGCGAGCCCGGGCAGCAGGACGACGTCCGCGGCCGTCACGGCGTCCGGTCCCAGCCGCGCTCCGGAGGGCTCGAAGAGCGCCATTTTTCCGCCATGTTGGACGCGCGCGAGGGAGTCGGGGCCGGTGTACTCGCCCCAGTCGAGGTCGTTGTCGGGCAGGAGCGCGGGGAGCAGGACGCGCACGCCCCGCGCGCGCAGCACGTCGAGCAGAGCGAGCGTGCCGGGCTCGCTCCCCACGGAGACGTACGCCGCCACCGTGCGACCGTGCGCCAGCTCGGGCAGCTCCAGGGCGCGCTCCGCCAGTGCACGGCCCGCCTCCCGCACGTCATCCGCCGTCAACCTGTTCCTCACCGAGAGGAACTCCCGCCGCAACATGCGCTTGTCAGGCTCGTCCGTACGTCCGTCGTGTTCCACTGGTCGTTCTCGCGCCCTTCTTAATGCAGGTCATATGAGGGTCAAGCAACCGGAGCCACAGATTCCCAACAAAGGCACCGGATAGGGTGGCGGGCATGACTCAGTCCCACTCCAGGATCAGCAAGGCTGTCATTCCCGCGGCCGGCCTCGGCACCCGGTTCCTGCCGGCTACCAAAGCCACTCCCAAGGAGATGCTGCCGGTCGTAGACAAGCCGGCGATCCAGTACGTGGTCGAGGAGGCCGTGTCGGCGGGGCTCGACGACGTCCTCATGGTGACCGGGCGCAACAAGCGCCCCCTGGAGGACCACTTCGACCGCAACTACGAGCTGGAATCGGCGCTGGAGAAGAAGGGCGACGCCGAGCGGCTCGCCAAGGTGCAGGAGTCCAGCGACCTGGCGACCATGCACTACGTGCGCCAGGGCGACCCCAGGGGTCTCGGCCACGCCGTGCTGTGCGCCGCCCCGCACGTCGGCCACGAGCCCTTCGCCGTCCTCCTCGGTGACGACCTGATCGACCCGCGGGACCCGCTGCTGCGGCGCATGATCGACGTCCAGGAGCAGCACGGCGGCAGCGTCATCGCCCTCATGGAGGTCGCGCCCGAGCAGATCCACCTCTACGGCTGCGCGGCCGTGGAGGCCACCGCCGACGGCGACGTCGTGAAGGTCACCGGACTGGTCGAGAAGCCCGACCCGGTGGACGCCCCGTCGAACTACGCGGTCATCGGCCGCTACGTCCTCGACCCGCACATCTTCGACATACTGCGCACGACCGAGCCGGGCCGGGGCGGCGAGATCCAGCTCACCGACGCCCTCCAGCAGCTCGCGCAGGACGAGAAGGTCGGCGGCCCCGTGCACGGCGTCGTCTTCAAGGGCCGCCGCTACGACACCGGGGACCGCAGCGACTATCTGCGTGCCATTGTCAGACTCGCGTGCGAACGTGAAGACCTGGGCCCGGACTTCCGGACCTGGCTCCGCAGTTTCGTAGCCGAGGAGATGCAGCAATCTTGAGCAGCGCCGCGACCCGCACCGCCGGCCCGGACGACCTGTGGTCGGTGGACGAGCACCTGGAGGACATCCTCTCGACCGTCCGCCCTCTCGAACCCATCGAGCTGCAACTGCTCGACGCCCAGGGCTGCGTCCTGGTCGACGACGTCACGGTGCCGGTGTCCCTGCCCCCGTTCGACAACAGCTCCATGGACGGGTACGCGGTGCGGGTCGCGGACGTGGCGGGCGTCGGCGAGGAGTTCCCGGCCGTCCTGGAGGTCGTCGGGGACGTCGCGGCGGGCGCGGCCGACCTGGTCCGGGTCGGCCCCGGACAGGCCGCGCGCATCATGACGGGCGCGCCGCTGCCGCCCGGCGCCGAGGCCGTCGTCCCCGTCGAGTGGACCGACGGCGGGCTCGGCGAGGGCCCGGTGAGCGGCATGCGGGCGCGCAGCCTGGCCCCGGAGGGCGCCGAGGGGCAGGTGCACGTGTACCGCCCCGCCGAGGCACGCGCGCACGTGCGGGCCAAGGGCAGCGACGTGAAGGCCGGGGACCTCGCCCTGGCGGCCGGGACGGTCCTCGGCCCGCCGCAGATCGCGCTGCTCGCCGCGATCGGCCGCGGCACGGTCCGGGTGCGCCCGCGCCCGCGCGTGGTCGTGCTGTCCACCGGCAGCGAACTCGTCCAGCCCGGCGAGCAGCTGGCCGCCGGCCAGATCTACGACTCCAACAGCTTCGCCCTGACCGCCGCCGCGCGGGACGCGGGCGCCATCGCCTACCGGGTGGGTGCCGTCGCCGACGACGCCGAGACCCTCCGCACCACCATCGAGGACCAGCTCATCCGCGCGGACCTGCTGGTGACCACGGGCGGGGTGAGCGTCGGGGCGTACGACGTCGTCAAGGAGGCGCTGTCGTACGCCGGGGACGCGGACGAGGCGGGCAGCGGCGTGGAGTTCCGCAAGCTCGCCATGCAGCCCGGCAAGCCGCAGGGCTTCGGTTCCATCGGCCCCGACCACACACCGCTGCTGGCGCTGCCCGGGAACCCGGTGTCGTCGTACGTCTCCTTCGAGCTGTTCGTCCGCCCCGCGATCCGCACCCTGATGGGCCTGGAGGACGTCCACCGGCCCCGCACCCGGGCCACCCTGAAGGCGGACCAGGCCCTCCGCTCGCCCAAGGGCCGCCGGCAGTTCCTGCGCGGGTCGTACGCCGACGGCGAGGTGATCCCCGTCGGCGGCTCCGGCTCCCACCTGATCGCGGCGCTGGCCCAGGCCGACGCGCTGATCGTCCTGCCCGAGGACATGGAGTCCGCCGAGCCCGGCACCGAGGTCGAGGTGGTCCTGCTCGGCTGAGCCCTCCTGGTTGGCGGTACGGTGTCGCGGACAGCAGGCCCGTGCACCGCACTGCGACGGGCCCGGACCGGGAGCGCCGCCACCATGAGTTCGCAGGACCGACTGACGCACATCGACGACGCGGGCGCGGCCCGCATGGTCGACGTATCCGCAAAGGACGTGACCGCGCGCACCGCCCGCGCCAGCGGCCGGGTCCTCGTGTCCCCCCGCGTGGTCGAGCTGCTGCGCGGTGAGGGGGTGCCCAAGGGGGACGCCCTCGCCACCGCGCGCATCGCCGGGATCATGGGTGCCAAGCGCACCCCGGATCTGATCCCGCTGTGCCACCCGTTGTCGGTGTCCGGTGTGACACTGGATCTGTCGGTCGCGGACGACGCCGTGGAGATCCGGGCCACCGTGAAGACGACGGACCGCACGGGCGTCGAGATGGAGGCCCTCACCGCGGTGACGGTCGCCGCGCTCACCGTGATCGACATGGTCAAGGCGGTCGACAAGGGAGCGGTCATCACGGACGTACGGGTGGAGGAGAAGACGGGCGGCAAGTCGGGCGACTGGAGCCGGGCATGACCTACCGCGCTCTGGTGATCACCGCCTCCAACAGGGCCGCCGCCGGTGTCTACGAGGACAAGGGCGGCCCCCTGGTCGCCGACGGCCTCAGGAGCTTCGGGTTCGACGTCGACGGCCCCCGGGTCGTCCCCGACGGCGCCCCCGTCGAAGCGGCCCTGCGCGAGGGCGTCGAGTCCGGGTACGACGCCGTCGTCACCACCGGCGGCACCGGCGTCTCGCCCACCGACCGCACCCCCGAGGCGACCCGCGCGGTGATCGACTACGAGGTGCCGGGCATCGCGGAGGCCATCCGCGCCCACGGGCGGGACAAGGTGTCGACCGCCGCGCTGTCCCGGGGCCTGGCCGGGGTCGCCGGGCGGACGCTGATCGTCAACCTGCCCGGCTCGAGCGGCGGTGTGCGCGACGGCCTCGCCGTACTGGAGCCCCTGCTGGCCCACGCCGTCGACCAGATCCGCGGCGGTGACCACCCCAGACCCGAAAGCAGCGGGGGTGCGAGCTGAACAGCCCTTCCTGGCCCGTCGTACTGGCGGACGGCGATGTCGTCCTCCGGCCGATAAAGCTGCGCGACCAGCGGGCCTGGCGCGAGGTGAACCGGCGCAACCGCGAGTGGCTGCGCCCCTGGGAGGCGACGATCCCGCCGCCCACACCGAGCGGGCCGATCGTGCACCGGCCGACCTACCGCCAGATGGTCCGGCACCTGCGCTCGGAGGCCGGGGCGGGCCGGATGCTGCCGTTCGTCATCGAGTACGAAGGGCGGCTGGTCGGGCAGTTGACGGTCGCCGGGATCACCTGGGGGTCGATGTGCTCGGGTCACGTCGGCTACTGGGTGGACGAGGCGGTGGCCGGACGCGGGGTGATGCCGACGGCCGTCGCGCTCGCGGTGGACCACTGTTTCCGCACCGTCGGTCTGCACCGCATCGAGGTCTGCATTCGCCCCGAGAACCGGCCGAGCCGGCGGGTGGTCGAGAAACTCGGATTCCGCGAGGAGGGGCTCCGGCCGCGTTATCTGCACATCGACGGCGCGTGGCGCGACCATCTCGTCTTCGCGCTCACCGCGGAAGAGGTGCCCGACGGGTTGCTCGCGCGCTGGAAGCGGGCACGCTCGCAAGGGGCCCAGCGCACCGAGAGCCAGTGATCAGAACAGTAAATTGAAAATGTGTTCGAAATTGAACTGATCACACCGCCGAAAAAAATGCTCGAAATATCAGCCAGATCGTGCGACACACCGGCCCAATTGGCGGATGGCCTCACGCAAACCCCTCTACCGTGTGAGGCGTGAGCAGCAGCGGCCTCATCTACGCAGTCATTGTCGGGGCCTGGGCCGCCTACTTGGTGCCGATGTGGCTCCGTAGGCAGGACGAGCTGAACGAGGCCCGTCCGACGGAACGCTTCAGCACCGCCATCCGGCTGCTGTCCGGACGGGCGGGTATGGAGCGCCGGTACGCCAGGGACCTGAAGGCGCGCTCCGCCCAGGAGGGGGAGCCGGACGCCGTCGATCCGGACGCCGTCACCGACGCGGTGGACGTCCGGGCCTTCGCCGTGCCTCCGACCCGCCGTCAGGCGGCGCCGGAGGTCGAGCCGCCCGGCAACGCCGACCCGGCGCGCGACCCGGCCCCCGAGCCGGCGCCCGAATCCGCCCCCGTGTTCGTGCCGGCGCAGAAGCACGCGCCCTCGGCGCACGCTTCCTCGGCGCAGACGGCCGCGGCGCGCGCCCGGCGCTCGAAGGTGCTCGCCCGGCGCCGGCGCACCACGGTGATGCTTTTCCTCGCCTTCACCCTCGGCGCGATCGTGGCCGCCGTCGGCGGACTCGCCTTCCTGTGGGCGCCCGGCGTGCCCGCGGTCCTGCTGAGCGGGTACATCGCCTACCTGCGGACACAGGAGCGCCGCCGCTTCGCCTACCAGATGGACCGCCTGCACGCCGAGGCCGCGGCCCAGCGGCTGCGGGAGCGCCAGCCGCACCGCCGCGCGCCGCTCGACGCGGGCCCCGGCGCCGACGAGACGGAGGAAGCCCCGGCCACCGGGACGGACACCGGCCTCTCCGCGCTCGCCGCCGACCGGCGCGCCCTCGTCGAGCAGACCGATCACGCCGAGTGGGTCGACCAGCAGCGCGAGCGGCAGCGCCGGCCCGGCCACGGGGACAGCTGGGACCCGGTGCCGGTGCCCCTGCCGACGTACGTCACCGCGCCGGTCGCCCCGCGCGCCACCTCCGACGTGGACCTGGGCGCGCCCGACACCTGGAGTTCGGCGCGCTCCAGCGCCGTCGCCCCGGAGCAGGAGGCGCAGGCGCCGCAGGCCGAGGCGGGGGTGCCGGCGCCCGCGGCCGGGGAGAAGCCGGCGGGCGGCCCCAGTGACGCCCGGCGTGCGGCCTCGGCACGGCGGGCGCGGGAACGCGGACGCACGCCGCTCTTCGACCAGTACGAGGACGGCGACCGCCCGCGCGCGGCCAACGAGTGACCCAGGTCACCCTCCGGAATCCCCGCCCTGACCAGTCAGGGAGCGGATTTCCAAGCACCCCGATCGGGATGCTAAAGTTTCACTCGTTGCAAGGGCCTGTGGCGCAGTCCGGTAGCGCACCTCGTTCGCATCGAGGGGGCCAGGGGTTCAAATCCCCTCAGGTCCACTGCACGACGAGATCCCGTCGGTCTTCATGACCGGTCGGGATCTTCGTCGTTTCCGGGGGCGGACCCGGGCCACTGGAGGCGGCCCGGATGGCTCGCGGACGCGCCGAGCCGTCGGTCGCTCAGAGTCGCTTGGCGTAGCAGAGGCTGTCCTCGTAGTGGCGGTAGTAGCCGAACTTGGTGCACGGCTCGTAGCCGCTGGAGGTGTACAGGGCTATGGCCTCCGGCTGCTTGGTGCCGGTCTCCAGGACCATGCGGACCCGGCCCGCCATGCGGGCGTCCTCTTCCAGGGCCGCGAGGATCCGGCGGGCCAGGCCCCGGCCGCGCATCTCCTCGATGACGAACATCCGCTTCAGCTCTGCGTCGCCGTCCTCGTTGCCCTCCTCGTTGCGGTCCTGGCTGCGCCAGCCGCCGGTGGCCACCGGGCGGTCGTGCTCGTCGTACGCGATCAGGTACACACCCCGGGGCGGGTCGAAGTCCGTGGCGTCCAGGGTCGTGGCGTCGCCCCCGTCGCCGTAGCGCAGGTGGTACTCGGCCTGAACCTCGTCGTTGAGCTTCACGGCGTCGGGGTGATCGAAGCGAACGCGGCGAATAATCATGCTGAGTATCGTACTTCTATGCAGGAGGCGGGGGCCCGTGATTTTGCGGACCCGGACCAGTGTGCCGGTATCGTGCCCTGGTGCTGACTGTGACCTCGGTGAACGTGAACGGACTGCGGGCCGCCGCGAAGAAGGGCTTCGTGGAGTGGCTCGCCGGGACCGAGGCGGATGTGGTCTGCCTGCAGGAGGTGCGCGCCGAGCCGCACCAGCTGCCCGAGGAGGTCCGGCAGCCCGACGGCTGGTACGTGGTGCACGCCCCGGCCGCCGCCAAGGGCCGCGCGGGCGTCTCCCTCTACACGCGGCGCGAGCCCGACCGGGTCCGGGTCGGCTTCGGCTCCGCCGAGTTCGACGGCAGCGGACGGTACGTCGAGGCCGAGCTGCCCGGCGTCACCGTCGCCTCCCTCTATCTCCCCTCCGGCGAGGTCGGTACCGAGCGGCAGGACGAGAAGATCCGCTTCATGGACGCGTTCCTCGCCCATCTGAAGGAGCTGCGGGAGCGGGCCGCCGCCGACGGGCGCGAGGTCCTCGTCTGCGGCGACTGGAACATCGCCCACCAGCAGGCCGACCTGAAGAACTGGCGCGGCAACACCAAGAACTCCGGCTTCCTGCCCGAGG
Organism: Streptomyces sp. NPDC028928; assembly: GCF_055564915.1. Lineage (NCBI taxonomy): Bacteria > Bacillati > Actinomycetota > Actinomycetes > Kitasatosporales > Streptomycetaceae > Streptomyces > Streptomyces sp. NPDC028928. Next base: position 360,169 of record NZ_JBVHVI010000003.1, read on the forward strand.
AGCGGGACTGGCTCGGCCGGGTGTTCGCCGCCGGCGAGGGCGGGTACGTCGACGTGGTCCGCGCCCTGCACCCCGACGCCGAGGGGCCGTACACCTGGTGGTCGTACCGGGGGCGGGCCTTCGACAACGACTCCGGCTGGCGTATCGACTACCACGTCGCCACGCCCGGGCTGGCCGGCAAGGCGGTCAAGGGTCTGGTGGAGCGCGCGGCCACGCATGCCGAGCGCTGGTCGGACCACGCGCCGGTCACGGTCGTCTACGACCTCTGAGGCCGTTGCTCCGGTTTGTTCAGCCGGCGGTCCAGTGCCAGTGAGAGTTCCGCCTCCACGACACTGCGGGCCAGTGGGCGCAGTCGTGGCAGGTCCTCCTCGGGGGCGTGGCGCAGGACCAGGTCGGCGAAGAGTTCGGCCAGGGCGTCGGCGTGTTCGCGGACACGGGCGCCGGCCGCCAGTACCTCGGCGAGCGGGATGCCCTCGCGGACCAGTGCGGACGACACGTCCAGCAGGCGCCGGCTGATGTGGACGATCGCGTCGCCGTCGGTGCCGAGGTAGCCCAGCTCCATGGCGGCCGCGAGGTTCTCCGGGGTGACCTCGCCCTCGAAGCGGGCGGCGAGTTCCTCGGGGGTGAGGCGGACCGGCTCCTCCTCGGTGGGGGTGCCGACGCCGAGCAGGTCGGCGACATCGCGGCCCTGGTCGAGGGCGTCCGCGAGCTCCGCGATGCCGTTCAGTGTGTGGCCGCGCTCCAGCAGGGCGGCGATGGTGCGCAGCCGGGCCAGGTGGTGGTCGTCGTACCAGGCGATACGGCCCTCTCGGCGGGGTGGCGGTATCAGCTTGCGTTCGCGGTAGAAGCGCAGGGTGCGCACGGTGATGCCGGCCAGCCGGGCCAGCTCCTCCATGCGGTACTCACGCCTGGCCCCGGGGTGTTCTGCGTCCTCTGCCACTCCCGCAGCCTATGGTGTACCGCCGGTAACTTTCCCGCCCCCGCCCCCTACCGCTCAGTACGCGGCTGCTCTACAGTCCCATTGCGCCAGTAATCACTGGCAGAGTCCTAGGTGATGCGTGGAGGCTTCGGGATGGCCGAGCACGAGCATGTACGGGTGGCGGTGATCGGGTCCGGGTTCGGCGGTCTGGGGGCCGCCGTCCGGCTGCGCCGCGAGGGGATCACCGACTTCGTCGTCCTGGAGCGCGCCGACAGCGTCGGCGGCACCTGGCGGGACAACAGTTACCCCGGGTGCGCCTGCGACGTGCCCTCGCACCTCTACTCCTTCTCCTTCGCGCCCAACCCCGACTGGCCGCGCACCTTCTCCGGGCAGCGCCACATCCGCGCCTACCTGGAGCATGTCACCGACCTTTTCGGACTGCGCCCGCACATCCGCTTCGACTCCGAGGTCAAGCTGATGACCTGGGACAACGACAAGCTGCGGTGGAACATCGAGACCACCCGCGGCGCGCTGAGCGCCGACGTCGTGGTCTCCGCCACCGGGCCGCTGTCCGACCCGAAGGTCCCCGAGATCCCGGGCCTCGACTCCTTCCCGGGCAAGGTGTTCCACTCCGCCCGCTGGGACCACGACTACGACCTGCGCGGCAAGCGGGTCGCCATGGTCGGCACCGGCGCCTCCGCGATCCAGATCGTGCCCGCCATCCAGCCCCAGGCCGGCCGGCTCACCCTCTTCCAGCGCACCCCGCCGTGGGTGATGCCCCGCGTCGACCGGGCGATCAGCGGCGCCGAGCGGTGGCTGCACCGGCGGCTGCCCGTCACCGCCCAGGCCCGGCGCGGGCTGCTGTGGGGCATCCGGGAGTTGCAGGTGCAGGCGTTCACCAAGCGCCCGGACGAACTCGGCCTCGTCGAACAGCTCGCCAAGCGGAACATGGCCCGCGCCATCAAGGACCCGGCCCTGCGCGCCAAGCTCACCCCCGACTACCGCATCGGCTGCAAGCGGATCCTGCTGTCCAGCGAGTACTACCCGGCGCTGGCCAAGCCCAATGTGGACGTCGTCGCGAGCGGGCTGAGCGAGATCCGCGGCTCGACGGTCGTGGCGGCCGACGGCACCGCGGCCGAGGTCGACGCGATCATCTTCGGTACGGGCTTCCACGTCACGGACATGCCCATCGCCGAGCGGGTGGTCGGCGCGGAGGGCGTCACGCTCGCCGAGTCCTGGAAGAGCGGTATGCAGGCGCTGCGCGGCGCCTCGGCGGCGGGGTTCCCGAACTGGATGACGATCATCGGCCCCAACACCGGCCTCGGGAACTCCTCCATGATCCTCATGATCGAGTCCCAGCTGAACTACATGGCCGACTATCTGCGCCAGCTCGACGTCCTCGGCGGCGGTACCGCCCTCGACGCCCGGCCCGGCGCCGTGGAGGCCTGGAACCACAAGGTCCAGGAACGCATGAAACGGACCGTGTGGAACACCGGCGGCTGCACCAGCTGGTACCTGGACGCGAGCGGCCGCAACACCACCATCTGGCCGGGCACGACCACCGAGTTCCGGCGCGCGACCCGGCGGGTGGACCTCGCGGAGTACGAGGTGATCCGGAAGCCCGTGACGGCCCCCGCGCGCAAGAGCGAGGCCGTCGCATGAGCCGCACCGCCTCCGTCACGAGCGGCCCCTACGCCCCGCCCGTCCCCGCCCGCACCCTCACCGCCGTCTCCGCCGACGGCGCGCGGCTGCACGTCGAGGTGCACGGCCCGGAGAACGCGCCCCCGGTCGTCCTCTCCCACGGCTGGACCTGCTCGACGGCGTTCTGGGCGGCCCAGGTACGGGAGCTGGCGGCCGACCACCGGGTCATCGCCTACGACCAGAGGGGGCACGGGCGCAGTCCCGCGAGCCCCGCGTGCACCACCCAGGCGCTGGCGGACGATCTCGAAGCGGTGCTCGCGGCGACTCTCGCGCCCGGGGAGAAGGCGGTCGTCGTCGGCCACTCCATGGGCGGCATGACGGTCATGGCCGCGTCCGGCCGCCCCCGCTTCCAAGACCACGCCGCCGCCGTCCTGCTGTGCAGCACGGGCAGTTCGCGGCTGGTCGCCGAGGCGCGCGTGGTGCCGTTGCGCGCCGGGCGGGTGCGCACCTGGATCACCGGGCGCATCCTCGGTTCGCGCGCCCCCCTCGGTCCGGTCACGCCGCTCGCGATGCGTGTCCTCAAGTACGCCACCATGGGCGCCGGTTCCGCCCCGCACCGGGTGGAGGCCTGCGCGCGGATCGTGCACGCCTGCCCGCGCGCCGTCCGACATGCCTGGTCGGCCGTTCTCTCGGCGCTCGACCTCGACCACGGCGTACGGGAGTTGAGCCCGCCCACCGCGGTGGTGCAGGGCACCGACGACCGGCTCACACCCCCGGTGCACGCCCGGGCGCTGGCCGCCGCGCTGCCGCACTGCGTCGGCCTCACCGAGCTGCCCGGCATCGGCCACATGACCCCGATCGAGGCGCCCGAGCTGGTGACCGGCCGGATACGGGAACTCGTCGACACCTATGTCACGGGGGCCGACCCCGTGCGGATCAAGGAGGTCGCATGAGCAGGGTCAGCCTCGAAGGGCAGGTCGCGGTCGTCACCGGAGCGGCCCGCGGCGTCGGCGAGCTGCTGGCGCGCAAACTCTCCGCGCGCGGGGCGAAGGTCGCGCTGGTCGGACTGGAGGAGGAGGCGCTCAAGGAGGTCTCCGGGCGGCTGCACACCGACAGCGCCCACTGGTACGCCGACGTCACCGACCACGAGACGATGAGCCGGGTCGCGCAGGAGGTGAAGGCGCGGTTTGGGAAGGTCGACATCGTCGTCGCCAACGCCGGTGTGGCGACCGGCGGGCCCTTCGCCGACTCCGATCCGCAGGCCTGGCGGCGGGTGATCGAGGTGAACCTGATCGGTTCGGCGGTGACCGCGCGCGCGTTCCTGCCGGTGCTGGTCGAGAGCCGCGGCTATCTGCTGCAGATCGCCTCGCTCGCCGCGATCACCCCGGCGCCGATGATGACGGCGTACTGCGCGTCCAAGTCGGGTGTGGAGGCGTACGCGCACAGTCTGCGCGCCGAGGTCGGCTACCAGGGCGTGCGGGTCGGCGTCGGGTACCTGTCCTGGACCGACACCGACATGGTGCGCGGCGCCGACCAGGACGACGTGATGCGGGAGCTGCGCCAGCGGCTGCCGTGGCCGTCGAACAAGACGTACCCGCTGGGTCCCGCGGTGGACCGGCTCGTGGCCGGGATCGAGCGGCGCTCGGCGCATGTGTACGGGCAGTGGTGGCTGCGGGGCATGCAGGGCGTGCGCGGGTATCTGCCGGCGCTCATCGGGACGGTCGGACAGCGCGAGATGAAGCGGTTCGCGCCGCGGCTGCAGGGGATGCGCTCGGGGCTCGTCGGCGCAGGTGGGGCGGCCGACGAGGCAGCCAGGGCTACGCAGCGTGACTGATCGACATGCAGGGCGTGTTCGGGCGTGTGAATCTGGTCGAGGCCCCACAGAGGGGCCTGAACCCCCACCCACCACGGGAGTGAACCCACATGGGTATGAAGGACCAGTTCCAGGACAAGTCGCGCCAGGCCAAGGAGCAGGCCAAGGAGAAGATGGGCCAGGCCAAGGAGAAGGCCGGCCAGCGCGGTCAGCAGAGCGGCCGGCAGGGCCAGCAGCCGCAGCGCGGCGGTCAGAACTACCGTGACATCGAGGACACGGAGCAGCAGGTGGAGGACCGGCTCCGCCGGGACTACGAGTCCTAGCCGCTGAGCTTCGGTCGGCGTGGGGCGCCCTTCTTCCCGGAGGGCGCCCCACGTTCCGTCATGTGCCGGTCCGCGGCGGCAGCTTCGGACGCGAGCGGTTCGGCACGTCGCTGTAGTCCGGGGGGATCGCCGCCGGGTTGGTCTCCAGCAGGCTCAGCGCCAGCTCCACCGCGTCGGCCAGCTGGGCGTGGCGCCCCTCGGCCCAGTCGAGGGGGGTGCGCACGATCTCCAGGTCGGGGGCGACGCCGTGGTTCTCGACGGACCAGCCGTAGGCGTCGAACCAGGCCGCGTTCATCGGGACGGTGATGACGGTGCCGTCACCGAGCCGGTGCCGCCCGGTCATGCCGACGACTCCGCCCCAGGTGCGCTGGCCGACGACCGGGCCGAGCTTCAGCAGCCTGAAGGCCGCGGTGATCATGTCGCCGTCGGACGAGGTCGCCTCGTCGGCCAGGGCCACCACCGGACCCCGCGGGGCGTTCGAGGTGTACGACACCGGTTGCGCGTCCCGGGTCAGGTCCCAGCCCAGGATCGTACGGGTCAGCTTCTCTATGACGAGTTCGCTGATGTGCCCGCCCGCGTTGCCGCGCACGTCCACGATCAGCGCGGGCCGGGACACCTCCATCCGCAGGTCGCGGTTGAACTGGGCCCAGCCGGAGCCGCCCATGTCGGGGATGTGCAGATAGCCGCACTTGCCGCCGCTCAACTCCCGCACCACGGCCCGGCGTTTGGCCACCCAGTCCTGGTAGCGCAGCGGCCGTTCGTCGATGAGCGGGACGACGGCCACCCGCCGCGCGTGCCCGGTGTCGCCCTCGGCCGTGAGGAACGTCAGCTCCACCGTCGTACCGCCCGAGCCGGCCAGCAGCGGATACGGGCCGGTCACCGGGTCGACCGGGCGGCCGTCGACGTGGGTCAGGACGGCGCCCTCGCGGATGCCCGTGCCGGCCAGCGGGGAGCGGGCCTTGGAGTCGGAGGAGTCGCCGGGCAGGATCCGCTTGACCACCCAGCGGCCGTCGCGGCGGACGAAGTTGGCGCCGAGCAGGCCCTGCCAGCGCTGGTAGTGGGGCGGGCCCTCGTTGCGGCGGGCGGCGGTGACATAGGCGTGGGAGGTGCCCAGTTCGCCGAGGACCTCGCGCAGCAGGTCGGCGAACTCGTCGGGGGAGGCGACGCGTTCGACCAGTGGGCGGTACTGGTCGAGCACCGCGTCCCAGTCGATTCCGCACATGCCCGGCTCCCAGAAGTAGGCGCGGATCAGACGCCCCGCCTCGTCGTACGCCTGGCGCCACTCGGCGGGCGGGTCGGCCTCGTGCAGGATCCGGCGTACGTCGATCCAGACGGTCGAGTCGGCGTCGCCGATCTCGGTCGACGGCACCGCCCGCAGGTCGCCCTCGTCCACCACGACGAGCCGGGTGCCGTCGCCGCTCACCGCGAACCAGTCCAGGTGGTCGACGAGTTCGGACTTCTTCGCCTTGGTGATGTTGAAGTACTCCAGGGTCGGGCGTCCGCTGGTGTCGGCCGGGTTGACGAAGGTCTCGCCGAGCGCCCCGGAGATCGGCCAGCGCAGCCAGACCAGACCGCCGCCCGCGACGGGGTGCAGCCCGGAGTACTTGGAGGCGATCACCGGGAACGGCGTGACCCGGTTCGCCAGTCCCTCCACCTCGACCGTCACCGCGCCGGCCTCGCCGGTCTCCTCGTCCTCCAGCGGGTCGAGCCCGCCGGCGGCCGGGCGGCCCTCGGGGTTGAGGGCGAAGGGGGAGGGGGTCGCGGAGGAGAGCGGGACCAGGTAGGGGCGGCAGCCGAGCGGGAAGGACAGGTCGCCGGTGTGCACGTCGTAGACCGGGTCGAAGCCGCGCCAGGAGAGGAAGGCGAGGTAGCGGCCGTCGCGGGTGAAGACCGGGTTCTCGTCCTCGAAGCGGCCGTTCGTCACGTCCACGATCAGCCGGTCCTTGATGCGGGCCAGCTTGATCTGGCGCAGGGAGCGGCCGATGCCGGGGTGCGACCAGGCGATCCAGCAGCCGTCGGGGGAGAAGGCGAGGTCGCGGACCGGGCCGTTGACGGACCGGATCAGCTCGGTGACGGTGCCGCGCGGTCCGGCGGCACCGGGCTCATCGCTCCCGGCCTGCGGCTCCTGCGACTCCTGTGGCTCCGGTGTCTCCGTCTCCGCCTCCGCCCCTGTCTCCGCCTCCGCCCCTGTCTCCGTCTCCTCCTCCGTCTCCTCCTCCGGCACGTCGATCAGCAGCAGCCGGCCGTCGTGCGAGGCCACGGCCAGGCGTTCGCCCTGGGGGTCGGAGACCAGCTCCAGGACCCGGCCCAGGGTGCCGGAGGCCGGCCGGCGGGGGGCGCGGCCGCCGGTGGCGCGGGGAAGGTGGACGATCTCGACGGTGTCCGCGCCCTCGGCGTCGGTGACGTAGGCGATCTGCCCGGTGGAGCCCAGCATCTCCGGCAGCCGTACCCGGACGCCGGGCGTGTCGGTGATCGTACGGGCCGGGCCGTCGCGGTGGGTCAGCCAGTACAGGCTGCCGCGGACGACGACCGCGCTGGCCCGGCCGGTCTCGTCCGGCGAGATGCCGTCGATGTTCTGCGCGGCCGGCACCTGGTAGCGGCGGCGGCCGGTGCGCGGCCCGGCGAGCCGGATGTCGAGCTTGCGCGGTACGCCGTCCGGGGAGAGGTCGTCCACCAGCCACAGGTCACCCGCGCACTGGTAGACCACCCGCTCGCCGTCGCTGGAGGCGTGCCGGGCGTAGAAGGCGTCGTGGTCGGTGTGCCGGCGCAGGTCGGTGCCGTCGTGGGCGCAGGAGTAGAGGTTGCCGACGCCCTCGTGGTCGGAGAGGAAGGCGATCCGGCCGGCGACGAACAGGGGGCAGGCCAGATGGCCGTCGAGGTCCGGCAGCAGCCGCTGCCCGTGCAGCCACAGCCGGCCCATGGCACCGCCGCGGTACCGCTTCCAGGCGGCCGGTTCGTGCGGCGGGGTGCCGGTGAGCAGCAGGGTCTTGTGGACGCCGTCCACGTCGGCGACCTGGATGTCGGTGACCGGGCCCCAGGGCAGCCGGCCGCCCGGGTCGCCGTCGGCGGGGACCTTGTAGGCCCAGGTGAAGTGCGAGAAGGGCTGGCCGTGGGAGGCCACGGCGAGGATGTCGCCGTCCGGGGTCCAGCCGCACACCTGGGTGTCGGCGCTGCCCCAGTACGTCAACTGCCGGGCGGGTCCGCCGTCGACGTCGACGAGGTGGATCTCGGGGACGAGGCTGCGCCAGGTCGTGTAGGCGATCCGGCGGCCGTCGGGCGAGAAGCGAGGGTGTCCGGCCTTGGTGCGGTCCGCGGTGAGCCGCCAGGCGCGGCCCGGGGCGTCGAGGGGGGCCAGCCAGAGGTCGTCCTCGGCGACGAAGCAGAGCAGGTCACCACTGAGGTGGGGAAGGCGCAGATAGCTCACCTCCCCATGCTTTTCCGGTGCACCGGCGCCAGCAACTTATGGGGGCTTCACCTTCGTGACCCAGCACACGTACGAAACGGTTTCGTTTCGCAAGTGCAGGGGGTATCTTCTTGGATGTACGAAGACTCCGGAGCGGGAAGGTGACGGGCATGACCGAAGCCGTGGCGGCGACGCGTCGCAGCCGGATCACGCCCGAGCGCGAGGCCGAGCTGTACGAGGCCGTGCTCGACCTGCTCCGGGAGGTCGGCTACGACGCCCTGACGATGGACGCCGTGGCCGCCCGCACCCGGTCCAGCAAGGCCACGCTCTACCGCCAGTGGGGCGGCAAGGCCGAACTGGTCGCCAAGGCCGTGCGGCACAACAAGCCGGGCCGGGTCGGGGACGTCGACACCGGTTCCCTCAAGGGCGATCTGCACGCGCTCACCCTGCGTGCGGACGACTGCGAGATGGAGCAGAGTTCCGCGCTGATGCGGGGCCTGGCCATGGCGGTGCACGGCAACCCGGATCTGCTCAAGGCGTTCCGGGAGCACCTCATCGAGCCGGAGATGGCGGACTTCCGCCGCGTGCTGCAACGGGCGGTCGACCGGGGCGAGATCCGTGCGGACAACCCCGCGATCGGGTTCGTGATGCACATGATGGTCGGCGCGTTCGCCGCCCGCACCATGATCGACGAACAGCCGCCGACCCAGACCTTCCTCCTTTCGTACATCGACGCCGTGGTCCTCCCCGCCCTCGGCGTTCCCACGAGCTGAACCCTCTCCCCAGCAAGCCCACCACCTGACGTCACCGCTCACGTCGTCGGGCTGATCGCCCCTGCCCAGCTGAACCCAACGACTGACCGGGAGTACGCCTCCGTGGCCACGTTCCTCTACAAACTCGGCCGCCTCGCCTTCCGGCGACGGCACTTCGTCGCCCTCATATGGGTCGCGCTGCTCACCCTCGCCGGGGTGGGCGCCGCCTCCGCGCCGGCCGCCGGCAACACGTCCTTCTCCATCCCCGGCACCGAGGCCCAGAAGGCCTTCGACCTGCTGGAACAGCGCTTCCCCGGGATGAGCGCCGACGGCGCCACCGCCCGGGTCGTCTTCAAGGCCCCGCAGGGCGAGAAGATGACGGACTCCGCCAACAAGGCGGCCGTCCGCAAGACCGTCAAGGAGCTGGGCAGCGGCTCCGAGGTCGCCTCCGTCGCCGACCCCTACACCGGGCACGCCGTCAGCAAGAACGGCACCATCGCCTACGCCTCGGTGAAGTACAAGGTCTCCGGCATGGAGCTGGAGGACTCCTCCAAGGACGCCCTGAAGGAGGCCGCGCAGGACGCGCGGGACGCGGGCCTCACCGTCGAGGTCGGCGGTGACGCGCTGACCGCGACCCCCGAGACCGGCTCCAGCGAGGTCATCGGCATCGCGGTGGCCGCGGTCGTCCTCGTGATCACCTTCGGTTCGCTGCTCGCGGCCGGATTCCCGCTGCTCACCGCCATCATCGGGGTCGGCATCGGCGTCTCCACGATCACCGCGCTCGCCAGCGCCCTGGACCTGGGCTCCACAACCTCCACCCTGGCATCGATGATCGGCCTCGCCGTCGGCATCGACTACGCCCTGTTCATCGTCTCCCGCTACCGCGCCGAACTGGCCGAGGGCCGCGAGCGCGAGGACGCGGCCGGCCGCGCGGTCGGTACGGCGGGCTCGGCGGTGGTCTTCGCGGGCCTGACCGTCGTCATCGCCCTGGTCGGCCTGTCCGTCGTCAACATCCCGATGCTGACGAAGATGGGCGTCGCGGCGGCGGGCACGGTCGCCATCGCCGTCCTCATCGCCCTGACCATGATCCCGGCGCTGCTCGGCTACGCCGGCCGCCGGATCAAGCCGGCGGGCGAGAAGAGCAAGCTGCTCGGCGGCGGCCGTACGCCGAAGGAGCCGGGCCGTCCGAACATGGGCACCCGCTGGGCCGGCTTCGTCGTCCGCCGCCCGGTCGCCGTCCTCCTGCTCGGCGTCCTCGGCCTCGGCGCGGCGGCGGTCCCGGCCGCCTCCCTGGAGCTGGGCCTGCCCGACGACGGCTCCCAGCCCGTCTCCACCACCCAGCGGCGCGCCTACGACCTGCTCTCCGAGGGCTTCGGACCCGGCTTCAACGGCCCGCTGATGGTCGTCGTCGACGCCAAGGGCAGCGACGACCCCAAGGCGGCCTTCACCAAGGTCGGCGAGGAGATCAAGGGCCTGAAGGACGTCGTCACGGTCACCCCGGCCGCGCCCAACAAGGCCGGCGACACCGCGACGATCACGGTGGTGCCGAACTCCAAGCCGTCCTCGACCACCACCGAGGACCTGGTGCACGCCATCCGCGACAAGGGCGCGGACGTCGCCCAGGAGACCGGCTCCCAGGTCCTGGTCACCGGCTCGACGGCGATGAACATCGACGTCTCGCAGAAACTGAACGACGCGCTGCTGCCGTACCTGGCCCTGGTGGTGGGCCTGGCGTTCCTGCTCCTGATCGTGGTCTTCCGCTCGGTCCTGGTCCCGCTGAAGGCGGCCCTCGGCTTCCTGCTCAGCGTGATGGCGGCCCTCGGCGCCGTGGTCGCGGTCTTCCAGTGGGGCTGGCTGTCCGGCCTGATGAACGTCGAGGAGACCGGGCCGGTCATGTCGATGATGCCGATCTTCATGGTGGGCGTCGTCTTCGGCCTCGCGATGGACTACGAGGTGTTCCTCGTGACCCGCATGCGGGAGGCGTACGTCCACGGCGAGCGGCCCAGCCAGGCCGTGGTGACCGGCTTCAAGCACGGCGCCCGCGTCGTCACCGCCGCCGCCGTCATCATGATGGCCGTCTTCTCCGGCTTCATCGGCTCCAGCGAGTCGATGGTCAAGATGATCGGCTTCGGCCTCGCGATCGCCGTCTTCTTCGACGCGTTCATCGTCCGCATGGCCATCGTCCCGGCGGTCCTCGCCCTCCTCGGCAAGCGCGCCTGGTGGCTGCCGAAGTGGCTCGACCGCGCGCTGCCCAACGTGGACGTCGAGGGCGAGGGCCTGCGCGCCCACGCCGACCCGGAGGAGGAGAAGGAGCTGGTACGCGCCTGACGCGCAACGCCTCTTGAACGAGCGGCCGGTGAGGGTGCCCGCGGTGACGGAGCCGCACCCTCACCGGCTTTTCGCCGTCGGCTGATCACGGCCGGTAAATCCGCGTGAGCTCGCCGCAGGCGATGTCGTACCGTGCCGACCATGACGACGAAAGCCGCCACTGACGCCGAAGACTTCGGGGCTCATCCCCGGTTCGCCGAAGCGCTGCGGGCGCTCGGGCTGGAGGAGGTGCTCGCGCGTAGCCGGCGGTTTCCGGAGGCGACGCGGACCGCTGCCGAGGCCGCCGCTGCCATCGGGTGCGAGTTGAGTCAGATCTGCAAGTCGCTGGTGTTCGCCGCCGACGGGGTGCCGGTGCTGGTGCTGATGGACGGGGCCTCGCGGGTGGATGTGGAGCGGGTGCGGGAGGAGTTGGGGGCCGGGGAGGTCGGCCGGGTCGATGCGGGGGTGGTGCGGGAGACCACCGGGTACGCCATCGGCGGGGTGCCGCCCTTCGGGCACCGTACGCGCACGCGTGTGCTCGCCGACCGGTCGCTGCTCGCGCACGACGTGGTGTGGGCGGCGGCCGGGACGCCGTACACCGTCTTTCCGGTCGAGCCGAAGGAACTCGTCGCCCACGCGGGCGCGACGCTGGTGGACGTGCGCGAGCAGCAGGCGTGACGCCGGCCGTCGCGGCGGCCGTTCTGGTCGCCGCCGTCACCCACGCCAGCTGGAACGCCATCGCCCACCGCATCACCGACAAGCTGGTCGGGTTCGCTCTCATATCCGGTGGCGGCCTGGTGATCGGGCTCGCGATCACGCCGTTCGCGGGCTTCCCGGCGGGGGCCGCCTGGCCGTACCTGTTCGCGTCGGCCGCCGTGCACATCGCCTACTACACCCTGCTGATGACCTCGTTCCGGCTGGGTGACTTCGGGCAGGCGTACCCCATCGCGCGCGGCAGCGCCCCGCTCGTCGTGACGTTGCTCGCCGCCGTCTTCGCGCACGAGGTGCCCGGCGCCTGGGCGGGCGCCGGTGTCGCCGTGTCCTGCCTGGGACTCGGCGGGGTCGGGCTGTGGGGACTGCGCGGGAAGCGGCCCGACTGGGCGGCGATCGGCGCGGCCCTCGCCACCGGTCTGACGATCGCCGCGTACACGGTCATCGACGGCATGGGAGTCCGGGCGGCGCACACCTCGCTCGGGTACATCGCCTGGCTCATGGTCGTCCAGGGCTCGGTCCTGCCCGCGTTCCTGTACGCCCGCGCGCGGGGCGACACGGTACGGCTGCTCCGGCCGTACGCCGCCCTCGGGCTGCTCGGCGCCGCCCTGTCCGTCGCCGCGTACGCCCTGGTGCTGTGGGCCCAGACCCGCGCCGCGCTCGCCCCGATCGCCGCCCTGCGCGAGTCGTCCATCATCGTCGGCGCGGCCATCGGCGCCCTGTTCTTCAAGGAGCGCTTCGGCGCGCCCCGGATCGTGGCGGCGGGCCTGGTGGTCGTCGGGATCGGGCTGATGCTGCGCGCCGGTTAGCGGCCGCCCAGCCCGACATGACGGGCCGGGGTGCCGTGGCGCACCCTGGAATCAGCGGTTTTTCGGAGGTGGTCGTCATGATGCACACCGCTGTGGGATGGCACGTCGAGCTCGAGTTCCAGGAGGACGATCAGCACACGCGCGCGGTGGCTCTGGTGCGCTTGCCCGACGGCAGCGAGGTGCGGGCCCACGGCCGTGCCAGCCGGCACCGCGTGGACGCGAACCAGCCCCGGGTCGGTGAGGAGATCGCCGGCGCCCGTGCCCTGAACGAACTGGCCATGCAGCTGCTGACCAAGGCCCACGAGGAGATCGACCAGGCGTCCGGGCGGACCTCGCACCCCATCCACGTGTGACACGCGCCCGGCGCGTGCCGAGGGCGCCCGCGGATCAGGCGAGCGCCGTGCGTACCGCTCGTACCAGCGCCTGCGCCCTCGGGTCCGCCGTCACGCTCCGCCGGAAGCCGTTGGTGACATAGCCGAAGGCGACACCGGTCTCCGGGTCGGCGAAGCCGAGCGCGCCGCCCCGGCCGGGGTGGCCGAAGGAGGCGGGGGAGAGCAGCGGGGACGCGGCGCCGTGCAGCATGTAGCCGAGGCCGAACCGGGTGCCGACCACCAGCACCCGGTCCGGCCCGGCGGACCGCTCGGCCCGGGCCAGCTCCATGGTCCCCGGGGTGAACAGCCGCGTGCCGCCGTCCACCTCGCCGATGAGCGAGGCGTAGAAGCGGGCCAGTCCGTCGGCCGTGGCGATGCCGTTGGAGGCGGGCAGGGCGGCGGCGCGGTACGCGGGGTCGTTCTCGTCGGGAAGCGGGGTGATCGCGGCGAACGCGCGGCGGGTCAGCGACTCCGGGTCGGCGTAGGCCTCGGCGACCGCGCGCTTGGGGCGGGTCCGCAGACCGCCCGCGCTCTCGGGCGCCTCCACCGGGCCGACGCGGCCCACGCGCGCGTGCTCCGACTCCGGCAGACCGAGCCACAGGTCCGCGCCGGCCGGACGGGCGATCTCGTCCGCTATCCAGTCGCCGACCGGGCGGCCGGTGACCCGGCGGAGCAGTTCGCCGGTGAGCCAGCTGTAGGTCTGGGCGTGGTAGCCGTGGTCCGTGCCCGGCTCCCACACCGGCGCCTGTGCGGCGACGGCCGCGGCGCCCCGGTCGGGGTCGGCGGCCTCGGCGGGCGTCAGCGGGCGGTCCAGCACGGGCACGCCCGCGCGGTGCGCCAGCAGGTCCCGCACGCGCGTGTGATCCTTGCCGGCCGCCTTGTACTCCGGCCAGTACGTGCCGACCGGGGCGTCCAGGTCCAGCTCACCGCGCTGGTGCAGGAGCAGGAGGGCGGCTGCGGCGACGCCCTTGGTGGCCGAGCGCACGACCTGCGCGGTGCCGGACTCCCAGGGAGCCGTGCCGTCCACGTCCTTCGTCCCGGCCCACAGGTCCACGACCCGGTGTCCGTCGCGGTAGACGGCGACGGCCGCGCCGCGCTCGCCGGCTTGCGCGAAGTTCGCGGCGAACGCCTCCCTGACCGGCTCGAAGCCCTCGGCCACCGTGCCGTTCACGTTCACATCCACGCCGGGTCCCTTCACTCGCTTACGACCATGAGTGAAACACGGGGGCGCGGCCTTGGATTCCTCAGTACGCCTAGCCCAGCAGAATCGACACGTCGATGTTGCCGCGCGTCGCGTTCGAGTACGGGCAGACCTCGTGCGCCGCGTCCACCAGCCGGGCCGCCAGCTCCGGGTCCAGGACCGGCAGGGAGACGCTGAGGGCGACCGCGAGGCCGTAGCCGCGGTGCCTGTTCGGGCCGATGCCGACCTTCGCGGCCACGGTGGAGCCCGTCAGGTCGTAGCCCGCGCGGTTGCCGACCAGGATCAGCGCGTTGTGGAAGCAGGAGCTGAAACCGGCCGCGAACAGCTGCTCCGGGTTGGTGCCGTTGCCGTCGCCGCCCAGCTCCGGAGGCATCGCCACCTTCAGCTCGATCCGGCCGTCCTGGCTGGTGACGTAGCCGTCCCGGCCGCCGTGGGCGGTGGCCTCGGCGACGTACATGATCTTCGTCGGACGCGTGTCGACAGCGGTGCCCTCGGTCATGGCCGGCCTCCCCCGGAACAAGTGGCGCACAAGTACATCGTGCACAAGGTACTGGCCGGTAGGTCAGAGTTCACCCACAGGGGTGGGCAACCGCGGGTAACGCGGGATCAGTGCCGGTCGGCCGCCGCGTCGGCGCGCTCGGTGAGCTTCCACAACTCCTCGCGCAACCGCGCGATCTCCTGGGCGCCGAGCCCCGTGGTCGTGAGCAGCGCGCCGGGCACCCGAGCCGCGCGCTCCCTGAGTTCCTCGCCGCGCCCGGTGCACGCCACCCGCACCGAGCGCTCGTCGCCCGGCGCGCGCTCCCTGCGCACCAGGCCCGCGCCCTCCAGCCGCTTCAGCAGCGGCGAGACGGTGCCGTAGTCCAGCCGCAGGGCGCCCGCCAGCTCCTTCACACTGGTCTCGCCGCGCTCCCACAGCACCAGCAGCACCAGGTACTGCGGATACGTGAGCCCGAGGTCGTCCAGCAGCGGACGGTACGCGGCGGTCACCGCGCGCTGTGCCGCGTACAGCGCGAAGCACAGCTGGTCGTCCAGCAGCAGCGAGCCCTCGACGGCCGGGTCCTCGTTCGTCACGCGCCCATTGTCACGGACTTCGGGTCGAAGCCGAACGGCAGCTCCAGCCGGTGCGCCCGCATCAGCTCGTCGTCGGACAGCAGCTCGCCGGTCGGACCGTCCGCCACGATCACCCCGTCGCTGAGGACGAGCGAGCGCGGGCACAGCTCCAGGGCGTACGGCAGGTCGTGCGTGACCATGAGGACCGTGACGTCCAGGGAGCGCAGGATGTCGGCGAGTTCCCGGCGGGAGGCCGGGTCCAGGTTGGAGGACGGCTCGTCCAGGACGAGGATCTCCGGCTCCATGGCGAGCACGGTGGCCACCGCGACCCGGCGGCGCTGCCCGAAGGACAGGTGGTGCGGCGGCCGGTCGGCGAAGTCCTGCATCCCGACCCGCTCCAGCGCCGTGCGCACCCGCTCCTCCAGGGCCGCCCCCTTGATCCCGGCGGCGGCCGGCCCGAACGCCACGTCCTCCCGCACGGTCGGCATGAAGAGCTGGTCGTCCGGGTCCTGGAAGACGATGCCGACCTTCTGCCGGATCGCGGCCATGTGCTGCCGGCCGACCGGCAGCCCGGCCACCGTCACCGTGCCCGTGCCGCCGCTCAGGATGCCGTTGAGGTGCAGCACCAGGGTCGTCTTGCCGGCGCCGTTGGGGCCGAGGAGGGCGACCCGCTCGCCGCGGGCGAGGGAGAAGTCCACGCCGAACAGGGCCTGGTGCCCGTCCGGGTAGGCGAAGGCGAGGCCGGAGACCTCCAGAGAAGCAGTCACAGGAACCATCACAGCATCCATCCCAGCAGGCAGACGACGAGGGCGGCGCAGGGGAGGGCCAGGGCGTGCCGCCACTGCGCGCCGGACGCGGTCACCTCGTCGATGACCGGCATCGCACCGGCGTACCCCCGGCTCACCATGGCCAGGTGCACCCGCTCCCCGCGCTCGTAGGAGCGGATGAACAGCGCGCCGGCGGACTTGGCGAGCACGCCCCAGTGCCGTACGCCCTTCGCCTCGAAGCCGCGCGACTCCCGGGCGATCCGCATCCGGCGCATCTCGTCGGTGATGACGTCGCCGTAGCGGATCATGAAGGACGCGATCTGCACGAGCAGCGGCGGCAGCTTCAGCCGCTGCAGCCCGAGCAGGAGTTCACGCAGCTCGGTGGTGGCGGCCAGCAGCACGGAGGCGGCGACGCCGAGGGTGCCCTTGGCGAGCACGTTCCAGGCGCCCCACAGCCCGTTCACACTGAGCGAGAGCCCGAGCACGTGCACCCGCTCGCCCTCCGCCACGAACGGCATGAGCACCGCGAACGCGACGAACGGCACCTCGATCAGCAGCCTCCTGAGCAGGAAGCCCGCGGGCACGCGCGCGTGGTACGCCACACAGGCGAGCAGTACGGCGTAGACCGCGAACGCCCACATCGCCTCCCGCGGGGTCGACACCACGACCACCACGAAGAGGAACGCGGCGGCGAGCTTGGTGTGCGGCGGCAGGCCGTGCACGGGCGAGTGTCCGTGCCGGTACAGCCGGTGCGCGTGTCCCGCTCCCACGTCAGACGCCGGTGTTCACGGGAGAGACGTCGTCGCTGCGGCGCCTGCGCAGGGCCCAGAACACCGCGCTGCCCGCGACGACCGTGACACCGACGCCGATCACGCCCGCGAGGCCGCCGGACAGCCGGGCGTCGGAGATGTCCTTGACGCCGTAGTCGGCCAGCGGCGAGTCCGACGCGGCGTGCTCCTTCGCCTTCTTGTCGATCCCCTTGTCGTGCGCGACCTTCTCCAGGCCGTCGGGGTCCGCGGAGGCGTAGAAGCTGACGAAGCCGGCGAGGACGAGCGAGGTGACCAGGCCGGTCACCCACAGCGTGCGCCGCGAGGTGCGCGCCGCCACGGGCGCCGTGGGAGCCGGGGCGTCCACCAGTGCGCCGTTCACCCGCAACTGGAGCCGCTGGCGCAGGCCGCGCGCGCCGTGCACCAGGTCCGGGCGTACGGCGATGACGGCGCCGACGGTGAGCGCGGTGATGACCGCCTCGCCGATGCCGATCAGCACATGCACGCCGATCATCGCGGTCGCGACCTTGCCGATGGAGACGTCGGTGGTGCCGCCGACCGCGTAGATCAGGGTGAAGGCGACCGCGGCGGCCGGCACGGACACCAGCGCCGCGACGAAGGAGGCGACGGTCACCGAGCGCCGCTTGCGGGGCAGCACGGCGAGCAGTGCGCGGAAGACGGCGTACGAGACGATCGTGGTGACGATCGCCATGTCGGTGATGTTCACGCCGAGCGCGGTCAGCCCGCCGTCGGCGAACAGCACACCCTGCATGAGCAGCACGACCGACACGCACAGCACGGCCGTACAGGGCCCGACGAGTATCGCGGCCAGGGCCCCGCCGAGGAGGTGGCCGCTGGTTCCGGCGGCCACGGGGAAGTTGAGCATCTGTACGGCGAAGATGAACGCCGCCACCAGGCCGGCCAGCGGGGCCGTCCGCTCGTCGAGTTCACGGCGGGCGCCGCGCAGGCTGACCGCGAGGGCGCCGGCGGCTACCACTCCGGTGACCGCCGAGGTCGGGGCGTCGATGAATCCGTCAGGTACATGCACCCGACGATTTTAGGCCCTTGTTGCGAACTCCTTGCAAGAGAGACAGGGTCTCGTCTCTCACCGGGGCGCGAACCGGAAAGTGTGCGACTCTGGATGGAAAGCGGATGCACAGCTTTCATATACGTCACGGTGCGTGAGAGGGCGGTCCGATGTCTGTAGTCGAGCAGTACGCGCGCGCTCATATCGTCACGGACGAGGAGGACCCCGGGGCCGTACCCGTCGTGTTGCGGTACGACCCCGACACCGATCCCCGGTCGGTCCGTGTGGGCCTGCCCGGACCGCACGAGTGGACCTTCTCGCGCGCGCTCCTGGAACGGGGGCTGCTGGCGCCGGCCGAGAGCGGCGACGTCCGGGTGTGGCCCTGCGGGCGCGTCCAGGCCGTGGTCGAGTTCCACACCGACCACGGCGTCGAAGTGGTGCAGTTCGAGTCGAAGACGCTGCTCCGGTTCCTGCGCCGCACCTACACCGCCAGGCCCGTACGAGGCTGACCCCGCCAAGCCCGTACGAGGCTGACCCCGCCGGGAGCCGGTCAGCTCCCGAGCTTCAGCAGCTTCGCCACGATCGGCCCGGCCGTGTCGCCGCCGTGACCGCCCGCCTGGACCACGCCCGCGGCGGCCAGGTCGCCCTTGTAGGCGGTGAACCAGCCGTTCGGCTTCTTCTGCCCGTCGACCTCCGCCGAGCCGGTCTTCGCGCCGTAGTCCGGTCCGAGCCCCGACATCGCCTCGGCGGCGGTGCCGTAGGCGGCCGTGTACCGCATCAGCTCGCGCAGCTGGGACAGCGTCCCGGCCGACATGGTGCGCGAGGCGGTGGCCAGCGTGCGGTGGTCCACCGACGGGGACACCAGGTACGGCTGGTGGAAGCCGCCGGACTGCACGGTCGCCGCGACCGAGGCCATGTTCAGCGGGTTCATGCGCACCCCGCCCTGCCCGATCAGCGAGGCCGCCATCTGCGCCGCCGACTGCACCGGCACCGAGCCGTCGAAGGTGGGCACACCGATCGACCAGTTGTTCATGGACAGCCCGAAGACCTGCTGGGCCTGCTTGGTCAGGTCGTCGTTCTCCAGCTTCTTCGCCTGGCTGATGAAGGCGGTGTTGCAGGACCGGGCGAAGCTCGCCTTGAACGTGCCGCCCTTGATCTCGAAGTCGTCGTCGTTGTGGAACGTCCAGCCGCCGTACTTGGAGGTCTTCGGACAGGGATGCCCCTTGTCCGCCGAGGCGAGGCCCTTCTCGATCAGCAGCGAGGAGGTGATGACCTTCATCGTGGAGCCGGGCGCGAGGGAGCCCTGGAAGGCGGTGTTGAAGCCGTGCCCGCTGTTGGCGACCGCGAGGATCTCACCGGTCGAGGGCCGCAGCACGACCACCGAGGCACGCGCGCGCTTGTCCACCTGCTGCTCGGCCGCCGTCTGCAGGGTGGGACTGAGCGTCGTCCGCACCGTGCCCGGCGTCCCCTTGCTCAGCTCCACCAGGGTCTTGTCGGACAGCTTCGCGGCCTTGGCCGCCTTGCCGCGCACCACGCGCAGCTCGACGCCCGCCGTGCCGCCCGCCTTCTTGCCGTACTTCTCCCGCAGGCCGTCCAGCACCGTGCCCAGGGACGGATACCTGGCGGCCGTGATCTCGCCGCCGTCCCGGTCCAGCGCCTTGACCGGCGGGGTGCCGGACTCGCCGGTCACGAGCGTGTCGCCGTCCCGGAGGTCCGGGTGGACCACGGCGGAGCGCCAGTCGACCAGCGGCCTGCCGTCGCTCGCCCGGCGCACGACGGTGAGGGAACTGCCGTACCCCAGCGGCTTGCTGAGCTTCCGGTAGGACACCGTCGCCTTCACGGAGAACGGGACCGTGGCGCCCTTCGCCCTGCCCGGGGTGAGCGTGACGTCCTTCAGGTGGGCGTCCTTGGCGTAACCGGTCAGGAGCTTGCCGGCGGCGGACGGGTCGTCGGTGGCGGCGGCCGCCTCGGTGACCCGGCCCTGCTGCCAGGCGGTGAGGAAACGGGTGGATGCGGTGCGGACCTCGGCCGCGGTGAGCGGGCCGGTCCGGACGGCCTGGTGGTCGGCCGTGGCGGCGGTCCGCTCGTCGGCCGCGGCCCCGCCGTACAGCGCGTAGACGCCGAGCCCGGCGCCGCCGACCACCACGGCGATCATCCCGCCGAGCACGGCGGGGCGGGTCTTCCGTCGCTCGGCGACGCGCCTTCTCTTCCCCACAGCCTCAGTTCCTCCGCACCTTTCCCCAGGGTCCCCGCAGCCCTCACACTTCCCCAACGACGGCACTCACCTTAAAGTCCCCGCCTCCGCGGGTGATCTCAGCCGGCGATCCGTAGCAGGCTTGCGACAATCGGCCCGGCGGCGTCGACCCCGTGCCCGCCGTCCTGGACCATGGCCGCCGCTGCCATGTCGCCCCGGTACCCGGCGAACCAGCTGTCCGACCCGGCCACCCCGTCGGCCTCCGCTGAGCCGGTCTTCGCGCCGACGTCCCCGCTCATCGAGCCCAGCAGGCCCGCCGCGGTGCCGCTGCGCGCGGTGCGGCTCATCAGGGCGCGCAGCTGCTGGGTCGTGCCCGAGGACAGGCCACGCGCGCGTGCGGGGGTCCGGCCGTCCAGCTTCAGCGGCACGATCAGCGGCTGGCGGAAGGTGCCGGTCTTCGCGGTCGCCGTCACGGACGCCATGTTCAGCGGGCTCATCTGGACCTGGCCCTGGCCGATCAGGTTGGCCGCGGTGTCCGGGCCGCCGGAGGCGGGGACCCGGCCGTCGAAGGTAGGCACGCCGACCTGCCAGTTGTTCCGCCCGAGCCCGAACCGGTCCTGGGCCTCCCGGGTGAGGGAGTCGGCCTTCACCTCGTCCGCGAACTTCACGAACGCCGTGTTGCAGGAGCGGGCGAAGCTGTCAGCGAGGGTGGCGTGCTCGTTCGGCGCCAGCCCCTTGAGGTTCTGGAAGGTCTGGCTCTGCCAGACGGCCGACGGCGGACAGGGCGCCGGGCCGTTCGCCGTGGTCAGGCCGTTGTCGATGAGGGTCGCCGCGCTGATGATCTTCATGGTGGAGCCGGGGGCGCGTTCGCCGAGGAGGGCCGCGTCGAAGCCGTCCTTGCGGTTGTTGGCGACGGCCAGGATCTCGCCGGTGCTGGGCTTGAGGGCCACGACGGAGGACTCGGGGTACTTCTCCACGGCCGCCTCGGCCGCCGCCTGCACGCTCGCGCTGAGCGTCGTCGGGAGCTTGCCGGGCCTGCCCTTGGCGAGGGTGAGCAGCGGGGTGTCCGCGGGCTGGCTGCCGTCCGCCGCCGCCTGGTGCCGGACCACGAGTTCGACTCCCGGCCGGCCGCCGGTCTTGTCGCCGTACCGTCTGCGCAGCTCGTCCAGGACCGGACCGAGGGACGGGTACGTCACCCGGGTGAGCACCTTCCCGTCACGGTCCACGGCCTCGATCTCCGGCGCGCTGGACTCACCGGTGCTGAGCGTGTCCCCCTTGCGCAGGCGGGGGTGCACGACGGAGGGCTGCCAGTCGACCAGCGGGCGGTGCGAGGTCTCGCCGCGTACGACGGTCAGCGTGCTGCGGTACGACAACGGCCGGGAGACGCCGTCGTACGACACCGTCGCCCGCACCGTGAACGGCACCGTGTCGCCGGCCGGTCTGCCGGGCGTGATCCGCACCTTGCCGATGTGCGCGTCGTCGGCGAAGGCCGTCAGCAACTGCTGCGCGGCCTGCGGGTAGTTCGTCCACGAGGCCGCCGAGACCGTGTCGCCCTTCTCCCAGGCGGCGAAGAACGCGCCGGTCGCCTCCTTCACCTCGGAGCCGCTGGGCGGGCCGGTCTTCACGGACGCCACGCCCCCCGTGCCGGCGTCACCGTCCAGCGCGGACGCGATGGTGTACACCCCGTATCCGGCCCCGCCGAGCAGCGTGACGCACACACCCCCGACGACGGCCGCCTTGACCCCGTTGCGCATGACGCGGACTTCCCCTCCCGTTCGACCTGTTGAACACGTTCAAAACAGGTGCAGGGAGCACTGTAAGCGGTTGCGGGGCACTTGTGACCGGAGTTGCCGATTGTTGTCCGAACGGAGATGAAGCGTTGAGTCCGGGTGGCGAAACCTGGCGTGTGCGGCTGTGCCCGCTACACCCAGGTGTCCAGCCACATCCGCGACCGCCAGGAGTCGATCGGGATGGCCTGGCCCGTGTACAGCGGCCAGAAGTAGATGAAGTTCCAGGCGATCAGCAGGACCAGTACGCCCGCCGCCGTCGCGCCGATCACGCGGCGGGTGTCGCTGGATCTCGGTGGGCCCACGATCGCGCCGATCATCATCGCGACCGCCAGGCACAGGAACGGCAGGAAGACGACCGCGTAGAAGAGGAAGATCGTGCGCTCCTGGTAGAGGAACCAGGGGAGGTAGCCCGCCGCGATGCCGCAGGCGATCGCGCCGGCCCGCCAGTCGCGGCGGAACGCCCAGCGCCACAGCACGTAGCCGATCGCGAAGCAGGCCGCCCACCACAGCAGCGGCGTGCCGATCGCCAGCACCTCCCGGGCGCACTTCTGGCCCGCGTCCGCCGGGCAGCCGTCGGCGCCGGGGGAGGGGGACTCGTAGAAGTACGAGACGGGGCGGCCCAGCACGATCCAGCTCCACGGGTTGGACTGGTACGTGTGCGGCTGGTCGAGGTGGACGTGGAACTTGTACACCTCGTGCTCGTAGTGCCACAGGCTGCGCAGCCAGTCCGGCAGGAACGCCCAGGTGCCGCCCTTGCCGTCGGTGGCCGCCCAGTTGCGGTAGTAGCCGCCCGTGCCGTCGGCCGGGGAGAGGATCCAGCCGGTCCAGGAGGCGACGTAGACCACCAGCGCCACCGGGATGGTCGCCACGAACGCGGCACCCGTGTCGTACTTCAGGACCGCGAGGTACGGGTGGTACGCGCCGGCCACCTTGCGGGTGCCGACGTCCCACAGGACCGTCATCACACAGAACGCGGCGAGAATGTACAGGCCGTTCCACTTCGTGCCCACGGCCAGGCCCAGCATCACGCCGGCCGTCCAGCGCCAGGGCCGCCACCCGAAGCGGAAGGCGTCCGCGACCTGCCCGTCCGGCCGCACCCGGCCGTCCGGCCCCACCGGCAGCGCGGCGGCCAGCCGCTCCCGCGCCCGGTCCCGGTCCACGACCAGACAGCCGAAGGCGGCCACCACGAAGAACATCAGCACACCGTCGAGCAGCGAGGTCCGGCTCATCACGAAGTGCAGTCCGTCCACCGCCATCAGCGCGCCCGCGAGGCAGCCGAGGAACGTCGAGCGGAACATCCGGCGGCCGATCCGGCACACCAGCAGCACGCTCAGCGTGCCGAGCAGCGCCGTCATGAACCGCCAGCCGAACGGGTCGAACCCGAAGACCAGCTCGCCGAGCCCGATCACGTACTTGCCGACCGGCGGGTGCACCACGTACGCCGGGTCCGTCGGGACCCCCAGGTGCCCGCCCTGCTGGAGCACCATGTCGTTGGCGTTCTTGCCGTACTGGTCCCAGCTGACCTCGAAACCGCGGTGGACCAGCGCCCACGCGTCCTTGGCGTAGTACGTCTCGTCGAATATCACCGCGCGCGGACTGCCCAGGTTCCAGAACCGCAGCACGCCCGCCAGCAGCGTCACCAGCAGCGGCCCGACCCAGCCGGACCAGCGGGTGAGCCGCTCGGCGAGGACCGGCGGCACGCCGAGCACCCGCCACAGCCGGGGGCTCGGCTCGGCGTACGGCGGCACCAGCCGGTCGCGGACGTCACCCGCGGGGGCGTCCGAGGCCGGCGCGTACCCGAATCGGCGCAGCCGCTGCTGCCACGACGGCCGCCGGTCGTGCGGTGCCTGGTCCTGCCGGAGGTCCATGGAGGACGCGGTACTGGTCACCGCGCCATCGTAGGGAACCGGCCTGTGCGAGTCCCGTGCATGTGCGGTACCGGTCGGGAGACAGTCGGATTCCCCCCGCTCGCGGGCGCCCGGAAGCGGCACCGGAACTCCTGGGAGGATGGGGGTGTGACTGGAACCCTTGTCCTGGCAGGTACCCCCATCGGTGACATCGCGGACGCGCCGCCCCGGCTCGCCGAGGAGCTGGCCGGCGCCGACGTCGTCGCGGCCGAGGACACCCGGCGGCTGCGCCGGCTCACCCAGGCGCTGGGCGTCACCCCCCAGGGCCGCGTGGTGTCGTACTTCGAGGGAAACGAGTCCGCCCGGACACCGGAACTGGTCGAGGAGCTGCTCGGCGGTGCGCGCGTGCTGCTGGTGACCGACGCTGGCATGCCCTCCGTCTCCGACCCCGGCTACCGGCTGGTCGCCGCCGCCGTGGAGCGGGACATCAAGGTCACCGCCGTGCCGGGGCCGTCCGCCGTGCTCACCGCGCTCGCCCTGTCCGGGCTGCCCGTCGACCGGTTCTGCTTCGAGGGCTTCCTGCCCCGCAAGGCCGGCGAGCGGCTGTCCCGGCTGCGCGAGGTCGCGGGCGAGCGGCGCACCCTCGTCTACTTCGAGGCCCCGCACCGGCTCGACGACACCCTCGCCGCGATGGCCGAGGTCTTCGGCGCGGACCGGCGCGCCGCCGTCTGCCGCGAGCTGACCAAGACCTACGAGGAGGTACGGCGCGGTCCGCTGGCCGAGCTGGCGCGGTGGGCCGCCGAGGGCGTGCGCGGGGAGATCACCGTCGTGGTCGAGGGCGCGCCCGAGACCGGGCCGGAGGAACTCGACGCCGGGGAGCTGGTCCGCCGGGTACGGGTGCGGGAGGAGGCCGGCGAGCGCCGCAAGGAGGCGATCGCGGCGGTGGCGGTGGAGGCGGGGCTGCCGAAGCGGGTCGTGTTCGACGCCGTGGTCCAGGCCAAGAAGGCGGATCCGAGCCAGGCGCCCACCCCCTCCTGAGCGGGGACCGTCTCGGCTGAGCGCGCGCCCCATGGGAGGGCAAAAGGCCGGCGTCGATGGCAAAGCCCAGCCGTCTCATTCGAGTCGGTTCGGCAAGCGATGTCCAAAACGGCTCCAACACTCGACAGGCCTGATGCATTCACGCCGGCGGAGGCGTCCACTGGTCGAAGGGACGCACCCGTCCAAGAGGGACGCACCCGTGCAACAGGGAGCTGGCATGAGTGACATAGCTGGGCAGACCGGGCTCCGCGGTACGGCCACGGCCGTCGTTCACGAGTCGTATTCGTTCGCCTGCATGCGCTGCGGGCACGGCTGGGAGCAGTCGTACGAGATAGAGCACCACACGAACGCCGAGGGGGAGGAGTTCGTGCTGTACGTGGCCGACGGCCGGGTGGTGCCGTCGCCGCTCAGCCGGCCCACCTGCCAGAACTGTGACGGCCACGTCGTGCGGATCATGCGCGCGGGCCAGGTCTCCTCGGTGCGCGACGCGGCCGGGCGGCAGCACCACCGGGTGCCGCCGGCCGGCCCGGGCCGGCTGCCGCAGGTACCGGGGCGGGCCGAGGAGCCGCGCCACTGGCACCTCTCCGACCTCCTGCACCCCTTCCAGCGCAGGACCGGCTGAGCCGGGCGGCGGACGGCGCGGGCACGCCCCTTTCGTAGGATCGGGGCATGCCCTCGAACGCCGGCCCCAGCTCCGAACACGACGACAAGAAGCACGACGACAAGAAGGCGGCCCCGCCGCTCCCGGCGCCCCTCCAGGTGCCCGTCGCCGACTCCCACACCCACCTCGACATGCAGTCCGGCACGGTCGAGGAGGGCCTGGCGAAGGCCGCCTCCGTGGGCGTGACGACCGTCGTCCAGGTCGGCTGCGACATCAAGGGCTCGCAGTGGGCCGCCGAGATCGCCGCCGCCCACGCGAGCGTGCACGCCGCCGTCGCCCTCCACCCCAACGAGGCCCCGCGCATCGTCCACGGCGACCCCGACGGCTGGTCCCGGCAGGGTGCCCGGCCGGCGGGCGGCGACGCGGCGCTGGACGAGGCCCTCGCCGAGATCGAACGGCTGGCCGCGCTGCCGCAGGTGAAGGGCGTCGGCGAGACCGGCCTGGACCACTTCCGCACCGGCCCCGAGGGCAAGGCCGCCCAGGAGCGGTCCTTCCGCGCCCACATCGAGATCGCCAAGCGGCACGGCAAGGCGCTCGTCATCCACGACCGCGACGCCCACGCCGACGTCCTCAGGGTCCTGAAGGAGGAGGGCGCCCCCGAGCGCACCGTCTTCCACTGCTACTCCGGCGACGCCGAGATGGCCCGGATCTGCGCCCGCGAGGGCTACTTCATGTCCTTCGCCGGCAACGTCACCTTCAAGAACGCCCAGAACCTGCGGGACGCCCTCGCCGTCGCCCCGCTGGAGCTGGTCCTCGTGGAGACCGACGCGCCCTTCCTCACCCCGGCGCCGTACCGCGGGCGCCCCAACGCGCCCTATCTGATCCCCGTCACGGTGCGCGCGATGGCCGCCGTGCGCGGCATCGACGAGGACGCGCTGGCCACGGCCCTCGCGGCGAACACCGCCCGCGCCTTCGACTACTGATCACCCGTTCGGGGCGCAACAGTACGTAGTCGAGCCGCTTTGGAGAGTGACCGACCCTCCGCTAGGTTCTGGGGGCCCGAACCGGACCCCCTGTGGCCCCCTGGAGCGTGTCGGCGTGAGCAAGTCGAGTTACGAGACGTACGACCCCTACGGTCCCGAGGCCTCCGTCCACACCGCGGAGACACTGCCGTACGGCCTCGGCAAGGACACCTACCGGCCCGCCTACGAGGCCGAGGCGTACTTCGTCACCGAGCCGATGACGCCGCTGCCCCGGCAGACGGCCGGCGCACCGCAGCCGGTGGTCCCGGAGGCGGAGCCGGCCGTCCCGCAGGCCGAGCCGCCCGCCGAGGCCGACAGGCGGGCCGCACGCCGGCGCCGGGCCCGCGACTCCGAGCGCCCGGAGTCCCCCATGCGCCGGCTGCTGCCGCAGGCGCTGGTCGTGGCCTTCCTGGCCGGCGGCACCACCGCCTTCGTCGCCGAGGACAAGGCGATCGAGCTGAGCGTCGACGGCAGGCAGCGCAGCCTGCACACCTTCGCCGACGACGTGAACGAACTCCTCGCCGAGGAGGGTGTGCGCGTCGGGACGCACGACATGATCGCCCCCGCCCCCGGCACGGCGCTCGCCAGCGGCGACGAGGTCGCGGTGCGGTACGGGCGCCCCGTACGGCTCACGCTGGACGGCCGGCGGCACGAGGTGTGGACGACGGCGCACACGGTGGAAGGCGCGCTGGACGAACTCGGGGTGCGCGCCGAGGGCGCGTACCTGTCGGCCTCGCGCTCCCAGCGCATCGGACGCGCCGGGCTCGCGCTCGACGTGCGCACCGAGCGCGCGGTCACGGTCATGGCGGACGGCCGGACCCGCACCATCCGCACCAACGCGGCCACCGTCCGGGAGGCGGTCGAGGAGGCCGGGATCACCCTGCGCGGCCAGGACACCACCTCCGTCCCGCCGGACAGCTTCCCGCGCGACGGGCAGACGGTGACCGTGCTGCGGGTGACCCGTACCCACGAGGTCCGCGAGGAGCACATCCCGTTCCGGGTCGAGCGCACCGAGGATCCCTCGCTCCTCAAGGGCACCGAGGTCGTCGACCGGCCCGGCCAGCCCGGGCTGCGGCGCACCACGTACCTGCTGCGCACCGTCAACGGCGTCCGGCAGAAGCCACGCCTGGAGAGATCCGAGGTGGTGCGCCTGCCGCGCAAGCAGGTGGTGCGGGTGGGCACCAAGCCGCGGCCCGACTCCGTGTCCGGCGCGGACCACCTGGACTGGCACGCGCTCGCCGTGTGCGAGTCGGGGGGCCGGCCGCACGCGGTCGACCCCTCCGGCACGTACGGCGGGCTCTACCAGTTCGACACCCGCACCTGGCACAGCCTCGGCGGCAAGGGGCGCCCCCAGGACGCGTCGGCGGAGGAACAGACGTACCGCGCGAAGAAGCTGTACGTACGCAGGGGGACGAGCCCTTGGCCGCACTGCGGTGCGAGGCTGCGCGGGTAGGCCTCCAGGCACCTGGCAAGCGCGCTCCGTCCGCCCCCGTACCCTTGTCCCGTGAGCAGCCCCACCCCCGACGCCCTTCTCGGGCCGGCCGACATCCGTGAGCTGGCGGCAGCGCTCGGTGTCCGCCCCACCAAGCAACGCGGCCAGAACTTCGTGATCGACGCGAACACGGTCCGCCGTATCGTCCGTACCGCCGAGGTCCGCCCGGACGACGTCGTCGTGGAGGTCGGCCCCGGCCTCGGCTCGCTCACCCTCGCGCTGCTGGAGGTCGCCGACCGGGTCACCGCCGTCGAGATCGACGACGTACTCGCGGCGGCCCTCCCCGCCACCATCACCGCGCGCATGCCCGACCGCGCCGGCCGCTTCGCGCTGGTCCACTCCGACGCGATGCACGTCACCGAGCTGCCCGGCCCCGCGCCGACGGCCCTGGTCGCGAACCTGCCCTACAACGTCGCCGTCCCCGTCCTGCTGCACATGCTCGACACCTTCCCGAGCATCGAGCGGACGCTGGTCATGGTGCAGTCCGAGGTCGCCGACCGGCTCGCCGCCACACCCGGCAACAAGGTGTACGGCGTGCCGTCCGTGAAGGCCAACTGGTACGCCGACGTGAAGCGGGCCGGAGCCATCGGCCGCAACGTCTTCTGGCCCGCGCCGAACGTCGACAGCGGCCTGGTCTCGCTGGTCCGGCGGACCGAGCCGATCAAGACCACCGCCACCAAGGAGCAGGTCTTCGCCGTGATCGACGCGGCCTTCGCCCAGCGCCGCAAGACCCTGCGGGCCGCCCTCGCCGGCTGGGCCGGGTCCGCGGCGGCGGCCGAGGCGGCCCTGGTCGCGGCCGGGGTCTCCCCGCAGGCGCGCGGGGAGGCGCTGACGGTGGAGGAGTTCGCGCGGATCGCGGAGCACAAGGAGGCGGGCGCGTGAGCGTCACGGTACGGGTACCGGCCAAGGTCAACGTCCAGCTCGCGGTGGGCGCCGCCCGCCCCGACGGCTTCCACGACCTAGCCAACGTCTTCCTCGCCGTCGGCCTGTACGACGAGGTCACGGTGACCCCGGCCGACCAACTCCGCGTCACCTGTGACGGCCCGGACGCCGGCCAGGTCCCCCTGGACCGCACCAACCTCGCGGCCCGCGCCGCGATCGCCCTCGCCGCGCGCCGGGGAATCGAGCCGAACGTCCACATCCACATCGCCAAGGACATCCCGGTCGCCGGCGGCATGGCGGGCGGCAGCGCGGACGGCGCGGGCGCGCTGCTCGCCTGCGACCGGCTGTGGGGTACGGGTGCCTCGCGGGCCGAGCTGCTCGCGATCTGCGCCGAGCTGGGCAGCGACGTTCCGTTCAGCCTGGTCGGCGGCGCGGCCCTCGGCATCGGGCGCGGTGAGCAGCTGACCGCCCTGGAGGCCGGCGGCGCCTTCCACTGGGTGTTCGCGATGGCCGGGCGGGGACTGTCGACCCCGGCGGTGTTCCGGGAGTTCGACCGGCTGGCGGAAGGACGGGAGGTTCCGGAGCCGGTGGCTTCGGAGGAGTTGCTGGAGGCGCTGGCGAAGGGGGACGTGGAGGGGCTGGCGGCGGCCGTCTCGAACGACCTTCAGCCTGCGGCGCTGTCCCTGTTCCCCGAGCTGGCGGACACGCTGGATGCGGGTCGGGGGGCGGGTGCGCTGGCCGCGCTGGTCTCCGGTTCCGGGCCTACGACGGCGTTCCTCGCGCGGGATGCCGAGGCGGCGGAGAAGGTGGCCGGGGCCCTGAGGGTGTCGGGGACGTGCAGGGCGGTGCGGGTGGCGGCGGGGCCGGTGGCGGGGGCGACGGTGCTCTGACGGGCTCAGTACCGGTCGATGGCGTTCAGGTCGATGTCGATGTCGTAGGGCACGCTGGTCTTGAGGTGGTCGTGGTAGATGCCGGTCAGCGCGTAGATGCCGGTGGCCTCGCCACGTTCGTACACCTGGACCGCCATGTGGTCGTCCTGGCCTGTCATTTCGACCAGCCAGAAGTGGGGGATGCCTGCTGCGGCGTACTTCTGCGGCTTGGAGTTGCGGTCGCGGGCTTCGGAGTCCGGTGAGACCACCTCGACGGCGAGCAGGACATCGGGCGCTGCGAAGTAGGTCTGACGTTGGCCGGTGAAGGCTTCTTTGCGGACCACGGAGATGTCCGGTTCCGGACCGTTACGCGGGTCAAGTACGACCGTCATCTCACATGCGACCTTCAAGCCGGACGGCAGGGTGCTGCGCAGTCCGTTCGCCAGCAGGTGGATCGCGGCGTAGTGGAAGTGACGCTGCGGACTCACGAAGACCAGGCTCCCGTCGATCAGCTCGGTGTGCGGCGGGAGATCCGGCAGCGTGAACAGGTCGTCCACGGTGTAGCCGTCCGGCGGGGGCACCGGCCAGTGGTGGTGGTGCTTCACGGACTCGGCGGTCATGGTTCCTCCCATGGACGGGATCCTGCTGCCTGCCCTCCACGGTAGCGGCCCGTTCCCGATCACGTCATCACAAAGAGTGACAAGCCCCTCGCGCCCCGCCCCTCGTCCCCGAGGGCCTACGCTAGAAGGCTGACCGACCCCGCGCACAGGAGTGAAATGGCCGTCAACCTGGTCAATGTCGAGAACGTCAGCAAGGTGTACGGCACCCGTGCCCTGCTGGACGGCGTCTCGCTCGGCGTGTCGGAAGGGGACCGGATCGGGGTCGTCGGACGCAACGGCGACGGCAAGACCACCCTCATCCGGATGCTCGCCAAGCTGGAGGAGGCCGACACCGGGCGGGTGACGCACTCCGGCGGGCTGCGCCTCGGCGTGCTGACGCAGCACGACTCCCTCGACCCGGCCGCCACCGTGCGTCACGAGGTGATCGGTGACATGGCCGACCACGAGTGGGCCGGCAACGCCAAGGTCAGGGACGTACTGACCGGACTGTTCGGCGGGCTGGACCTGCCGGGCTTCCCGAAGGGTCTGGACACCGTCATCGGGCCGCTCTCCGGCGGTGAGCGGCGCCGGATCGCGCTGGCCAAGCTGCTCATCGAGGAGCAGGACCTGATCGTCCTGGACGAGCCCACCAACCACCTCGACGTCGAGGGCATCGCCTGGCTGGCGGAGCACCTGCGGAACCGGCGCTCGGCGCTGGTGTGCGTGACGCACGACCGGTGGTTCCTGGACCAGGTGTGCACGCGCATGTGGGACGTGCAGCGCGGCGATGTGTACGAGTACGAGGGCGGTTACTCCGACTACGTCTTCGCGCGCGCGGAGCGGGAGCGGATCGCCGCGACCGAGGAGGCCAAGCGGCAGAACCTGATCCGGAAGGAACTGGCCTGGCTGCGGCGCGGCGCGCCCGCGCGTACGTCGAAGCCGCGCTTCCGGGTCGAGGCCGCCAACGAGCTGATCGCGGACGTGCCGCCGCCCCGGGACAGCAGCGAGCTGATGAAGTTCGCCTCCTCGCGGCTCGGCAGGACCGTCTTCGACCTGGAGGACGTCACCGTGCAGGCCGGGCCGAAGGTGCTGCTCAAGCACGTCACCTGGCAGCTCGGGCCGGGGGACCGGATCGGTCTGGTCGGGGTCAACGGGGCCGGGAAGACCTCGCTGCTGCGGGCCATGGCCGAGGCCGCGCGGACCGAGGGCGAGGAGCAGCCCGCCGGTGGCCGTATCACCGTCGGCAAGACCGTCAAGCTGGCCTATCTCTCCCAGGAGGTCGCCGAACTCGACCCGACCTGGCGGGTGCTGGAGGCCGTCCAGCGGGTCCGGGAGCGCGTCGACCTCGGCAAGGGGCGCGAGATGACGGCCGGGCAGCTGTGCGAGACGTTCGGCTTCAGCAAGGAGAAGCAGTGGACGCCGGTCGGTGACCTCTCCGGTGGTGAGCGGCGTCGGCTTCAGTTGCTGCGGCTGCTCATGGACGAGCCCAACGTCCTCTTCCTGGACGAGCCCACCAACGACCTCGACATCGAGACCCTGACCCAGCTGGAGGACGTCCTCGACGGCTGGCCCGGCTCGATGATCGTCATCTCCCACGACCGGTTCTTCGTGGAGCGCACCACGGACCGGGTGTTCGCCCTGCTCGGCGACGGCGCCCTGCGGATGCTGCCGCGCGGCATCGACGAGTACCTGGAGCGGCGCCGGCGCATGGAGGAGGCGGTCGCCGCGCAGACCGCCGCCGCACCCAAGCCGGCCACCACCGAGAAGAGCGCCGCCGACCAGCGCGCCGCGAAGAAGGAACTCCAGAAGATCGAGCGCCAGTTGGACAAGATCTCCGAGAAGGAGTCCAAGCTGCACGCCCAGATCGCCGACAACGCCACCGACTTCGCGAAGGTGGCCGAACTGGACGCCCAGCTGCGGGATCTCGCCGGGGAACGCGAGGAACTGGAGCTGCGCTGGCTGGAACTGGCGGAGGACGCCTGACGCGCGTCGCGTGAAGGGGGCGTGAAGGCGCATAACAACGGCATCACGGGCCGGTCCTCCCTTGGGAACAGGGGAGGACGCGGCCCCGTGTGCTGTCTGTGCCGGGTGATAGAAAGAGCCGTCTGAGAACTGTCTGTAAGCGACCTTGGGTCCGTCACGAACCTCAGGGCGTGGCTAAAAATCAGTGAACGAGGGGGAAGAGCGCTGATGACTCAGCCGCCCGACCAGCCGCCGCAGGGCGGGTTCGGAGCACCGCAGGACCAGCCGCCGCAGGGCGGAGGTTTCGGCCCGGCCCCGCAGACGCCACCGGCGCAGGGCGGTTTCGGCGCCGCCCCCCAGGTCCCGCCGGCGCAGGGAGGTTTCGGCGCGCCCCAGCCGCCGGCCACACCCCCGCAGCCGCCCCAGCCGGGCTACGGCTACCCACAACAGCCCCAGCAGCCGGGTCCCTACGGCGCCGCCCCGGGTCCCTACGGCTATCCGCAGCAACCCCAGCAGCAGCCGGGCCCGTACGGCGCCCCGCAGCCCGGTTACGGCCACCCGCAGCCGCCGTACCCGGGCATGCCCGGCACCGTGCCCGGCGGTCCCGCCCCGGCCCCCGGGGGCTCCCGGAAGAAGACGGCGCTGATCATCGGTTCCGCGGTGGCCGCGCTGCTGGTCATCGGCGGCACGGTGTTCGCGGTGTCCGGCGGCGACGACGACGGCGGTGGCAAGAAGAAGCCCGTCGCCCAGCACAGCGACGACCCCAAGCACTCCGCCACCTCCTCGCCGACCACGTCCGGCGGCGCGGACCCGGAGAACCTCAACAAGGGCCGCCAGGCCGGCGAGGCGAAGGTGCTCTGGTACAAGCCGGCACCGGACGCCCCGGCCTCCGGCGCCGACGCGCCCGGCATGTGGATCAGCGGCGACACGGCGGTGAAGGCGGCGTACAAGCAGGTCTTCGCCTTCCGCGCCGCCGACGGCGGCACCGCCTGGGGTCCGCTGACCTTCCCGCAGAAGATCTGCGCGGTCACCCCGCAGAAGTCCGCCGACGACAAGGTCGTCGTGGCGTACATGAACGGCGGCGGCGACCGCGCCAAGTGCAACCAGCTCCAGCAGCTGGACCTGCGCACCGGCGAGAAGGGCTGGACCGCCGAGGTCGCCGACGGCGGGCTGTTCGACAGCGCGCTCTCCGTCGAACTCACGGTCAGCGGGAAGACGTTGATGGTGGGCCGCTCGCAGTCGGGCACGGCGTACGACCTCGGCACCGGCAAGAAGCTCTACGACAAGAAGAAGTACGGCGCGGCCTGCTTCCCGGTCGCCTTCGCGGGCGGCACCAGCCGGCTGATCCAGGTCGCCTCCTGCGGCGCCGGCACCGCCAAGGAGCACGAGGAGATCCAGGAACTCGACCCGGCCACCGGCAAGGTGCGCTGGACCCAGACCGTCAAGAAGGGCTGGGAGGTCACCCGGACGTATTCGGTCGACCCGCTCGTGGTCTACCTGACCAACCGGGACAAGAAGACCTGGAACATCTCCACCTTCACCAAGGACGGCAAGTTCCGCTCCGAGGTCAAGGTGAACGAGAAGTTCGCCCCGCGGTGCGGCTGGGCCGTCCTGGAGCGGGAGTTGCAGGGCTGCCAGGGTGTCGCGGTCGACGCGAACATGCTGTACCTGCCCACCGACTCCACCATCAGCGCCAACGAGATCGTCGCGATCAGCCTGGCCGACGGCAAGGCGAAGTGGCGGGTCGACTCCCCGGCGGACGAGCCGATGTCGCCGGTGAAGGTCGAGGACGGCAAGCTCATCGCGTACGTGCAGCCGTCGTACGACACGGGCGGCCAGGTGGTGTCGATCCCGGTCACCGGCTCCTCCCACAAGACGACCCGGCTGCTGCAGAACCCGCAGGGCGCCGCCGAGGTGGAGAACACCTTCTACGACGGGGTCGTCGACTGGACCGGCGGGCGGCTCTTCATCTCCTCCGGCCGGCTGTCCGGGGACGACGACTCGAAGGAGAAGCTCATGATGGCCTTCGGCAACTGAGCCCGGCGCCCCTGCCGGTCCCGAGCCCGTCCCTCCCGAGTCCCCCGTCGCCGTACGGCCTTCCGAGCGTCCCCGAGGTACCCGAACCATGACCCAGCCGCCCCCGCCGCCACCGAACCAGCCCCCGAGTCAGCCGCCGCACCAGCCGCCGAACCCGCCGGCCGGCCAGCCGCCGCAGCCGGGGTACGGCTACCCGCCGGTCCCGCCCCCGCAGCCGCCCGCCCAGCCGCCGCAGCCCGCTTACGGCTACCCGGGCGCGCAGCAGAACCCGTACGCCCCGCAGCCGCCGGCCCACCCCGCCGGGCAGCCCCCGGCCTACGGTGCCCAGCCGCCCAACCCCTACGCCCAGCCCACGCAGCCCATGCCGGGCGGGCAGCCGGGGTACGGCTATCCGGGCCAGGGGCAGCCGCCGACCATGCCGATGGCGCCCCAGCCGGTGCCGGGCGGCGGCGGGCGGAACAACACCGTGCTGTTCATCGTCGTCGCGGCGGTCGTCGCCATAGCGCTGATCATCGGCGGCGGCATCTGGTACGCCAAGTCCTCCGGGGACGACGACAAGCAGCACAACACCGCCTCCTCCAGCGGCGGCACGGGCGGCAAGGACGGCTCCGGGGGCACCGGCGGCGGTGGCGGCAAGGAGAAGGCGCCGTCCGACCCGGCCGCCAAGGTGCTCTTCGAGGTGCCGCTGCCCAAGGCGGACGACACGGTCAGCACCGTGGGCTCCTGGCTGACGGACACCGTCTACGCCAAGAGCGGCATCGCGGAGATCGTCGGCTACGACCCGGCCAAGGGCACCGAGCTGTGGACGCTCAAGCTGCCCGGTCCGATCTGCGCGGGCAGCCGCCACGTCACCTCCGACGGCCTGACCGCGATCACCTTCCAGCCCAAGATGCCCGCGAAGGGCTCCTCCGCGGGCTGCAGCCAGATCGCGGCGATCGACCTCACCGCGGGCAAGAAGCTGTGGACGAAGACCGTCGAGTCCGGTGACTTCCCGATCACCTACCAGAACGTGACGGTCGCCCAGCACACCGTCGCGGTCGGCAGCTCCGACGGCGGCGCCGCGTTCGACATCAGCTCCGGCAAGGCGCTGTGGCAGCCCAAGCCGGACGACACCTGCCGTGACGTGGGGTACGGCGGCGGCACCCGGCTGGTCGCGGTGCGCAAGTGCGGTGAGTACGACAGCCCGCAGCTGAACATCCAGACCATCGACCCGGCCAACGGCAAGGTGATCTCCGAGTACCGGATGCCGGACGGCGTCGACTACCCCTCCATCGTCTCCACCGACCCGCTGGTGGTCGCGGCCGACGTCGGCCAGAGCGCGGGTGACGGCAGCGGTGTCTCGGACTACTTCTCCATCGACAACAAGACCGGCAAGCTGCTCGCCCGCATCTCCGCGCCCGGCGACACCTACGGCGGCCGCTGCGACGGCATCACCCGGATCGAGGCCTGCAAGCAGGTCGTCGCGGGCAACGGCAGGCTGTACCTGATGACCGAGTCGCACGACGGCTCGGGCGAGTTCTCCAAGACCAACGAGATCGTCGCCTTCGACCTGAAGACCGGCAAGCCGACCGGCCAGCGCGCCGAGGCCGGGGACGGCTACACCCTCTCCCCGCTGCGCCTGGACGGACGCAACCTGCTCGCCTACAAGGCGCCGCCCTACAACAAGGGCGGCCAGGTCGTCAGCATCGACGGCGGTTCGTTCAAGGCGACCACGCTGCTGGAGAACCCGTCCACGAAGAGCGTGCGGGACTCGGAGACCAACCTGCTGCCGGAGTACGCGGAGCTGCTCTTCGGCAAGGGCCGGCTGTACATGTCCGCCGTGTGGGCCAAGGAGCGGGGCATGTCCTCCTACAGCAAGGAGTACCTGGTGATGGCCTTCGGCACGGACGGCTGACCCTTCGGCCCCGCCGTTCGCCGGTCTCGCTCGAATGGGTGACTTGCCGAGAAGTGCCCCGGATTTCATCGATCCGGGGCACTTCTCATGAAGAGGGGCAGCGCGACGTCGAACAAGCGTGTAGCTTCCGGGGGCATGAAGGGCGGGGGTGCCGGGGGGACTGGGGGGTTGGGGTATGGGAGTGCGGCTCATGGTCGTGGACGACCATCGGCTGCTCGCGGAGGCGCTGGCGTCGGCGCTCAAGCTGCGCGGGCACCGGGTGGTCGCCGCGGCGGCGCCGGCGGCGGGTGCGGCGGACCTGGTGATCTCGCGGGCGCCCGAGGTGTGCCTGCTGGGTACGGCGGCGCCGGCCGAGCCGGGGGTCTTCGACCCGGTGGTGAAGATCAAGCGGGAGCGTCCGCAGGTGGCGGTGCTGGTGCTGGGCCCGGTGCCGTCGCCGCGCGGGATCGCGGCGGCCTTCGCCGCGGGGGCGTCGGGGTACGTGCGGCACGACGAGCGGATCGAGGGGGTCGAGCGGGCCATCATGAAGGCCCGGGCCGGGGAGGCGGCGGTGGCTCCGCTGCTGCTCCAGGGCGCGTTCAGTGAACTGCTGAACCCGGCCGCCCAGCCCGACGACGAGGCCCAGCGGCTGCTGGAGATGCTGACGCCGCGGGAGGTGGAGGTGCTGGTCCGGGTGGCGGACGGGGAGGACACGCGGCGGATCGCGGCGGGCATGGGCATCGCCCCGAGCACGGCCCGTACGCATGTCCAACGCGTGCTGATGAAGCTGGGGGTGGGGTCCCGGCTGGAGGCGGCGGCGCTGGCCGCGAGGACCGGCCTACTGGACCGCGCGGGCCCCCTGCCGGGCACGGTCCCCGATTAGACGCCCTGCGCTGGGGCGGGGCGGGTACGGGCGGGCTACGCGGGTACGGCTGCCCCCAGGCTACGGCCGGCGGGGAGCGCCCCGAAGGGGCGCGGGGAACTGCGCGACCAGCCCCCGCGCGCCCGCAGCCGACGTACGGCCGTATGTCCCCCGCGTGCCCTCAGTCGGGAACGGAGCGTCAGGCCCCCTCTCGTTCCTCCGGCAGGCCCTCCGGAGGAAGCGGCGGAGGCGTGGGGCGGAGCTTCAGCCAGGCCAGGAAGAAGATGCCCAGGAGCAGCATGCCGATCCCGGTCCACAGGTTGATGTTGACGCCCTCGGCCTTGTCGATCGCGGCCTGGGAGTCGGTGATCCCGGTGATCGTGACGATGACGCCGTAGACCACGAACAGTCCGCCGATGATGCGGCGCAGGTCGAAGATCCGGGCCGCCGTCGCGGACTTGGTCTCCAGTTCGGCGACCTCCCGCGCCACCTCCTCCTCGGTGTAGTGGTGACGGTCGGGGCGCTCAGGATGCTCGGTCATGGTTTCCTCGATCCTCCCGCGTCAGAACGAGAACGGGATGTAGCAGGCGGCGGCGAGAACGACCGCGCCCCAGCCCAGCAGGGCCGGCTTGCGGTACCACGCGTCGTCGCCTTCGGCGGGCGGTTCGGACATGCCGGGGGAGCGGGTGCCGTAGACGAGGCCCTGCAGCTCCTGAGCCGGCTTCGGCTTGGTGAACAGGGACACCGCGACCATCACCACCGCGCCGGCGACGAAGCCGGCGATCGCGGAGACGAAGTTGGCGCCCTGGTCGGAGGGGATCGAGATGATGCCCTCCTTGTAGAAGACGAAGTAGTTGATCATCGCGGCGGTGGTGCCGGCGAGCAGGCCCCAGAACCCGGACGCCGCGGACGCCCGCTTCCAGAACATGCCGACGATGAACACGACGAACATCGGCACGTTGAAGAAGGAGAACAGCGTCTGCAGGTAGCTCATGATGTTCGAGAACGAGGACGCCAGGAACGCCGTACCGATGGAGGCGCAGACGCCGATCGCGGTGATCAGGCGCCCGAAGCGGACGTAGTAGCCGTCCTCACGCCCCCGCACCACGTACTTGGCCCAGATGTCGTTGGTGAACACCGTGTTGAACGACGACACGTTCGCCGCCATGCCCGCCATGAAGGCCGCCAGCAGACCGGTGACGGCGATGCCGAGCACACCGTTGGGCAGCAGTTCCTGCATCAGGAAGGGGATGGCGTCGTTGTACTGGTAGCCGGACCCGGCGGTGCCGAACTTGGGGATCAGCGCGGCGGCGACCAGGCCCGGGATCATCACCAGGAAGACGATGAAGATCTTCGGGTAGGCGGCGATCAGCGGGGTGCGCTGGCCGGCGGAGAGGTTCTTCGCGGACAGGGCGCGCTGCACCTCGGCGAAGTTGGTGGTCCAGTAGCCGAAGGAGAGCACGAAGCCGAGGCCGAGGACGATGGTGAGCCAGTTGGCGCCGAGGGGGTTGGCGTGGCCGATGCCGGTGCCGCCCCAGGCCGTGGTGAAGTCGGCGCCGTGGGTCGCGGTGAGCTTGTCGGTCAGCCCGCCCCAGCCGCCGACCTTCTTCAGGCCGAGGACGGTGATCGGGATGAGCGCGGCGAGGATCACGAAGAACTGGAGGACCTCGTTGTAGATCGCCGAGGACAGACCGCCCAGGGTGATGTACGCGAGGACGAAGGCGCCGGCGACGACGATGGCGACCCACTGCGGCCAGCCGAGCAGGGCCTCGACGACGATCGCGAGGGCGTAGAGGTTGACGCCCGCGATGAGGATCGCGGCGAACGCGAACAGGATCGAACTGAGCAGGTGGGCGGCCCGGTCGAAGCGCAGCAGCAGGAACTCGGGGACCGAGCGGACCTTGCTGCCGTAGTAGAAGGGCATCATCACCAGGCCGAGGAAGACCATGGCGGGGATGGCGCCGATCCAGTACCAGTGGACGGTGTAGGCGCCGTACTGGGCGCTGTTCGCGGCCATGCCGAGGATCTCGGTGGCCGCCAGGTTCGCCGAGATGAAGGCGAGGCCGGTGATCCAGGCGGGCAGCGAGCGTCCGGAGAGAAAGAAGTCGAGGCTCGTCTTGACCGACCGGCGGGCGGCGAAGCCGATGCCGAGGACGACGACGAAGTAGATCGCCAGGATCGTGTAGTCCAGCCAGTTGGTGGGGAGTCGTAGCTCCGCCGCCAGATAGGTGGGGGCGTATGTGGGGGTTTGCATGAGAACTCGCTTCGTTGCGCGAACTGATCCAGAGCGGAACCTACGCCGCCGTGTTCGTTAATTGAACACTTCTGCTGGTGTTCTTTGTTTGATTGTGATCGACGGAGGCGTTGTCGAGTTGTGGTCTGTTATGTTTGATTGTGTTGAGTGATGGGGTGTGGGCCGTGCGGACACACCCAGGGCCCGAACAAGGAGTCCGGCGTGAAGAAGACCTCGACCCGGCTGGCCGACGGTCGTGAGCTGATCTACTACGACCTGCGGGACGACACCGTGCGCGACGCGGTCGACCGGCGCCCGCTGGACCGTACGGTCACCACCTCCGAGATCCGCCGCGACCCGCTGCTCGGCGACTCGGTCGCCGTCGCCTCCCACCGCCAGGGCCGCACCTACCACCCGCCGGCCGACGAGTGCCCCCTGTGCCCCACGCACGGCGACCGGCTCAGCGAGATCCCCGACTCCTCGTACGACGTCGTCGTCTTCGAGAACCGGTTCCCCTCCCTCGCCGGCGACTCCGGCCGCTGCGAGGTCGTCTGCTTCACCTCCGACCACGACGCCTCCTTCGCGGACCTCACCGAGGACCAGACGCGGCTGGTGCTGGACGCGTGGACGGACCGCACGTCGGAGCTGTCGCATCTGCCCTCCGTCGAGCAGGTGTTCTGTTTCGAGAACCGCGGTGCCGAGATCGGCGTGACCCTCGGCCACCCGCACGGACAGATCTACGCCTACCCCTTCACCACCCCGCGCACCGCGCTGATGCTCCGCTCGCTCGCCGCCCACAAGGAGGCCACCGGCGGGGAGAACCTGTTCGACGCGGTCCTCGCGCGGGAACTCGCCGGTGAGCGGGTCGTCCTTGAGGGTGAACACTGGGCGGCCTTCGTGCCGTACGCGGCGCACTGGCCGTACGAGGTCCACCTGTACCCGAAGCGCCGCGTGCCCGATCTGCTCGCGCTGGACGAGGCGGCACGCACAGAGTTCGCCCAGGTCTATCTGGAACTCTTGAGGCGCTTCGACCGGATCTTCGGCGAGGTGGAACCTCCGACGCCGTACATCGCGGCCTGGCACCAGGCCCCGTTCGGCGCGCTGGACGAGTTCGACGGCGTGACGCGCGACGACTTCGCGCTCCACCTAGAGCTTTTCACCATCCGCCGCACTTCCGGCAAGCTGAAGTTTCTCGCGGGTTCCGAGTCCGGCATGAACGTGTTCATCAACGACGTGCCGCCGGAGCGCGCGGCCGAGCGACTGCGAGAGGTAGCGAGTTCATGAAGTACCTGGTGACGGGTGGGGCCGGATACGTCGGCAGTGTGGTGGCCCAGCACCTGCTGGAGGCGGGCCACGAGGTCACCGTCCTCGACAACCTCTCCACCGGCTTCCGCGCGGGCGTGCCCGCCGGTGCCGCGTTCATCGAGGGCGACATCCGCGACGCCGCCAAGTGGCTCGACCCCTCCTTCGACGGCGTGCTGCACTTCGCCGCGTTCTCGCAGGTCGGCGAGTCGGTGGTGAAGCCGGAGAAGTACTGGGAGAACAACGTCGGCGGCAGCATGGCGCTGCTCGCCGCGATGCGCGAGGCCGGCGTCCGCAAGCTGGTGTTCTCCTCCACCGCGGCCACCTACGGCGAGCCGGAGCGGACCCCGATCCCGGAGACCGCCCCGACGCGGCCCACCAGCCCCTACGGCGCCTCCAAGCTCGCCGTCGACCACATGATCACCAGCGAGGCGGTCGCCCACGGCCTGGCCGCGGTCTCCCTGCGCTACTTCAACGTCGCCGGCGCCTACGGCGCGTACGGCGAGCGCCACGACCCCGAGTCGCACCTCATCCCCCTGGTCCTCCAGGTCGCCCAGGGCCGCCGCGACGCCATCTCCGTCTACGGCGACGACTACCCGACCCCCGACGGCACCTGCGTCCGCGACTACATCCACGTCGCCGACCTGGCCGACGCCCATCTGCTGGCGCTGACCGCCGCCCGGCCGGGCGAGCACCTGATCTGCAACCTCGGCAACGGCAACGGCTTCTCCGTCCGGGAGGTCATCGAGACCGTCCGCGAGGTCACCGGCCACCCGATCCCCGAGGTGGTCGCCCCGCGCCGGGGTGGCGACCCGGCCGTCCTGGTCGCCTCCGCGGACACCGCCCGCGAGAAACTGGGCTGGAACCCGACCCGCGCGGATCTCGCGGGCATCGTCGCGGACGCGTGGGAGTTCGCGCAGAGCATCACAAGGGAGCACTAGTGGGGGCACAGCAGGTCGCGGACCGCTTCGCCGAGCTGTACGGGGCGGAGCCGGAGGGCGTGTGGGCGGCGCCGGGCCGGGTCAACCTGATCGGCGAGCACACCGACTACAACGACGGCTTCGTCATGCCGTTCGCGCTGCCGCACCAGGCGCTCGCGGCGGTCTCCCGCCGCACCGACGGCGTGCTGCGCCTGCACTCGGCGGACATCGAGGGCGGGGTCGTCGAGCTGCGCCTGGACGCCCTCGCGCCCGGAACCGACCAGC
Organism: Streptomyces sp. NPDC028928; assembly: GCF_055564915.1. Lineage (NCBI taxonomy): Bacteria > Bacillati > Actinomycetota > Actinomycetes > Kitasatosporales > Streptomycetaceae > Streptomyces > Streptomyces sp. NPDC028928. The sequence continues at coordinate 401,838 of NZ_JBVHVI010000003.1, forward strand.
ACTGGACGGCGTACCCGGCGGGCGTGGTCTGGGCCCTGCGCGAGGCGGGCCACGAGATCACCGGCGCGGACGTGCACCTGTCCTCGACGGTCCCGACGGGCGCCGGCCTCTCCTCCTCGGCCGCCCTGGAGGTCGTGATCGCCCTGGCGCTGAACGACCTGTACGACCTGGGCCTGCGGCGGTGGAAGCTGGCCCGCCTGTGCCAGCGCGCCGAGAACGTCTACGTCGGCGCGCCGACCGGGATCATGGACCAGACCGCGTCGGCCTGCTGCGAGCAGGGCCACGCGCTGTTCCTGGACACCCGTGACCTGTCCCAGCAGCAGATCCCCTTCGACCTCGCGGCCGAGGGCCTGCGGCTGCTGGTCGTGGACACCCAGGTCAAGCACGCCCACAGCGGCGGCGAGTACGGCAAGCGCCGGGCCGGCTGCGAGAAGGGCGCGGCCCTGCTCGGCGTCGATGCCCTGCGGGACATCCCGTACGGCGAACTGGACGCGGCCCTCGCCCGCCTCGGCGACGAGGAGGAGGTGATCCGTCTGGTCCGGCACGTGGTGACGGAGGACGAACGGGTCGAGCGCACCGTCGCCCTGCTCCGCGCCGGCGACACCCGCGCCATCGGCCCGGTCCTCACCGAGGGCCACGCCTCCCTCCGCGACGACTTCCGCATCTCCTGCCCGGAGCTGGACCTGGTCGTGGACACCGCCCTCGCCGCCGGCGCCCTGGGCGCCCGCATGACCGGCGGCGGCTTCGGCGGCTCGGCGATCGTCCTGGCGGAGGCGACGGACGTCGACACCCTCACCAAGGCGGTCGAGGAGGCCTTCGCGGCGGCGGCCTACACGGCACCGCGCGTCTTCGAGGCGGTCCCCGCGGCGGGCGCCCGCCGGCTGCTCTGAGGTCGCGTCAGACCAGCCGCTTCGTCAGTGTGTACTCCGTGATCCCCGGCGGGTAGTCGGGGATCACGCACACCACCTCGTAGCCCTGCTTCTTGTAGAACTCCGGGGCCTGGAAGTCCCAGGTCTCCAGGCGGGACGCCGTGCAGCCGCGGTCGGTGGCGGCGATGCGCTCGGCCTCGGCGAGGAGGCGCGCGCCCAGGCCGGCGCCGCGGTGGACGGCGTCGACCCACAGGTAGGTGACGTGCAGCCAGGTCGTCCAGGTGTGGCCGACCAGGCCGCCCGCCAGGCCGCCGGAGGAGTCCAGGGCCCAGACGTGGAGGGGGACCTCGCGTTCGCCGGGTGTGCCGCGCAGGGCGGCGAGCACCGGGGAGGCCGCCGTGTTGGTGTCCCGCAGCCGCGAGTGCAGCAGATCCCGTCGATCTTTGTCGACTTCCGCCTCAATACGAAACATGCGGCACACCATAAACGCGCCGGACGGCCAGTTCTGCAAATCTCCTTCCGCTGCGTGCTCCCATCCGTACTCTGTGGAACAGCACCGGTGGGGGCCGGTGCCGCCTCAGGGGGCGAGACAGGCGGGTACGGCACCCGCGGTGGGGGTAGCAGTCTCCGCAACGGCGGCGGCCGTGCGGCGCGCGTCCTTGTCCGCGGGTGTCGTACCCGTGTTGGTCGTCGTTCTCCGGATCCATATCCGGGTTATTCCGGGCCGGCCTATTCCGGAGCTTTCCGGACCTTGGTATCCCCTGCTCCACGCGGAGCCTGGGGAAGGGGGTTACGTGGTTCGCATCCGAGTCCTGGTCGTGGACGACCACCGCATCTTCGCCGAGTCGCTCGCCGCCGCGCTCGCCGCCGAGCCCGACGTCGACGTCGCCGCGGCCGGCAGCGGCCCGGCCGCGCTGCGCTGCCTGGAGCGCGCGGCCGGCGAGGGCAGACGCTACGACGTGCTGCTGGTCGATGCCGACCTGGGCGGCCGGCTGCCCGGCGTCCGCCCGGCCGTACCCGTGCAGGAGGGCGACGAGGAGGGCCTGGTCGACGGCATCTCGCTGGTCGCCGGGGTCCGCGCCGCCCAGCCCGCCGTACGGATCGTCGTCCTCGCCGAGAAGGACGACCCGCGCCGCGCGGCTCTCGCGCTGCAGGCCGGGGCCTCCGGCTGGGTCGCCAAGGACTGCTCGCTGTCCCGGCTGCTGACGGTGATCCGGGGGGTGCTGCGCGACGAGACCCATCTGCCGCCGGCCCTGCTCACCGGGGTGCTGAAGGAGCTGACGGCGGCCCGCAAGCACCGCACCGAGAGCGAGCGGCTGGTGGAGTCCCTCACCCCGAGGGAACGGGAGGTGCTGCGCTGCATGGTCGCCGGGCTCGGCCGCAAGGCCGTCGCCGAGCGGCTGTTCCTCTCCCCGCACACCGTCCGCACCCACATGCAGAACGTCCTCGGCAAGCTGGGCGTCCACTCCACCCTGGCCGCCGTCGCCCTGGCCCGGCGCGCGGGCGTGGGCCCGGCGGATCTGGGGTCTGCCGGGCGGATCATGCCGGAGGAAACGAACAGTGCCTGATCGACTCACGTGAGCGGGGTCTGGTGCGTGCAGCTGCAAGGCGGAGGAGGGAGTCGACGCGGAGCGTCGGCGAGTGACGACAACGCCGCAGATGTGCGTGCCAGGCCCCGCGTCTCTGGCAGGATCCGCCCGGCAGGCCCCTAACCGGGGATGTTGTCGAACGGGGCGGTCAGCTGGCGTAGCAGGCCGGCGAGTTCGGCGCGCTGGGCGCGGGAGAGTTCGCCGAGGATCGCCCGCTCCTGCTCCAGCAGCCCCGCCAGCGCCTGGTCCGCGCGGTCCCGGCCCTCGTCGGTCAGCCGGACCAGCACGCCCCGCCGGTCGCTCGGGTCGGGCAGCCGCTCCACCAGGCCCTTCTTCGCCAGCCGGTCGATGCGGTTGGTCATGGTGCCCGAGGTGACCAGGGTCTGCGTGAGCAGCTGGCCCGGGGAGAGCTGGTACGGCGTGCCCGCGCGCCGGAGCGCGGTCAGCACGTCGAACTCCCAGGGCTCCAGCTGGTGCTCGGAGAAGGCGAGCCGGCGGGCGCGGTCCAGGTGCCGGGCGAGTCGGCTCACCCGGCTCAGCACTTCCAGCGGCTCCACGTCGAGGTCCGGACGCTCCCGGCGCCACGCTGCGACCAGCCGATCGACCTCGTCCTCCATGGAGATCAGTGTAGTGGTTGTGTCGACGTGAAGTCTCTTGATGTCGAGTCTCTTGACGGCGAGATAAATGGGCGGGGAGAGTGGAAGGCATGACGACGCCCAGCTGGGACCCCGCCCAGTACCTCCGCCACGCCGGGCACCGGGCCCGGCCCTTCGCCGACCTCCTCGCCCGGATCCCGGCGCTCCCCGGCGACCGCCCCCGCATCGCCGACCTCGGCTGCGGCCCCGGCAACGTCACCGCCCTGCTCGCCGACCGCTGGCCCACCGCCCACATCACCGGCTACGACAACTCGCCCGAGATGCTCGACAAGGCCCACGTCGACCACGAGGGCCCCACGGCCGGCGGCCGCCTGGACTTCGCCCACGCCGACATCCGCACCTGGACGCCCACCGAGCCGTACGACCTGATCGTCTCCAACGCCACCCTCCAGTGGGTGCCGGGCCACACCGACCGCTTCCCGGACTGGATAGCCGCCCTGGAACCCGGCGGCACCCTCGCCTTCCAGGTCCCCGACAACATCGACGCACCGCTGCACGCCCTGATGCGGGACCTCGCCGACACCCCCCGCTGGCGCGACCGCCTCGCCGGCGTCCTGCGCCGCACCGACTCCGTCCACACCCCCGGCGCCTACCTGGACCGCCTCACCCGCCTCGGCTGCACGGCCGACGTGTGGCAGACGACCTACTTCCACGTCCTGCGGGGAGAGGACCCGGTCCTCGACTGGGCCAAGGGCACCGGCCTGCGCCCCGTCCTGACCACCCTCGCCGACGACCCCGAGGCCGGCGACGCGTTTCTCGCCGCATACCGGGACCTGCTGCGGGAGGCGTACCCGAGCGCGCCGTACGGGACCGTCCTCCCCTTCCGCCGGCTGTTCGCCGTCGCGGTGAAGGGGGCGTGAGGGACATGCTGGTCGCCGTCGACCACGTCCAGCTGGCCGCCCCGCCCGGTTCGGAGCCCGAGCTGCGGTCGTTCTACGTCGGTGTCCTCGGCATGACCGAGATCCCCCGACCGCCGGCGCTCGCGGCGCGCGGCGGCTGCTGGTTCGAAGCGGGGTTCGTCCAGCTCCACCTGGGCATCGAACAGGACTTCCGTCCCGCGAAGAAGGCCCACCCGGGGGTGCGGGTCACGGACATCGAGGCCTACGCGGCCCGGCTGGCCGCCCATGGGGCCCCGGTCAGCTGGGACGATCGTCTTCCCGGGCACCGGCGCTTCCACTGCGAGGACCCCGTCGGCAACCGCCTGGAGTTCCTCCAGCCCCGCTGACCTGCGCCCTACGCCTTGCGGTGGCCTATCAGCCGGGGCTTCGGCTCCAGCCCGTCCAGCCCGTGCCAGGCCAGGTTCACCAGGTGGGCCGCGACCTCCGCCTTCTTCGGGCGGCGTACGTCCAGCCACCACTGGCCGGTCAGGGCGACCATGCCGACCAGGGCCTGGGCGTAGAGCGGGGCCAGTTTGGGGTCGAAGCCGCGGGACTTGAACTCGCGGCCCAGGATGTCCTCGACCTGCGTGGCGATGTCGGAGATCAGAGAGGCGAAGGACCCCGTGGACTGCGGGATGGGGGAGTCACGGACCAGGATGCGGAAGCCGTCCGTGTACTCCTCGATGTAGTCCAGCAGCGCGAAGGCCGCCTGTTCGCACAGCTCGCGGGGGTGCCCGGCGGTCAGGGAGCTGGTCACCATGTCCAGCAGGCGCCGCATCTCGCGGTCCACCACCACCGCGTACAGCCCCTCCTTGCCGCCGAAGTGCTCGTACACCACCGGCTTGGACACCCCGGCCTTCGCCGCGATCTCCTCCACCGAGGTGCCCTCGAAACCTTTCGCCGCGAAGAGGGTGCGACCGATCTCCAGCAACTGCTGGCGGCGCTCGGCACCGGTCATACGGGTCCGGCGGGTCCGCCGCTGCTTGTCGTTGCCTGAGGTGCTGCTGGAGTCGGTCGCCACGGCGTCAATCATGCCGCCTTCGCGGTCTCCTTCCCGCGCCGGGAGCCCTCGCCGCCGGTGTTACGGCGCGAATCGATACGCGAGCGTGACGGCCAGCGCACGTCGTACGCCCAGCCGAGCACCTCGAAGATGCGGATGAACCGCGCGGAGGAGTCGATCTGGCCGCGCATCACGCCGTGCCGGGCCGAGGTCGGGTCGGCGTGGTGCAGGTTGTGCCAGGACTCCCCGCAGGACAGGACCGCCAGCCACCACACGTTGCCCGAGCGGTCCCGCGACTTGAACGGCCGCTTGCCGACCGCGTGACAGATCGAGTTGATCGACCAGGTCACATGGTGCAGCAGTGCCACCCTCACGAGTGAACCCCAGAAGAACGCGGTGAACGCGCCCCACCAGGACATCGTCACCAGGCCCCCGATCAGCGGGGGCAGGGTCAGGGACACGAAGGTCCACAGCACGAACTGGCGGGAGATCGTCCGGATCGCCTTGTCCTTGATCAGATCCGGCGCGTACTTGTCCTGCGGGGTCTGCTCCTCGTCGAACATCCAGCCGATGTGCGCCCACCACAGGCCCTTCATCAGCGCCGGAACAGTCTCGCCGAACCGCCAGGGCGAGTGCGGGTCACCCTCCGCGTCGGAGAACTTGTGATGCTTGCGGTGATCGGCCACCCAGCGCACCAGGGGGCCCTCGACCGCCAGCGACCCCATGATCGCCAGCGCGATCCGCAGGGGCCGCTTGGCCTTGAACGAACCATGGGTGAAGTACCGGTGGAAACCGATCGTGATGCCGTGGCACCCCAGGAAGTAGAAGAACACCAGCAGGCCCAGATCGAGCCAGCTCACCCCCCAGCCCCAGGCCAGCGGCACCGCCGCCACCAGCGCCAGGAACGGCACGGTGATGAACAGGAGCAGCGTGATCTGTTCGATCGAACGCTTCTGCTCGCCGCCCAGCGTGGCGGAGGGAGGGGGTGTGTCGGTGGCCTTACGGGCTTCTTCGATCACATCGGAACTTGAGGTCATGCGCGTCCCCTGTGGGGTCGATGGTCGAGGCAGTTGCCGGGCCTCCGGGACCGAGCGGGACTCGACGGTACTTTCCCTACGGTTCCGTAACCTACGGCGTCGTAAGTATGGCAGCGCCATGTGTGGCGGCAAGAGCCCCAGACCCTGCGCGTCCACATGGCCACCTATCCTTGGACTCGGTCGGACAGCGCGGTCCGCTGAAGTTTCCTTCCCGGACGCACCGGCCCGTATGCGGCGTCCCGCCGCTGGCAGCCGGCCGGGTTCCCCTCCCAGACGAGCTTCAACACTGCAAGGAGCCGCACCTGTGAGCAGTGCCGACGACCAGACCACCACGACCAGCAGCGAGCTGCGTGCCGACATCCGCCGGCTGGGTGATCTCCTCGGGGAGACCCTCGTCCGGCAGGAAGGCCCGGAACTCCTCGAACTGGTCGAGAAGGTCCGCCGCCTCACCCGCGAGGACGGCGAGGCCGCCGCCGAGCTGCTGCGCGGCACCGAACTGGAGACCGCGGCCAAGCTGGTCCGCGCGTTCTCCACGTACTTCCACCTTGCCAACATCACCGAACAGGTGCACCGCGGGCGGGAGCTGCGCGCCCGGCGCGCCGCCGAGGGCGGTCTGCTCTCCCGCACCGCCGACCGGCTCAAGGACGCCGACCCCGAGCACCTGAAGCAGACCGTGCGGCACCTGAACGTCCGCCCGGTCTTCACCGCACACCCCACCGAGGCCGCACGCCGGTCCGTCCTCAACAAGCTCCGGCGCATCGCCGCGCTCCTGGAAGAGCCCGTCCTCGACTCCGACCGGCGCCGCCACGACGTCCGCCTCGCCGAGAACATCGACCTCGTCTGGCAGACCGACGAGCTGCGCGTCGTACGGCCCGAACCGGCCGACGAGGCCCGCAACGCCATCTACTACCTCGACGAGCTGCACGCCGGCGCGGTCGGTGACGTCCTGGAGGACCTCACCGCGGAACTGGAGCGCGTCGGCGTCAAGCTGCCCGACGAAACCCGCCCCCTCACCTTCGGCACCTGGATCGGCGGCGACCGCGACGGCAACCCCAACGTCACCCCCCAGGTGACCTGGGACGTCCTGATCCTCCAGCACGAGCACGGCATCAACGACGCCCTGGAGACGATCGACGAGCTGCGCGGCCTGCTGTCCAACTCCATCCGCTACACCGGCGCCACCCAGGAGCTGCTCGACTCCCTCCAGGCCGACCTGGACCGGCTCCCCGAGATCAGCCCCCGCTACAAGCGCCTCAACGCCGAGGAGCCCTACCGGCTCAAGGCCACCTGCATCCGGCAGAAGCTGGAGAACACCAAGCAGCGCCTCGCCAAGGGCACCCCGCACGAGGACGGCCGCGACTACCTCGGCACCAGCGAACTGCTGCACGACCTGCGGATCATCCAGGCCTCGCTGCGCGAACACCGCGGCGGCCTCTTCGCCGACGGCCGTCTCGCCCGCACCATCCGCACCCTCGCGGCCTTCGGTCTCCAGCTCGCCACCATGGACGTCCGCGAACACGCCGACGCCCACCACCACGCCCTCGGTCAGCTCTTCGACCGGCTCGGCGAGGAGTCCTGGCGCTACGCCGACATGCCCCGCGAGTACCGGGCCAAGCTCCTCGCCAAGGAACTCCGCTCCCGGCGCCCCCTCGCCCCCACCCCGGCGCCCGTCGACGCCGCCGGGCAGAAGACCCTCGGCGTCTTCCAGACGGTCAAGAAGGCCCTGGAGGTCTTCGGCCCCGAGGTCATCGAGTCCTACATCATCTCGATGTGCCAGGGCGCAGACGACGTCTTCGCCGCGACCGTCCTCGCCCGCGAGGCCGGCCTCATCGACCTGCACGCCGGCTGGGCCAAGATCGGCATCGTCCCGCTGCTGGAGACGACGGACGAGCTGAAGGCCGCCGACACGATCCTGGAGGACATGCTCTCCGACCCGTCGTACCGGCGCCTGGTCGCGCTGCGTGGCGACGTCCAGGAGGTCATGCTCGGTTACTCCGACTCCTCCAAGTTCGGCGGTATCACCACCAGCCAGTGGGAGATCCACCGCGCCCAGCGCCGGCTGCGCGACGTCGCCCACCGCTACGGCGTCCGCCTGCGCCTCTTCCACGGCCGCGGCGGCACCGTCGGCCGCGGCGGCGGCCCCTCCCACGACGCCATCCTCGCCCAGCCCTGGGGCACCCTGGAGGGCGAGATCAAGGTCACCGAGCAGGGCGAGGTCATCTCCGACAAGTACCTCATCCCGTCGCTGGCCCGGGAGAACCTGGAACTGACGGTGGCGGCCACCCTGCAGGCCTCCGCCCTGCACACCGCCCCCCGCCAGTCCGACGAGGCCCTCGCCCGCTGGGACGCGGCCATGGACGTCGTCTCCGACGCCGCCCACGCCGCCTACCGCCGCCTGGTCGAGGACCCCGACCTGCCGACGTACTTCCTCGCCTCCACCCCCGTCGACCAGCTCGCCGACCTGCACCTGGGCTCGCGGCCCTCGCGCCGCCCCGGCTCGGGCGTCTCGCTCGACGGACTGCGGGCCATCCCGTGGGTGTTCGGCTGGACCCAGTCCCGGCAGATCGTCCCCGGCTGGTTCGGCGTCGGCTCCGGCCTGAAGGCCCTGCGCGAGGCCGGCCTGGACACCGTCCTCGACGAGATGCACCAGCAGTGGCACTTCTTCCGCAACTTCATCTCCAACGTCGAGATGACCCTCGCCAAGACGGACCTGCGGATCGCCCAGCACTACGTCGACACCCTCGTCCCGGACGAACTCAAGCACGTCTTCGACACCATCAAGGCCGAACACGAGCTGACCGTCCGCGAGGTCCTCCGGGTCACCGGCGAAGAGGAACTGCTGGACGCCCAGCCCGTCCTCAAGCAGACCTTCGCCATCCGCGACGCCTACCTGGACCCGATCTCCTACCTCCAGGTCGCCCTGCTCAAGCGGCAGCGCGACGCCGCCGCGGCCGGCGTGAACCCCGACCCGCTGCTCTCCCGCGCCCTGCTCCTCACCGTCAACGGCGTGGCAGCCGGCCTGCGCAACACCGGCTGACCCCGCACGGACACACAAGGGCGCCCCCGAGGTCGTACGACCCCGGGGGCGCCCCTTTTCCGCCTCAGCTCACTGCAGGGCCACGAACGCCGCCGTCAGCAGCCCCGCGCCCGACAGCCCCAGCACCCACGCCGGCCGGACCAGCCGCATCCCGCCCGCGACCACCACAGCGGCCAGCAGCAGCGCCCCGCCCAGCGGCACCCAGGCGTACAGGATCCCCGCCGGACCCGACCGCACCGCGTCCCCGGAATCCGGCTTCAGCACCACGTCGTACGTCGTCCCCGTCCGCACCGCGACGGACTGCGCGATCTCCACGCGCGCGCGTGGCCGCGCCCCCGCGGACGCGGGCGTGAACGGGCCGCTGCACACGCGCCCCGCGCACTGCGTCACGCGGACCGTGCCCCGTTCGCGTCCCTTGGTCAGCATCACGTGCTGGGCGGTCCCCCAGGAACCCCACACCCCGGCGAACAGGATCAGCACGGCGAGCGCGCCCATCGTCGCGACCCGCCCGAACCGCAACGCGGACACGGACGCCTGACGAGCGGTACTGGCTGTGGCAGGCATGGCCGGGATCATTGGCCATACCCCTACGGCCGGTCAACTCCGCGGACGCCAAGCCCGGACAAGTCAGGAGTTGTACGCGCTCTGCGCCCGCTCCAGACCCTCCGTCACCAAGGACTCCACCGCGTCCGCCGCACGGTCCACGAAGTAGTCCAGCTCCTTGCGCTCCGCCGACGAGAAGTCCTTCAGCACGAAGTCGGCCACCTGCATCCGCCCCGGCGGCCGGCCGATCCCGAAGCGCACCCGGTGGTAGTCCGGCCCCATCGCCTTCGTCATCGACTTCAGACCGTTGTGCCCGTTGTCACCGCCGCCCAGCTTCAGCCGCAGCGTGCCGTAGTCGATGTCCAGCTCGTCATGGACCGCCACGATGTTCGCCACCGGAACCTTGTAGAAGTCCCTCAGCGCGTTCACCGGGCCGCCGGACAGGTTCATGTACGACATCGGCTTCGCCAGGATCACCCGGCGGCTCCCCGGCCCCGCCGGACCGATCCGCCCCTCCAGCACCTGCGCCTGGGCCTTGCCCGCCCGCTTGAACTTCCCCCCGATCCGGTCCGCGAGCAGGTCCGCCACCATGAAGCCGACGTTGTGCCGGTTCATGGCGTACTCCGGCCCGGGATTACCGAGCCCGACGATGAGCCAGGGATCACTGGCGGGGGTGGTCACGTCCATGTCTCCTTGATACGCGCCAGCCGCTGCCCCCGGCGAGGGAAGCAGCGGCTGACCGGATGATGACGACGGCGAGGATCAGGCCTCGGCGGCCTCTTCGCCCTCGGCGGCCTCACCCTCAGTCTCCTCGGCCTGCGCGGCCAGGACCTGAAGGACGACCGCGTCCTCCTCGACGGCCAGCGTGGTGCCGGACGGGAGGGTGATGTCCTTGGCGAGGATGGAGGCACCGGCCTCCAGGCCCTCGACGGAGACGGTGACCGACTCGGGGATGTGCGTGGCCTCGGTCTCCACCGGCAGCGCGTCCAGGACGTGCTCCAGCAGGTTGCCACCCGGGGCCAGCTCGCCCTCGGTGTGCACCGGGATGTCGACGTTGACCTTCTCGCCCCGCTTGACCAGCAGCAGGTCGACGTGCTCCAGGAAGCCCTTCAGCGGGTCACGCTGCACGGCCTTCGGGATCGCCAGCTCGTTGGCCTTGCCGTCGATGTCCAGGGAGATCAGGACGTTCGGCGTACGCAGCGCCAGCAGCAGGTCGTGGCCCGGCAGGGTCAGGTGCAGCGGGTCGGAGCCGTGGCCGTACAGAACGACCGGCACCTTGTTGTCACGGCGGATGCGGCGGGCCGCACCCTTGCCGAACTCGGTGCGGGTCTCGGCGCTGAGCTTCACCTCGGACATATGGATCACTCCTCGTAGGATCTCGGAACGGACGTGGTCACCCGGCCACGAACGGCCTGCTACGAAGAGCGCGTCGATAACGGACCGCCGTACACGAGTACGGCCTCCCTCGCCGAGCAACTGCAGCAGTCTACTCGGAGGGGGAGGCCGTACCCAAAACGATCACAGCAGGGGGTGCGGAAGGAGCTGCAGAAACCTCACTGCTCGTCGAAGAGGCTGGTCACCGAACCATCCTCGAACACCTCACGCACCGCGCTCGCGATCGTCGGAGCGATCGACAGCACCGTGATCTTGTCCAGATCCCGGCCCAGCTCCGCCGGCGTCGGCAGCGTGTTGGTGAACACGAACTCACTCACCCGCGAGTTCTTCAGCCGGTCGGCCGCCGGTCCCGACAGCACACCGTGCGTCGCGGTGACGATGACGTCCTCGGCGCCGTGCGCGAACAGCGCGTCGGCAGCGGCGCAGATCGTGCCACCCGTGTCGATCATGTCGTCGACCAGGACACACACGCGGCCCTTGACCTCACCCACGACCTCGTGGACCGTCACCTGGTTCGCCACGTCTTTGTCACGGCGCTTGTGCACGATCGCCAGCGGCGCGCCGAGCCGGTCGCACCACCGGTCCGCCACCCGCACCCGGCCCGCGTCCGGAGACACGACCGTCAGCTTGTCCCGGTCCACCTTCTTGCCCACGTAGTCCGCCAGCAGCGGCAGCGCGAACAGGTGGTCCACCGGACCGTCGAAGAAGCCCTGGATCTGATCCGTGTGCAGATCCACGGTCAGGATGCGGTCCGCACCCGCCGTCTTCATCAGATCCGCGATCAGACGCGCCGAGATCGGTTCACGACCCCGGTGCTTCTTGTCCTGCCGCGCGTAACCGTAGAACGGCACGATCACCGTGATGGAACGGGCCGACGCACGCTTCAGCGCGTCGATCATGATCAGCTGCTCCATGATCCACTGGTTGATCGGAGCCGTGTGGCTCTGGATCACGAAACAGTCCGCACCACGCGCCGACTCCTGGTAACGGACGTAGATCTCACCGTTCGCGAAGTCGAAGGCCTTCGTCGGGACGACCCCGACACCCAGCTGCTGGGCGACCTCCTCGGCAAGCTCGGGGTGGGCGCGGCCGGAGAAGAACATCAACTTCTTCTCGCCGGTCGTCTTGATCCCGGTCACAGCACTGTCTCCTCAGAGGTTGTCTCAGCCAGCCGGCTGCTCGGCGACCTCCCGACTGGGCATGAGAGGCCGTATCAGCTGGTAAGGGTGCGGGTGCACACGTGCGGATGTGCACTTATCACGGTACGCCGTGTTTGGCGCACCCGTTTCCCGTCAGTCCTCGCTCTCACCCTGCCGGGACGCCGCCTCGGCCGCCTTCGCCGCCGCGCTCCCCGGACGCTTGCGAGCCACCCAACCCTCGATATTCCGCTGCTGGCCACGGGCCACGGCCAGCGAACCGGGCGGCACATCCTTCGTGATCACGGACCCGGCGGCGGTGTAGGCACCGTCCCCGACCGTGACAGGAGCCACAAACATGTTGTCCGAACCCGTCTTGCAGTGCGACCCGACGGTGGTGTGGTGCTTGTGCTCCCCGTCATAGTTCACGAACACGCTCGCCGCGCCGATGTTCGTGTAGTCACCGATCGTCGCATCCCCCACGTACGACAGATGCGGCACCTTCGTGCCCTCACCGATCGACGCGTTCTTCGTCTCGACGTACGTCCCGATCTTGCCCTTGGTGCCGAGCCGGGTCCCGGGCCGCAGATACGCGTACGGCCCCACGGACGCCTGCGGGCCCACGACCGCCCCGTCCGACACCGTGTTGTCCACCCGGGCCCCCGCGCCCACCTTCGTGTCGGTCAGCCGGCTGTTGGGCCCGACCTCGGCACCCTCGCCCAGGTGCGTGGACCCCATGAGCTGCGTGCCGGGGTACACGACGGCGTCCTGCTCGAAGGTCACGGTCACATCGACCCACGTGGTCGCCGGGTCGACGATCGTGACGCCGTCCAGCATGGCCCGGTTCAGCAGCCGCTCGTTGAGGATCCGCCGGGCCTCGGCCAGCTGCACCCGGTTGTTGATCCCGGCGATCTCGCGGTGGTCGGCGGCCACGGAGGCGCCCACCCGGTGGCCGGCCTCCCGCAGGATCCCGAGGACGTCCGTGAGGTACTCCTCACCCTGGCTGTTGTCCGTCCGCACCTTCTTCAGCGCGTCCGCGAGCAGCGCGCCGTCGAACGCGAACACCCCGGAGTTGATCTCCCGGATCTCCCGCTGCGCCTCGGACGCGTCCTTGTGCTCCACGATCGCGGTGACGGCACCCGTCGCCTCGTCCCGCACGATCCGGCCGTAACCGGTCGCGTCCGGCACCTCGGCCGTGAGCACGGTCACGGCGTTGCCGTCGGCGCTGTGTGTCCCGGCGAGCTGCTTCAGCGTGTCGGCGGTCAGCAGCGGGGTGTCCCCGCACACGACCACGACGGTCCCGTCCACGGCCCCGCCCAGCTCCTCCAGGCCCATCCGTACGGCGTGCCCGGTGCCGTTCTGCTCCGCCTGGACCGCCGTCCTGGTGTCCGGGTCGATCTCGGCGAGATGCGCGCTGACCTGCTCACGGGCGTGGCCGACCACGACGACCAGGTTCTGCGGGTCCAACTCTCGGGCGGCGGCCAGCACATGGCCGACGAGGGAGCGGCCGCAGATCTCGTGCAGGACTTTCGGTGTGGCCGACTTCATACGGGTGCCCTCACCCGCTGCGAGAACGACGACGGCGGCCGGGCGGATGGCGCTCACGGGGTTGCCCTTCGGCTGTGGAGGGTGGGGGTGACAGCCGCAGGATACCGGGGCGGGTTCGGGGGGATATGAGTGCGGGCCCTGACGGGTGGTGTCAGGGCCCGTGAGCGAGCAGCTCCCCCATCAGGATTCGAACCTGAACTTAAGGGACCAAAACCCTCAGTGCTGCCTGGTTACACCATGGGGGATGAAACTCGGCTGAACCGGACATTCGGTTAGGTCGCCGAGTCGGCACCCAACACTATGCCGTACCGAGCGCCTCCCATGCGACGGTACAAGTCGGCGCTTTGGTGACGGAGATGGCCGGGCGGCCCTGACAGGTCCCCCCGTAAAGTCACCGGAAGAGCCGTACCCCTCGCCCGTAGGCTGGAGGTATGACCACGACGGGGGAAGACCACGCCAGGGGGCTGACCGGCCCTTGGTGGTGGCCGCGGCGGCGTAGTGCGGTGTTCGACGGGGCGCTCGCGCTGGTGTCCGCCGTGGAGTGTGCGGCGGAGGGCATTCCGTTCGCCCGGGAGGCGGGGATCCCGGCGTCGGTGGGGATCGTGTTCGGTCTGGTCGCGGGTGCGGTGCTGTTGGTGCGCCGGAAGTGGCCGATCGCGGTGGTGCTGGTGTCGATCGCGGTCACGCCCGCCGAGATGGGTTTCCTCATGGGCGTGGTCGGTCTGTACACGCTGGCGGCGGCGGAGGTGCCACGGCGGATCATCGGTGCGCTGGCGGGGATGTCGCTGCTGGGGACGGCGGTGGTGACGTTCGTGCGGGTCCGGCAGGACATGGCGCGCGGGGATCTGACGCTGGGTGACTGGTTCGTGCCGTTCGCGGCGGTGACGACGGCGTTGGGGCTGACGGCTCCGCCCGTGCTGCTGGGTCTGTACGTGGGGGCGCGGCGGCGGTTGATGGAGAGCCTGCGGGAGCGGGCGGACAGTCTGGAGCGGGAGCTCCAGCTGCTCGCGGAGCGGGCGGAGGAGCGGGCCGAGTGGGCGCGTAACGAGGAGCGGACGCGGATCGCCCGGGAGATGCACGACGTGGTCGCGCACCGGGTGAGTCTGATGGTGGTGCATGCCGCTGCCCTGCAGGCGGTGGCACGGAAGGATCCTGAGAAAGCGGTGCGGAACGCGGCCCTGGTGGGGGACATGGGGCGGCAGGCGCTGACCGAGTTGCGGGAGATGCTCGGGGTGCTGCGGGCCGGGGAGGACGCGGGCCGGCGCGCTGTGGGGGTGCCGTTGGCGGCAGTCGGAGAGGCGGCTGCGGCGGCGGCCGCGGAGGCGGCGTCGCGGGCCGCCGAGGAGGCGGGTGCGGCGGAGGGGCCGTGTCTGTCGGAGCTGGAGGAACTGATCGGACAGTCGGCTGCCGCGGGGATGGTGGTGGATCTGTCGGTCGAGGGGGAGGTGCGGTCGTACGCGGCGGAGGTCGAGCAGACGGCGTACCGGGTGGTGCAGGAGGCGCTGACGAACGTCCACAAGCACGCGGCGGGGGCGAAGACGCACGTGCGGCTCGCGCACCGGGTGTCGGAGATCGCGATGCAGGTGGAGAACGAGCCGCCGCCGGAGCCTGCGTCGGCGTCGGCGGCGGGGTTGCCGTCGGGTGGGAACGGCCTGGTGGGGATGCGTGAGCGGGTCGTGGCGCTGGGCGGTGTGTTCGTGTCGGGGCCGACGGATGCCGGGGGTTTTCGGGTGTCGGCGGTGATCCCGGCGGCGTAGGCGCCCGCTGTCCGGTTCAGCCGGCGGTGAGGCGTACGGGGGGGATGCCGGTGATCAGGGTGGCGAGGGCGTGGTCGATGTCGGGGCCGAGGTACCAGTCGCCGGTGTGGTCGATGGTGTAGACGCGGCCTTCGGCGTCGATGGCGAGGAGGGCGGCGGTGTCGGTCTCCTCGCCGAGGGGGCACAGTTCCGTGCCGAGGGCGCGGCCGAGGTCGCCGAGGGTGCGGGCGAGGTGGAGGCCGTGCAGGGGGTCGAGGTGGAGAGCGGCCGGGGCGATCTGGCGGCCGGGACCGCCGGGGGTGATGGTGAGGCCGCCGAATTCGGCCCAGGCTTCGACCGCGGCGGGGAAGACGGTGTGCCGGTGTCCGGCGGGTGAGGTGTGGGCGCGGAGGGCGTCGGCCCAGATCTCCGCCTGCTTTATGTCCCAGCGTCCGGGTTGCCAGCCGGCGGCGCGCAGGGCGGCGTCGACGGGGACGGGGAAGCGGGATAGGGGTGCCCCCTGCTCGAACGGAGTGGAGAGCTTGGGGGACGAGGTGCGGTCGGGGTGCATCTGCCCTTCGATCGTCGTGCCGGCGGGGTCGTGCGGGGGGTGGTGGTTCAGGCGTCGGGTGCGGTGGGGTCGACGATGCGGACGCCGAAGTGGGCGCTGAGGGCGGTGCAGGCGCGGCAGGGGGTGGCGAAGCTGCCGTGGAGGGGGTCGCCGTCCTCGCGTATGCGGCGGGCGGTGAGCTTGGCGTGCTTGAGGGCTTTGCGGGCTTCGCCGTTGGTCATGGGTCTGCGGGCGGCGCGTTTGCTGCGGGCGGCGTCGGCGGTGGCGATGTGCCGGGAGATGAGGATGGTTTCGGCGCAGCGGCCGGTGAAGCGGTCGCGTTGGGCGCTGGTGAGGGTGTCCAGGAAGTCCTGGACGAGGGGGTGCAGGGCGGGGGGCTGGTCGCTGCGGGCGGCGGTGCCGGTGAGGGTGGCGCCGCGGACGGAGAGGGCGGCGGCCACGGTGGGCAGGATGCCGTCGCGGCGGTGACGGAGGGCGGGGGCGGGGGGTGTGTCGGTGCCGCTCCAGTTGATGCGAGGGTCGCCGGCCCGCACGTCGGTACCTCCGGTCTGCAAGGCGTTCATGATCGTTGTTCCCTCCCCGGGCATCCCCCCGAAGGACACAGGGTGCCAAATGCCGTGGCTGGTGCGGAAGCTGGGGCGGTGCGACACGCCCGTTCAGGGCGTGGCGTGACGGTGGGGTGACGGCTGGTCACGGGGGTGGGCCTGTGGGGTGCGCGGGGTTGTGGTGGGCCGGTGACCGGGGTGCGCGTACCGCATAGGCTGTCGCCATCCGCGATCGACACCGCCGTTCAGGCCCAAGACAACGCCGCAGGGGGCAACCGCCATGACGACAGGTCGGCTCGGGCTGGGGGCACCGCCCAGCGGCCACGCTGGGGGACAAGCCGCGCCGCCGAACTCGGCCTATGCCGGGCAGGTCGTGCACTTTCCGGATCCGGTCCGGGCGGCACGTCACCCGAGAGGGGTACGGGTCGATGAGCGGGGTTACCCGGATTTCTCGCCGTACGCGCGCGTGGCGGTGGAGATCGCCGAGCCGCCGGAGGGCTTCGGCGTCGACGAGTTGCGGCTGACGGACTACGTGTCGGCGAACGCGGCCTTGGCGGCGGCGGGGCACGAGTTGTGGGACACGGTGCCGGACGTGGCGACGCCGCACGGCTGGACGTGGCATCACGTGGCGGGGACGCGGCGGCTGGAGCTGATCCCGGTCGAGGTGAAGGCGCTGCTGCGGCATCACGGCGGGGTGGCGACGGCGCCGGTGGACCACGGCAAGCGGGGTACGCGGCCGTTGCAGGAGTCGCGGCCGGCGCACTTCGGGCTGCCGAAGTCGGGTGTGGCGGTGACGGAGGCGCAGGTGCAGGGGGTCGAGGAGGACCTCGGGTACCGGCTGCCGGGTGCGTACCGTTCGTTCCTGAAGGCGGCGGGCGGCTGCGCGCCGGTGGGTACGGCGCTGGACGCCGAGCTGGGTCTGCTGGTGGACCAGCCGTTCTTCACGGTGCGGGACGAGGCCGCGGTCAACGACCTGGTGTATGTGAACAAGTGTCTGCGTGACCACCTGACGAAGGATTACCTGGCGGTGGCCTTCGTGCAGGGCGGGCTGCTCGCGGTGAGGGTGAAGGGCGAGCGGCCGGGTTCGGTGTGGTTCTGCGCGTACGACGATGTGCGGGACGTGGACCCGTCGTGGTCGCCGGCGGAGCGGGTGGAGCGTCTGCTGCTGCCGTGCGGTGACGACTTCGACGTCTTCCTGTCCCGGCTGGCCGGCAGTCCGCCGGAGCTGGACACGGTGGCGCAGCTGATGGTGGACGGCGGTTTCGCCCGTGTCGTCCCGGTGACTTCCGGTTCGGCGTCTTCCGGCCCGGTGGGGGAGTGAGCTGGCGATGGTGACCTACGCGCAGGCGCAGGAGCGCGCCGAGGAGTGGATCAACGGCGATGTGCCCGCGTACCAGCATCGCGAGGTGCGGGTGCGGGAGTTCGAGCTCGGGTTCGTGGTGTGGGGCGAGGACCGGGCGGAGGGCCCGCGTTCGGACGCGGGCGGCCAGCGGCTGGTCATCGCCCGGGACAGCGGGGAGGCGACGCTGTGGCCCGCGCTGCCGGTGGGAGAGGTGATCCGCCGGTACGAGGAGGAGTACGGCCGTGCGGAGGAGCCGCAGGACGCGGTTCCGGCGCCCGCGGCGGCTCGCCTGGACCTGAACCAGACGTCGTTCCTGCTGACTCCACCGGAGTGGTTGCAGGAGGCGGCGGACAAGCTGGGGATCGGGGAGCGGCGGCCGGAGAGCACGGAGGCGGGCACGGGAGCGGGGGCTTCGGCCCCGGTTCCGGGCGCGGCGGCTTCGGTTTCTGATGGGGGGTCGGCTCCGGGCGCGGCTTCTCCGGGCGCGGGCGGTCTGGCGCAGACGCAGGCCGGTCCGTCGGGGGCGGCTCCTCCGGCGGACGTGCCCGCGGGGGCGACGCCCTGGGCCGGTACCGACACCAACGCGGAGACCGGCGACGAGGACCGTTCCGTGCCGCTGCCCGCGACGGTGTTCGCACCGCCGCTGAGCGAGGTGGACGACGCGGCGCCGCGCCCGCCGGCAGTGGCGCCGGACGCGCCGACGGCATTGATGTCGGGCGGCAGCCAGCTGCCGCCGACGGCGGTCGCGCCCGCGCTCGACCTGCCGGGCGCGCCGGGCGCCGGCCAGGGCGGCACGCCCCCGCCGGTGCCCGGTACGCCCCCGTACGGCCATCCGCAGGCACCCGCGGCTCCGGGCACCCCTCCGCAGGGCGTGCCGCCGTACGCTCCGCCGCAGGGTGCTCCGCAGGGCAGCACGCCGCCGCCTCCGCCGCAGGGTGCTCCGCAGGGCAGCACGCCGCCGCCTCCGCCGCCGGGTGCCGCGTCGTACGGCTATCCGCAGGGGAGTACGCCGCCGCCTTCGGCGCACGGTGCTTCGCAGGGGAGTACGCCGCCTCCGCCGCAGGGTGCTCCGCACGGGAGTACGCCGCCTCCGCCGCCGGGTGCCGCGTCGTACGGCTATCCGCAGGCGCCGGGCGGTGCGTCGGACACGCCGCCGCCGGCGGGGCCGGGTGCGCCCGGGCGTCGGCTCGCGCCGAACGCCGGGGACATCGCGGACGCCGCGACGAGCAAGGCCGCGCCGCCGCCGAAGAAGGCGCGCGGTGGAGTGGGTGCGCCGCCTCCTCCGCCGGGGGCCCCGGGTACGCCGGGTGCGCGCCCGGGGAGTGCGACGCCGCCGCCCGCGCCGGGTGCGCCCGCGGGTGGCTACGTGCCGACCCAGCTCATGTCGTCGCTCGGGCCGGAGGGGTCTGAGGACCAGGGCGGTACGGGTACGCCCGCCGGTCCGGGGAGCGCGGAGGGAGCGCAGGCGCCCGGCGCGCCGAACACTCCGGGCGCCCCCCAGCCGCCTGCAGCGCCCCCGGGCAACGTGCACCATGCGGCCACGGTGCTGGCTGATCCGAGCCAGCTGGGCGGGGGTGCGCCGCAGGCTCCGGGTGGGCCGGGTGCGCCGCAGCCTCCCGCTGCTCCCGGTGTTCCGGGCGCGCCGCAGCCCCCGGCTGCCCCCGGTGCCCCTGGTGCGCCGCAGCCCCCGGCCGCCCCCGGCGCTCCCGCCGCCCCCGCCGCCCCCGCCGCCCCCGGTGCCCCCGGCGCCCCCGGCGGTGGTCGCGGTGCCGTTCACCACGCCGAGACCATGCTGGCCGCTCCCCCGGTGGCCGGTCCCGGTGCACCTCCGCCCCCGCCGCCCGCCCCCGGCGCGCTCGGTATGCCGGGCGCCCCTGGTATGCCCCCCGGCGCGCCCGGCGCCCCCGCGGCCCCGGGTGCTCCCGGTGCCCCCGGCGTCCAGCCCCCGATGCCGCCCGGCGCGATGCCGCCGCCGGCGGGTGGGCCGGTGCCCGGGCCGGGATCGGCGTACGGGTACCCGCAGCAGGGGCAGCCGACGGTCGGGCCCGGTTACCAGGCCGTGTTGCGCTACCGCGCCCAGGACGGCTCCGAGCAGCAGCTGATCCGGCGTTCGGCGCCGGGCACGCCGCACCCGGAGTGGCAGATCTTCCACGAGCTGCGGGCCATGAACGTGCCGCCGGACCAGGTGCTGGAGCTGCACACGGAGCTGGAGTCGTGCGCTCTGCCGGGTGCCTACTGCGCGCGGATGATCCGCGAGCAGTGGCCGCAGGCGCGGATCACGAGCATCGCGCCGTACGGCACGGACCACGCGAGCCGGCAGCAGGGCATGCAGCAGTTGCTGGCGCATCAGGGTGAGTTGCACCAGGTGGCGGACGGTCCCGCGCGGCCCGCGCCGGTGCGGGCGCCGTTGCCGCCGGTGCAGCCCGCGCCGCCCGTCCCGCCGGAGGGCATCGCGCAGGAGCTGGCCGCGGCGTTCGGGCCGGGGGTCTTCCGGTTCGACCAGCAGGCGGTGTCCCGGCAGGGGGTGCCGCCGATCGTGGCGCACACCCTGGTCGTCGCGGGGCTGCCGCTGGACATGGGCCCCTTCTTCTGGGCGCAGGCGCAGCCGGGCCGCCCGGTGCCGACGCTGGCGGAGCTGGCGGCGGAGCGCGGGGTGCAGCCGGCGGCGGACGCGGGGTCGTACCTCGTCATGGGGACCGACTTCGGCAAGGCGATCTGTGTGCAGTACGGGACCGCGAACATCGTGGCCGTGCCGGTGGAGGCGGGGCCGGGCGGTGCGCCGGTGCCGCCGCAGTTCGTGAACACCGGGCTGCCGGAGTTCGCGCGGTGCCTGGCGCTGCTGGGCCGGATGTGGCGCCTCAGGTACGGGCTGAACCAGGAGCAGGCGGGCCGCTGGACCGTCGACTTCCAGGCGCAGCTGGCCGCCCTCGACCCGGCGGCGCTCGGTTCGCCGGAGAGCTGGTGGTCGGTGCTGCTGGAGCAGATGTGGGACGGGTTGTTGTAACGCACCCGATGCAGCGCTCCCGATGGAGAGCACCCGCTGCAACGCCGTCGGGGGGGGGGGGGGGGGGGGGGGGGGGGGGGTGGGGGGGGTTTTGTGGAACCACACCGGAGAGATTCCTCCGGGGGGAAACCCCCCCCGAAACTCCCCGGGCCCCCCCCCCGCCCACCCGGAAAGGCCCCGACGTGTTTCCGGGGTGGCCGTGACGTCACTGCGGAGTGTCGCGTTATGACTGCCCACGTCCGATCCATCAAGATATGCGCGAAATCATTATGTCGTGTATGTCCGGTCCGTTTAGTCCGTTGGAGAGGGGTCCCCAGGGTGAGCAGCGCATCGGTGCCGACGCACGGCTTCGTGACCGTCCGGGGGCGTGGCTACCGCCCCGACCAGGTCGACGCGTTTCTGGAGGCGCTGTCCGACGACCGGGACGCCGCCTGGGAGCGTGCCGCCCGGCTGACCGTGCTCGCCAAGGACATGGAGGCGGAGGTCGTGGAGTTGCGCGAGGCCGTCGCCCAGCTCGCTCCGCCGACGTACGAGACGCTCGGGGACCGCGCCCGGCGCCTGTACCGGCTGGTGCTGGAGGAGGCGGCGGACCTGCGGGAACGTACCCGGCGCGAGGCCCAGGAGGAGGTCGAGCGGGCCCAGGCGCGCGCCGGGCGGCTGCGCCGGGAGACGCAGGAGGCGGCGGACGCGCTCCGCGCGGAGGCCGACGAACACGCCCGCAGGACGCTCCTGGCCGCGCAGGCCGAGGCCGACGCCATTCGCGTCGGCGCCCGGCGCGCGGTGAAGGCCGGGCGCGCCGAGACCCTCGCGGTGCTGCGCGAGGCGCGGGAACGCGCCACCGGCGTGCTCGCCGAACAGTCCCGGGAGCACGCCGCGCAGTGGGACGAGGCCGAACGCGCGGACGCCGAGCGGACGGCCGCGCTGGACGCCCGGTACGCCGAACGGATCAGGCAGGCCGAGGCCGCCGTGGCCGAGGCGGAACAGGCCCTCGGGGAGGCGGAGGAGTCCGCGCGGCGCTCCCAGGAGGAGGCACGCGCGCGTGCCGCCGAGATCATCGCCGACGCGCGCGTGCGCGAGGAGCGCATCGCCCGGGAGACGGAACGGGTGCTGCGCGAGCACGGCGAGGTCTGGGACGACATGCAGGCGCACATGGACTCCGTACGCGACAGCCTCATCACCCTGACCGGCCGGGCTGTGCTGGAGTAGCGCGGGCCGGATACGCCGTCACCTCCCCTTGCGCACCGCCCCCGCCAGGATCCACCCCTCCACCGCCTCGTACTGGTGCCGCTGCTGTTCCGCTTTCGCGCGGCCCGACAGCACCGTGCCCAGCCAGCCGAAGAGGAAGCCGGCCGGGATGGAGACGATGCCGGTGGTGGTGAACGGGAACCAGGTGAAGTCGGCGTCCGGGAACGCCGACACGGGCGAGCCGGAGACGAGCTTGGTGCCCGGCATGAGCAGCAGCACGGTCAGCGAGCCCCCGATCAGCGTGGCCAGGAGCCCGCTGCGGGTGTAGCGGCGCCAGAAGAGGCCGTAGACCAGGGCGGGGGCGAGGGCCGAGGCGCCCAGGCAGAAGGAGAGCGTGACCAGGGGCTGCAGGCTGTGGTGCTGGACCAGGGTGGCGAGCAGGATCGTCGGTATCCCTACGGCGAGCGCCGAGACGCGGGCCAGGGTCATCTCGCGGCGGGCCGGCATCTCCTGCACCCGGGCCGCGAACACGTCGTGCGCGAGGGAGTTGGCGCAGGCGAGGATCATTCCGGCCACCGAGGCGAGCACGGTCAGGAAGATGGCGGTGGTGACCAGGGTGAACAGGAAGGTCTCCGCCGTCGTCACCTCGGCGCCGAACACCGCGCGCGAGCCCAGCAGGTACGCCGTGTTGCCCTGCGGGTCGGCCGCCGAGACCGCCGTACGCCCGAGCAGGGCCGTCGCGCCCAACCCCACCACGGTGATGACGAGGACGAACAGGGCGACCAGCGACACCGCCCAGGACATCGAGCGGCGCACCTGGCGGGCGCTGGAGGCGGTGTACATGCGCATGGTGATGTGGGGCAGGCAGGCGCCGCCGAGGACGACGGTCAGCTCGGAGGCGATCATGTCGACGCGGGCGGCGGGCGTGGTGCCGAACTGCAGCCCGGAGTGGAGGAAGGCGGGTCCGGCGCCGCTCTGCCGGGCGGCGGCGGTGAACAGGGCGCCCGGGTCCCAGTCGAAGCGGCGCAGCACCAGGAGGGCGACCACGGCGCCCGATCCGAGCAGCATCACGATCTTGACGATCTGGATGAGCGCGGTGCCCTTCATGCCGCCGATCGCCGCGTAGGCGATCATGAGGATGCCGAGCCCCACGACGCACCCGGTCTTCAGGGACTCGCCTGTGAAGCCGAGGATGAAGGCCATCAGCTGTCCGGTCCCGGCCAGTTGGACCAGCATCAGCGGCAGCAGCGCGGCGATGGTCACCGCGCACGCCGTGACGCGCACGCAGCGGCCCGGCAGCCGGCGGGCGAGCGCGTCGCCCATGGTGAACCGGCCCGCGTTGCGCAGCGGTTCGGCCAGCAGGAACATCATCAGCATCAGCGACAGCGCCGTACTGAGGGCGAGGACCACACCGTCGTAGCCGCACAGGGCGATCACTCCGCCGGTGCCGAGGACGGTGGCGGCGGAGATGTAGTCGCCGGCGATGGCGAGGCCGTTGCGCAGCGGGGAGAGGGAGCCGTAGCCGGTGTAGAACTCGTCCAGGTCGTCCTGGTCGGGGCCGGTCATCACGCACAGCAGCAGGGTGACGGTGGCGGCGGTGGAGAAGGCGACCAGCGACATGGTCTGCGCGGAGTCGCTGAAGCCGGTGAACCCCGGGGCGGCGGCGCCGGTCATCGCGTCGCTCCCCGCCGCGCGTCCAGTTCGGCCTGCCGGCGGATCCGGTCGGCGAGCGGGTCGACGCGCCGGCGCGCGGTGTGCTCGTACAGGGCGATCGCGAGCCACGTGACGGGGAGTTGGAGGAGGGCGAGGAGCAGGCCGGCGGGGATGCCGTCGGCGACGGTGCTCGTCATGACGCCGGGGGCGTACGCGGACAGGATCAGGAACAGCGTGAAGTAGCCGAGCGCGGTGAGCGTGGCGGTGCGCCGCTGCCAGCGGTAGGCGCTGCGCAGCACCCGCAGGTCGCTGTGGTGGCCGAGGGGTTCACGGGGCGGCCGGCGGACCGGAGGGACGGGTTCGGGCGGTGCGGGCGGCTGCCAGGGGTAGGTCGGGTACGACGGGGACGACGGCTGTGCGGCGTGCGACGGGTACGACGGGTGCGGCGTGTCGTAGGACATCCCGGGGCTCCTTGCGTGGCTCGGGTCCGTGGCGGCGGACCGCAGGGAGGTGGGGGAGCTGAGCCACGCACGCTACTCGCGAGGTGCGACCCGCGCGGCGTTTTCACCGAACTGGCCGGTCGGTATGCGCTTTCCCCGCGAAAACGGGTCCGACCTGGGGTGTTACCCGCGTTAACCCTTCCGGGTTCAGTCCTGGAGCACCGGGAACCGCCGGGGCGCCACCAGCAGGAGCACGACGAACGCCAGGGCCGCCGCGGCCGCCGCCCCCAGATAGACCGCCTGCACCGCCTCCGCGATGGCCCGCCGGGTCGCCTCCGGGGCCGTACCGGCGTCCAGCGCGCGCGTGACGGAGTCCAGGTCGCCCGCCCCGCCGAGCCGCGCGGCCAGCACCCCGTTGGCGACGGCGCCGAACAGGGAGGCGCCGAGGGTCTGGCCGGTCTGCCGGCAGAACAGCACCGACGCGGTCGTGGTGCCCCGCTCCGACCAGCCCACGGTCGACTGCACCCCGATGATCAGCGGCAGCTGGAACAGGCCCAGCGCGCCGCCCAGCAGCAGCATCAGCAGCATCGGCTGCCACCACGACCCGGGGTACGGCAGGAACGGGAACGCACACAGGATCAGCGCCGCCAGGCCGATACCGAGCAGCGCGGTGTCCCGGAAGCCGATCCGCCGGTAGACGTGCTGGCTGAACGCGGCCGACACCGGCCAGCTGAGCGTCCACACCGACAGCACGAACCCGGCGGTCACCGGGGCCAGTCCGAGCACCGACTGCGCGTACGTCGGCAGGAACACAGAGGGCGCCACCATCAGCAGGCCCAGCGCGCCGAGCGCCAGATTGACGGCCGCGATGGTCCGGCGCCGCCACACCCACCCCGGAATGATCGGATCCGAGGCCCGTCGCTCCACCCACACCACCACGGCGGCCAGGGCCAGGCCCGTGCCGAAGAGGGCCAGCGAGGGCACCGACAGCCACGGCCACGCGACCCCGCCCTGCACCAGCGCGGTCAGCAGCACCCCGCCGCACGCGAACACCGCGAGCGCGCCGGCCCAGTCCACGCGCGCGTGGCGGGCGCTTTCCCGCTCCGGCTCGTGCAGGTGACGGACGATCAGCCACAGGGCGGCGGCACCGATCGGCAGGTTGATCAGGAAGATCCAGCGCCAGTCCGCGTACGCGGCGAGGACGCCGCCGAGCCCGGGACCGGCCACCGCGGACACCGCCCACACCGTGGACAGCTTCGACTGGATCTTCGGGCGCTCCGCCAGCGGGTAGAGATCGGCGGCCAGCGTCTGCACCGTGCCCTGCAACGCCCCGCCGCCCAGGCCCTGCACGATCCGGAACGCGATCAGCGCGCCCATGTTCCAGGCCACGGCGCACAGCAGCGAGCCCAGCAGGAACACGGCCGCGCCCACCACCAGCACCGGCTTGCGGCCGAAGGTGTCGGACAGCTTGCCGTAGACGGGGAGCGTGACGGTGACGGCGAGCAGATAGCCGGAGAACAGCCACGAGAAGACGGAGAAGCCGCCGAGGTCGCCCACGATCTGCGGTACGGCCGTGGAGACCACGGTGGAGTCGAGTGCCGCCAGTGCCATCGCCAGCATGAGCGCGGCGACCACCGCACCCCGCCGCCGGGTGTCCTGCCGCCGTTCGGTTCCGCCGCGTATCGCCGGTGTCGTGCTCCCCACCGCAATCCCTCCCGTGCTCCCCGCCGGAAGCTACCCAGGTGCCCCCTGCACCTATGTCCGGGACGACAGCTTCCCACGGGCGGCGGAGTTGACCCTGACGCGGCGGAAGGGTGGAGGCTTTCCGCACCGAAGGGTGGAGGCGAGCCCGAGAACGGCTCCACCCGGCGGTGGAGCACCCCTAGGGGTTCCTCCGCACAACGGCTCGGGGAGGGTTCGTCCCGGCGGAGGACGAGACCGGCCGGGGTCCGTCCTTAACCTGGCTCTACGCCGCTGGGGGGCGGCGGACCGCACCGGCGGGGGTGGGGTTTACCCCCCGGAAAGACGGGGCTTCGCACCAGCGCGCGAGGCCCTCCCCGACCGCGAGACTCATCGACGTACCCAGAACGACGTCCCGGGAGACCGGGCGCTCCGCACCGATCTGCAACCCGACATAGGAGATATACCGTGACATCGGCTGTGACCATTCCCAGGCACGGGGGCACTGGAGGGCCTACGGCCGTTGCCGCGCGGGCGCGGCAGGTCGTGAAGGCGTACGGGTCCGGCGAGACCCGCGTCGTCGCCCTGGACCACGTGGACGTGGACATCGCCCGGGGCCAGTTCACCGCGATCATGGGCCCCTCCGGGTCCGGCAAGTCCACCCTGATGCACTGCCTCGCCGGCCTGGACACGGTGACGAGCGGTCACATCCACCTGGCCGACACCGAGATCACCGGCCTGAAGGACAAGAAGCTCACCCAGCTGCGCCGGGACCGGATCGGCTTCATCTTCCAGGCGTTCAACCTGCTGCCGACGCTGAACGCGATCGAGAACATCACACTCCCCATGGACATCGCCGGCCGCAAGCCCGACCGGGCCTGGCTGGACCGCGTGGTGGAGACCGTCGGGCTCGCCGGGCGGCTCAAGCACCGCCCCACCCAGCTCTCCGGCGGCCAGCAGCAGCGCGTCGCCGTGGCCCGCGCGCTCGCCGCCCGCCCGGAGATCATCTTCGGGGACGAGCCGACCGGGAACCTCGACTCGCGCGCGGGCGCCGAAGTACTCGGCTTCCTGCGCCGCTCGGTGGACGAACTCGGCCAGACCATCGTCATGGTCACCCACGACCCGGTGGCCGCCTCCTACGCCGACCGCGTGCTCTACCTCGCCGACGGCCGGATCGTCGACGAGATGTACAACCCGACGGCCGATCAGGTCCTGGACCGCATGAAGGACTTCGACGCCCGGGGGCGTACGTCATGACCGTCCTGAAGACCTCGATGCGCAACTTCGTCGCGCACAAGGGCCGCATGGCGCTGTCGGCGGTCGCGGTCCTGCTGTCGGTGGCGTTCGTGTGCGGCACGCTCGTGTTCACCGACACCATGAACACCACCTTCGACAAGCTGTTCCAGGCCACCTCGTCGGACGTGCAGGTCAGCGCCAAGGGCTCCTCCGACACCGGGGAGACCACCTCCCGCACCGGCAAGCCGCCCGTGCTGCCCGCCTCCGTGGTCGGGGAGGTCCGCACGGCCCAGGGCGTCAGGTCGGCCGAGGGCACGGTGTTCTCCACCTCGGTGACCGTGATCGACGCCGACAAGGACAAGCTGTCGCCCAGCAGCGGCGCGCCCACCATCGTCGGCAACTGGAACGGCAACGACGCCCGCACCATGGAGATCACCTCCGGTACGGCGCCCAAGGGCCCGGACCAGGTGATGATCGACGCCGACACCGCCGACAAGCACGGCCTGAAGCTCGGCGACGAGATCGGCGTGATCACGGCCGTCGGTACGCACCACGCGCACGTGTCCGGCATCGCCGCCTTCAAGGTCACCAACCCCGGCGCGGCCATCTTCTACCTGGACACGAAGACCGCCCAGCAGACCCTCGTCGGCCGGACCGGTGTCTACACCAACGTCAACGTCATGGCCGCCAAGGGCGTGACCGACGACCAGCTGAAGAAGAACGTCACCGCCGTCCTCGGACACGACTACAAGGTGCAGACCGCCAAGGAGGTCGCCGACGCCAACCAGAAGAACGTCCAGAGCTTCCTGAACGTCATGAAGTACGCGATGCTCGGCTTCGCCGGGATCGCCTTCCTCGTCGGCATCTTCCTGATCATCAACACCTTCTCCATGCTGGTCGCCCAGCGCACCCGCGAGATCGGCCTGCTGCGCGCCATCGGCTCCTCCCGCAAGCAGGTCAACCGGTCCGTGCTGGTCGAGGCGCTGCTGCTCGGCGTGCTCGGCTCGGTGCTCGGCGTCGGCGCGGGCGTCGGCATCGCGATCGGCCTGATGAAGCTCATGGGCCAGATCGGCATGAACCTCTCCACCGACGACCTCACCGTCGCCTGGACCACCCCCGCGCTCGGCCTGCTCCTCGGCGTGGTCGTCACCGTCCTCGCCGCCTACCTGCCCGCCCGGCGCGCCGGCAAGGTCTCCCCGATGGCCGCCCTGCGCGACGCGGGCGCCCCGGCCGACGCCAGGGCCGGCGCCGTCCGGGCCGTGATCGGCCTGCTCCTGACCGCCGCCGGCGGCTGGAGCCTGTACGTCGCCGCCACCACCGACGAGGCCAAGACCGGCTCGGGCTGGCTGGGCCTGGGCGTGGTGCTCACACTCATCGGCTTCGTCGTCATCGGCCCGCTGCTCGCCGCCGGACTGGTCCGGATCCTCGGCGCGGTCATCCTGCGGGTCTTCGGGCCCGTGGGCCGCATGGCCGAGCGCAACGCGCTGCGCAACCCGCGCCGCACCGGCGCCACCGGCGCCGCCCTGATGATCGGCCTCGCCCTGGTGGCCTGCCTGTCGGTGGTCGGCTCCTCCATGGTGGCCTCCGCCACCGAGCAGCTGGACAAGACCGTCGGCGCGGACTTCATCGTCCAGGAGGACAACGGCCAGGTCATCAACAAGCAGGCGGTCCAGGCCGTCAAGGACACCCCGGGCCTCGCCCGGGTCACCGAGTACAAGGTCCTGGACGCCTCCCTGACCACGCCGGACGGCCGCACCACCAGGAACGAGACGATCAACGCGGCCGACCCGACCTACGCGCGGGACGTGCGCACCGAGACCGTCGCCGGCACCCTCGCCGACGCCTACAAGCCCGACTCGATGTCCGTCTTCGAGGGCTTCGCCAAGGACCACGGCATCAAGCTGGGCTCCACGGTCGCCGTCCACTTCAAGGACGGCCGCACGGCCAGGCTGACCGTCCGCGCGATCACCAGCGACGAGGCCGTCATCGACAAGGGCGCGATGTACGCGTCCATCGCCACGGCCGCGAAGTACATCCCCGCCGCCGACATGCCGCTGGACGACCTGCTCTTCGCCACGGCGGAGGACGGCCGGGAGAAGACCGCCTACACGGCGCTGAAGTCGGCCCTGCACGAGTTCCCGCAGTACACCGTGCGCGACCAGACCGACTACAAGCAGGAGCTGAAGGACCAGATCGGCCAGCTGCTGAACATGATCTACGGCCTGCTCGCCCTCGCGATCATCGTCGCGGTCCTGGGTGTCGTGAACACCCTCGCCCTGTCCGTGGTCGAGCGGACCCGGGAGATCGGCCTCATGCGGGCCATCGGCCTCTCCCGCCGCCAGCTGCGCCGCATGATCCGGCTGGAGTCCGTGGTGATCGCCGTCTTCGGCGCGCTGCTGGGCCTCGGCCTCGGCATGGGCTGGGGCGCCACCGCCCAGAAGCTCCTCGCCCTGGAGGGCCTGAACGTCCTGGAGATCCCCTGGCCGACGATCACCGGCGTCTTCGTCGGCTCGGCCTTCGTGGGCCTGTTCGCCGCGCTGATCCCGGCGTTCCGGGCGGGCCGGATGAACGTACTGAACGCGATCGCGACGGACTAGCCAAGCGGGCTGGGCCGACGGCCACCGCATACGGGGGTTGCGGAGGAGGATCCGGTGCCGGGGAGTCCTGGGGGACTTCCCGGCACCGGGTTTCCGCGCTGTGCGGTCGCCCGGGTTGTCCACAGCCTCCGCCCCGCGTTGTCCACAGCCTCCCGCACCGCCGCCCGCACCGTCGTACGCTGGACAGCCCCGGCCCGTCGTTCGAGTCGGGCCCTTCGTGTTGCCGACCCCCTGGACGGAAAGCCCCTCCATGAGCCTGCACGGTCTGCTCGACGCCGTAGTCAAGGACCCCGCCCTCGCGGAAGCGATCCAGGCGGCGGCGGACGGCAACCGCCCGCACATCGACCTCGTCGGTCCCCCGGCCGCCCGCCCCTTCGCGGTCGCCGCCCTGGCCCGCGAGGCCGGCCGCCCGGTGCTGGCGGTCACCGCGACCGGCCGCGAGGCCGAGGACCTGGCCGCCGCCCTGCGCTCCCTGCTGCCCGAACAGGGCGTCGTGGAGTACCCCTCCTGGGAGACCCTCCCGCACGAGCGGCTCAGCCCCCGCAGCGACACCGTCGGCCGCCGCCTCGCCGTCCTGCGCCGCCTCGCCCACCCCAGCCCCGACGACCCCGAGACCGGCCCGGTCTCCGTCGTCGTAGCACCCGTCCGTTCCGTGCTCCAGCCGCAGGTCAAGGGCCTCGGCGACCTGGAACCGGTAGCGCTGAGGACCGGCCAGACCGCCGACCTGAACGACGTCGTGGAAGCCCTCGCGGCCGCCGCCTACGCGCGCGTGGAGCTGGTCGAGAAGCGCGGCGAGTTCGCCGTACGCGGCGGCATCCTGGACGTGTTCCCGCCCACCGAGGAACACCCCCTGCGCATCGAGTTCTGGGGCGACGACGTCGAGGAGATCCGCTACTTCAAGGTCGCCGACCAGCGCTCCCTCGAAGTCGCCGAGCACGGCCTGTGGGCACCCCCGTGCCGCGAGCTGCTGCTCACCGACGACGTCCGCGCACGCGCGCGTGCCCTCGCCGAGGAGCACCCGGAGCTGGGCGAGCTGCTGAACAAGATCGCCGAGGGCATCGCGGTCGAGGGCATGGAGTCCCTCGCCCCGGTCCTGGTGGACGACATGGAGCTGCTGCTCGACGTGCTGCCCAAGGGCGCCATGGCCGTCGTCTGCGACCCCGAACGCGTCCGCACCCGCGCCGCCGACCTCGTCGCCACCAGCCAGGAGTTCCTCCAGGCGTCCTGGGCGGCCACCGCCGGCGGCGGCGAGGCGCCGATCGACGTCGGCGCCGCCTCCCTGTGGTCCATCGCCGACGTCCGCGACCGCGCGCGCGAGCTGGACATGATGTGGTGGTCGGTGTCCCCGTTCGCCGCCGACGAGGAACTCGACACGGACACCCTCAAGCTCGGCATGCACGCCCCCGAGAGCTACCGCGGCGACACCGCGCGGGCCCTCGCCGACACCAAGGGCTGGCTCGCCGACGGCTGGCGCACGGTGTTCGTCACCGAGGGCCACGGCCCGGCCGCCCGCACGGTAGAGGTCCTCGGCGGCGAGGGCATCGCGGCCCGCCTCGACTCCGACCTCGGCGAGCTGAGCCCCTCCCTCGTGCACGTCTCCTGCGGCTCGATCGAGTACGGCTTCGTGGACCCGGCGCTGGGGCTCGCCGTGCTCACCGAGACCGACCTGTCCGGCCAGCGCGCAGCCGGCCGCGACGGCACCCGCATGCCGGCCCGCCGCCGCAAGACCATCGACC
Organism: Streptomyces sp. NPDC028928; assembly: GCF_055564915.1. NCBI lineage: Bacteria > Bacillati > Actinomycetota > Actinomycetes > Kitasatosporales > Streptomycetaceae > Streptomyces > Streptomyces sp. NPDC028928. Next base: position 433,251 of record NZ_JBVHVI010000003.1, read on the forward strand.
CGCTCACCCTGGAGCCGGGCGACTACATCGTCCACGAACAGCACGGCGTCGGCCGCTACATCGAGATGGTGCAGCGCACCGTCCAGGGCGCCACCCGCGAGTACCTGGTCGTGGAGTACGCCCCCGCCAAGCGCGGCCAGCCCGGCGACCGGCTGTACATCCCGACCGACCAGCTCGAGCAGATCACCAAGTACGTCGGCGGCGAGGCACCCACCCTGCACCGCCTCGGCGGCGCCGACTGGACGAAGACCAAGGCCCGCGCGAAGAAGGCCGTCAAGGAGATCGCCGCCGACCTGATCAAGCTGTACAGCGCGCGCATGGCCGCCCCCGGCCACGCCTTCGGCGCCGACACCCCCTGGCAGCGCGAGCTGGAGGACGCCTTCCCCTACGCGGAGACCCCCGACCAGCTCACCACCATTGCCGAGGTGAAGGAGGACATGGAGAAGTCGGTCCCCATGGACCGCCTGATCTGCGGCGACGTCGGCTACGGCAAGACCGAGATCGCGGTGCGGGCCGCCTTCAAGGCCGTACAGGACGGCAAGCAGGTCGCCGTACTCGTCCCCACGACCCTGCTGGTGCAGCAGCACTTCGGCACGTTCTCCGAGCGGTACGGGCAGTTCCCGGTGAACGTGCGGGCGCTCTCCCGCTTCCAGACCGACACCGAGGCCAAGGCCGTCCTGGAGGGCCTGAAGGACGGCTCGGTGGACGTCGTCATCGGCACCCACCGCCTGTTCTCCTCGGAGACCAAGTTCAAGGACCTGGGCCTGGTCATCGTCGACGAGGAGCAGCGCTTCGGCGTCGAGCACAAGGAGCAGCTGAAGAAGCTCCGCGCCAACGTCGACGTGCTGACGATGTCCGCGACCCCGATCCCGCGCACCCTGGAGATGGCGGTCACCGGCATCCGCGAGATGTCCACGATCACCACGCCCCCGGAGGAGCGCCACCCGGTACTCACCTTCGTCGGGCCGTACGAGGAGAAGCAGATCGGCGCCGCCATCCGCCGTGAACTGCTCCGTGAGGGCCAGGTCTTCTACATCCACAACCGCGTCGAGTCCATCGACCGCGCCGCGGCCAGGCTCCGCGAGATCGTCCCCGAGGCGCGCATCGCGACGGCCCACGGCCAGATGTCGGAATCGGCACTGGAACAGGTCGTGGTCGACTTCTGGGAGAAGAAGTTCGACGTGCTGGTGTCGACCACGATCGTGGAGTCCGGCATCGACATCTCCAACGCCAACACGCTGATCGTGGAGCGCGGCGACACCTTCGGCCTGTCCCAGCTGCACCAGCTGCGCGGCCGCGTCGGCCGGGGCCGCGAGCGCGGCTACGCCTACTTCCTGTACCCGCCGGAGAAGCCGCTGACGGAGACCGCCCACGAACGGCTGGCGACCATCGCCCAGCACACCGAGATGGGCGCCGGCATGTACGTCGCGATGAAGGACCTGGAGATCCGCGGCGCCGGCAATCTGCTGGGCGGCGAACAGTCCGGGCACATCGCGGGCGTCGGGTTCGACCTGTACGTACGGATGGTCGGCGAGGCGGTCGCGGACTACCGCCGGCAGCTGGAGACCGGCGAGATCGAGGAAGAGGCGCCGCTCGAGGTCAAGATCGAGCTGCCGGTCGACGCGCACGTCCCGCACGACTACGCCCCCGGCGAGCGGCTGCGCCTCCAGGCGTACCGGGCGATCGCCTCCGCCAACAGCGAGGAGGACATCAAGGCCGTCCGCGAGGAACTCACCGACCGCTACGGCAAGCTGCCCGAACCGGTGGAGAACCTGCTGCTGGTGGCCGGGCTGCGGATGCTCGCGCGCGCGTGCGGCGTCGGCGAGATCGTCCTGCAGGGCACCAACATCCGCTTCGCGCCGGTGGAGCTGCGCGAGTCGCAGGAGCTGCGCCTCAAGCGGCTCTACCCGGGCACGGTCATCAAGCCCGCCGTGCACCAGGTGCTGGTCCCGCGCCCGAAGACCGCGAAGGTCGGCGGCAAGCCGCTGATCGGCCGGGAACTGCTGGCCTGGGTCGGTGAGTTCCTCACCACCATCCTGGGCTGACGGCTGGTGTACGGGGACGGGGGCGCGCGTGCGGATCGGTGAGCTGGCCGAGGCGACCGGGACGACACCGCGCGCCCTGCGCCACTACGAGCAGCAGGGCCTGATCACGTCCGTGCGCGCGGCCAACGGCTACCGCGCGTACGACCCCGGTACGACGGTCCGCGTCCGCAACATCCGCCGGCTGCTGGAGGCGGGCCTGACCCTGGACGACGTACGGGTCTTCCTGCCCTGCCTGGACGGCGGCGATGTCACCACCGGCCCTGTCTCCCCCGTGGCGCTCAAGGTCGCCCGGGACCGGCTGTCCGTACTCGACGCCCGTATCGCCGCCCAGACGGCGATACGCGACCGCCTGGCGTCGGCGCTGCGGGCGGCGGGCGACGAGGTCCCCTGAACGGGACTGGGGTCAGGGGACGAGTGGGCGGGCCGGGGTCAGGGGAGGAGCTGACGGGCCGGGGTCAGGCGACGACCGCCCCGCCGTCCACGGGCAGCACCACCCCCGTCACGAACGACGCCTGCGGCGAGGCGAGGCGGGTGATGGCCCAGGCCACCTCCTCGGGGCGGCCGATCCGGCCGAGCGGGGTGTGGTCGAGCTGCCACTTGCGGATGGCGGCCCGCTGCTCGGGGGTGTAGCGGGAGTGGTCGGCGATCGGCGTCTCGATCGCGCCCGGGGCCACGGCGACCACCCGGATCCCCTGCGGCGCCAGTTCCACCGCCCAGCTGCGGGTCAGCACCTCCAGGGCCGCCTTGCCCGCCGCGTACAGGGAGTTGCCGGGCCAGCCCCGCTGGCCGACCGAGGTGGTCACGTTCACCACCACGCCCCGGCTCTCCGTCAGCGCGGGCAACGCGGCCTGGGTGAGCAGCACGGGCGCGAGGAGGTTGGTCTCCAGCAGCGGCCGTACCGATGCGCGGGTGTAGCTGCGCAGGGAGTCGGCGGTGACGACGGCCGCGTTGTTGACGAGCACGTCGATCCTGCCGTACCGCTCCAGGGCGGCCCGCACCACGGTCCGGGGCCCGTCCTCGGCGGTCAGGTCGGCGGACAGGGGCGTGATGCCGGGGTGCCCTTCGGCGGTCTCGGCCAGCGGCGCGGCCCGGCGGCCGACGGCGACGACCCGGGCGCCCTCGGCGGCGAACGCGCGCGCGGTGGCACGGCCGATGCCGGTGCCGGCGCCGGTCACGAGGACGGTACGGGGGCTGTGGGCGTTGTGGTTCTCGCTCATGCGGGGATCGTCCGACCCTGACGCCAGTGACAGGGTCAAGCCCGATGGGCCGTCAACAGCCCAGGTGTAGCCTGACTTGCCCGGGTCATCACCAGAAGGCGAGCGAGGGGGACGTACCGTGACGCGTGTGAGGGGCGGAGCGGTCACCGCCGTGGCCGTGCTGGTCGCCGTGACCGGTTGTACGGCCGAGCAGACCGGGGGAGCGCAGGGGCCCGAGGAGACCGGCGGCAAAGGCGCGGCCCTGACCGCGGCCGGCTCACTGACCGTCAAGGGACGCGCGCCGAAGACCGGTTACTCCCGGGCCCGGTTCGGCACCGCCTGGGCGGACACCGACTCCAACTCCTGCGACACCCGCGACGACATCCTCAAACGCGACCTGAAGCAGGTCCGGTTCACCGGCGGCAGCTGCAAGGTCTCCTACGGCCTGCTGGAGCCCGACCCCTACTCCGGCAAGGAGATCACCTACCGGCGCGGCCGCAGCGAGGTCGACATCGACCACGTCGTCGCCCTGTCCGACGCCTGGCAGAAGGGCGCCAAGTACTGGGACCCCAGCAAGCGCATAGCGCTGGCCAACGACCCCCTCAACCTCCTCGCCGTCGACGCCGGCACCAACCGCGGCAAGGGAGACGGCGACGCGGCGACCTGGCTCCCGCCCAACAAGGCCTACCGGTGCACCTATGTCGCCGCCCAGGTCGCCGTCAAGAAGAAGTACGGCCTGTGGGTCACGTCCGCAGAGCAGGCCGCCATGAAGAAGGTCCTCGCCGGCTGCCCGGACCAGAAGCTCCCCACCGGCGGCAACCCGACGAAGGCACCGGAGCGTTTCCGGGCCCGCTGACCCGCCGTCGGCCGGGTAAATCACTGTCTCGTCAGGTGAACACCGCCTACCTTGACCTGCATGGACATCAAGGTGAGCAGCCTCGCCGAGCGGCCCGACCGGCTGCCGGCGGTGTTCGGCATGACCGACACCTGGCCCGAGTTCGTCACCAACGACCCCGTGGGCACCACCCACTACGGCCGCATCCCCACCGAACTGCCCGAGTACGCGCTGTTCGCCGAGGACGAGGAGGGCCGGGTCGTCGCCCACGCCTACAGCGTGCCGTTCGCCCTCGACGTGGAGGGCCGGCGCACCCTGCCCGCCCGGGGCTGGGACCAGGTCCTCGCGTGGGCCTTCGCCGACCTGCGCCGCGGCACCCGCCCGGACACCGTGAGCGCCATCTCGGTCACCATCGCCCCGCACGCCCAGGGCCACGGCCTGTCGGCCGTCATGCTCTCGGCGATGCGCGACAACGCCCGCGCCCGTGGCTTCCGCGAGGTCGTCGCCCCGGTACGTCCCAACGCCAAGCACCGCGAACCGCACACCCCGATCACCGAGTACGCCCACCGGGTCCGCCCCGACGGACTGCCCGAGGACCCGTGGCTGCGCGTCCACGCCCGGGCCGGCGCCACCATCGACTCCATCGCCCCGGCCTCCATGACCGTGAGCGGCTCGCTGGAGGAGTGGCGCCGCTGGACCGGGCTGCCCTTCGACACCTCGGGTGACGTCGAGGTGCCCGGCGCACTGGTCCCGGTCCGCTGCGACGCGGAGCACGGGTACGCCGTCTACGTCGAGCCCAACGTATGGATGCGGCACCCGCTGTGACCCGAACCCCGGGGCGGGGCCCCGGGGTCCAGGTCACACGTGGTCGGGCGGACCCGCCGCCCGCGCGGGTCACGCGGCCGACATGCCCTTCAGCGAGCCGAGGATCCGGGTCGTGACCTTCTTCGCGGCGGCGGCACCGTCGTCGCTGCCCGCGGTGGACAGCACGGTGACCACGGTGTTGCCGGAGCGGGCCGCGATGAGCGTGGTGCCGGTCTCCCAGGCGCCGCTCGTCAGCGTCATCGTGTACGCCTCGTCGCCGAGCCCGGCCGTGGACTTGCCCTTCACCTTCACCTTGGCGTGGGTGTCCGTGTCCGTGAAGGTGGCGCACTCGGCCGCGACGGACTGCATCTGCTGCATCACCGTCTTCGCCGTGGTGCCCTGGAACGCGTCGATCTCCTGGGCCACCTCCTCGGTCTTGTCCTGGTTGACGTAGTCGTCCTGCGCGAAGGACACGCCTCCCTCGAAACCGGTCACCTGGATCCAGGACGTGCCCTCCAGCCGGGTGCAGTCCGGCTTCGCGGTCTTCCGGCTGGACGGAGCGAGGAACTTGCCGCCGCTGTCCGAGGCGCCGTCGGCCTCCAGGGTGAACCCGGCCGGGAAGGCCGACGCGGGCGCCAGCGCCTTCTTCAGCTGCGTACCGGTCAGCAGACCGGCGTTGGGGTTCTTCGCCTTGGCCGGCTTGGCGCTCGCGCCGGTGCCGGTGCCGGAGGACGAGTCCGAGGAACAGGCGGACAGGGCCAGAGGAAGCACCGCGACGGCGAGCAGCGTTGCGGCACGGGACGAGAGACGCATGACAGTCCTTCAGAGGTGATGAAGCGGGGTGTTGAACGGGGGGTGAAACGGAGTGTGGGGGTGCGGGGGGGGTGCGGTGGAACGGGGCATGGAACGGCGTCTGGAACGGGCTTGGGGGCGGCGGTCAGGCCTGCTTCCGGTCGCCTCAGTCGTTCGTCCTGAAGCCCCGGGTGGCGGCCTTCTTCTCCTCGGCAGCCTTCGTGTCGCCCGATTCCTTCGTGCCGCCGGACGTGGGCTCGGCCGAGGCCGAGGAGCCCTTGTCGCCGCCTTTCGAACCGCCGCTCTTGCCGTCGCCGCCGGCGTTCGCGGACACGGTGCCGATGACGACGAGCCACACGACGGCGCCGAAGACGACTCTGGCCTTCATACCCATGGGCGAACCCCTCCCCGAGTGTTGCGGCCTCCCCCTGGGTGGCCGCTCGTTCGCTGGGTCAATAAGACCAGAGGCTGTGAACCGAGTCAACACGGTTCACTGAGGGAGGTCAGTACACGCCCGTGAATCAGCAGATCTTGTGTACGCCGGTATGCTCGGCGCACACACGGGACGAGGGGAGCAAGGCCGGTGCAGGACAACGCGACAGAGGTGACCGCAGCCGGTATCGCGCGGCTCGCCGGAGTGGGCCGCGCCGCCGTCAGCAACTGGCGCCGCCGGCACGCCGACTTCCCGAAGCCGGTCGGCGGTACCGAGACCAGCCCGTCCTTCGCACTCGCCGAGGTCGAGGCCTGGCTGCGCAAGCAGGGCAAGCTCGCCGAAGTCCCGCTGCGCGAACGCGTCTGGCAGCAGCTCGCCGGCCATCCCGAGGGCCCGCTCACGGCGCTGGTGCACGCCGGTTGCGTCCTGCTGCTGATCCATGAACGGCCCACCGTCTGGCTCGACGCGAGCGCGGGCTCGGACGCGCGGCTGGCGGCGGTGCTGCCGGGGGTCTTGGAGGAGGTGCTCACGCCACGGCTCGGGGGGACGTCGGGGCGGGGCGTGAACTCGGGGGCGAGGGCGGGCAGTGTGAACGCTGCGGTCGGCGCCGCTGGTGTGAACGCCGTGGCCGGCACCGACGGTGTGAACCCTTTGGCCGACGGCGGCGCTGTGAACACTGCGGTCGGCGTCGGCGGTGTGAACGCTGCGGTCGGCGTGGGTGGTGTGAACGCTGCGGTCGGCGCGGGCGGTGTGAACGCATCTGTCACGCCTCCGGCTGTGAACTCGGCACCGACTCCGCCGCGTGTGAACCCCGCGCCCGCTGTTCACAGCACACCGAAGGTTCACGAGCCCGCCCTCACGGCGGCCACAGCGACCACGCCTGCCGCGAACGTCTTGCCAGCCACAGCAGTCACATCAATCACAGCCGCCACGTCGCTCACAGCAGCCACGGCCCCCACGACCGCCCCGGCCCCCACGACCGCCCCGGCCCCCGCCCTCCGCACCCCCACCGGCCCCCAACTCCTCCCCTCCGTCCCCCTCCTCCGCGGTGCCGCCGAACTGGCCGCCGAGATGGGGGCGCGGCAGACGTTCGAGTTCCTGCTGGGCCGGCACCTGGACGCGAGCCCCCGCCAGTACACGCTCACCCCCGCCGAACTCGCCGGTCTCATGGCCGACCTCGCCGGACCGGCCCGAACCGCCCTGGACCCCGCCTGCGGCACCGGCGCCCTGCTGCGCGCCGTGGACCCACGCCCGGACCAGGAGCTGTACGCCCAGGACAGCGCCCCCGAACTCGCCGCCCTCAGCACGCTGCGGCTCGCGCTGCACAGCCGGGCCACCGTGCGCGGCGCCGCCGGCGACACCCTGCGCGCCGACGCGCACCCCGGGCTGCACGCCGACGTCGTCCTGTGCCATCCACCGTTCAACGAGCGCAACTGGGGACACGACGAACTCGCCTACGACCCCCGCTGGGAGTACGGCTTCCCGGCGCGCACCGAGTCCGAGCTGGCCTGGGTGCAGCACGCGCTGGCCCGGCTGACCGACGGCGGCACCGCCGTGCTGCTCATGCCGCCGGCCGCCGCCTCCCGCCGTTCCGGGCGCCGGATCCGCGCCGACCTGCTGCGCCGGGGCGCGCTGCGGGCCGTCGTCGCGCTGCCGGTCGGCGCGGCACCGCCGTACAACATCCCGCTGCACCTGTGGGTGCTGCGCCGGCCCGACCGGACGCCGACGACGCCCGAGGTGCTGCTCGTGGACTCCGGGAGGTTCGCCGGGGAGGGGCGGGGCGGGCCGGACTGGGAGGCGGTGCGGGAGGCCGTGACGGACGCCTGGCGCGCCTTCACGCGCGCGGGGCGGCTGGCGGATCGGCCGGGGCTCGCCCGTTCGGTGCCGGTCATCGAACTCCTCGACGACGACGTGGACCTCGCGCCCGCCCGCCATCTGCCGCCGGCCGCGGGCGCCGACGGTGCGGAGCAGCTCACGCAGGTGCGCGAACGGCTCGGCGCGACCCTGCGCCTGACCGCCGACCTCACCCCGCCCCCCGCCGACCCCGCGCCGCCCGCGCGCTGGCCGCTCACCACGGTCGGTGAACTCGCGCGTGGAGGCGCGCTGGTGATGCGCACCGGCGGAAACGGCGGCCCCGCGCGCGTGCCGGTCCTCACCGACCATGACGTCCTCGCCGGAACGGCGCCCTCGGGCTCGCTCCCGGAGAGCGAGGAGGAGGCCGTGCTGACCGAGCCGGGCGACGTCGTCGTACCCGTGCTCGGCGGGGGTTCGGTGGCGCGCGTGATCGACGATGCGACGGGGGGCGCCGCCCTGGGGCGCAACCTCGTGCTGCTGCGCCCCGATGCCACGGCGCTCGACCCGTGGTTCCTCGCCGGGTTCCTGCGCGGGACCGCCAACAACCGGCAGGCCAGCAGCTACGCCTCCACGGCGACCCGCCTGGACGTGCGCCGGCTGCAACTGCCCCGGCTCCCGCTGGAGGAACAGCGGCGCTACGGCGCACGGTTCCGCGCGCTGGACGAGTTCGAGCGGGCGCTCCGGCACGCGAGCCGGCTCGGGGAGCAGCTCGTACGCGGGATGTACGACGGACTGACCGACGGCACGGTCGCCCCCGACTGACCCCGCCCGAACCGTGACAAGTGATCAGTGCGACAACGGTTCGGTACAACCCGGGACCGGTTGTCCTTGTCGGCCTATACGCTCGGACTCCGACTCGGACACCGTCCCGTCGGCGTCCGTCCCCATCGGTCCCACTCGGTCCAGGAGCAGTCATGTACGGCCACGGCGTGGTGCCGCCTCCCCGCAGCGCGGGAAAGGTCATCTCCCTGCGCGTGATGTTCGCGGCGGCCGGGGCGCTCACGTGCGGACTGCTGTCCTGCCTCCCGCTGTTCCGGGTCGCCTTCGTGCGGGGCCGCTGGTTCGACTGGCTGATCGCCTGGCTGAGCCTGCCGCTGTCCATCACCGGGCTCGCGGTGATCGGTGAACTGCCCGAGGAGGACTGGCGCAGCGACCTCGCGCTGGCGCTGCTGCTGCTCCTCGGCGTGGTGTCCGCGATCTACTACCTGGTCGTGGACATCCGGGTGCACCAGCGGCAGCTGTTCGCGGGGTACGCCCATCCGCACGCCCCGACCGTGCACGGACCCTACGGCTGCGGGCACGCGGCGCCGTCGCCGTACGCGACGACGCTCGGGCCGGGCCCGCAGCCGCCCGTGCCGCCCGCGCACCACACTCCGATACCCCAGCCGCCCCACACCGGGCCGGTCGTGTCCCCGGCCCCCGTGCCCCCGGCCCCCGTGCCGCGGGCCGAGCCGCCCCAGCGTCCCGCGCCCGCCCGTATCGACCAGGTGCGTGCCGAACTCGACGAACTGAGCGACTATCTGCGCCGGCACGACGGGCACGAGGGCGGCCGCGGCGAGGGCGGACGGTGACGGTGACGACGGGGCGCATGATCGCCGGCCGTTACGAACTGTCCACGCTCATCGGGCAGGGTGGCATGGGCCAGGTCTGGACGGCGTACGACCGCAGGCTCGACCGGCGCGTGGCCGTGAAGCTGCTGCGCCCCGACAAGGTGGCGGGCCAGGAGGCGGACGAGCTGCGCCGCCGGTTCATGCGCGAGTGCCGGGTGACCGCGCAGGTGGACCACCCCGGCCTGGTGACGGTGCACGACGCGGGCAGCGAGGGCGAGGAGCTGTTCCTCGTCATGCAGTACGTCGACGGCGCCGACCTCTCCGACCACCTCGCCGAGCACGACCCGTACCCGTGGCCCTGGGCCGTCGCGGTGGCCGCGCAACTGTGCGCCGTGCTGAGCGCCGTGCACGCCGTGCCGATCGTGCACCGCGACCTGAAGCCGCGCAACGTGATGGTGAAGCAGGACGGCACGGTCACCGTCCTCGACCTGGGCGTGGCCTCGGTGATGGACACCGACACCACGCGCCTGACCCACACCGGCTCCCCGATCGGCTCGCCCGCCTACATGGCGCCGGAGCAGGCGATGGGCGGCGCGGTCGGCCCGTACACCGACCTGTACGCGCTCGGGGTGCTGCTGCACGAGCTCCTCAGCGGCGAGGTGCCGTTCGCCGGCTCGACGGCGCTCGGTGTGCTGCACCGGCACCTGTACGAGCCCCCGCTGCCCGTGCGCCGGATCCGCCCCGAGGTGCCCGAGGCGCTGGAGACCCTGGTGCTGCGGCTGCTCGCCAAGGACCCGCAGCACCGGCCGGCGTCCGCGCAGGAGGTGTACGAGGACCTGGCGCTGCTCCTGCCCGCGCGCGGGACGCCCACCGGGGCGCCCCTGGACCCCACGCGCCCCTTCCTGCGCCCGCACGCCCCCTGGCCGGACCGCGCGCGGACTCCCGCGCCCCAACCGGCCCCGGTCGCGCCGGCGCCGCCGGTGGCCGAGAAGCCCGATGTCGCGGCCGCCGTGGACGAGGTCAAGCGCCTGCTGGGGGAGGGCCGCATCACGCAGGCCGTCGACATCCTGGGCGCGATCCTGCCGGCCGCCGCCGAGCAGCACGGCGAGCGCTCCCCGGTGGTGCGCACCCTGCGCAAGCAGTACGCGGCCACGCTCATGGACGACGGCCAGTACCGGCGGGCGCTGCCCGAACTGCGCCGGCTCGCCGACGAACGCGCCGCCGAGGCCGGCCAGGCCGACCCGCAGTCGCTGCGCTACCGCTACGAGGCCGCGCAGTGCCTGGAGCAGCTGGGCGAACCGGCGGCGGCGCTCGCCGAGTACCGCGCGCTGCTGCCGTACTACGAGAACCAGTACGTCTCCGGGGACCCGCAGCTCGCCCATGACGTCCGCCGCCGCATCGGCCATCTGCTGCTGGCCCTCGGCGACCGGTCGGCCGCCCACGACACGCTCGCGCGGCTGGTCATGGACGTCGAGCGGCTGCACGGGCCCGGCCATCCGCTGGCCGCGGAGGTCCGGCGGACGCTGCAGTGGCTGGGGCAGGTGCGCGGGTAGAGGCGGACGGCGGTGCCCGAAGGGCGCGCGAATCGTTGGTCGAATGGGTTGGCCACGGCCTGCCCACTGCCTACCATCGATCACCGCAAGACTTTGTGCACCGTCGCACAATCTCCCCTGGAGGTCTCCTTGCACCGCCGCCGTCGCACCGCGCTCGTCCTCACCGCCGCGATCGCCGCCGCGGCACCCCTGCTGACCGCCTGCGGAAACGATGCGCATCCGGGCGCCGCGGCCGTCGTCGGCGGGCAGCGGATCACCGTCGCCCAGCTGGAGAACCGGGTCGACGAGGTACGCCGGGCCCAGCGGGCCACGGTGCCGGACGAGACGCAGTACCAGCAGGTCGTCTCCTCCACCAGCAGTCTCACCCGCGACACCCTGCACAACATGGTGCTCGACCGGGTGCTGCACCGCGCCGCGCAGGACCAGGGCATCTCGGTCACGCGCAAGGAGATCCAGCAGATGCGCGCGGACCTGGAGCGGCAGGCCGGCGGCAGCAAGGGACTGGAGACGGCCTGGCTGCAGAAGTACGGCATCGCCCCCGCCCGCCTCGACGACAACCTGCGCCTGCAGCTGGAGGCGCAGAAGCTCGCCGAGAAGCTCGGCACCGACACCAGCCGGCCCGCCTTCTGGAAAGCCCTGTCCAAGGCGTCCGAGGAACTCCGCGTCGACCTCAACCCGCGCTACGGCTCCTGGGACGTCCAGAAGAGCAGCCGGGTGGACGCCGAGACGCCGTGGGTGCGGGAGGTCACGACGGCCGGCGGGCTGCCGGTGTCGGCGTAGACCGGTCATACGATCACGTGATCCCAGGATCTCTCGGCCCTGTGGACAACCAGATCCGCTGCCTCGCGCCGTGGGTTACGTTCGGATCGTGAACGAAACCAGCCCCGAACCCCGCGCCGAAGCCCGCCAGGAAGCCGCCCCCGGCCGCATCGTCCTGCTCACCACCAGCCACCGCGTCGCGCCCGGCCTGCTGTCCTGGCCCGCCTGGCAGGCCCTGCGCGCCGCCGACGCCGTGCTGTGCGCGGACGGCGCCCATCCGCAGCTGCCGTATCTGCGCGAGGCCGGGATAGCGGTGGCGGAGGCGTCCCCCACCGCGCAGGAGCTGGTCGACGCCTGCGCCGGCGGGCGCACCGTGGTGGTCGTGGCGACGGGCGAGGGCGAGCCGGCGCTCACCGACGGCCTCGCCCGGCTGGCCGGCTCCGGCCGGGTCGCCATGCCCGAGCTGGAGCTGCTCCCCGCCTCCTACGACCTGCCCGGCGCCCGCCTGCTGGACCTCGTGCAGGTCATGGACCGCATCCGCGCCGAGTGCCCCTGGTCCTCCCGGCAGACCCACGAGGGCCTGGCGAAGTACGGCATCGAGGAGGCCTATGAACTGGTCGAGGCGATCGAGGCCGGCGACCGCGCGGAGCTGCGCGAAGAGCTGGGCGACGTCCTCCTCCAGGTCGTCTTCCACTCCCGGATCGCCGAGGAGGACCCGGACGCGCCGTTCTCCATCGACGATGTCGCCGGCGGCATCGTCGCCAAGCTCATCCACCGGCACCCGCACGTCTTCGGCGACGAGGAGGCCGAGACCCCCGAGGACGTCAAGGAACACTGGCTGCGCACCAAGGCCGAGGAGAAGCAGCGCACCTCGGTCACGGAGGGCGTCCCGCTCGGCCAGCCCGGCCTGGCCCTCGCCGCCAAGCTCGCCTCCCGCACCCGTACGGCGGGCCTGGCGGTGCCCCTGCCCGAGGGCGAGGGCATCGGGTACGAACTGCTGGCGCTGGCGGTCCGCGCCGAGGCGTCCGGCGTCGACCCGGAGGCGGCCCTGCGGGCGGCGGCACGGGTGTACCGGGACGCGATACGGGCTGCTGAGGGGCTGTCAGCTTAGTACCGTTGCCCCGACGGGCGGGTGCGAGGCGTGGGGGCCGGCGTGACAGCGGAGCTGGAGGAGCTGAGGCGCGCGCTGCTGGGGGCAGTCCGCCGCTCACCGGCCGTGGCGCTGCGGGTCGAGGAGGCGCTGGCGCGGGCGGGCATGGCCTATGCGGCGGAGGCCTGGACCCGGTGGGGCGACGACCGGCTCACGAGCCATCTCCAGCTCGCCTCCCTGGTTCTGCTGCGCGGCGAACACCCGGACGAGTTCGAGGAGTTGCTGGAAGTCGCCACGGCCCCCTGCACGGCCTCCCCGCCGACCCGCCCCGGATCCGCCGGCACCACCCTCCGCACCCCCGGCACGACGTTCGCCGCCGCCTTCGAAACGCCCGGACCCGAAGACACCGCGGAGGAGGCACCCGAGAAGCCCGGAACAGAAGAACACGCACCCGAAGAGCAGCCACGCAAAGAGCGGACACCCCAGGAGCCCGCGCCCCAGGAGCCCGCACCCCGAGCGCAGGCACCCGGACAGCCCGGCGACCACCCCCGCGGCACCGGCGACCACGTCGACTTCCGCGACGGCACCTTCCACGGACCCACGGTCGGGGTGCAGCACCACCACTACGGCACGGCCCCGGTGCCGGCGGAGTGGCGGCCGGCCGACGGCGTGGGACCACTGGAGTTCGGGGTGTGGCCGACGCGGCCGGTGCCAGGGCTGCCCGACGTGCCGCCGTACGTGCCGCGCGACTGCGACGAGAAGCTGCGCGCCCTGCTGGCCCGCCCCAGCCTGGTGCTGGTCCTCGGCGAGCCGTACGCGGGCACGTCGTACACCGCCTGGCACGCCGTGCGCTCCCTGGAGGGCCACCGTGTGTACGCGCCGGATCCCGGGGAGGACCTGCGCCCCCTGGTGGCCGCGCTGCGGGGCAGCCCCGGCAGATACGTGGTCTGGCTGGACGAGCTGACCGAGCACCTCGGCCCGGGCCGGCTGGACCTGCGGCTGCTCGGGCGGCTCAACGACCTCGGTGCCGTCGTGCTCGCCACGATGCGCCCCGCCGAGTACTACCGGCGGCGCGCCGGGACCGCCTCCGGCGACCGGGTCGTCGCCGCGGCCCGCACGGTGGAGCTGCGCCGCGAGTGGAGCGAGGCCGAGCTGGCGCGGCTGTCGGCGCGGGACGACCCGCGGGCGTACCCGGCGTACATGTGGAGCGGCAGGGAGGGGGTGGGGTCGTACTTCGCGGTCGGGCACCTGCTGTTCGACGAGTGGCGGCGGCCGGGGACCCGGCAGGAGCACCCGCTGGGACGGTTACTGGTCCGGGCGGCGGTCGACGTCGCCCGGTGCGGGGTCACGGCGGCGGTGTCGGAACGGCTGCTCACCCAGGTGCTCGCGCGGTACGGACCGGAGGTCGGTGAAGCGGCGGCACAGGAGTCGCTCGACGAGGCGGTCGACTGGGCGACGACACCGATGTTCGGCGTCTCCGGGCTGGTCGTGGCCGGCGAGGAGCAGGACACCTGGCGGGCGTACGGGGCGCTGGTCGCCCACGCGCTGGCGTCGGAGGACCTGGAGCCGGTGCCGGACGGGGTGTGGTGGACGCTGCTGGACGAGGCGGAGTCCGGGCCGCCGCTGGACCACGGCGTGATCCTCGGCGCGGCCCGCGCGGCCCTGCGCGCACGCGTCGAGGCCGCGGACGCGGAGGTGATGTTCCAGCTCGCGCGGCACACCCGCGGCGAGGAGCGGCTGTCCCTGCTGCGCCGCGCGGCCGACGCGGGCCACCCGGAGGCGGCGGCCGACATCGCGATGATCCTGCTGTGGAACGAAGAGGAAGAGGAGGCGGTTCCCTATCTGGAGGTGGCCGCGGAGGCCGGGGTCGCCGCGGCCGCGCTGCGCCTCGGCCGGATCCACCGGGCCCGCGCCGAGCGGTGGCTGCGGGCGGCAGCCGAGGCGGGCGACGGCGCGGCGGCGCACGAGCTGGGCGACATGCTGGTGGGACCCGGACACGAGGACGAGGCGGTCCGCTGGTACCGCAGGTCGGCGGCGGCCGGTCACCGGGAGGTCGCCGGCAGCCTCGGGAGCCTGCTGGGCAGATGGGGCGAGCAGGAGGCGGAGGAATGGCTCCGCTACGCCACGGCCTGGGGTGACCCGCGCGCCGCGAACGACCTCGGCGTCTTCCTCGCCAACGTGAAGAAGGCCGCCGAGGCCGAGAAGGAGCCGCTGTACCGGCAGGCGGCGGAGGGCGGCGACGCCTCGGCGATGGTGAACCTCGGCGTCACGCTGGAGTTCCTCGGCCGGGACGAGGAGGCGCTTTCCTGGTATCTCACGGGGCATGAGCGGGGGGCCGTGTACGCCGAGCGGTACATAGCCCAGCTGCTGCGCAAGCGGGGCAGGGACGCGGAGGCCGAGGAATGGCTCCGCAAGGCGACCGCCGCAGACCCACCGGGCCTCTCCCCGGCCCTCCCCCCGCCCCCGGACCAGCCCCCCGCCCAGCCCCCCGCCCGGCTCCCCGGCCAGGACCAGCCCGCCGACCTCGCGGGCCAGGTCCCTGACGGGCTCTCCGGCCAGCTTTCCGACCGGTCACCCGGCCGGTCCGTGGCCGACCACCCCGCCAGCGGGCTCCCGGGTCAGCTTTCCGACGGGTCACCTGACCGGTCCGTGGCCGACCAGCCCACCAACCGGCTCCCGGGTCAGCTTTCCGGCGGGTCACCCGGCCGGTCACCCACCCGGTCCGTGACCGACCAGCCCACCAACCGGCTCCCCGACTGGCTCTCCGACGAGTCCGCCGACCGGCTCTCCGGCCAGCCGCCCACGCGCACCGCGGCCGACCGGCTCCCCGGTCAGCCCCCCGACCAACCCCCCGGTCACTCACCCGGTCGGATCTCCGCCGGTGAGCCGGATACCGTCGAGGAGTGACCGAGCAGCACCGCCCCGATCAGCCCGCTCCCGCTCTCTTCACCTGGGAGTTCGCCGCCGACCCCTACCCGGCGTACGCCTGGCTGCGCGAGCACGCCCCCGTGCACCGGACGCGGCTGCCGAGCGGGGTCGAGGCCTGGCTGGTCACCCGGTACGCCGACGCCCGGCAGGCCCTGGCCGACCAGCGGCTGAGCAAGAACCCGGCGCATCACGACGAGCCCGAGCACGCCAAGGGCAAGACGGGCATCCCGGGCGAGCGCAAGGCCGAGCTGATGACGCATCTGCTGAACATCGACCCGCCGGACCACACCCGGCTCAGGAGGCTCGTCAGCAAGGCGTTCACGCCCCGGCGGGTCGCCGAGTTCGCGCCCCGGGTGCAGGAGTTGACCGACCACCTCATCGACCAGTTCGCGAAGACGGGTTCCGCCGACCTCATCCACGAGTTCGCCTTCCCGCTGCCCATCTACGCCATCTGCGACCTGCTCGGCGTCCCGCGCGAGGACCAGGACGACTTCCGGGACTGGGCGGGCATGATGATCCGGCACGGCGGTGGGCCCCGGGGCGGGGTCGCCCGGTCGGTGAAGAAGATGCGCGGCTACCTCGCCGAGCTGATCCACAAGAAGCGCGAGGCGCTGCCCGCCGCGCCCACGCCCGGCGAGGACCTGATCTCCGGCCTCATCCGCGCCTCCGACCACGGCGAGCACCTCACCGAGAACGAGGCCGCCGCCATGGCCTTCATCCTGCTCTTCGCCGGCTTCGAGACGACCGTCAACCTCATCGGCAACGGCACCTACGCCCTGCTCACCCACCCCGA
Source organism: Streptomyces sp. NPDC028928 (assembly GCF_055564915.1). NCBI lineage: Bacteria > Bacillati > Actinomycetota > Actinomycetes > Kitasatosporales > Streptomycetaceae > Streptomyces > Streptomyces sp. NPDC028928. Next base: position 449,883 of record NZ_JBVHVI010000003.1, read on the forward strand.
CCAGCGCGCGCGGCTGCAGAACTCCCTGGCCCGGGGCGAACGGGAGCTCCTGGAAACGGGGGTCGAGGAACTCCTGCGCTACGACGGCCCGGTGGAGCTGGCCACCTGGCGGTTCGCCACCGAGCCGCTCACCATCGGCGGGCAGGACATCGCGCCGGGCGATCCGGTGCTCGTCGTCCTCGCCGCCGCCGACCGGGACCCGGAGCGGTTCGCCGACCCGGACGTGCTGGACCTCGGCCGCCGCGACAACCAGCACCTCGGTTACGGCCACGGCATCCACTACTGCCTCGGCGCGCCGCTCGCCCGCCTGGAGGGCCAGACCGCGCTCGCCACCCTGCTCACCCGCCTGCCCGACCTGCGCCTCGCCGCCGATCCGGCCGAGCTGCGCTGGCGCGGCGGACTCATCATGCGCGGCCTGCGCACGCTGCCGGTCGAGTTCACGCCCACCGCCTGAACACAGGCCCTGCAGAGGAAGATGACAGACGTTCAACTCTGTGATCTTCACGTGATCTGCGCGGCATGAACTTGTGACAAGTGATCGTCTGCCGATACGTTCACCCATCAGCGCGGCGACCGGCTCCATCCGCCGCGCCGGCCCTGCTGTCGCTCGAAAGGCTTCTGCATGCTCTCCGGGAACGGTCGACACCGTCGCCCCCGTCAGGCCCCGGCGCTCCTCGTCGCGGCCGGAGTGACCGGCTCCGCCATCGCCATCCCGCTCCTCGGCGCGGCCAGCGCCAGCGCGGCCGACGGCGGCACGTGGGACAAGGTGGCCGAGTGCGAGAGCGGCGGCTCCTGGAGCGCGGACACCGGCAACGGCTACTACGGCGGCCTCCAGATCTCCCAGGAGGACTGGAACACGTACGGCGGCGGGCAGTACGCGGCCAGCCCCGACCAGGCCAGCCGCAACCAGCAGATCGCCGTCGCCGAGAAGATCCTCGCCGACAAGGGCACCACGCCGTGGGCCACCTGCGCCCTGCTGTCCGGCCTGACCACCGACTCGGGCTCCGTGGACGTCGACACGGGCGTCGGCGGCTCCGACGACGAGAGTGGTTCGGGCGGCTCGTCCGGATCGCCCGAGAAGTCCGGCACCTCCGGCGGCTCCGACACCTCCGAAGGGTCCGGCACGTCCGGTTCGCCGGATTCGCCGTCCTCCACCGGTACCGGATCCGACGCCGACTCCGGCTCCGGCGCCGGTTCCTCCACGGACCCGGCGACCACGCCGGGCGGCAAGCCGGGCAAGGACGCCGGTACGGACACCGGCTCCACGGGGACCAACACCCCCAAGTCCGACAAGTCCACCACGCCGGGCACCGGGGACTCCCAGGGGGCCGACAGCTCTCCCACGGCCACCCCGGACGCCGGCGTGGAGAACAACCCGCAGCAGGCCGCCGGTTCCTGGAGCCTGGTCGACACCGGCGCCCTCGGTGGCGGACGCCACCGCGGGGCGAGCGCGGACGAAAGCGTGACAAACGGTCAGAACCCCAACTCTTCGGGTCGGCACGCATCGCGCGGAACGGACACGTACACCGTCCGTCAGGGCGACTCCCTCGCCTCCATCGCCGACTCCCTTGACGTCGACGGCGGGTGGCGCGCGCTCTACGCGGACAACAAGAAGGCCATCGGGTCCGACCCGAACCGCATCACCGCCGGTCAGACACTGGACGTCGTGGGTGAAACGGGCGCGAAGTAGCGGTAGTTGACGCCCCACTTAACGCCGTAATGTCCGGTTTGGCGAAAGTGTGGGATGAGTCTCAGAAGCCCTGATCGTCTTTGAAATTCCGCGCGGCGCGTGTCTACGGTCAAGGCCGCTCGTCACCGCGAGCCCCGGCATCCGCAACGCCGAATCCTGCCAGCGGTTGCCCGGGAACAGTCGTCGCGTCAAGCGCCGTAGGCAGGAGCGGGGGACCCAAGGTAAGTGCCGGGACCAGCAGTTGAGGCTGGAACCGGCTGGGGGTGAAGCCGCGACTTCCGCGCAAGCGGGAGCGCGGCCGGGCAACTCAACCGGCCCGAACCCGACAGCTCACCTCGCAGGCGTCGGTGAGGGGATCGATCCATGCTGTTTACCGGCAAGGGCAAGCACCGCCGTCCGTCCAAGGCCACCCGCGTCCTCGCGCTCGCCGGTGTCACCGGCGCGGCCGTCGCCGCCCCGCTGATGGCGGCCGGCAACGCCTCCGCCGCCACCTCCGCCGAGTGGGACAAGGTCGCCCAGTGCGAGTCCGGCGGCAACTGGTCCATCAACACCGGCAACGGCTACTACGGCGGTCTGCAGTTCTCCGCCTCCACCTGGGCCGCGTACGGCGGCACGCAGTACGCCGCCACCGCCGACAAGGCGAGCAAGTCGCAGCAGATCGCCGTCGCCGAGAAGGTCCTCGCCGCGCAGGGCAAGGGCGCCTGGCCGGTCTGCGGCACGGGCCTGTCCAGCACCCCGTACAACGGCTCCGCCCCGAGCGCCCCCTCGGCCTCGACCAGCACCACCACCCGCTCCACCGACGAGCAGTCCGCCTCCCGCTCCACCACGCGGACGGCCCCGTCGGCGGGCAAGACCGTCACCACCCCGACCGGCAAGAAGGTCAAGAAGGGCGACGGCGAGTACAAGGTCGTCGCGGGTGACACCCTCAGCACCATCGCCGAGAAGCACGGCGTCAAGGGCGGCTGGGAGAAGCTGTTCGAGCTGAACAAGGACATCGTCGAGGACGCGAACCTCATCTACCCGGGCCAGCAGCTCCACCTGAAGTAAGCGGGCAGGCCCCCACGGCCTCCGTGCAGGCCCCCACGGCCTCCGTGCAGGCCCCCCGGACCCCGTGCGGGCCACCCCCCGTCCCCACGGGCCCCCCGCCCCGGTGCGTGTTCCCCCGTACGCACCGGGGCGGGGTTTTTTCTGCCCGGAGTGCCCCGCCCCCCTTTGTTTCGGGCAGAAACAAAAGGTACCGTCGGCATGTCCACGGGACGGTCGGTCGGTGGCCGACGCCCCCGGGACGGTTAGGCTCTAGGCGCAAGGCACACCAGCCCCGCACTTCCAGCGTCACATCCAAGAAGGAGATGCTCGTGCCGTCCATCGACGTCGTCGTAGCCCGGGAAATCCTGGACTCCCGAGGCAACCCCACGGTCGAGGTCGAGGTCGGCCTCGACGACGGCAGCACGGGTCGTGCCGCCGTTCCGTCCGGCGCCTCGACCGGCGCCTTCGAGGCCATCGAGCTGCGCGACGGTGACCCGAACCGCTACCAGGGCAAGGGCGTCGAGAAGGCCGTCCTCGCCGTCATCGAGCAGATCGGCCCGGAGCTGGTCGGCTACGACGCCACCGAGCAGCGCCTGATCGACCAGGCCATGTTCGACCTGGACGCCACCGACAACAAGGGCTCGCTCGGCGCCAACGCCATCCTCGGCGTCTCGCTCGCCGTCGCCCACGCCGCCTCCGAGGCCAGCGACCTGCCCCTCTTCCGCTACCTGGGCGGCCCGAACGCGCACCTGCTCCCGGTGCCGATGATGAACATCCTGAACGGCGGCTCGCACGCCGACTCCAACGTGGACATCCAGGAGTTCATGATCGCCCCGATCGGCGCGGAGTCCTTCTCCGAGGCCCTGCGCTGGGGCACCGAGGTCTACCACACCCTGAAGAAGGTCCTGAAGAACAAGGGCCTGTCCACCGGCCTCGGCGACGAGGGCGGCTTCGCCCCGAACCTCGGCTCCAACCGTGAGGCCCTCGACCTCATCCTGGAGGCGATCAAGGAGGCCGGCTACACCCCCGGCGAGCAGATCGCCCTCGCCCTCGACGTCGCCGCGTCCGAGTTCTACAAGGACGGCTCGTACGTCTTCGAGGGCAAGAACCGCACGGCCGCCGAGATGACCGAGTACTACGCCGAGCTGGTCGAGGCGTACCCGCTGGTCTCCATCGAGGACCCGCTGTTCGAGGACGACTGGGAGGGCTGGAAGACCATCACCGCCCAGCTCGGTGACAAGGTCCAGCTCGTCGGCGACGACCTGTTCGTCACCAACCCCGAGCGCCTGGCCAAGGGCATCGAGGAGGGCGCCGCCAACGCCCTGCTGGTCAAGGTCAACCAGATCGGCTCGCTGACCGAGACCCTGGACGCCGTCGAGCTGGCCCAGCGCAACGGCTTCAAGTGCATGATGTCCCACCGCTCCGGCGAGACCGAGGACGTCACCATCGCCGACCTGGCCGTCGCCACCAACTGCGGCCAGATCAAGACCGGCGCCCCGGCCCGCTCCGAGCGCGTCGCCAAGTACAACCAGCTGCTGCGCATCGAGGAGATCCTCGACGACGCCGCGGTGTACGCCGGCCGCAGCGCCTTCCCGCGGTTCCGCTCTGCGAACCAGTAGGCACAGCAAGGGCTGAGCCAACCTGGGCTAAGCCTTAGCCAGTCGTACGTACGTCCCCGTACCCGGTCCCGTACCGTGTCCGGGGACGTACGCGCGTGTGTGAACGGGAGGCGGGGAAGATGGCAGTGAAGGACCGTGACCGGTTCTCCACCGCGACCAGGCTGCGGCTGCTCGGCGAGCAGACGGCCGCCCGGGTCTACCGCTCCCAGACCAAGCGGCAGGCCCGCCGCTCGCGGCTCACCGGCCGCGCGGCGCTGCTCGCGCTGGTGCTCTGCTCCCTGGTCGTCGCCCTCGCCTACCCGATGCGGCAGTACGTCTCCCAGCGCGCGGAGATCGCCGACCTCCAGCGGCAGCGGGAGCAGGCCCGCCAGCGGGTCGAGCAGCTGCGCGACCTGAAGGCGCGCTGGCAGGACGACGCCTACGCCGAGCAGCAGATCCGCCGCCGGCTGCACTACGTGAGGCCGGGCGAGACCGGGTACGTGGTCATCGACCCGGGCGCGGCCAGGAAGTCCCGCGCCGACCTCGGGGCCGCCCACCGGCCCTGGTACGCGAACGTCTGGGACGGCGTCGACAAGTCCGACGCCTCCGACCAGTGACCGGTCCGCCGGGCCGGTAACCGACAGAAAGCCACCCTGAAAGCAGTCATGGAAACGCCTCCGCCGCCCACTCCGCGCACCGAGCCCACCGACGCGGACGTAGAGGCCTTCAAGCAGCAGCTGGGCCGCCCGCCGCGGGGCCTGAGGGCCATCGCGCACCGCTGCCCGTGCGGTCAGCCGGACGTCGTGGAGACGGCGCCGCGCCTGCCCGACGGCACGCCCTTCCCGACGCTGTACTACCTGACGTGCCCGAAGGCGTCCTCCGCCATCGGCACGCTGGAGGCGAACGGCGTGATGAAGGAGATGACCGAGCGGCTGCAGCGCGATCCCGAGCTGGCCGCCGCCTACCGGGCCGCGCACGAGGACTACATCCGGCGCCGCGACGAGATCGAGGTCCTGCGGGGCTTCCCGAGCGCGGGCGGCATGCCGGACCGGGTGAAGTGCCTGCACGTGCTCGTCGCCCACTCCCTGGCCGCCGGCCCGGGCGTGAACCCGCTCGGCGACGAGGCCCTGGCGATGCTGCCGGAGTGGTGGCGCAAGGGCGCGTGCGTGACGTCCGACGAGACCGAGGGGGACCGGCAGTGACCCGCGTCGCCGCCGTCGACTGCGGCACCAACTCCATCCGTCTGCTGGTCGCCGACGCCGACCCGGAGACGGGCGAACTGACCGAGCTGGACCGCCGGATGACCATCGTGCGGCTCGGCCAGGGCGTCGACCGCACCGGCCGGCTCGCCCCCGAGGCGCTGGAGCGCACCTTCGCGGCCTGCCGTGAGTACGCGGCCGTGATCAAGGAGTACGGCGCCGAGCGGCTCCGCTTCGTCGCCACCTCCGCCTCCCGCGACGCCGAGAACCGGGACGACTTCGTGCGCGGTGTGCTGGACATCCTCGGGGTCGAGCCGGAGGTCATCACCGGCGACCAGGAGGCCGAGTTCTCCTTCACCGGCGCCACGAAGGAACTCACCGGCCGTACCGACCTGGCCCGGCCCTACCTGGTCGTGGACATCGGCGGCGGCTCCACCGAGTTCGTCGTCGGCGACGACCACGTGCGCGCCGCCCGGTCGGTGGACGTCGGCTGCGTGCGGATGACCGAGCGGCACCTGGTGCACGAGGGAAAGGTGAGCGACCCGCCCACCGAGGAGCAGATCGCCGCCATGAGGGCCGACATCGAGGCCGCCCTGGACCTCGCCGAGCGGACGGTCCCGCTGCGCGAGGCGCACACCCTGGTGGGCCTCGCCGGTTCCGTCACCACGGTGTCCGCGATCGCCCAGGAGCTGCCCGAGTACGACTCCGCGCGCATCCACCACTCCCGGGTCTCCCGGGACCGGGTCCGCGAGATCACCGAGTGGCTGCTGCACTCCACGCACGCCGAGCGCGCCGCGGTCCCGTCCATGCACCCGGGCCGGGTCGACGTCATCGGCGCGGGTGCCCTCGTCCTGCTCGCGATCATGGAGCGGATCGGGGCGGAGGAGGTCGTGGTGAGCGAGCACGACATCCTCGACGGCATCGCCTGGTCGGTGGCGTAGCTCTCTTTTGTTACTCGCTGGTAGTCAACTGCTGAGCAGGTTGGATACCGTTTGAGCGGCGTCCGGGGCCCCCTTGAGGGGCCCTTGGTCATGTCGGCGCGGAAAAGTTCGTGAAGTTCTTCACAAGGAATTCCCTCCCGCCGGACCCCGGAATGGGGCCCATGGGCCCTTCCGGGGGGTCAAGAGCCGGTTGAACATGTTCAGATGAAGGGCGCGGGAGGGGCCCGGAGGGGGTTGTTCCGGGGGTGTCACGACGCCCTCACGGTCACCCCGGCGACCCGGAGAGGCAGCTCACGCGGCCTTGACAACGGGGCGAAGCGCCCCGCGGTTCCCCCTCGCCCGCATGACCTGCGTCACGCGGGCCGCGGAGTTTAACACAGGGCCTGTCAGACCTTGTGAAGGGGCGCACGAGCGACCCCCCGATGGCGGGTGGATACTCGATGGCATGAGCACCACGGAGCGTCCCAGGATCCTCGTAGTAGGCGGTGGGTACGTAGGCCTGTACGCAGCTCGGCGCATTCTCAAGAAGATGCGCTACGGCGAGGCGACCGTCACGGTCGTCGACCCCCGGTCGTACATGACCTACCAGCCCTTCCTCCCCGAAGCCGCCGCCGGCAACATCTCCCCTCGCCACGTCGTCGTCCCGCTGCGACGCGTGCTGCCGAAGGCGGAGGTCCTCACCGGCCGGGTCACCACCATCGACCAGGACCGCAAGGTCGCCACGATCGCCCCGCTGGTGGGCGAGGCGTACGAGCTGCCCTTCGACTACCTGGTCATCGCGATGGGCGCGGTCTCCCGCACCTTCCCGATCCCCGGCCTCGCCGAGCAGGGCATCGGCATGAAGGGCATCGAGGAGTCCATCGGCCTGCGCAACCACGTGCTGGAGCAGCTGGACAAGGCCGACTCCACGAACGACGAGGAGATCCGCCGCAAGGCGCTCACCTTCGTCTTCATCGGCGGTGGCTTCGCGGGCGCGGAGACCATCGGCGAGGTCGAGGACATGGCCCGGGACGCCGCCAAGTACTACAAGAACGTGTCCCGCGAGGACATGCGCTTCATCCTGGTCGACGCCGCCGACAAGATCCTGCCCGAGGTCGGCCCCAAGCTCGGCCAGTACGGCAAGGAGCACCTGGAGAGCCGGGGCGTGGAGATCTACCTCTCCACCTCGATGGACTCCTGCGTCGACGGTCACGTGGTGCTGAAGAACGGCCTCGAGGTCGACGCCAACACGATCGTGTGGACGGCCGGCGTCAAGCCGAACCCGGCCCTCGCCCGCTTCGGTCTGCCGCTCGGCCCGCGCGGCCACGTCGACTGCGAGCCCACGCTCCAGGTCAAGGGCACCGACTACATCTGGGCCGCCGGTGACAACGCGCAGGTCCCGGACCTCGTCGGCCGCAAGGCGGGCAACGAGAACGCCTGGTGCCCGCCGAACGCCCAGCACGCGCTGCGCCAGGCCCGCGTCCTCGGCGACAACGTGGTCTCCGGTATGCGGGGCTTCCCGCAGAAGGAGTACGAGCACGCCAACAAGGGTGCGGTCGCCGGTCTCGGCCTGCACAAGGGCGTGGCGATGATCGTCATGGGCAAGATGAAGATCAAGCTCAAGGGCCGCCTCGCCTGGTACATGCACCGTGGCTACCACGGTCTGGCGATGCCGACCTGGAACCGCAAGATCCGCGTCTTCGCCGACTGGACCCTCGGCATGTTCCTCAAGCGCGAGGTCGTGTCGCTGGGCGCCATGGAGAACCCCCGCGAGGAGTTCTACGAGGCCGCCAAGCCGGCGCCGGTCGCCGCGAGCAAGTCCGAGGAGAAGGCCAAGGCCTCCTGACCTCCGGTCCACCAGCACAGCCCGAAGGGGCCGCCTGCCATCCGTGGTGCGGGCGGCCCCTTCGGGCTGTGCGCGGTCCTTCACCGCGGGTCCTCGCGTCGGTCAGACGGAGCGCGGGGCCTCGCTGGACCGGTCGGCGCGGTCGGCGGACTGCCCGGCGTGGTTGTCCGGCACCTTGACGCTGTCCAGGGCGCGCTGGTGGTCGCGGTCCATCTGGTCCAGGTGGCCGTCCATGGAGAGAGTGACCACGGTGACCAGGTACTTGCCCTGGTCGATGAGGTGGATGTGGCCCTGGGTGCCGTCGGGTGCCGTCAGCTCCGCACTGAGTTCGCGGTGGCCGTCCGCGGTGACGCCCTCCTTGACATCGGTGCTGCGCAGCACGTCGTCGGAGGACTTGGAGTCGGTGTTGTAGCCGTCCACGGCTGCCTTGAGGCTGCCCTTGAGGTCCCAGGGAGCGGACGGATCCGTGCCGGGCACGTCGTCCACGCCGAAGCCCATGGCCCCGTACGGGGTCTGCACCACGTAGGAGCGGCTGTTCACCCCGTTCTCGGTCGCCTTGTCCGCCTGGGCCTTGCCCGGAAGCTGGACCGAGATGCCGCTCGGGGAGTCGGTGGTCTGCGTCCACTGCGCGGCGGCCTCGGCGACGGCCGCGGTCTGCGGCGCCGGGGCGGCGAACGCGGTGCCGGGCAGCAGCACGCCGCCGGTGATCACCGTGGTGGAGGCGGCGAGGAGGGTGAGGCGCTGGAAGCGGGAGAGACGGGTCATCGGGATGCACATCCTTGGAAGAGGGGAAGTGGGGATGTCTCCATTAGGGCCCGGCGCCCGGGGGTGGGTCATGCCCCGGCTTCCCGTGACACGCGAACTCGGGACTTGACCCGGGAGGGCGTACGGCGCACACTTCCGCGCCCCCGCGCGTCCGCCCCCGCCGCACGGGTGATGGGGCGGCGGAGTGCCGGGCGACATGGCCGCGGAGTGTCGGCATCCGCACACGGAGGGGAATGACCACGCCGTAGGCGATCGTTTTCCGGTAGACGGTGTGAGACGTCTCAAGACGGAGGTGTGCGCCATGGCCGACGCCGCGCGGCGGCTGAGGAGTCTTGCCGAGCAGATGCTGGGAGCCCCGCTCCCGGTGCGCTTGAAAGCCTGGGACGGATCACAGGACGGGCCGCCGGACGCGCCGGCGCTCGTCGTGCGCAACCGCCGCGCCCTGCGCCGCATGCTGTTCAAACCGGGCGAGCTGGGCCTCGCCCGCGCCTGGGTCTCCGGGGACCTGGAGATCGAGGGCGACCTCTACACCACCCTCGACGTGATGGCGGGCCTCGTCTGGGAGCGCGGCGAGGACGCCCCCGGCCTCGTCCAGGCCATGCGCGACCCCGGTGTCCGGGCCGCCGCCCGCGAGCTGCTGAAACTGGCCGGCCCGCCGATCCCGCCCGCCCCGCCGCGCGAGGAGATCCGCAGGCCCCGCCGGAACCTGCACACGCGCCGCACGGACAGGCGGGCCATCAGCCATCACTACGACGTCGGCAACGACTTCTACGAGCTCGTCCTCGGCCCGTCCATGGTGTACTCCTGTGCCTACTGGGAGGACGCCGGGACCCTGGAGACCGCCCAGCGCGACAAGCTCGAACTCGTCTGCGCCAAGCTGGGCCTGAGGGAGGGTCAGCGGCTGCTGGACGTCGGCTGCGGCTGGGGCTCCATGGCCATCCACGCGGCCCGCGAGTACGGCGTGAGCGTCGTCGGCGTCACGCTGTCCCAGGAGCAGGCGGCGTACGCCCGTAAGCGGGTCGCCGACGAGGGGCTGACCGACCGGGTGGAGATCAGGGTCCAGGACTACCGGGACGTCACGGACGGCCCCTTCGACGCGATCTCCTCCATCGGCATGGCCGAACACGTGGGCGCCGAACGGTACCTGGAGTACGCCCGCCGGCTGCACGAGCTGCTGAAGCCCGGCGGCCGGCTGCTCAACCACCAGATCGCCCGCCGCCCGCAGCGCGACGAGTCGGCGTACGAGGTCGACCCGTTCATCGACTCCTACGTCTTCCCGGACGGCGAACTCGCCCCCATCGGCACCACCGTCACCCAGCTGGAACGGGCCGGCTTCGAGGTCCGGGACGTCGAGTCCATCCGCGAGCACTACGCCCGCACCCTGCGCCGCTGGGTCGAAAACCTGGAGTCCGACTTCGGCCGCGCGGTCCGGCTCACCAGCCCCGGCCGGGCCCGGGTCTGGCGGCTGTACATGGCCGCCTCCGCGCTCGCCTTCGAACGCAACCGCATCGGCGTCAACCAGGTCCTCGCGGTCCGCACCCCCGAGTCCGGTGCCTCCGGCCTCCCGCTGCGCCCGCGCACCTGGCACGGCTGAGCAGCGGTAGGGCTGCCAGGGCCACGGCAGAAGGGAGCCCCTTCCCGAGGGGCCCCCTTCACCGTCGTACGACCGTCTCCTCGGCCCTACTCGGCCCTGCTCAGCCCTACTCGGCCTTGATGGCCGTCAGCATGTTCAGCCGGGCCGCGCGGCGGGCCGGCCACAGCGCGGCCAGGACGCCGACCGTGCCCGCCAGCAGCAGGAACACCGTCATCCGGCCCCAGGGCAGCACCAGCTCGTACGTCGGCATCTTGGTGCCCAGCAGCTCGCCGGCCGCCCAGCCGAAGAACACGCCCAGGCCGATGCCCAGCACCCCGCCGAACAGGGAGATCACCAGGGACTCCAGGCGGACCATCCGCTTGACCGCCCGGCGGTCCAGGCCGATCGCGCGGAGCATGCCGATCTCCTGCGCCCGCTCGAAGACGGACATGGCCAGCGTGTTGATGACACCGAGCACGGCGACGATCACCGCCATGCCGAGCAGGCCGTAGACCATGTTCAGTATCAGGGTGAACATCTTCGCGATCTCGTTCGAGATGTCCTGCTTGTCCTGGACCTTGATCGCCGGGTTGGAGCCGAGGGTCTTCTCCAGCCTGTCCTTGGCCGCGTCGGAGGCGCCGCCCGCGGTCTTGACCATGACCTGCATGTCGGCCGGGTCGGCCAGGTGCGGGGTGAGCACCTTGTTGTCGAGGATGATCCCGTTGAACATGTCGTTGCCCTCGTAGACCCCCGCGACCGTCAGCCGCCGCGCCTTGCCGTCCTCGAAGTGCGCGGTGAAGCGCGAACCGGCCTTCCAGCCGTACGCCTTGGCCCGGTCCTCGTCCACGACGACCCGCGTGCCGCCCACGGTGAAGGAGCCGTCGGTCACCTTCAGGTCGGTCAGCTTGCCGATGGCCGCGCCGTCGACGCCGGTCAGCCACTCCGTGTCGCCGTCGATGCGGGACTCGCCGTTGCGCAGCGGGCTGCTGTCGGTGACCCCGTCGGCGGCGGCGAGCTTCTTCTCCACCTCGGGGGAGAGCGGACCGCGGTTGGCCATCGAGACGACGTAGTCGGCGCGGATCGCGGAGCTGGCCATCTTGTCGATGGACGTCTGCAGGCTGCCCGCCATCACCGTCATGCCGGTGATCAGGGTCAGGCCGATCATCAGCGCGGAGGCGGTGGCCGCGGTACGGCGCGGGTTGCGCACCGAGTTCTGGCGGGCCAGCCTGCCCGACACCCCGAAGGCGCGCAGCAGCGGCGCGGCGGCGGCGATCAGCGGGCGGGACAGCAGCGGGGTCAGGATGAACACGCCGATGATCAGCAGGACGGCGCCGATGCCCATCGGGCCCTGGGCCGCGTCCGCGTCCATCGAGGTGGCCGCGAGGACCACCGCGATGCCGGCTGCCGCGAACAGCGCGCCCAGCGTGTTGCGCAGCACCAGCGACCTGGTGGTGGCCTTGGCGTGGACGCTGCTCATCGCCGCGACCGGCGGTGTCTTCGCGGCCCGGCGGGCGGGCAGCCAGGCGGCCAGCATGGTGATGAGGATGCCGACCGCGAGGGCGGTGACCACCGTGCCGGGGCTGATCACCAGCGGCCCGTCGGGCACGGTCTCGCCGAGCGAGCTGAGCAGGGAGCGCAGGCCCGCGCCGATGCCGACACCGGCGGCCAGACCGGCCGCACCGGCGACCGCGCCGACCGCGAACGCCTCGATGAGCACCGAGCGGGTGACCTGGCGGCGGGAGGCGCCGACCGCCCGCAGCAGGGCCAGTTCGCGGGTGCGCTGGGCGACCAGCATGGTGAAGGTGTTGGCGATGATGAACGTGCCGACGAACAGGGCGATGCCGGCGAACACCAGCAGCATCTGCTTCAGGCCGCTCATGGACGAGGAGATCATCTGGGCCTGGTCGTCGGCGAGCTGCTCGCCGGTGGTGGTGTCCACCAGCTTCGCGGGCAGGGCCTTGTCCAGCTCGGCCTTGAGCGCCGCCTGGCTGGTGCCGGGCGCGGCCTGCACGTCGATCTCGTCGTACGTGCCCTTCTTGCCGAACAGGGTCTGCGCGGTCGCGGTGTCGAACAGGGTGAGGCTGCCGCCCGCGGCCACGTTGCCGTCGTCGGTGGTGAAGATGCCGCTGATGGTGGGCGTCAGGACCGGGCCGTCGACGGAGAGGCGCACGGTGTCGCCGACCTGGTAGCCGGTCCGCTTCGCGGTCGCGGAGTCGATCGCCACCTCGTGCCCGTTGCGCGGGGCATGGCCGCTGACCAGCGGGTAACGGGGGTCCTTGGCACCCCAGTAGTTGCCGCCGGCGGACTGCCAGTCGCCGCCGACGAGCTTGCCGTCCTTGTCGGCGACGGCGGTGAAGCCGGTGACGACACCGGTGGCGGAGGCGGCGCCGGGGACCTTGGCGGCCTTGTCGAGCAGGGCCCGGGTCAACTGGGGCGTCCTGCCGACCTTGTTGCCCTCGGAGTCCTGGTACTCGGGCTGTACGGCGACGTCGACCCGGTCGAAGCCCTTGGCGGAACTCTTCTGGTAGGCGTCGGAGATGGTGTTGGTGAAGACCAGCGTCCCGGAGACGAACGCGACGCCGAGCATGACGGCGAGCACGGTCATCAGGAGCCGGGCCTTGTGCGCGAAGACGTTGCGCAGGGCGGTGCGGAACATCAGCTGGTACGGCCCTTCGCGTCGAACTCGGGGGTCTGGGGGTTCCCCCCAGGAAGATGGCGCATGAGGTCGAGGACGGAGTCGGCGGTGGGGCCGTACATCTCGTCGACGATGCGCCCGTCGGCCAGGAAGATCACCCGGTCGGCATAGGCGGCCGCGACCGGGTCGTGCGTGACCATGACGACGGTCTGGCCCAGCTCGCGCACGGAGTTGCGCAGGAAGCCGAGGACCTCGGCGCCGGAGCGGGAGTCCAGGTTTCCGGTCGGCTCGTCACCGAAGATGATCTCGGGCCGGGAGGCGAGGGCACGGGCGACGGCGACACGCTGCTGCTGGCCGCCGGAGAGCTGGGAGGGCCGGTGGCCGAGCCGTCCGGACAGTCCGACCATCTGGATGACCTGGTCCAGCCACGCCTTGTCCGGCTTCCGGCCGGCGATGTCCATCGGCAGGGTGATGTTCTCCAGGGCGGTCAGCGTGGGCAGCAGGTTGAACGCCTGGAAGATGAAGCCGATCTTGTCCCGGCGCAGCTTGGTGAGCTGCTTGTCCTTCAGCGACCCCAGCTCGGTGTCGCCGATCCTGACGGATCCGGAGGAGAAGGTGTCCAGACCGGCGACGCAGTGCATCAGCGTGGACTTGCCGGAACCGGACGGGCCCATGATCGCGGTGAACTCGGCCTGCCGGAAGTCGACGGAGACCCGGTCCAAGGCGACCACCCGGGTCTCACCCTGCCCGTAGATCTTCGACAGCTCCGTGGCGCGTGCGGCCACGGCGGTGGTCCGGCCGGCGGTGGGTGTGGTGGTCACGGGAGGGCGCTCCTGTCGGTACGACGTCTGTTCGTTGGGGACCGATCCATCGTCCCGGCGCGGAGCACGCGTGTAGTCAGTCGCTGTTCCGGTTCCGGAGGGCGACTCGGGTCGGACGGAGCGGCCCGGTGTCATACCTGGGGAGGACGGGCGACCCTGACTCCCGTCGTGCAGAGAACAGGTGGAACGCCCTCGTTCGGACGGTGAAATTCCGTCATTTCACGTACGCGCGCAAAGCCCTCACGTCACGCTATTGGCAAGTGCGGATGGCGCGTTCCGGCGGCTGATGCACCCTCAGACGTCAATAAAATAAGACAACATCGGTCCACCCTTCCGCTGTTCGGGGGATGGCTCCCGATAGGCTCGAACCTCGAAGCGGAGCCCATGGCCTGCCCGGATGGTGGAATGCAGACACGGCGAGCTTAAACCTCGCTGCCCCTTCGCGGGCGTGCCGGTTCAAGTCCGGCTCCGGGCACCTTCCTCCCCTCGTCCTTCCTCATTCCTTCCCGATCCGCCGCACGACCGTTGACAGCGGGCCCGTGTGGTCGGAGACTCACGCCCGAACGTCAGTGAAAGAAATTTCACTCTACGAACACCGGCGGGGTCGGTGGCGGAGAAGGGGACGGGCGATGCGTACCACCGTGGGGATCATCGGGGCGGGGCCCGCCGGGCTGTTGCTCGCGCGGTTGCTGTACCGGGCCGGGGTCGAGTCGGTCGTGCTGGAGAGCCGGGACCGGGGCTATGTCGAGCAGCGGCAGCGGGCCGGGATCCTGGAGCAGGGGACCGTCGATGTGCTGCGAGCCGTGAGGGCCGGGGAGCGGATGGAGCGGGAGGGGATGCGGCACGACGGCATCGAGCTCCGGTTCGGGAGGCGTCGGCACCGTGTCGACTTTCCCGCGCTCACCGGCGGGCGGTCCGTGACCGTCTACGCCCAGACCGAGGTCTGCAAGGACCTGATCGCGTTCCAGGTGCGGGAGGGCGGGACGCTGTTGTTCGGGGCCGAGGCGCTCGCGGTGGAGGGGGCGGAGGGAGAGCGGGTGCGGGTCCCCTTTCGGTACCGGGGGAGCGAGGACGTGCTGGAGTGCGAGTACGTCGTGGGCTGTGACGGGTTCTGGGGGGTGGCCCGCAAGGCGTTCCCGAGCGAGGTGTCCCGGGTGTTCGAGCGGGCCTACCCCTACGCCTGGCTCGGCATCCTCGCCGACGTCGCCCCCTCGCACGACGAACTCATCTACGCCCGCCACGAGCGCGGCTTCGCCCTGCTGTCGATGCGGTCGCCCGCCGTCTCCCGGCTCTATCTCCAGGTGCCCGCGGGGACGAAGGCCGAGGAGTGGGACGACGAGGCGATCTGGGACGAGCTGGAGCGGCGGTTCGAGACGGACGACGGCTGGCGGCTGGAGCGCGGGCCCGTCACCCAGAAGTCGGTCACGCCCATGCGCTCCTTCGTGCACGAGCCGATGCGGCACGGCCGGCTCTTCCTCGCCGGCGACGCCGCCCACATCGTGCCGCCCACCGGTGCCAAGGGGCTGAACCTCGCCGTCGGCGACGTCGTCACCCTCGCCCGGGCCCTCGTCCACGAGAAGGAGACCGGCTCCCCGGACCTCCTCGACGCCTACTCCGCCACCTGTCTGCGCCGGGTCTGGCAGGCCGAGCGGTTCTCCCACGACATGACGACCCTGCTGCACCGCGCCCCGGACGCCACCGCCTTCGACGCCCGCCTCCAGCTGGCCCGGCTGGAGCGGATCACCTCCTCCCGGGCGGCCGAGACCGATCTGGCCGAGGCGTACACAGGGTTTCCGCTCGGTTAGCCGTCCGTCCGTGGCCGGGAATCAGGCCTGCGCGTAGCGTGTTGCGCAGCATGGCAGGGGAAAGATCCGGAGAGGGAAGATCCTACTCAAGTATCATGGTCGATCCTTTGCCAATCCATTACTCTTGAGCCAAGGCTGCGCTCGGCAGCCATGGAGGAGTGAAATGAGGAGCAGCAACCCGGTCTTCTCGCGACGGGGGTTCAGCCGCGACAACGGCTACGCCGGCTTCAACACCGCACCGCAGGCCGGGTACGCACAGGGCAACCCCTACGCGCAGAACCCCTACGCACAGAATCCGTACGCCCAGAACCCGTACGCGCAGGGTGACGTCCAGTACGGCGCCCCGCCGCAGGCCCCGGCCACCACCGACCGGATGACCATGGACGACGTCGTCGTCCGCTCGGCCATCACGCTCGGCACGGTCGCCGTCGGCGCCGTCCTCGCCTGGGCGCTGCTGCCGGTCTCGGGCACCAGCTACGGCCTGGCCGTCGGCGCCGCGCTCATCGCGTTCGTCCTGGCGATGGTCCAGAGCTTCAAGCGCACCCCGTCCCCCGCGCTGATCCTCGGGTACGCCGCCTTCGAGGGCGTCTTCCTCGGCGTCTTCAGCGAGATGTTCAACAGCCGGTGGAGCGGCGCGCCCTTCCAGGCGGTGCTCGGCACCATGGCGGTCTCCGGTGCCACCCTGCTGGTCTACAAGGCCGGCTGGATCCGCGTCACCGCGCGCTACGCCCGCATCGGTATCGCCATCGCGATCGCCTTCATGGTGGTCATGGCGATCAACCTGCTGCTGGTCGCCTTCGGCGTCGCCGAGGACGGCGGACTGCGCAGCTTCGGGCCGCTCGGCGCGGTCGTCGGCATCATCGCGATCCTGCTCGGCGCGTTCTTCCTGACCCTCGACTTCAAGCAGATCGAGGACGGCATCGCCTACGGCGCCCCGCGCAAGGAGTCCTGGCTCGCCGCGTTCGGCCTCACCATGACCCTGGTGTGGATCTACGTGGAGATGCTGCGGCTGGTGGCGATCTTCAGCAGCAACGACTAGCGCGCGAGCGCCGGTCACCGGCAGGGCCCCGGGCGATCCGCCCGGGGCCCTGTGCCGTTCAGAGCAGCTTGCGCGCCGCCCTCCTCAGGTCGTACTCGTGCACGATCGCCTTGGCGTGGCCGTACGCCAGGTCGTACTCGTGCCGGAGCCAGCTGACCTTCTCCTCGAAGCGGAAGAGTGCCGGGCCTTCTTCGACGGTGCGCAGCCAGTCGGAGATCTCACGACCGGTGCAGTGCGGGATGCGGGCGAGCAGATTGCGGTGGGTCTCCTCGGAGAAGACGTGGGACATCGGCGCCTCCGAACGCAAAGGGGATGTAAGCCGGTCCTTCACGTCACCGTGCCTGAGCGTTCGCGTATTGGCAACAGTGCGGCGCGTTACGCTCGGCGGGTGGTTGATACGACGCCCTTGACCCAAGCAGTGGATCACTTCGCCGACCGGTTGCGGGCGGCGCCGCAGAGCCGGCTCCAACGAGGCGCTGCCGCCGAGGCCTTGGCCGTGGCCCGGGAACTCTCCCGGCGGGCCCAGCTGATGGAAGAGCCGGAGCGCGAGCCCCGGGAGATGCCGGACGCCGGTATGTTCGCCGCCGCCGATCAGATCCTCGTCGCCGCGCACGACCTCGCGGTCGTGCTGCGCAGTGAGGACCAGGTCGCCGAGGCCGTGCGGTTGGTGGAGGAGGCGCGGCAGCGGGCGGGGGTCTGAGTGCGCTGCCCTACAGGGAGGCGATGACGCGGTCCGCCAGGATGTAGACCATCTCCTCGCCGCACGCGAACGTCAGCGTGTACGCGCCCGAGATGCCCGAACCGCCCAGGAGGTACGGGGTCTCGCCCGACTCCAGGGCCGCCGCCAGCTGTTCCGCCGTCTCGCGGTGGCCGGGGGTCATGCACAGGGTGGTGCCGTCGGCGAAGACGTAGACGTCGAGGGTGCCGAGCGGGCCGGGGCGGACGTCGGAGAGTTCGACGCGGTCGGCGGCCAGCTCCTCCAGGGTGGTCACCGTGCGCTCGTGGTCGTTCACGGCCGGCGACTGCACCGGGACGAAGTCGGGGTG
Source organism: Streptomyces sp. NPDC028928 (assembly GCF_055564915.1). Lineage (NCBI taxonomy): Bacteria > Bacillati > Actinomycetota > Actinomycetes > Kitasatosporales > Streptomycetaceae > Streptomyces > Streptomyces sp. NPDC028928. The sequence goes on from NZ_JBVHVI010000003.1 coordinate 467,846, forward strand.
CGAGGGGTGCCGACGGCGGGCCGCGGCCAGTTCGGGTGACTCGCCCCCGGAGACCCCGGAGGTCCCGGACGCCCCGGAGGGGGTGCCCCCGGCGAAGTCGTCGGCGTCGACGCCCGGCTCGGACACCGGCTCCAGCGGCTCCAGGCCCACGAAGTCCGCCTGCCGGGGCAGGAAGACGTCGACCTCGGGCAGGCCGTACAGCGAGGGGGTGTCGGAGGCGTCACGGGCCTCCTGCGCCGCCCAGAAGGCACGGGCCTCGGCCAGCTCGCGCTCCCGCTCCTCGGCGAGCGCCGCGGCCACGGCCGCGCGTATCTGCTCGGCGTCGGCGGTGCCACGGGCGTTCGGCAGCAGGGCGCGCGTCGTGGCCGCCTGGTCAGCGGCGAGCTGCCGCTGCAGCTCGGTGAGCTGGCGGCGCAGCTTCCAGACGGTGCGCAGGACGGCGACGCCCACGGCGCCGGTGGCTGCCGTGGTGAGCAGCAGGGCGATAGGCATGGCGCTCACTGACGTACTCCTGGTTCAAAGTCGACCCCCGACTTCCTACATCAGCTTGAAGGGCGGACTATCCAGCTGTCAGTGCGTAACGTCACGAAACGGACAGGACTGTGGGTTCGTGCTGTCGCCGTACGCCCTGCCGACCCGCGCTGACCTGCACCGATGTGCAGGGCGAGCGAGATAGGTCACATCCTGGGGGAGATTGGATCACGAAAAGGCCCAGAACCGTGGTGTTTCCCGGGTTCCGGGCCCTTCTGCGACGTACCGTGCGTGGCTCGCTACGGACGGTGGGTCAGCTGAGGCGCTCGATGACCATCGCCATGCCCTGGCCGCCGCCGACGCACATCGTCTCCAGGCCGAACTGCTTGTCGTGCCACTGGAGCGAGTTGATGAGGGTGCCGGTGATGCGGGCGCCCGTCATGCCGAAGGGGTGGCCGACGGCGATGGCGCCACCGTTGACGTTCAGCTTGTCGATGTCGATGCCGAGGTCCCGGTACGACGGGATCACCTGGGCGGCGAAGGCCTCGTTGATCTCGACCAGGTCGATGTCGTCGATGGTCAGACCGGCGCGCTGGAGGGCCTGCTTGCTCGCCTCGACCGGGCCGAGGCCCATGATCTCGGGGGAGAGGCCGGAGACACCGGTGGAGACGATCCGGGCGAGCGGGGTCAGGCCCAGCTCGCGGGCCTTGGTGTCGGACATGATGACGAGCGCGGCGGCGCCGTCGTTGAGCGGGCAGCAGTTGCCGGCGGTGACGAGCCCGTCCGGGCGGAAGACCGGCTTCAGACCCTGCACGGCCTCCAGGGTGACGCCGGCGCGCGGGCCGTCGTCCTTGCTGACCACCGTGCCGTCGGGCAGCGTGACCGGGGTGATCTCGCGCTCCCAGAAGCCGTTCTTGATGGCTTCCTCGGCGAGGTTCTGCGAGCGGACGCCGAACTCGTCCATCTCCTGGCGGGTGACGCCCTTGGCGCGGGCCAGGTTCTCGGCGGTCTGGCCCATGGCGATGTACGGGTCGGGCAGCAGGCCGTCCTCGCGCGGGTCGTGCCAGGTCGTGCCCTCCTGCTGGGCGACGGACTCGGTGCGGGCCTGCGCCTCGGCGAACAGCGGGTTGTAGGTGCCCGGCATGTCGGAGCTGCCGTTGCGGTAGCTGGAGACCATCTCGACACCGGCCGAGATGAAGACGTCGCCCTCGCCGGCCTTGATGGCGTGCAGCGCCATGCGGGAGGTCTGCAGGGAGGACGAGCAGTACCGGGTGATCGTGCAGCCCGGCAGGTGGTCCATGCCCATCTGTACGGCGACGATCCGGCCGAGGTTGTGGCCCTGCTCGCCGCCGGGGAGGCCGCAGCCGAGCATCAGGTCGTCGATCTCCCGGGGGTCCAGCTCGGGGATCTTGGCGAGCGCGGCCTGGATGATCGTGGCGGTGAGGTCGTCGGGGCGCAGGTCCTTCAGGGAGCCCTTGTTCGCGCGGCCGATGGGGGAGCGGGCGGTCGAGACGATGACGGCTTCGGGCATCACGGCTCCAGTGGAAGGGGGTTGGGCAGGGCTGGTTGGGAAGTTACCCGTACGTATGGCCCAGGTCACCGGTGTGGCGGTGTGACACTGACCGCAATTGTCTAAGCGCTTGCTTGGCTCCGGCCGCCGTGGGGAGCGCGGTCAGAGCGGCCGGGTGGCCGGCTCCGCCTCGGGTACCCGCCGCCGGCGCCTGCGCTTCAGCAACGCCCACGGTCCCCGCGGGCCCGTCGGCATCGCCGCCGTCACCTCCGTGCCCGCCTCCGACGCGGCCTCCGCCGCCGCCCGCGCCACCGGCAGGAAGCCCTCGCGGCGCGACACGTCCGGCCGCTCCTCCTCCGCCGGCCACAGACCCAGCGCGGCGCACACCGTCGGGAGGACCGCCATCGCCGCGGTCGCGTAGCCCTCGGCCGAGGGGTGGTAGTTGTCCGGCCCGAACAATTCCCGCGGGTTCGCCTCGAACTCGGGGCCGAGCAGGTCGCCCAGCGACACCGTGCGCCCGCCCTGCTCCACCACCCCGATCGTCTGCGCCGCCGCCAGTTGCCGGGACGCCCGCCGGGCCAGCCACCGCAGCGGCTGCTGCACCGGCTCGATCGTGCCGAGGTCGGGACAGGTGCCGACCACCACCTCCGCACCGGCCGTGCGCAGCCGTCGTACCGCCGCCGACAGGTGCCGTACCGAGCGGGTCGGCGGCATCCGGTGGGTCACGTCGTTCGCCCCGATCATGATCACGCAGATGTCCGGGACGGGGGTGGGAGAGGACAGGACGAGGGCCACCTGGCGGTCCAGGTCGTCGGACTGGGCCCCGGGCACCGCCACGTTCCGCAGCTCCACCGGGCGTTCGGCCACCGCCGCGAGACCGGAGGCCAGCAGCGCCCCCGGGGTCTGCCCCGCCCGGTGCACGCCCTGCCCCGCCGCCGTGGAGTCGCCGAGCATGGTCAGGCGGAGGGGCTGCTCGCCGGGGATGTCGTACGCGTGGCCGTACACCCCGTCGGCCACCGGAACCCGGCCGCCGCTGCCGTTGCCCACATGGCGCCGCGCGAGCCGTACCTCCGCCAGCACCAGCCCGACGACGGCCGCGCCGACCAGTCCGACCCCGCCCCCGCCGTACGCCGCCCCGGCCGCGATGCGCCGGGCCACCCGCGCCCTCGACATGCTCGTCATGCGTCGCCGCCACCTCCTCGTAGCCGTACACACTCCTTGCCCCGTACGGACCGTGCGTCAATCTCAACCGGGAGTGAACGACCTCCCCCGCCGCACGCGGGGCCGTAGGCTGGCGGCACCACTACGAACACTTCTTTTGCAGCGACCGGAGACAACGGTGCAGTTCCACGACTCGATGATCAGCCTCGTCGGCAACACCCCGCTGGTGAAGCTCAACAGCGTGACCAAGGGAATCCAGGCGACCGTCCTGGCGAAGGTGGAGTACTTCAACCCCGGCGGATCGGTGAAGGACCGTATCGCCCTGCGCATGATCGAGGCCGCCGAGCAGAGCGGCGAGCTGAAGCCGGGCGGCACGATCGTCGAGCCGACCAGTGGCAACACCGGTGTGGGGCTTGCCATCGTGGCCCAGCAGAAGGGCTACAAGTGCATCTTCGTCTGCCCCGACAAGGTGAGCACCGACAAGATCAACGTGCTGCGCGCGTACGGCGCCGAGGTCGTCGTGTGCCCGACCGCCGTGGCGCCGGAGCACCCGGACTCCTACTACAACGTGTCCGACCGGCTCGTCCGTGAGACCCCGGGCGCCTGGAAGCCCGACCAGTACTCCAACCCCAACAACCCGCTCTCGCACTACCACTCGACCGGCCCCGAGCTGTGGGAGCAGACCGAGGGGAAGATCACCCACTTCGTGGCGGGCGTCGGCACCGGCGGCACCATCTCCGGCACCGGCCGCTACCTGAAGGAGGCCAGCCAGGGGAAGGTCAAGGTCATCGGCGCCGACCCCGAGGGCTCGGTGTACTCCGGCGGCTCCGGCCGGCCGTACCTGGTCGAGGGCGTGGGCGAGGACTTCTGGCCGACCGCCTACGACCGCACCGTGGCGGACGAGATCGTCGCCGTCTCCGACAAGGACTCCTTCCAGATGACCCGCCGGCTGGCCAAGGAGGAGGGCCTGCTGGTGGGCGGCTCCTGCGGCATGGCCGTCGTGGCCGCGCTGAAGGTCGCCGAACGGCTCGGCCCGGACGACGTCGTGGTGGTGCTCCTGCCGGACAGCGGCCGCGGTTACCTCAGCAAGATCTTCAACGACGAGTGGATGGCCGACTACGGCTTCCTGGAGGACGAGGGCCCGAGTGCCCGCGTCGCCGACGTGCTGAACGACAAGGCGGGCGGCACCATCCCGTCCCTGGTGCACATGCATCCGGACGAAACCGTCGGCCAGGCCATCGAGGTGCTGCGCGAGTACGGCGTCTCGCAGATGCCCGTCGTCAAGCCGGGCGCCGGCCACCCGGACGTCATGGCCGCCGAGGTCGTCGGCTCGGTCGTGGAACGGGAGCTGCTCGACGCCCTGTTCAGCAAGCGGGCCTCGCTGGAGGACCCGCTGGAGAAGCACATGTGCCCCCCGCTGCCGCAGGTCGGCTCCGGTGAGCCGGTCGGCGACCTGATGCAGGTGCTGGGCTCGGCGGACGCGGCGATCGTCCTGGTCGAGGGCAAGCCCACCGGTGTGATCAGCCGTCAGGACCTGCTGGCCTTCCTCGCCAAGGGCGGCAACAAGTAGCCGACTTGGGGCGAGGCGCGGGGTTCGCGGAAGGTGTACGAGCGTGTCACGTGCACGCAGCACCGGCTTAACACGGGTCCGGCACATTAGTGGGTGTCGGCAGGGAGGGAGCGGCTCCCCTCCCCGGCCGGCGCCGAACGGCGCCAAGGACCTCCGGAGCGGCTCCCGGACCTCCAAGGACGCCACGGACGCGGGGGCCCGGTTCTGACCCGGCCCGCGTCCCTCGCGGGGACCGCCGTCGTCCCGCCCCCCGGCAACGGGGGTGCGGCGGTCCCCGCGCAATTCCTCTCAGCGAGCGGTGCTCGATTCCCAACTGCCCAGCAGGGCGAGCCGTTCCGCCGTCTCCGAGCCCGGCTCCGGTGTGTACACCACGATCGTCTGGTCCGGGTCCGCCGGGACGGTCAGGGTCTCGTACGGCAGGGTCAGCAGGCCCGCGACCGGGTGCCGTACCTTTTTCACGCCGTACGCGCACTCCTTGACCTCGTGGTCCGCCCACAGCCGGCGGAAGTCCTCGCTCTTCAGGGAGAGTTCGCCGACCAGTGCGCACAGGCCCGGGTCGTCGGCGTACCGGCCCGCGTTGAGGCGCAGGTGGGAGACCGTCTGCGCGGCCACGGCGGCCCACTCGGGGTAGAGGTCCCGGGCGGCGGGGTCGAGGAAGACCTGCCGGGGCATGTTCCGTTCGGCCGCTGCCAGGCGGCTGAAGCCGTTCACCGCGTCGCCGAGCGCGTTCCAGGCCAGCACCTCCATACGGCGGCCGATCACGAACGCCGGGTTGCGCTCCATGCCGTCGAGGAGGATCTGGACGCCGGGGCGGACGCGGGGCGCGGCGGGCGCGGGGTTGCGCCGGCGCCGGCGGGGGCGGGCCACCGTACGCAGGTAGGTGTGCTCGGTCTCGTCCAGCCGCAGCACCCGCGCGACCGCGTCCAGGACGGCGTCCGACACGCTCGTGCCCCGGCCCTGTTCCAGCCGGATGTAGTAGTCGACGCTCACGCCCGCGAGCTGGGCCACCTCCTCGCGGCGCAGGCCCGGCACCCGGCGCCGCCCGTACGCGGGCAGCCCGACCTCCTCCGGCCGGATGCGGGCGCGGCGTGAGCGCAGGAAGTCGCCCACCTCTGCTTCGGTCCAGTCCCCGTCCATGGGCCCGATCGTAGGGGAGCGGGCCGGTGCCATCCTGGTACTGGCAGACCCAGGAAAAGCACATCCCTGGGTACGACGGCCGGCCGCGGTGAGAGTGGTGTCAGCCGCCGGGGAGCCGCCCCGGCGAGCGCTACCGAGGGGACACCATGTCGTACGAGAACCTGTCCGGCCGTACCGCCGTCGTCACCGGAGCCGCCAGCGGGATCGGCGAGGCCGTCGCCCTGCAACTGGCCGCGGAGGGCGCCCGGGTGGCGCTGCTCGCCCGGCGCGCGGACCGGCTCCAGGCGCTGGTGGAGAAGATCCGGGCGGAGGGCGGCGAGGCGCTCGCGGTGGCCGCCGACGTCACCGACGACGGCTCCGTGGAGGCTGCCCGGGACCGGATCCACGAGGCGTTCGGCGCCGTCGACCTCGTCGTCAACAACGCCGGCGTCATGCTGCCGAACCCGGTCGAGGAAGGCCGGATCGAGGAGTGGCAGCGGATGCTCGACACCAACGTCACCGGGGTGCTGCGGATGATCCGCGCCTTCACCGCCGACCTGCTGGCCGCCGCGGCCCAGGGACGCACCGCCGACCTGGTGAACATCTCCTCCATCGGCGCCCACGTCACCTTCCCCAACTACGCGGTGTACGGGGCGACCAAGGCGGCCGTCACCTATCTGTCGCAGTCGCTGCGCGGCGAGCTGGGCCCGCGGGACGTCCGGGTCACCAACATCGAGCCGGGGCTGACGGAGACCGAGCTGAAGACGCACGTCGGCAGCGCGGAGCTGTCCGGGCAGCTGGAGGAGATGTTCGGGGCGATCGGCGGGCTCTCCGCGGCGGAGGTCGCCGACGTCGTCGCCTACGCCACCAGCCGGCCCCGGCACGTCAACCTGCGCCAGATCATGGTGCTGCCGACCCGGCAGGCGTGACGTCCCGGGGCGGTCACGTGACGTCCGGGGGCGGTCACGTGACGTCCGGGGGCGGTCAGTCGTCCGCTGCGGAACGGTCGCGGCCGGCGAACAGCTCCGGGTTGAGCCGCACCGCCTGGACCGCGTTGACGCCGACGATGCCGATCCAGGTGACCACCATCCCGGTGAGCCCGGCGAAGGCGCCGGCGATCGCGGACAGCGGGATCGCCAGGACCAGCGTGATCAGGGCGAAGCCGTAGCGCTCGGTCCAGGAGTCGGCCGGCGCCGGGCGCCGGGTCTCGCGGGCCGTCGCCATCTGCCGTTCGGCCAGCTGCCTGCGCACCCGGCGGTCCACCGCGTCGTCGATCCGCTGCCCGGCCTTCTCCAGGAAGGACTCCACCAGGGCGGAGTCGTAGTCGTCGCCCAGCTCCCGGCGGACCCGCACGGTCGCGTCCAGGTCCTTCCGGAGGTCGGGGTCCGTCCTGAGATCGGCGTCCCGCGGATCGAGTGTGCTCATACCGGTCAGCCTAGGGAGCGGTCCGCTCCGCCGCACTGGGGCTAACCCCCCGGTCGGGGCCCGGGAGGGTCTCCGCGTTCCCGCGCGCGACCAGCCAGTACAGCAGCGCGGGTACGGCCAGGCCGACGATCCAGGAGATGTCCGCGCCGCCCAGCGGGTCCACCAGCGGGCCGGTGTAGAAGCCCGTGGCGAGGAACGGGAGCTGGGCGAGGAGTCCGGCCGCGTAGACGGCGAGGGCGTCCCAGCGCCAGGAGCCGTAGCGGCCATCGGGGTCGGCGAGGGCCTCGAGGTCGTACCGCTCCCTGGAGATCAGGTAGTAGTCGACCAGGTTGATCGCCGACCAGGGCGTGAAGAACGTCAGCAGGAACAGCAGGAACTCCTTGAAGGAGGACAGGAAGCCGTCCTTGCCCAGCAGGGCCACCGCGGTGCCGGCGACCATCACCAGCCCGATGTACGCCGCACGGCCCGCCCGGGACAGCCGCCGCTGCCCGCGGAAGCCGCTCACGCTCGTCACCATCGACATGAAACCGCCGTAGGTGTTGAGGACGTTGACGGTGAGCTTGCCGAGCGCGATGACGAAGGAGAAGAACGACGCGGCCAGGCCGGTGCCGCCGAGGGCGACGACATAACCGACCTGGCTGTCCAGGAACTTCTCGCCGGCCGTGGCCGCGACCAGCACCCCGAAGGTCATGGACCACTGGCTGCCCAGGGCCGAGCCGGACAGCGTCCACCAGAAGGTGGCCTTCGTGGACGTCGTACGCGGCAGATAGCGCGAGTAGTCCGCCACGTACGGCCCGAACGCCAGCTGCCAGGACGCCGACAGGGACATCGCCAGCAGGAACACCGGCAGCGAGAAGTGCGCGTCGTGCAGCAGCGCGGAGGCGTCGGCGCGGTCCAGGAGGCGTACGGCGAGATAGACGAAGGCGAGCGCGCAGATGAAGCTCGCGACGCGGCCGAGGGCATGGATGACCCGGTAGCCGACGGTCGCCGTGACCGCCGTGACGGCCGCGAAGACGATGATCCCGGTGGTGTCGTTCGTGTGCGTCAGCTCGCCCACCGCCTGCCCGGCGAGCACACTGCCGGACGCGAAGAAGCCGACGTACATGACGATCACCAGCAGCAGCGGTACGACCGCCCCGCGCACCCCGAACTGGGCCCGCGACTGGATCATCTGCGGCAGGCCGAGGCGCGGGCCCTGCGCGGAGTGCAGGGCCATCACGGCGCCGCCGAGCAGGTTGCCGAGCAGCAGGCCGACGACCGACCAGACCACGTCCCCGCCGAAGACGACCGCCAAGGCGCCCGTGACGACGGCCGTGATCTGCAGGTTGGCGCCGAGCCAGAGCGTGAACTGACTGAACGCCGTGCCGTGCCGTTCCTCGTCCGGGACGACGTCGATGGAGCGCAGTTCCACGAGCTGTGCCATGCGTACTCCCCACGCTGGGCTGTATAACGGTATGCAGCGACACACTGTCTGAATAGACGGCCGGTGTTTGTCAATGCCTCGGCGCTGTACTCTCCCGGGGCGTCGAGGAGATCTGGAGGGGGAGTACGTCATGAGCGCGAGCGACAGCCCTGCCAACCGTTTGCAGGCGCTCTTCGAGGGCCACCGGCTCACGCCGACCCAGCGCCGCATCGCGCACAGCATGGTGCGCCGGGCCGCCGACGTGCCCTTTCTGTCCAGCGTGGAGCTGGCCGAACTGGCCGGGGTCAGCCAGCCGTCGGTGACCCGGTTCGCGGTCGCCCTTGGCTTCGACGGCTACCCGGCGCTGCGCCGGCACCTGCGCGAGGTCGTCCCGGCCGAGCCGGCCGCCGAGGCCTCCGCGTACAACGAGTACCAGCAGGCCGTCGAGGCCGAGATCGAGAACCTGAAGCACCTCGCCGAGCTGCTCGCGGACCCGCGCCCGGTGCAGAAGGCCGGCCGGATCCTCGCCGCCTCCCGCCCGCTGCCGGTGCTGGGCCTGCGCGCCGCCGCCTCCCAGGCCTACGGCTTCGCGTACTTCGCCGCCAAGGTCCACCCGGACGTCCGGCTGCTCCACGAGGGCGGCACGATGATCCAGGACCGCGTCGACGCCGCCGTCCGCGCGGGCGCCACCGCCCTGCTCTGCTTCGCCCTGCCCCGGCATCCCCGCGAGGTCGTGGACACCCTCGCCTACGCCAAGGACGCGGGCCTGACCGTGGTCACGGTCGCCGACTCGGCGTTCGCGCCGGTCGCCAAGTACTCCGACCTGCTGCTGCCCGCCGCCGTCGGCACCGGGCTGGCCTTCGACACCGCGTGCGCGCCGATGCTGCTCGGCCGGGTGCTGCTGGAGGCCCTCTGTGACGACCTGCCGGAGGCCCAGGCCCGCCTGGAGGAGTTCGACGCGAAGGCGGCGGCCCGCGGGCTGTTCGTCGAGTGAGCCGGATGACCGGGCCCCGCCGCTCTCAGATTCGTCTCACGTTCTGCTATTAGCTTCCCTACGGGACACAAGCGCTGTGGACACGTGACACGGGAGGCTGACGTGGCGCGCGGAGGACAGGGACTGGCTCGGGTGGCCGTCGTCGTACGGGCGGGCGCGGCCCCGCTGTGGTGGCTCGGTGTGGTCGCCGCGGGGATCGGGGCCGTACCGCAGGGAGTGACCGGGCGCCGGATCGGCGTGCTGGCCGGGGCCGTGCTGTTCCTGGCCGGCGCGGCCGCCGTGGCGCTGGTCCGGCGTGGCCGGTACACCGCCCTCGCCCGCGGAGCGGCCCGCGCGGGCAAGTACGACGTGCTGCAGGACCGGGCGGTGACCGTGCGCACCTGGCGCCGGGGGCACCGCTGGTGGCTGCTGCTGGGCTGGGCGGCCGCGCTGGGCTCCGCCTTCGCGGTGCCCGCGGCCGGCGGCATGCTGCTGGCCGGGCTCGGCACCGGACTGCGGCTGAAGGCCGCCTGGCTCGGGCGGCTGGAGCGGACCGGGGAGACGCTGCTGTGGGTGCGCGTCGACTGGCTCGACCGGCGCGGCGGGCGTCCGGCCGGCAAGGCCGTGAAGGGTCTGCGCGGTACGGGCATCGCGGCCGGCGACGCGGCCCCGGGCGGGGCCCGCCGCCGTACCGCGGCGCTCGTCTGAGCCGCCGTCAGACCTCCAGTTCCTCCTCGATCTTCTTCAACTGGTGCCGGGCCATCGCCAGGTTGGCCCGGCCGGAGTCGAGGACCAGGTACAGGAACAGGCCGTTGCCGCCACGGCTGCTGAGCAGGCGGATCAGGTGGTACTGGTCGGACAGGGTGATCAGGATGTCCTCGATGCCGCCCTTGAGGCCCAGCATCTCCATCGTGCGCATCTTGGCGCGGATGACGTCGGTGTTGCCGGCGGCGGCCACGTTCAGGTCGAAGGTCTTGCTGCCGCCCATCGTGCCCAGCGCCATTCCGCTGGTGTAGTCGACGAGTGCGACGCCGGTGGCGCCCTCGATGGAGGTGAGGGCTTCCTTCAGCGCGGTCTCGGTGTTGGCCATGGTGGTCCTCTCAGATGTCGGTTGCGGTGCGCGCCTCGGCGGCCGTGGTGCGGGACGCGCGAGGAGTGCGGGTGCGTGCGGGGGCGGTGGTTCCCGGGAGCGGGCGTACGGCCTCGGCGGCGTCCAGCAGCTCCCCGATGCGGGCGCCGGCCCGGCGGCCCTCCAGGTGCAGCCGGCCGACGTTGACCCGGTCCTGGGCGAGCAGCGTCAGTACGGCGGTGCGGCCGGCCGCGTAGGTGGCGACGTAGCCGCGCTCGCCGCGCACCAGCAGCTCCCGGAAGCCGCCGTGCCCGGTGTGGTCGCTGATCCGCACGGCGACGCCGAGCGCGGCGGCGGTGAGCGCGGCCAGGCCCTCCGGGTCGACCCCGGGGGTGTCGTGGGCGACGACGAGGCCGTCCACGCCGGCCGCGAGGGCGCCGGTGAGCTGGGGCACCCGGGTGCGCAGCCGGTGCAGCTCCTCCAGGACGGTCCGCAGGTCGTCTTCGGCCACCATCAGCTGTCTCCTCTCGGCGGGGCGGTGCCGTTCAAAGCGCCTCCAGCGCATCCCTGAGCCTCTTCAGCAGCGCGATGTCGGGGTCGGTGACGACCGGGTGGGCCGGTGCCGGTGCCGGTGCCGGGGGTGGCGGCGCGGATGCCGTGGGCACGGGCGCGACCAGCCCGGCCGCCGTGAGCCGGCGCACGTCGACCAGCGTGTGGAACGCCTGCCGGCCCAGGTTCCGGGCGATGTCGGCGGCCGTGCGGACACCGTCCACGCGGTCCAGGACGGCGCGCTGGCGGGGGGTGACGGGGGGCCCGCCCGGGGCCTGGGCGGGCCGGGCTTTTGGGGCTCCGGGGGATTCCGGGGCCGCCGGTGCCCGGCGGGCTTCCGGTGCCCGGCGGGGGGCCGGGTCCGCGCGGATCAGCGGGGCGCCGTCGGCGGCCGGGTCGGGCCACAGCCGGTGCAGCAGCAGGCGGCGGCGCAGCGTCTCGCGCTCCAGCGCCACGACCGGGACCGAGGGCAGCGGGCCGAGACGGGGCGTGTGGTCGTACCGGAACTGGCCCGGGGTGCTGCTCGGCGCCAGCGCGAAGTACCCGGCGTCGTACAGCGCGTCCAGGTGGCACAGCTCCAGCGCGCCCGTGGGCAGCACCCCGGAGCGCAGCAGCAGTTCGGCCGCGTGCAGCGGGCCCGGGGTCTGTGCGGCGGCCCGCTGCCAGGCGGTGGCCGCGAGCGTGCCGTGGGCCGTGAGGAGCACGTCGAGGCCGGGGGCGAGCGGGCTCTCGGCGTGCACCACCCGGCCCTCGGCCAGGTGCAGGACGCCGTGTTCGCGGACCAGGACGCCGGTGGCCCGCTCCTCGGCGAGCCGGGTCAGCATCGGGGACAGGGCGCGGGTGGCTCCCCGGTCCCGTACCGGCAGGGCCGGCGGAGGGGTCCTGACCACGGTCATCCCAGCACCAGCCGGGCGGCCATCTCGCCGAGCCGTATCCGGGCGAGCGCGAGGTTGCCCTCCTCGCGGCCGAGCCACAGGTGCAGGAACACGCTGCTGTCGAAGGAGGTGTCCACGAAGCGCAGCAGGTGGTAGCTGTCCCCGTTGCTGATGATCACGTCCTCCACCGGGGGCGACTCATCACCGCGCGCCGCGAAGGTGCCGTGCTCGGCGGCCATCCGGGCCAGTTCGGCGGCCTCGGCGGCCATCGTCTCGTGATCGCCGCCGGGTGCCTCCCCGACCGTGCCGAGGGCCAGTCCGCTCGTCCAGTCCACCAGCGCGGCTCCCCGGGCACCGGGCAACCGCATCGCTTCCAGCAAGCACTCGTCGATTCCGGGCACCGTGGCTCCCCTCCCGCCTGGGACTCCGGCTGAGTGACGCCGACACTACGCAACGTGTGTGCGGGAGGTGAGGCCTTTGGCATTTTCCGGTGGAACATGCGTCCGGCGTACTAGTGTGGCTCAACTGACGTGTGTTCCAGGGCCGTTGATCCATTTGTTCGAGGGCGACCGGGGCGCGTCAACGGCTCTCGGGCGCACCGAGGGTGGTGAGCGCGGACGCGTGCGCCCCTCCGGATTCGGCCACCACCTCCGCGAGGCTCTGCGGCTCCCGTACGGCCCCGAAGGCGACGCCCCCGGCGCCGTCCGGCGCGTAGCCGTAGATGCCGGGCCGGGCCAGGGAGTTGTAGGCGTAGTGGTGGGCGAAGTAGTACGCGCCCGTGTCCAGCGCCGCCGCGTAGTCGCCCTGCTCCAGCAGCGGCAGCGCGCGCCCCTCGGCGAGCAGGTCGCCCGAGAAGCAGGCCGGCCCGGCCACGTCCTGCACCACCTCCGGCCCCGTCTTCGGCCGGCCCTCGGCGTCGTACGCGGCGATCCTGAGCGGCCACGCCCCCGGCACGTACACCGTCCGCGTCGCCACCTGCACGCCCGCGTGCGTCACCGCGATCCGCCGCCCGCCCGCGCTCTTGGTGTACTCCACCCGGGCCACCACCGTCCCGTGCTTGGCCAGCAGCGACCGCCCGAACTCGGTCACCAGCCCGTACCGCCCGTCGAACAGCCCCGGCACCTGATCGGCCAGCATGCGCGCGTACTCGGCGTACGTCGGTGCCGTCGCCTCCGACGCGACGTTCACCGGCAGCCCGCCGCCGATGTCGACCGTGTCGACCTGCCGCCGCCCGACCGCCGCGTTGATCTCCTCCGCCAGCGCGTACACCTCCGCCACACCCCGCGCCAGCAGCGGCAGCGGGATGCCCTGCGAGCCGGTGTGGGCGTGCAGCCGGGTCAGCCACGGCCGCTCCGTGTACGCCCGTACGACCCACTCCCGCGCCCCCTCGTCCCGCAGCGCCACCCCGAACTTCGAGGTCCGCGTCGCCGTGGAGGTCGCCCCGATCGCGCCGGCGCCGATCTGCGGGTTGACCCGGAGCCCGAGCGGGGACCGGGCGGGGCCGGAGCCGACGAGGGCGTCCAGCCGGTCCAGCTCCTGCGGGTTGTCGGCGTTCACCGCGATGCCCAGGGCCAGTGCCTCGCGCAGCTCCGCCGGGGTCTTCGCGGGCGAGTCCAGCACGGTCCGGGCGGGCGGCACCCCGGCCGCCCGGGCCAGGGCCAGCTCCCCGGGGCTCGCCACCTCGGCGCCGACGCCCGCCTCGTGCAGCAGTCGCACCACCGGCACCAGCGGGGTCGCCTTCACCGCGAAGGCGTGCAGCACCGGGGTGCCGGGCGCCGTCACCGCCTCGAACGCCGCCCGCAGCGCCGCCGCCGACTCCCGGATGCCGGTGACGTCCAGCAGGCCCACCACGGCCGCGTCCGGGCCCAGCAGCCCCTGTGCGACGGCCGCCCGCACGGCCCGGTCCCGCCGCGCCGCCCGGCCCCGGGCCCCGCTGCCGATGTCCTCGACCGTCTCGATCTCCGCCACGGCTTCTCCGTCCTGTCTCGGCTACCGGTGCTTCCAGCCAAACACCGTCCGCGCGCGGACGTGGCCGGGCCGATGTATTGACTAGCTCTATTCAGACCGACAGGATGTGAATAGACGTAGGCACAGGAGGAGGCAGACGATGTCGGGACCCCGCCCCGTACGAGCACCGCGCGGCACGGAACTCAGCGCTCTGGGATGGCAGCAGGAAGCCGCTCTGCGCATGCTGCAGAACAACCTCGACCCGGAGGTCGCCGAGCACCCCGACAAGCTGGTCGTCTACGGCGGCACCGGCAAGGCCGCCCGTGACTGGCGCTCCTTCGACGCCATGGTCCGCACCCTGAGGACCCTCAAGCAGGACGAGACCATGCTGGTCCAGTCCGGTCGCCCGGTCGGCGTCATGCAGACCCACGAGTGGGCCCCGCGCGTCCTCATCGCCAACTCCAACCTGGTCGGCGACTGGGCCAACTGGGAGGAGTTCCGCCGTCTGGAGGCCCTCGGCCTGACCATGTACGGCCAGATGACCGCCGGCTCCTGGATCTACATCGGCACCCAGGGCATCCTCCAGGGCACCTACGAGACCTTCGCCGCCGTCGCCGCGAAGAAGTTCGACGGCACCCTGGCCGGCACCATCACCCTGACCGCCGGCCTCGGCGGCATGGGCGGTGCCCAGCCGCTCGCGGTCACCATGAACGACGGCGTCGCGATCTGCATCGACTGCGACCCGCGCGCCATCGAGCGCCGCATCGAGCACCGCTACCTCGACGTCAGGGCCGACAGTCTCGACCACGCGCTCCAGCTGGCGGTCGAGGCCCGCGACGCCCGGCGCCCGCTCTCCATCGGCGTCCTCGGCAACGCCGCCGAGCTGGTCCCGCAGCTGCTCGCGATGAACGCCCCCATCGACATCGTCACCGACCAGACCTCCGCCCACGACCCGCTGTCGTACCTCCCGGTGGGCGTCGCCTTCGAGGACATGGCCGCCGAGGCAGCGAAGGACCCGGCCGGCTTCACCACGCGCGCGCGTGAGTCGATGGCACGGCACGTGGAGGCCATGGTCGGCTTCATGGACGCCGGCGCCGAGGTCTTCGACTACGGCAACTCCATCCGCGGCGAGGCCCAGCTGGCCGGCTACGACCGGGCGTTCGCCTTCCCCGGCTTCGTCCCCGCCTACATCCGCCCGCTGTTCTGCGAGGGCAAGGGCCCCTTCCGCTGGGCGGCCCTGTCCGGCGACCCGGCCGACATCGCCAAGACCGACAAGGCGATCCTGGAGCTGTTCCCCGAGAACGAGTCCCTCGCCCGCTGGATCAAGATGGCCGGCGAGCGCGTCCACTTCCAGGGGCTGCCCGCGCGCATCTGCTGGCTCGGCTACGGCGAGCGGGACAAGGCCGGCGAGCGGTTCAACGACATGGTGGCGAGCGGAGAGCTGGCCGCGCCGCTGGCCATCGGCCGCGACCACCTCGACTGCGGGTCCGTCGCCTCTCCGTACCGGGAGACCGAGGCCATGCTCGACGGGTCCGACGCGATCGCCGACTGGCCGCTGCTGAACGCCATGGTCAACGTCGCTTCCGGTGCGTCCTGGGTCTCCATCCACCACGGTGGCGGCGTGGGGATGGGGCGGTCCATCCACGCCGGCCAGGTGACGGTGGCCGACGGCACGAAGCTGGGCGGCGAGAAGATCCGGCGGGTGCTGACGAACGACCCCGGTATGGGCGTCATCCGGCACGTGGACGCCGGGTACGACATCGCGGAGTCGGTGGCGCAGGAGCGCGGGGTCCGGGTGCCGATGCGCGAGGGTGACCAGGCGTGACCTTCCACAGCATGTGGGCGGAGCTGCTGCCGATCGGCCGCAGCTCCGCCTCCGGCGGCTACCGTCGCTACGCCTGGACCGGGGCCGACGCCGACTGCCGGGACTGGTTCCGGCAGCAGGCCGAAGACCGGGGACTGGCCTACGAGGTCGACCGGAACGGCAACCAGTGGGCGTGGCTCGGTGACCCGGCGGCCGGGGACGCTGTCGTCACCGGGTCGCATCTGGACTCCGTGCCGGACGGCGGGGCCTTCGACGGGCCCCTCGGCGTCGTGTCCTCCTTCGCCGCGCTGGACGAACTGCGCGGCCGGGGAGCGGAGTTCGCGAGGCCGCTCGCCATCGTCAACTTCGGGGACGAGGAGGGGGCCCGCTTCGGGCTCGCCTGTGTCGGTTCCCGGCTCACCGCCGGGCAGCTGACCGTGGAGCAGGCGCACCGGCTCACCGACGGGGACGGGATCAGCCTGCCCCGGGCCATGGAAGCCGCCGGATACGACCCCGAGGCCATCGGGCCCGACCCCGAGCGGCTGGCCCGGATCGGCGCCTTCGTGGAGCTGCACGTCGAACAGGGCCGCGCGCTGGACCTGTCCGGCGACCGGGTCGGTATCGCCAGCGCCATCTGGCCGCACGGCCGGTGGCGGTTCGACTTCCGAGGCGAGGCCAACCACGCCGGCACCACCCGGCTGGTGGACCGGCGCGACCCCATGCTGTCGTACGCCGAGACCGTGCTCGCCGCCCGCCGCGAGGCCGAACTCGCCGGTGCCGTCGCCACCTTCGGGAAGATCGCCGTGGAGCCCAACGGGGTCAACGCGATCCCGTCCCTCGTGCGCGGGTGGCTCGACTCCCGCGCCGCCGACCAGGACACCCTGGACACGGTGGTGGGCGGCATCGAGAAGGCGGCCCGGGAGTACGCCGACGCCCACGGCATCGACCTCGACGTCGTCCGGGAGTCCTTCACCCCCGTCGTCGAGTTCGACCACGCCCTGCGGGACGAACTCGGCCGCATCCTGGGCAAGGACACCGGCCTGACGGTGCCCGTCCTCGGGACCGGTGCGGGACACGACGCCGGGATCCTGTCCGGGAGCATCCCGACCGCCATGCTGTTCGTGCGCAACCCCACCGGTGTCTCGCACTCCCCGGCCGAGTTCGCGGCCGAGGACGACTGCGTGGCCGGGGTGCGCGCACTCGCCGACGTACTGGAAGGGCTGGCCTGCAGGTGACCAAGGGGACCTACTGGTTGGAGCACGCCTGGCTCGGCACGCACGTCGAGCCGGGCGTGGCCGTCGAGGTCGCGGACGGGCGGATCAGTGCCGTCCGCACCGGCGTGCCCACCCCGCCGCCCGGCGCCGAGGTGCTGCGCGGGCTCACGCTGCCGGGGCTCGCCAACGCCCACAGCCACGCCTTCCACCGGGCGCTGCGCGGCACCGTCCAGGTCGGCTCCGGGACCTTCTGGACCTGGCGCGAGGTGATGTACTCCGTCGCCGACCACCTCACCCCGGAGACCTACCACGCCCTGGCCCGCGCGGTGTACGCCGAGATGGCCCTCGCCGGCATCACCTGTGTCGGCGAGTTCCACTACGTGCACCACGCCCCCGGCGGCACCCCCTACGCCGACCCCAACGCCATGGGCGAGGCGCTGATCGCGGCCGCCGCCGAGGCTGGTGTCCGGATCACCCTCCTCGACACCTGCTACCTCTCCTCCGGCTTCGGGGAGCCGCCCAACACCCACCAGCTGCGGTTCTCCGACGGCAGCGCGGAGGCCTGGGCCGAACGCTGTGCAGTTCTCAAGGAGCGGGACCACGCGCGGATCGGGGCGGCGATCCACTCGGTACGGGCCGTGCCCGCGGGGCAGTTGGCGACCGTGGCGGGCTGGGCCCAGGAGCGGCGGGCCCCGCTGCACGTGCACCTGTCGGAGCAGACCGCCGAGAACGACGCCTGCCTCGCCGCACACGGCCGCACGCCCACCCGGCTGCTCGCCGACCACGGTGTCCTCGGACCGCGCACCACCGGGGTGCACAACACCCACCTCACCGACGAGGACATCGCGCTGCTCGGCGGCTCGGGCACCGGCACCTGCATGTGCCCCACGACCGAGCGGGACCTGGCCGACGGCATCGGACCGGCCGTCGCCCTGCAGCGGGCCGGCTCCCCGCTCTCCCTCGGCTCCGACAGCCACGCCGTCATCGACCTGTTCGAAGAGGCGCGCGCGATGGAGCTGAACGAGCGGCTGCGCACCCGCACCCGGGGCCACTGGACGGCCGCCGCCCTGCTGCGGGCCGCCACCGCCGACGGCCACGCCGCCCTCGGCTGGGACGAGGCCGGCACCATCGAGGCCGGCGCGCTCGCCGATCTGACGACGATCGCCCTGGACTCGGTCAGGACGGCCGGGCCGCTGCCCGGGCTGGGCGCCGAGACGGCCGTATTCGCGGCGAGCGCGGCGGACGTGCGGCATACGGTCGTGGGCGGCCGGCATGTCGTACGCGACGGGGCGCACACGCTCGTACCCGACGTGCCGCACGCCCTCGCGCGGGCGGTCGAAGCCCTCCGCGCCTGACGATCACCCACGAGGACACCATGAGCAGCAGCACCGTCATCACCAACATCGCCACGCTGGTCACCAACGACCCCTCCCTCGGTGACGGCTCCCCTCTCGGTCTGATCCAGGACGCGGCCGTCGTCATCGACGGCGACCGTGTCGTGTGGACCGGTGAGTCAAGCAAAGCACCCGCCACTGACAACCGGGTCGACGCGGGCGGCCGGGCGGTGCTGCCGGGCTTCGTGGACTCGCACTCCCACCTGGTCTTCGCGGGCGACCGGACGCAGGAGTTCAACGCCCGCATGTCCGGCCGCTCCTACACAGCCGGCGGCATCCGCACCACGGTCGCCGCCACCCGGGCCGCGAGCGACGCGGAACTGGAGGCGAACCTCACCCGTTACCTCACCGAGGCCCTCCGCCAGGGCACCACCACCTTCGAGACCAAGTCGGGCTACGGCCTGACCGTCGAGGACGAGTTCCGCGCCCTGCGCCTCGCGGCGAAGCACACCGACGAGGTGACGTACCTCGGCGCGCACATCGTCAGCCCCGACTACGCCGACGACCCGGCGGCCTATGTCGCCCTGGTCACCGGCGAGATGCTGGACGCCTGCGCGCCGCACGCCCGCTGGATCGACGTCTTCTGCGAGAAGGGCGCCTTCGACGGCGACCAGGCCCGCGCGATCCTGGCGGCGGGCAAGGCGAAGGGCCTGCACCCCCGCATCCACGCCAACCAGCTCTCGTACGGCCCCGGCGTCCAGCTGGCCGTCGAACTGGACGCGGCCAGCGCCGACCACTGCACCCACGTCACGGACGCGGACGTCGACGCCCTCGCGAACAGCGACACCGTCGCCACGCTCCTCCCCGGCGCCGAGTTCTCCACCCGCGCCGCGTGGCCGGACGCCCGCCGTCTCCTGGACGCCGGCGTGACGGTCGCCCTCTCCACGGACTGCAACCCCGGCTCGTCCTTCACCTCCTCCGTGCCCTTCTGCATCGCCCTGGCCGTCCGCGACATGCGGATGACCCCGGACGAGGCCGTCTGGTCGGCCACGGCAGGCGGTGCCGCCGCCCTCCGCCGCACCGACATCGGCCGCCTCACCCCGGGCGCCCGCGCCGACCTGACCCTCCTCGACGCCCCCAGCCACGTCCACCTGGCCTACCGCCCGGGCGTTCCGCTGGTCAGCGGGGTGTGGCGGCGCGGGGTCCGGGTGGTCTGAGCGGTCCCACGTCACTTCCCCCCACCTCACCCCGCCCCGGCCCGCCACCGCTGGTCGACGTCGTCGTCCAGCGGTTCCAGGGACACCCCCTGCCGGCCGTCCGGGGTCACCGCCCGCCCGACGGCGATGTACGGGCGGATCGTGCCGTCGGGGTCGACGGTGAAGCGCAGGTTGACGCCGTTGCGGCCGTAGACCGAGTCGCACTCCCAGATGCCCACGCCCCGGTCGGCCGAGCCCCGGCTGTCCAGGCAGTAGTCCTCGTCGGCCGCCGAGCGGAGGACGCTCAGGTAGGGGTCGACGCGCCAGCGCTGGGTGGCGGAGGGGCCGCAGGGGGCCGTGACGACGTCATTGCCCTGGGACAGGTCGCCGTCGCGGATGTCCAGGCAGCGGCCCGTGGCGAGGTTCACCACCTGCGCGTAGGCGGTGCCCGGCGGGGCGGGCGGGACGGGTGGGGGCGTCGGGCTCGGGGGCTTGCGGCGGGTCGGCGTGGGGGTCGGGCTCGGGGCCGGGCGGTGTGAGGTCGGCCTCGGGGAAGGGGACTTCGCAGACGGGGACGCGGCGGTGGGGGACGGGGTGAGGGAGACCGTTGCCGTCACCGTCACCGGCGGGGGTGCGGGGGCCGCCGCCGTCGGCTGCCGGTCGGAGGTGTCCGACGGGGTCAGGAGGAGGACCAGGAGCGGGGCCAGGGCCACACCCAGGGCCGCCGAACCGAGCAGGACGCGACGCCGGGGCGGGCGTTCCGGTGCGTCCGCCGTGGTGGGGGCGGGGGGCTCGGCCTGGTGCAGGTACGCCGTTCCGCGCCAGGGCAGCAGGCCCTCGGCCAGGGTCTGCCGCGGTGCGTCCCGCAGCGCCCGCAGGTCCTCGAACGCGGCCGTGCAGTGCGGGCAGTGCGCCATGTGGGCGTCCAGGCCGGCGCTGCGGCGCGGGGCGTCCGGCCGTACCGCCTCCTCGATCAGCCGCCGGAAGTCCGCGCAGCGCGGGTCGTCCGAGGCCGCCAGACGGTGCCGGAGACAGGCCTGGGCCAGCACCTTGAGGGCCTGCGGGGTGCCGTGGACGACGTCAGCGGGGTGCAGGCCGAGGAAGGCGGCGGCGCGCTCCGCGGGTTCCGCGTCCACGACGCCGTACCAGAGCAGGCCCTGGGTGCGGGACGGCAGCGAGCGGAAAGCGGGGAGGAGCGGCGGGGTCGGGCCCTCGGGGCGGCCGGCCGCGTTCAGGGCCAGCAGCAGACCCGGGTCGACGCCCACGGAGCGTTCGTCGCGCGCCCAGCCGGCCGCCAGCCGGGCGGTGAGCAGCAGGAGCCGGTGGCGCAGGGCGACGGCCGGCTCGACGCCCCTGGCCGTCTCGCGGGCCGCCGTGGTGAACGTCTCCGCCGCCAGCCGGCGGGCCACGGGCTCGCTCGCCGCGCACAGCCGGGCGTAGCCGAGGACCGCCGGGTGGTGCCGGCGGCGCAGCTCCTGGAGCGCCGGGTACGCCGTGTGCGTGGGGGAGCGCAGCAGCTCGGTCAGCCGTGCGTCCGGAGCGTCCTCGTGGCTCCCCGCCCCGGCGTGCTCCCCCTCGGCCATGCGACCCCCTCCGGCTGCCCCGAACCGGCTGACATACCAGCCGGTTCGGGGGGCCATAGTGGTGGAGGGGGCGGGCGCTGCAAAGAGGTTTCCGCCGGTAACCGCATAACGGTTGGGGCGCGGGGCACCCGGTGGCCGGTGGGGCAGGCCCCGGGCACGGCGAAGCGGCCCGGCGCCGTCTGCCGAGCCGCCTCATGGACGGAGGGTCACTCCTCCAGCGTCAGCCCCTTGCGCAGCCGTCCCAGCGTGCGCGACAGCAGCCGGGACACGTGCATCTGGGAGATGCCGAGTTCCTCGCCGATCTCCGACTGGGTCATGTTCGCCACGAAGCGCAGGGAGAGGATCTTCCGGTCCCGGGGCGGGAGTTCGGCGATCAGGGGCTTGAGCGACTCGATGTACTCGATGCCCTCCAGCCCGTGGTCCTCGTACCCGATGCGGTCCGCGAGCGCGCCCTCGGACTCGTCCTCCTCGGGCTGGGCGTCCAGCGAGGAGGCGGTGTAGGCGTTCGAGGCCGCCATGCCCTCGACGACCTCCTCGTTGGAGAGGCCGAGGCGCTCGGCGAGTTCCGCGACCGTGGGGGCGCGGTCCAGCTGCTGCGCCAGCTCGTCGCCGGCCTTGGCGAGGTCGAGCCGCAGCTCCTGGAGCCGGCGCGGGACGCGCACGGACCACGAGGTGTCACGGAAGAACCGCTTGATCTCGCCGATGATGGTCGGCATCGCGAAGGTGGGGAACTCGACGCCGCGGGAGAGTTCGAAGCGGTCGATCGCCTTGATCAGGCCGATGGTGCCGACCTGGATGATGTCCTCCATCGGCTCGCTGCGGGAGCGGAAGCGGGAGGCGGCGAACTTGACGAGCGCGAGGTTCAGCTCGACCAGGGTGTTGCGGACGTACGAGTATTCGTGCGTCCCTTCCTCCAGCGACTCCAGGCGCTCGAAGAGGGTCTTGGACAGGGCCCGCGCGTCGACCGGGCCGATCTCGTCGTACGGGGGGATCTCCGGGAGTCCCTCGAAGAGGTCGAGGGTGTCGATGGGATGATCCAGTTGTTCCGGTGGGGGTGTCGACGTCGCGATCGGGGTATGCGATGCGTCGAGCCGGGGTGACATGGGTGTCCTCCATCGTTCTCGGCATATGGCTGCCGAAGCCAGAACGTGCACTGCGGTGTGCGGCGCCTCCGAAGCCGGCGTGTAGGGGTGTGTGTCCTTACTAGCCCTACCCGGTGCACCGAGCGGGTCGCAAGTGCGTTCTGTGGTGATATGTCCGATTGTGTGCGGATGTTCGGGTGTCGGAGTGCGCATAGAAGGCGTAATGTTCGAGGGCATCAGCAGCCACGACCTCGGGAGAGAGAGACGGCATGGACCACGGGACGGTCGGCAGCGCACAGTCGGGCCGGCTTCTGGTGGAGGTGCGGGAAGAGGGCTCCAGCGCCGTTGTGACACCGGCGGGTGAGCTCGATCACCACACCGCCGATCTTTTGCGTGAGCCCCTCGACGACCTCCTGGCCAAGGGCTTCTCGCGGCTCGTGGTGGACTGTTCACGTCTGGAGTTCTGCGACTCCACGGGGCTGAACGTCCTGCTCGGCGCCCGGCTGAAGGCGGAGGCCGCCGGAGGCGGGGTCCATCTCGCCGGGATGCTGCCCGTCGTCGCCCGCGTGTTCGAGATCACCGGGGCCGAGGCGGTCTTCACCGTCCATGACTCCCTGGAGGCGGCCCTGGCCGACGGTGCCGACTGATCCGCCGACCCCGCCGGGACCGGTCCGCGCACCGGCCCCCGTGGGCGTCGCGTGCGTCACGTCCAATACGGGGGTGTTCCGCCGGATCGGCCGGGCAGGAGAGGGCAGAAGAACGCAGGAGGCCTTCGCCGGCCACCGGCCGCCGGAACCCGACGGAGGCCGGAGAACGACCTGGACGGAACGTACGACCCGGACGGAACACGCGTCCGGCGGACGGGCGGGTACGGGACCTCGCCCGGGCGGCGGCCCGCGGCGGACGGGGTGCACACAACCCGCGGACGGCGTACGACCGGCCGGCACCGACGTCGTACGGCCCTCCGGCCGGACGGCCGACCGGACCGCTCACCGGGCTGCCGACCGGACAATTGACCGGACTATTGAATCGTGAACTGGTGAATCGGTGAGGTGAAGCGCTGATGAGCACCACCCGGCCTTACTCGCCGGGCGACCGCGGCCCGGAGCCCAGCGGCGCTTCCGGGGTGTCCGAGGGGGAGGCGCCGGCTGTCGGCGCAGCCACGGGGGCAGCCGCGCCGTCCGCGCCGACCGTGCCGGCCGACGGCACGCCCCAGGCGCGGGGGCGGCAGGTCCGCAGACTCCGCCTCGAAGGCGAGAGCGGGGTCGTCCCGCTCGCCCGCGACTTCACCCGCCAGGCGCTGTACGCGTGGGGCTGGCTGCCCGCCGCCGGCGCCGACCAGCGGGCCGCGGCCGAGGACGTGCTGCTCGTGGTCTCCGAACTGGTGACCAACGCCTGCCTGCACGCCGAGGGGCCCGACGAACTGCGGCTCGCCTGCGACAACAAGGTGATCCGGCTGGAGGTCTCCGACCGGGGCGCCGGCCAGCCGGCCCCGCGCACCCCGCACCGCGCCGGCCGCCCCGGCGGGCACGGCATGTTCATC
This sequence comes from Streptomyces sp. NPDC028928, assembly GCF_055564915.1. Lineage (NCBI taxonomy): Bacteria > Bacillati > Actinomycetota > Actinomycetes > Kitasatosporales > Streptomycetaceae > Streptomyces > Streptomyces sp. NPDC028928. The sequence goes on from NZ_JBVHVI010000003.1 coordinate 491,670, forward strand.
GTGCAGCGGCTGTGCCTGGACTGGGGCGTCGTCCGCGCCCCGGACGCCCCGGGCAAGACGGTCTGGGCGGAGCTGGGCGCCCCCGCCTGACGCTCCGTACGACCACCCGGGCCACGGTCTCCACTCCAACACCCCTCGGCGCACGCCGGATCGCCACAACTCCGGCGTGCGCCGTGTCTTCCTTCCTCACGACCCCGGGCGTACCTTGACGGCCGAATCTGATGTGCCGTCAGGAATGAATGGGGTGGACCGAACGTGTCGTACCCGAAGCGAACCGCCGCGCTCGCGTCCGCCGCGGCCCTGGCCGGCTCGGCGGTGCTGCTGGCCGCGCCGGCCGCGCATGCCGACGTCGTCGACGTCAACTACCGCTGTCAGACCCCGATCGGCGTCAAGAGCGCCGTCTCGCCCATCGACATCAAGAGCACCAGGAGCGGCAGCGGCTACAAGATCACCATGTCCTGGCAGAAGGGCGTCTCCTCCAGCCCGGTCGAGCTGGGCAAGGGGGCGATGAGCCCGAGCGCCACCATCGAACTGGGCGGCGCCGACAGCGGCACGCTCGCCGTCACCGGCCCCGCCAACTCCGCCGCGATCCCGGCCGACACCCCGATCAAGATCAGTGACCTGAGCGCTGCGTACACGCCGAAGAAGAGCGGCAAGGTGACCTTCACGGCGGGCACGCTCACCATCAAGGCGCTCGGTACGACGACGACGTGCACGCCGACCAACAGCCCGAAGCCGTCCCTGACCCTGGAAGTGAAAGCGGCCGGCGGCTCCTCCTCCTCGTCCTCGTCCTCGGGCGGCACCGAGTCCGCCGGGCAGCTTCCGCAGACCGGCCCCGCGGACTCCGCGGTCGCCCTCGGCACACTCGGCGGCACGGTCCTCCTCGCCGGAGCGGCGGGCGCCCTGTGGCTGACCCGACGGGGACAGCCGGCCCGCCGCTGACCGGACCGGGCCGGCCCGCCCCGGCAGGTCTGACCGGCCCCGGGACGAACCGCCCGCCGCGGACCCCGCTGGCCCCCGCCGACCTGACCCAGATCAGACCGTCCGCCGTAGACCCAGCCCAAGCCAGACGCCCCACAGGCCCGGCCCGAGCCAGCCCCCACAGGCCCGGCCCAGCCCCCGCAGACCAGCCCGGAGGGAGACCCGCCGCCGCAGCCCCGGCCCCCGTCCGCAGACCGACCTCGAGGAGACCCGCCGCAGACCGACACGGAGGGAGGCTCCCGCCGCGGACCCGGTCCAGGCCAGGCCCCGTCCGCAGATCCACCCGGAGGCAGACTCGCCGGCCGCAGACCCGGCCCAGGTCAGACGCCCGCCGCAGACCGACCCCGAAAAGACTCCGCCGCAAACCGACCCCGGGGGGAGGCCCCCGCCGCAGACCCGGTCCAGGCCAGGCCCCCGTCCGCAGATCCACCCGGAGGGAGACCCGCCGGCCGCAGGCCCGACCCAGGTCAGACGCCCGCCGCAGACCGACCCCGAAAAGGCTCCGCCGCAGACCCGAGGGAGGCTCCCGCCGCAGACCCGGCCCAGGCCAGGCCCCCGTCCGGAGACCCACTCGGAGGGAGACCCCCCGCCGCAGACCCGACCCAGGCCAGACGCCCGTCCGCAGATCCACCCGGAGGGAGACCCGCCGCCGCAGACCCGGCCCAGGCCAGACGCCCGTCCGCAGATCCACCCGGAGGGAGACCCGCCGCCGCAGACCCGGGCCACGCCAGATACCCCTCCGGGAGACCCGCCTCGAGCCAACCCCGCACGCATGACCCGCCCCGCCCGCAGACCGGACCCGGTCAGCCCCCGCCGCAGACCGCACCCCGGTCAGCCCGTCGCTCACCCGCCCCGGTCACCGCCCCAGTCACCCACCCCACCCCACCGCCCCGGCGCCCCCGTTGAACCGTCCGGTCACCACCGCTGGAGCTGCCCATGCCGACCGCCGTCCGCGTCCCCGGGGTACCCCCACCCCGACTGTCACCGTCATCCCTGCGCACGCCGCTCGCGCTGGCGAGCCTGTTGCTGAGTCTTCCGCCTGCGGTGCCGGCCGCCGCCCCGCCCGCGCTCGCGGGGGCCGGTGGCTGGTCGCTGGCGCCGTCGGGGGACGCGCGCCCCGCGTTCTACGCCGAGGGCGGGCCCGGGGCGGTGCTGGAGGACACGGTGGCCGTGACCAACCGCGGCCGGACACCGGTCACGGTCCGGCTGCGCGGCACCGGTGTGCCGGCGACCCTCGCCCGGACCGCCGTCACCGTTCCGGCCCGCACCCGTGCCGAGGTGCCCTTCACGATGACCGTGCCGCAGGGCGCCGCACCCGGCGACCGTACCGGCGCGATCCTCGCGCGGGACACGCACGGCCGTACCGCGTCCGTGCCGGTCCGGCTGCGCGTCGGCGGCCCCGCGCTCGCCGCGCTGACCGTCGAGCACCTCGCCGTACACGCCGACCGGATCACGTACGACCTGGTCAACCGCGGTACGACCGTCCTCGTGCCGAAGCTCGCGGTGCGTGCCGACGGAGTCTTCGGCCGGGTCCTGGACCGCGCCCCGCGCACCCTGCCGGCCCGGCTGCCCCCGGGCGCCCGGCGCACGTTCAGCGAGCCGTGGCCCGACCGGCCGCTGCTGGGTGAGGCACGGGTACGGCTGACGGTCACGGCGGCGGGCGGCGCGCGCGACACCGCGAGCACCTCGGCCGCGTACGTCCCCTGGGGCGCGGTGGCCGGCGCGGCGGCGGTGACGGCGGGTACGGCCGTAGTCCTGCGGAGACGGCGTGCCCGCGCCGCGCACCGGCCGGACACGGCGGGAGCGGTGTCGTGAGGCGGGGCGTGCCGTTGGTGGTCGTCGTCCTGCTGCTGGCCCTGGCCCAGACGGCCGGGGTGGGGCGGGCGGCGGACGGGCCGCGGGTGCGGTTGTCGGCGGGGCAGGCCGGAGCCGGCGGGGCGGTCACCGTCAGCGGCAGCGGCTGGCGGCCTCGTACGCTGCTGATGGTGCTGGTGTGCGGGCGGGCCACCCCGGCCCGGGGCGTCCTCGGCGGCACCAACTCCTGCGCCAACGGCGACGGGCGGGCCGTGACCACCGACGCCGACGGTGCCTTCAGCCGGAGACTGCCGGTCGCCGAGCCGCCCGTACCCTGCCCCTGCGTGGTGCACGTCGCCACCGTCACCGGTGCCGAGGCCGAGGCGGACGCCGTCCTGGAGGTCGCCGGGCACCCCGTGGCCCCGCTGCCCGCCGAGCGCTCCGCCGGCCGGCTCGCGGTGCTGTCCGACACCCGGCTCACCGGGTCGAGCGGGCTGCTGACCTGGTTCGGGGCGCCGCCGAGCCGCACCCTGGTCCTCACCGTCGGCAACACCGGCACGAGCCCGATCCAGGACCCGGTGTTCCAGGTCGGCACCGCGCACGGCGTCTTCGCCCCCGAGTGGGACGAGCGGCAGTGGCACGGCACCCTGGCTCCCGGGAAGAAGGCGCAGGTCAAGCTCCCGGTCGAACTGTCGGCGGGGGCGCACGGCGAGTACACCGTGACGCTGAAGTACGGCGGCCGGGTGCTCGCCGAGCAGCCGTGGGGCGTGAGCCGGCCGTGGGGCGTGACGCTGTTCTGGATCCTGCTCTGCCTGGTCGTACCGGCCGCGCTGTTCCGCGTCGGCATGGCCGTGGTGGACCGTGTCCGCCCGCGCCGCCCCGGCGGTGCCCGCCACCGGCCCGCCCCGCGCCCCCGCCTGCCGTCACCCTTGCGCCTGCCGTTCCCGAGGTCCCGTACCGCCGGGCCCCCCTCCGCCACGGCGCCCACTGCCCCCGCGGCCCCCACAGCGCCCGCGGCCCGCTCGGCCGCCCCGACTCCGACCCTGCCGTGGTTCGCCCCGGACTCCGCTCCGGGCGGCCCGGCCGGCCGGACCTCCGCACCGCACGACGACAGCCCGACGAGTCCTACGACTCCCACCACGAAGGGACCCACGTGAGCATGCGAAGGAGAGGCACAGCGGCCGGGGGCACGGGCGCCCTGCTGGTGTTCTGTGCGGCGGGCGTCCTGCTGGGCGCGGCGGTGGCTCCCGCGCGGGCGGCCGAGGTGTCGTACGCCACCCACTGCGTGCCGCCCGCCGGCATCGACCCCGTAGACGGCACCACCAAGGTCGAGATCACCGCGCCGGCCACGGCCAAGGTGGGCGACACGGTGGACGTCGTGTGGAAGTTCGTCCAGGCCGCGTCCAAGAACCCGGACATCATCGACCTGCCCGCGAACTCGGTCCAGCCGTCCGGCGTCCTGAAGGCGGCCGGCGCGCAGACCGCCGACATCGCGATGCGGGGCCCCCGGGAGAACCCCGCGATCCCCAAGGGCGGCGCGATGGTGCTGTCCGACATGAAGGGCAGCCTGGAGCTGACGGCGGCCGGCGAGGTGACGCTGACGCCGGACGCGTACACCGTCAACGCGATGTCGACCGACACCAGGTGCGCGCCGAAGGAGACCGTGCCGAAGGCGGCGACGATCCAGGTGACGGCGGGCGGCGGCACCTCGACCGCGACCCCGACCAAGTCGTCGACCCCGACCAAGTCGTCGACCCCGACCAAGTCGGCGACCTCGACGAGCACCGCCACGGCGACGGCCACTCCCACGGCCACCGGCGGCACCGGGCAGACCGACTTCACCGGCAAGGAGGTGCAGATCCCGTACGCCTGCAAGACCCCGATCGGCGACAAGGGCGCGACCTCGCCGGTACAGATCAACGCGAAGAAGGACGGCGGGAGTTACGCCCTCACGGTGCAGTTCAAGAAGTCGGTGATGAACAGCCCCGCCGAGATCCCGAAGGACTCCGTGAAGCCCTCCATGGAGGTGGTGCTGGGCGGCGCCGACAAGGGCACCGTGCATGTGGAGGGGCCGACGAACGCGAACCCGGTCAAGTCCGGCGACCCGATCGAGATCCCCGACCTCACCGGCACCTACAAGCCCGGCGCGAGCGGCACCTCGACGCTGTCCCCGGGCGTGCTGACGGTCAAGGCGCTCGGTACGACCACGACGTGCACGCCGACCAGGACGCAGGTCTCGCTCAGCCTGGACACCACCGGGCAGCCGGGCGGTGCCGCGGGCGGCACGTCCACGTCAGGAGGCTCCACCTCGGCCGGCGGCACCAGCACCTCCGGCTCCGGAGGCCTGGCCGAGACCGGTGCGAACGACCACGGCGCCCTGAAGGCCCTCGGCCTGGTCGCGGGCACGGCGATCCTCCTGGGCGCCGCGGTGTTCACGCTGCTGCCACGACGGAGGACGCGCTAGCCGGCCCCGCACACGGCGGAGGGCCACCACATCCCACGGATGCGGTGGCCCTCCGCCGGCCAGGTCCCAGCGACTAGTTGACGCTGCCCATCAGCTTCTTCACCTTGCCGCGGTACATCCACACCGCGACACCGGCGACCACGGCGAGCGCGGCCTCCAGGGCGACGAAGCCCATCCTGTCGAGGTTGACGCCCCCCACGGCGGGGTTGGACAGCAGGGCGGTGACGGAGTCGCCCGCGGTCACCGCGAGGAACCAGACGCCCATCATCTGCGAGGCGTACTTCTTCGGCGCCATCTTCGTCGTCACGGACAGACCGACCGGAGACAGCGTCAGCTCACCGATGGTCTGCGCGAAGTAGATCGCGACCAGCCACATCGCCGCGGCCTTGTGACCGCCCTCGGCGATCGACAGCGGGGCGAGGAAGACGAAGAAGGACACACCCACCAGCACCAGGCCGGAGGCGAACTTCACGATCGTGCTCGGCTCCTTGCCGCGGCGGTTCAGCCACAGCCACGCCCAGGCGAAGACCGGCGCCAGGGCCATGATCATGACCGGGTTGACCGACTGGTACCAGGAGACCGGGAACTCCCAGCCGAGGACCGAGTTCTTGGCGCTGCTCTCGGCGAACAGCGACAGGGTCGAGCCGCCCTGGTCGTAGATCATCCAGAAGACGGCGGCGGCGACGAAGAACCAGATGTACGCCGACACCTTCGACCGCTCGGCGGTGTCCAGGTCCTTGTCGCGCAGGATGCGGGAGATGACCAGGATCGGCACGATCAGGCCGATGAGGGTGAGCGGGATCAGCGCCCAGTTCAGGGTGAAGTGGCCGGTGCCGCCGACGATGCCGTAGAAGACCACGGCGATGGCGAGCCAGATCAGGCCCTTGCGCAGGGTGGCGGCCTTCTCGGCGGGCGTCAGCGGGGTCGGGACCTCGCTGCTCCTGGCGCTCAGGTGGCGTCCGCCGAGCAGGTACTGGGCGAGGCCCAGCGCCATGCCGAGCGCGGCCAGCGCGAAGCCCAGGTGCCAGTTGACGTTCTCACCGACGGTGCCGATGACCAGCGGGGCGACGAAGGCACCGAGGTTGATGCCGATGTAGAAGAGCGTGAAGCCACCGTCGCGGCGCGGGTCCTCCGGGCCGTTGTAGAGGTGGCCGACCATCGTGGAGATGTTGGCCTTCAGCAGACCCGAACCGATGGCGACGAGCACCAGGCCGACGTAGAAGCTCGCGGCGGCCGGCAGCGCCAGGCACAGGTGGCCCAGCATGATGATCCCGCCCGCGACGGCGACCGTCTTGCGGGGGCCGAGCAGACGGTCGGCGAACCAGCCGCCGGGCAGGGCGAGCAGGTACACGAGCGACAGGTACACCGCGTAGATGGCGCTCGCCGTACCCGCACTCAGGTGCAGGCCACCCGGGGCCACCAGGTACAGCGGGAGAAGAGCCCTCATGCCGTAGTAGGAGAAGCGCTCCCACATCTCGGTCATGAAGAGAGTGGCCAGGCCGCGGGGGTGGCCGAAGAAGGTCTTCTCGGAACCGGGGGTGCCCGGGCGGACCGAGTCCTTCGTCAGGCTGGACGCCATGGTCGTTCCTTGCTGGTCGGGACGCGCGATTGGGGGTCCCCCTGCTCGGCGAAGCCGAGCTTGGGGGAGTGCGCGCCCGGTGGGGGTGCGGCCGGCACCGGCAGGTCGGTCGTCCACCCCCACGCCCAGGGGGAGTCCGCTCCGGATCACGGAGTGGCGGACGGCGACCACCGGGATCCACGCCCCTCGACGCGACGTGCGTCCGGAGCCCGGCCAGAGGTCATTCCTTTCAAGGCCGATCAAGGTGATCTTGACCGGCCCGCACACGAAAGAGACCTTCAGCGTCCACTGCCCGCCAAAGGTCCCCGGTGTACTACAGGCGTTCAGGTCACCATACGGCAGGACACTGCCGGATATGGAAGGACTTGAGACGCGGATCACAGGTGTCGCGGGAACCACGGGACCGGATTCGAAGGTCTCTCCTACGATCGCATCCCCAGGTCAATGGTTCGTACCAGCAGCGTGCGAAGGTAAGAGGCAGGGGAACCGATCACACCCCGGCACCGCACCCGGGCGGTCTACCATCACCTCATGACCCGTGTACTGCTCGCCGAGGACGACGCGTCCATCTCGGAGCCGCTGGCCCGCGCCCTGCGCCGGGAAGGTTACGAGGTCGAGGTGCGCGAGGACGGACCCGCCGCGCTCGACGCCGGAATGCAGGGCGGCGTCGACCTGGTCGTGCTGGACCTCGGCCTGCCCGGCATGGACGGCCTGGAGGTCGCCCGCAGGCTGCGCGCCGACGGCCACACCGTGCCGATCCTCATCCTGACCGCGCGGGCCGACGAGGTGGACACCGTCGTCGGCCTGGACGCGGGCGCCGACGACTACGTCACCAAGCCCTTCCGGCTCGCCGAACTGCTCGCCCGGGTGCGGGCCCTGCTCCGGCGCGGTGCCGCCGAGCCGCAGCAGCCGCCGGCCACGCACGGGGTGCGGATCGACGTCGAGTCGCACCGGGCGTGGATGGGCGAGGAGGAACTCCAGCTCACCGCCAAGGAGTTCGACCTGCTGCGGGTGCTGGTGCGGGACGCCGGCCGGGTGGTGACCCGGGACCAGCTGATGCGCGAGGTCTGGGACACCACGTGGTGGTCGTCCACCAAGACCCTGGACATGCACATCTCCTGGCTGCGCAAGAAGCTCGGCGACGACGCGGCGAACCCCCGGTACATCGCGACGGTGCGCGGCGTGGGCTTCCGCTTCGAGAAGAGCTGAGTCCGGGCCCCGGCGATTCCCCACAGGTAACGGACCATGCGCCGACGTCTCATCCAGTCCACCCTCGCCGTCGTCCTCGTGGTGATCGCGGTATTCGGCGTCTCCCTCGTGATCGTCGAGACGCGGACGATCAGCAACAGCGCCCAGGAACGGGTGGAGTCGGAGGCGGTGCGGCTGGCCAGCATCGTGGACAGCCGGCTCCTCGCCGCCGAGAACGTCAACGCGGACGTCCTGCGCAACCCGGTCAGCAAGGACCAGTACGCGGTCATCCGCATGCCCGGCAAGCCGCCCATCGAGATCGGCAGCAAGCCCGAGGGCGACACCATCCACTCCACGCAGCGCGGCGAGGAGGGCGAGACGGTCACCGTGCAGGAGCCCCGCTCCTCGGTGACCCGCGAGGTCGGCCGGACCCTGCTGATCATCGGCCTGGTCGCGCTGCTCGCGGTGGTCGCGGCCGTGCTGCTCGCCGTACGGCAGGCCAACCGGCTCGCCTCCCCGCTGACCGACCTCGCCGAGACCGCCGAACGCCTCGGCTCCGGCGACCCGCGCCCCCGGCACAAGCGGTACGGCGTCCCCGAGCTGGACCGGGTCGCCGATGTCCTGGACGCCTCCGCCGAGCGGATCGGACGCATGCTGACGGCCGAGCGGCGCCTCGCCGCCGACGCCTCCCACCAGCTCCGTACACCGCTGACCGCCCTGTCCATGCGGCTGGAGGAGATCACCCTCACCGACGACCCGGAGACGGTGAAGGAGGAGGCGACCATCGCGCTGACCCAGGTCGAGCGGCTGACGGACGTCGTGCAGCGGCTGCTGACGAACTCCCGCGACCCGCGGACCGGCTCCGCCGTCACCTTCGACCTGGACGAGGTCATCCAGCAGCAGCTCGCCGAGTGGCGGCCCGCCTACCGCAGCGCCGGCCGGGCCATCGTCAGCTCCGGCAAACGGCACCTGAAGGCGGTGGGCACGCCGGGCGCGGTCGCCCAGGTGCTGGCCGCGCTGATCGAGAACTCGCTCATGCACGGCGGCGGCACCGTCGCCCTGCGCACCCGGGTCACCGGCAACCAGGCCGTCATCGAGGTCACCGACGAGGGGCCGGGGGTGCCGGCGGACCTCGGGGCGCGGATCTTCGAGCGCACGATCAGCGGGCGGAACTCCACGGGGATCGGCCTGGCCGTCGCCCGGGACCTCGCGGAGGCCGACGGCGGCCGGCTGGAGCTGCTCCAGGCGCAGCCCCCGGTCTTCGGCCTGTTCCTGTCGCGCACGCCCCCGGCACGCAAGGCGGACGAGGAGCGGCCCACGGTCCGCTAGCCGGGACCCGGCGACGGCCTACGGCGCGCGGCCCTACGGCACGCGGCCCTACGGCACGCGCTGCCGCGGCGCCTGCTTCTTCGACTCCTGCTCGAGAATCGATTCCGCGCCGGCCACGGCATCCCGGGCGGGCAGCGCCTTGAACACCCAGCTGCGGTACGACCAGAAGCGGAACAGGGTCGCGACGCCGATGCCGACGAACTTGAAGATGTTGCTCTGCAGCGGGCTGTCCCAGCCGAAGCCGTAGGTCGCCAGGTACAGCACGCCGTTCTCGATCACCAGGCCGACCGCGCTGAACAGCAGGAACAGCGTCAGTTCCTTGGTGCGCCCGCTCTTGTCGCGGTCCCGGTACGTCCAGTAACGGAAGCCGACGTAGTTGAAGGCGATCGCCACGACGGTCGCGATGATGCTGGCCCGCACCACCGGCAGGTCGGACACGTGCCGGACCAGGTTGAACACGCCGAGATTGACGAGGACGCCGGCGCCGCCGACGGCCCCGAACTTGACCACCTCGCGTACGAGCCGTTGCAGCCCCGAGGAACGAGGTTCCATGGCTGTGCAGCTCCCGTCGGTAGGTTTTGTCGACCTTGCCATGCTAGCCGTGCGGACCCTCCCGTGCCTGTGGACCGGGCCACGGCCCGGAAACAGGTCGGAAAGAGTCGGGGAAGCCCTGGGTAAGAGATCGCGGGAGGGACGCGATCCGGCCTCCTCCACATGGCCGATACGCTAGGGGTGTGACGTTCCCGGTAGTCGGCATGGTCGGCGGGGGGCAGCTCGCGCGTATGACGCACGAAGCGGGCATCCCGTTGGGCATCAGGTTCAAGCTTCTCAGTGACACTCCTCAGGATTCCGCGGCGCAGGTGGTGAGCGATGTCGTCATCGGCGACTACCGCGACCTGGACACGCTGCGCGAGTTCGCACGCGGCTGTGACGTGATCACCTTCGATCACGAGCACGTGCCCACCGAGCACCTGCGCGCCCTGGAGGCGGACGGCATCCCCGTGCGCCCCGGGCCGGACGCGCTGGTGCACGCCCAGGACAAGGGCGTGATGCGGGCGAAACTCGACGCGATCGGCATCCCGTGCCCGCGGCACCGCATCGTCAGCGACCCGGAGGATGTCGTCCGGTTCGCGGCCGAGGGCGACGGCTTCCCCGTCGTGCTCAAGACGGTCCGCGGCGGGTACGACGGCAAGGGCGTGTGGGTCGTGGAGTCGGCCGAGGAGGCCGCCGAGCCGTTCCGGGCCGGCGTCCCCGTCCTCGCCGAGGAGAAGGTCGACTACGTCCGCGAGCTGGCCGCCAACGTCGTACGCTCCCCGCACGGCCAGGCCGTCGCCTACCCGGTGGTGGAGTCCCGGCAGGTGGCCGGCGTCTGTGACACCGTGATCGCGCCCGCCCCCGACCTGGACGAGGGCCTGGCCCTGCACGCCGAGCAGATGGCCCTGACCATCGCCAAGGAACTCGGCGTCGTGGGACACCTCGCCGTCGAGCTGTTCCAGACCCGCGACGGCCGCGTCCTCGTCAACGAGCTGGCGATGCGCCCGCACAACTCCGGCCACTGGACCCAGGACGGCGCGATCACCTCGCAGTTCGCCAACCACGTCCGCGCGGTCCTGGACCTGCCGCTGGGCGACCCGCGCCCGCGGGCCAAGTGGACGGTGATGGTCAACGTCCTGGGCGGCGACTTCCCGGACATGTACTCCGCGTACTTGCACTGCATGGCCCGTGACCCCAAGCTCAAGATCCACATGTACGGCAAGGACGTGAAGCCCGGCCGCAAGGTCGGACACGTCAACACCTACGGCGACGACCTGGACGACGTGCTGGAGCGCGCCCGTCACGCAGCCGGCTATCTGAGAGGCACCATCACCGAATGAGCCCCCTTGTTGGCATCGTCATGGGGTCGGACTCCGACTGGCCCGTCATGGAAGCCGCCGCCAAGGCCCTGGACGAGTTCGAGATCTCCTACGAGGTCGACGTCGTCTCCGCGCACCGCATGCCCCGCGAGATGATCTCGTACGGCGAGCAGGCCGCCGACCGCGGCCTGAAGGTGATCATCGCGGGCGCGGGCGGTGCCGCCCACCTGCCCGGCATGCTGGCCTCCGTCACCCCGCTGCCGGTCATCGGCGTGCCCGTGCCGCTGAAGTACCTGGACGGCATGGACTCGCTGCTCTCCATCGTGCAGATGCCGGCCGGTGTCCCGGTCGCCACGGTCTCCGTCGCCGGTGCCCGCAACGCCGGTCTCCTCGCGGCCCGCATGCTCGCCGCGCACGACGAGGACCTGCTGCACAAGATGCGCGACTTCCAGCAGGACCTCAACGACCAGGCCACCGAGAAGGGCAAGCGGCTGCGCGCCAAGGTCGAGGGCGCGGGCAGCGGCTTCGGCTTCGGGAAGTGACCGCCGTGGCCGCCCTGGACGAAGCCCACGCGCTGCTGCGCGAGTTCCCCGTGGTCGACGGGCACAACGACCTGCCCTGGGCCCTGCGCAAGCAGGCCGGTTACGACCTGGACGCCCTGGACATCGCGGGCGACCAGCACCAGCACCTGCACACCGACCTGCCGCGGCTGCGCGCGGGCGGCGTCGGCGCCCAGTACTGGTCGGTGTACGTCCCCTGCGAGGAGCCCGAGCCGGTCGCGGCGACGCTGGAGCAGATCGACTGCGTCCGCCGGCTGCTGGACCGCTACCCGGCCGAGCTGGCGCCCGCGCTGACCGCCGCGGACCTGGAGACGGCCCGCCGGGACGGCCGTATCGCCTCGCTCATGGGCGCCGAGGGCGGCCACTCCATCGCCAACTCCCTCGGCACGCTGCGCGGCCTCTACGCGCTCGGCGTGCGCTACATGACGCTCACCCACAACGACAACGTGGACTGGGCGGACTCCGCGACCGACGAACCGAACGTGGGCGGCCTGTCCGCGTTCGGCCGCGAGGTCGTCCGGGAGATGAACCGGCTCGGCATGCTGGTCGACCTCTCCCATGTGGCGGCGACGACGATGCGGGACGCGCTGGACGCCACTTCCGCGCCGGTGATCTTCTCGCACTCCTCCTCCCGCGCGGTGTGCGACCACCCCCGCAACATCCCCGACGACGTCCTGGAGCGCCTGCCCGCCAACGGCGGCGTGGCCATGGTCACGTTCGTGCCCAAGTTCGTCCTCCAGGCCGCCGTGGACTGGACGGCCGCGGCCGACGAGAACCTGCGCGCCCACGGACTGCACCACCTGGACACCAGCGCCGAGGCGATGAAGGTCCACCGCGCCTTCGAGGAGCGCAACCCGCGCCCGGTCGCCACCGTCTCCACGGTCGCGGACCACCTGGACCACATGCGCGAGGTGGCCGGCATCGACCATCTGGGCATCGGCGGCGACTACGACGGCACCGCGTTCACCCCGGACGGCCTGAACGACGTCTCCGGCTACCCGAACCTGCTCGCCGAGCTGCTGGACCGCGGCTGGTCCAAGACCGACCTGGCCAAGCTGACCTGGCAGAACGCGGCCCGTGTGCTGGGTGCGGCGGAGGACGTGGCCCGGGATCTGCAGGCCACCCGGGCGCCCTCCCTCGCCACCATCGAGGCGCTGGACGGCACGGACGGGGGCAGCTGACCGGGGGTACCCCCGAACGCCCCACTCACCAGGAAGGGTCCCCGCGCTCCGTGCGACCGTGTCGGTACGCCAGCCACAGCCCGCCGTAGCCCACGACGACGCACGGAGCCCGCCATGGCCGACCTCCAGGACGACATCCCCACCACGACCGAGGTCGGCGAGGTCGACGGCCTGCCGGACGACCCCTTCGTCCGGCAGCAGCCGGACGGCGAGCTGCTGGAGCGGGCGCACGCCCTGCTCGACGCCCACCCGGTCGCCGACGGCTACAGCGGCCTGCCCTGGGCACTGCGCCATCTGCCCTGGTACGACCTGGAGCTGGGCGAGGCCGCCATCGACACCGATGTGCCCAGGCTGCGCGAGGGGCACGTCGGCGCCCTGTTCTGGTCGCTGCACCTGCCCGAGCAGCCGGGCCCCGAGCGTGCGGTGACGGCGGCCCTGGAGCAGCTGGACCTGGTGCGCACGGTGGTCGAGAGCCACCCGGAGGGCCTGCGGCTGGTGCGCACCGCCGGGCAGATCATCGACGCCCGCAACTGCGGCCGGGTCGCCGTGGTGCTGGGCCCCGCGCCCGGTGCCGCCCTGGACGACTCCCTCGGCCTCCTGCGCATCCTGCACACCCTCGGGCTGCGCGTGCTCACCCTCGCCGGCACCGCCTGGGCGGGCGAGTCCGGGCTGACCCGGTTCGGGGAGGAGGTGGTGCGCGAGATGAACCGGCTCGGCGTGCTCGCCGACGTCTCCGGCGCCTCACCCGACACCGTCGAGCGGACCATCGCCCTGTCCAAGACCCCGGTCCTGTGCAGCCGCTCGGCCGCCCAGGCCCTGCGCCCGCACCCGGCCAACCTGGGCGACGGGCTGCTCGCCGCCCTGGGCGAGGCCAAGGGGCTGTGCATGGTCCCGCTGACCGCCGAGCAGACCGGCCCGACCGTCCGGGACGTCGCCGACCACCTCGACCACGTCCGCGACGTGGCCGGCCCCGAGTGCGTCGGCCTGTCCGGCACCTACGACTCCGGCGCCGTCCACCCCCGGGACCTGGCCGACACCTCCCGCTACCCCCACCTGATCGCCGAACTGCTCCGCCGCGGCTGGTCCGAGACCGAACTCTCCCTCCTGACCTGGCGGAACGTGCAGCGGGTCCTGCGCAGCGCGGACTTCACGGCCCGGGCCGCGCAGCAACGCCGGGAGGCCTCGAACGCACGCATCACCGAGCTGGACGGCTCCTAGGGCGTCACGGCCGTTCGATCCGGCACAGGCAGAACGGATGCCCGGCCGGGTCGGCGTACACCTGGAAGTCCTTCGTCTCCCGGTTCTCCAGGTCCAGCGGGCGGGCGCCGAGCGCGAGCACCCGTTCGTGGGCCGCGTCGATGTCCGCCCAGGTCGGGCCCGCGTCGAAGTCCAGATGGAGCTGCTGGCCGTTGTGGTCCGCGCGCGGCCACTCCGGCGGGGTGTGGCCCTCGGCCCGCTGGAAGGCCAGCCGCGGCCCGTCCGGGACCTGGAGGGTGACCCAGTCGTCGTCCTCGGGCTGCGGCGTCCCTCCGGCCACCGCCGCGTAGAAGGCGGCCAGCTGGTGCGGATCGGGACAGTCGAGCACGACGTTACGGAGCCGGGCCACGGACGTCATGGTGTTCTCCTCCAGAACGAGTCAGCAGGCACAGAGACAGAACGGGTGCCCAGCCGGGTCGGCATAGACACGGAAGGTCCGCTCCCGGTCCTCCGCGTCCAGCGGCCGGGCGCCCAGCTCCAGCACCCCCTTCTCGGCCGCGTCCAGATCCTCCACGAGCACGTCCAGGTGGAACTGCTGCGAGTGGTCCGCCGCGGGCCACCGCGGCGGCACGAACCCGGGCGCCCGCTGGAAGGCCAGCGTCGGCCCGCCGGGCACCTTCAGGTCGACCCACGCGCTGTCCTCGGGGTCCGCCTCCACCGTGCCGCCGAGCACACCGGCGTAGAAGCCGGCCAGCGCGCGGGGGTCGGGACAGTCCAGCACCACGGCACCGAGCTTGGCGAGAGCCATGACTACCTCCTCCATGCGTTACCCGCAGAGGCGGGCAACCGGTAACGGTTACTGCATACTCCCGCATCGGAGGTAACGTCGCAAGCATGAGCGAGAGATCGGCCGCTCCCGGCGGCCTGGCCCTGATCGAGTCCCTGGTGAACACGCTGGACATCGAGACGGGCGCCGACGCGCTGGACACGCCGGAGGGCCGCGCTCGCCTCGGGATCACGGAGGCCGGCCTGGCCGAGGCCCGGGAACTGCGCGAGTCGCTGCGGGCCACGCTGCTCGCCCACGCCGGCCACCCGCCGCACCGCGCGGTGACCCCGCTGAACGCCCTGCTGGCGCGGGCCCCGCTGTACGTCGCCGTGGACGAAGAGGACGGTTCGGCCCGTCTGGCCCCCGCCGACACGGACCCGCTGCTCTCCCGGGTCGCCGCCGCCGTCGCCGAGGCGCTGGTGGCCGGCACCTGGGCCAGGCTCAAGGCGTGCGAGGCCGAGACCTGCCACTGGGCGTACTACGACCGCAGTCCCGCCGGCCGCGGCCGCTGGTGCTCGATGCAGGTGTGCGGCGCCCGCGCGAAGATGCGGCGGTACCGGGCGAAGGGCGCGTGAGCCGCACGGCGTGGTGCAGAATGCGAACAGACGCCGGTTCGGCCGACTGAGCCTCGGCCGAACCGGCGTCGCCCGTTTCCACGGCTATGCCGTGGGGCGGCCCATCGCCCGGTACGTCCACCCGGCCCGCCGCCACAGCTCCGGGTCGAGGGTGTTGCGGCCGTCGAGGATCACCCGGGCCGTCGCCGCCTCGCCGAGCGCGGCCGGGTCCAGCTCGCGGAACTCCTGCCACTCGGTCAGGTGCAGCACGATGTCGGCGCCCCGGACGGCCGCCAGTGCCGAGTCGGCGTAGCCCAGCGTCGGAAAGACCTTGCGGGCGTTGTCCATGCCCTTCGGGTCGTACACGGTCACCTGGCCGCCCTGGAGGTGGATCTGGCCGGCCACGTTCAGCGCGGGCGAGTCGCGGACGTCGTCCGAGTCGGGCTTGAAGGTGGCGCCGAGCACCGCGACCCGCTTGCCGAGGAAGGAGCCGCCGCCGAGCGCCTCCCGGGCCATCTCGACCATCGCGCCGCGCCGGCGCATGTTGATGGAGTCGATCTCGCGCAGGAAGGTCAGCGCCTGGTCGGCGCCCAGCTCACCGGCGCGGGCCATGAACGCCCGGATGTCCTTGGGCAGGCAGCCGCCGCCGAAGCCGATGCCGGCGCGCAGGAACTTGCGGCCGATCCGGTCGTCGTACCCGATGGCCTCCGCGAGCTTCGCCACGTCACCGCCGCCGGCCTCGCACACCTCGGCCATCGCGTTGATGAAGGAGATCTTGGTGGCGAGGAAGGAGTTCGCGGCCGTCTTCACCAGCTCCGCGGTCGGGAAGTCGGTGACCACGAAGGGCGTGCCGTCGCCGATCGGGCCGGCGTACACCTCGCGCAGCAGCTTCTCCGCACGCTCGCTGCGCACACCCACGACGATCCGGTCCGGGTGCAGGGTGTCCTGGACGGCGAAGCCCTCGCGCAGGAACTCCGGGTTCCAGGCCAGCTCGGCGTCGCCGCCGGCCGGGGCGTGTTCGGCGAGGTAGGCGGCCAGCCGGTCGGCGGAGCCCACCGGCACCGTCGACTTGCCGACGACGAGGGCCGGGCCGTGCAGATGCGGGGCGAGGGAGGCGATCGCGGAGTCGACGTACGACATGTCGCACGCGTACTCGCCGTGCTTCTGCGGGGTGTTCACGCACACGAAGTGCACATCGCCGAAGGCGCCGGCCTCGGCCCAGTCCATGGTGAACCGCAGCCGCCCGGTGGACCCCTCGATCCCGGCGACGTGCCTGCGCAGCAGTTCCTGGAGCCCCGGCTCGTACATCGGTGTCTCGCCGCGCTCCAGCATGGCGATCTTCTCGGGTACGACGTCCAGGCCCAGCACCTCGAAGCCCAGCTCGGCCATGGCCGCGGCGTGCGTGGCGCCGAGGTAGCCGGTGCCGATCACGGTGATCTTCAGGCTCATGGATGCGCTCCAGCTCGGGTACGTCGGTGATGCGGCCCCTGAGCATAGTCGGGCCCCTCGGCGGGCAATTTCCCCGCTGTCGTGTAGCTCACGTAGGCGGGTCAGGGCCAGGGCTCTAAAATTTGAGTTACTTAACGGTAATTAGCCTCAGTATCACTGCGTCTTTGGAGCGTGAGAGACCGTGGCCGGATCGGCTGACTTCGACCTGTACCGCCCGTCCGAGGAGCACGACATGCTCCGGGACGCCGTCCGTTCCCTGGTCGAGGCGAAGATCGCGCCGTACGCCGCGGCGGTGGACGAGGAGGCCCGCTTCCCGCAGGAGGCCCTCGACGCCCTCGTCGCAGGCGACCTGCACGCCGTGCACGTACCGGAGGAGTACGGCGGCGCCGGCGCCGACGCGCTCGCCACGGTCATCGTGATCGAGGAGGTCGCCCGCGCCTGCGTCTCCTCCTCCCTCATCCCCGCGGTGAACAAGCTCGGCTCCCTCCCGGTGATCCTCTCCGGCGGCGAGGAGCTGAAGAAGAAGTACCTGACCCCGCTCGCCAAGGGCGACGCGATGTTCTCGTACTGCCTCTCCGAGCCGGAGGCGGGCTCGGACGCGGCCGGCATGAAGACCAAGGCCGTCCGCGACGGCGACCACTGGGTCCTCAACGGCGTGAAGCGCTGGATCACCAACGCGGGCGTCTCCGAGTACTACACGGTCATGGCGGTCACGGACCCCTCGAAGCGCTCGAAGGGCATCTCCGCCTTCGTCGTCGAGAAGTCGGACGAGGGCGTCTCCTTCGGCGCCCCCGAGAAGAAGCTCGGCATCAAGGGCTCGCCGACCCGCGAGGTCTACTTCGACAACGTCCGCATCCCCGCCGACCGCATGATCGGCGAGGAGGGCACCGGCTTCATGACGGCCATGAAGACCCTGGACCACACCCGCATCACCATCGCGGCGCAGGCCCTCGGCGTGGCCCAGGGCGCCTTCGACTACGCCAAGGGCTACGTCCAGGAGCGCAAGCAGTTCGGCAAGCCGATCGCCGACTTCCAGGGCATCCAGTTCATGCTCGCCGACATGTCCATGAAGATCTCGGCGGCCCGTGCCCTCACCTACCAGGCCGCCGCCGCCTCCGAGCGCGGCGACGCCGACCTCACCTACCTGGGCGCCGCCGCCAAGTGCTTCGCCTCGGACGTCGCCATGGAGGTCACCACCGACGCCGTCCAGCTCCTCGGCGGCTACGGCTACACCCGTGACTACCCGGTGGAGCGCATGATGCGCGACGCCAAGATCACCCAGATCTACGAGGGCACCAACCAGGTCCAGCGCATCGTCATGGCCCGCAACCTGCCGTAAGGCACCGGGCTTCGGGAAAGGCGCCCTGCGGGGCGCCTTCTTCGTGCCGGGCGCCGTTCCGGCGTGGGGCAGGCAGCCGTCCCCCGACATGCGGGACACCGCTCCCCGTCGTAGGACGGAAGCACACGGGGCCCGCCCCGGGTCCCATCGCCTCCCAGGAGGAGCCATGACCCAGTCCGGAATGATGCCTGCCCTGACGCAGCAGATGCAGGACTGCATCGACGCCTGCATGAACTGCCACAACATGTGCGAGGAGACCATGAGCTCCTGCATGCAGCAGGGCGGCCAGGCGCAGATGCAGGTCATGCGCGCGCTCATGGACTGCTCCGAGACGACCCGCATGTGCGCCGACATGATGATGCGGCGCTCGCCCATGTCGGGCGAGATGTGCGCCGTCTGCGCGCGGGCCTGTGAGATGTGCGCCGAGGCGTGTATGTCCATGCCGGACGACCAGCAGATGATGCGCTGTGCCGAGGCGTGTCGCCGCTGCGCGGAGACCTGCCGGGCGATGGCGGGCGCCAGCATGTGATCCCACCGCGACACGGCCGAGGGCACCCCGCGGGGTGCCCTCGGACCGGTGCGCGTGACGGTGTCAGTTGCCGGAGACGGTGACCTTCTCGTCCTTGTTCAGCTCGTCCACCAGCGTCTTCACCTTCGCCTTGTCCCAGACGAGGTTGCCGCCGGAGGAGCCGGAGATCGGCATGTTCATCGAGGTGCCGTCACCGCCGCTGACGCCCTTCATCGCCCAGAACATCGAGGCCAGGTCCCACAGGGACATGTCCTTGTCGACGATCAGCGAGTCCAGGCCCGCGCCCATGGTCGGGTAGAACTTGAACGGGTTCAGCACCGTCGACGGCGTGGCCACCTGGTGGGCCAGCGCGGCCAGGAACTTCTGCTGGTTCTTGGTGCGCTGCAGGTCGGACGCGGCGAACGCGTGCCGGGTACGGACGAACGCGAGCGCCTGCTGGCCGTTCAGGGTCTGCTTGCCGGCCTCGAAGTCGGCGCCGGACCACTTGTCCTTGAAACCCTTGTCGATGTCGATCTCGACACCGCCCACCGCGTCCACGATGTTCGCGAAGCCCTGGAAGCCGATCTCCACGTAGTGGTCGATGTGCAGTCCGGTGTTGGCCTCGATCGTGCGGACCAGCAGCGTCGGCCCGTCCTCGGCGTAGGTCGCGTTCAGCTTCGCGTGCCGGCCCCGCGCCGGGTAGGTCTTCCCGGACGTCGAGCCCTGGTACGACGGCACCACCACGTCCGAGTCGCGCGGCAGCGAGATCAGCGTGTCGCCGTTGTCACCGACGTGCAGGATCATCATCGAGTCCGTGCGCTTGCCCTCGGCACCGCCGGTGTGCAGCTTCTTCTCGTCCTCCTTGGACATGCCCTCACGGCTGTCCGAGCCGACGATCAGGTAGTTCGTGCCCTCGCCCGCCTCCGGCCGGTCGATGACCTTCGACAGGTCCACCTCGCGGCGCAGCTTGGAGTCGGCCCAGAAGTAGGTCGCGACCGAGGTGACGACCAGCACGGTGGCCAGCGAGATCGCCGTCCACTTGATCCGGCGCCGCCAGTTCGGCGCGGGGCGCGGGGAGCGGGTGGACCCACCCGCCGGGGTGCCCGGTCCGCTGCCGCCGGGGGCGCCGTAGACCTGGCCCGTGTTGTAGCCGCTGTCGTAGTCGCCGTAGCCGGCGCCCTCCTCGTGCCCCTGGCCGTCGACGTACGACGGCTGCCGCGGCACACCGGCCCCGTACGGCGGCGCCGCCGGGCCGGGTTCGCCGTACGCCGAGCGGGGGGCGGGGGGGGGTGGCGGGGGAGGTGGGGGGTTGGGGGAGGGGGCGGGGCAGACCCCTCCCGGGGGTGCAGTGTGCAATGGCTATGGTGGGGTTATGTAACAGGGGGTATCTGTGGTGGA